>JAPKMR010000021.1 GCA_026645815.1 Anaerolineae bacterium | reverse complement strand
ATTGGCAGTGGGGCTGTTGAAAGTGGCGCCAAGCAATTCAAAGCCCGCGTCACTGGTCCCGGAATGCGTTGGAGTCGTTTGGGGGCTGAGCATATGCTGATGCTGCGCGCGGCGGTCCTGACTGGAGACCAACGCTTTGATGAACTGTGGTCTCGCGCTTATGCTAACTTGCCCCCATCCTGAAATGCGCCCAGCCCCAACTGCAGCTTGCCGCATCGCCCTCTTTGTGTTACACTTTGCGGTGGAGGATGCCATGTCATACTTGCTCACCCGCCGCCAGATGCTCAAACTCATCGCCGCCGCCGCTGCGACGGCAACTTTCTCGCCCGTGCTCCACGCGCGAGCGCACTACCCGTCGGAGCTATTGCCACCCGGCACAGATTATCTACCCGGGCGACAGGTAGAGCCCTGGGTGTGGATGGGACGCCCAATCCACACCGTTGCCTTCTACGAAGAGCCTAGCGCCTCCGCAACCCGCCTGGATACCCGCGCGCGGGATCAAGCCGTAGAATTGCTGGAAGAGGTACGCGCGCCCTTCAGCGCCCATAATGACCTGTGGTATCGCACACCGCTAGGCTATGCCCATTCAGCCTGGGTGCTGCCCATGCGCATCTATCCCCCGCAGCCTTTCATCAAAGAACTCGGCGAGTGGGGATTCTGGGGAGAAATCTCACAGGTAACAACAGGAGGGTATACCCAACCTTCGGTGAACGCTCGGAAGCAATACACCTTCTACGGCGGTTGTGTGCTCTGGGTAATTGATACCTACGAGGATGAAGCGGGCGTTGGTTGGTACAAGGTCTTCGACGATTACCCGCCACGACAGCGGACGAATCACCAATGGGTGTTGGCAAAAGATGTGCGACGCGTACCACGGCAGGAGATTGCCCCCATACGCCCCTTTGTCGGACGCAAACGCATCGAAGTAGATCTGACCGCGCAACGTCTTACCTGTTTCGAGGGTGAGACCCCCGTGTTCACCAGCCTGATTGCCTCTGGAACAGGCGCCCACGCCACACCCACCGGGGAGCGCAGCGTGCTGCTGAAGCAAGGCTCACGGCACATGGCGAACACACCCTATGAAGACGGTCCTGAACTGGAAGACCCCGGCGACCTCTTTGACCTGCCCGGAATTGCGTGGAATACCTTCTTCGACCTGGAGGGGCGCGCCATCCACGGGGTCTACTGGCACAATGATTTCGGCGTCCGACGCAGTCATGGTTGCGTCAATGCCCCCAACGAGACGGCGCGCTTCGTCTACCGCTGGACGCACCCTGTGGGGGGCTTCGAGGACGAGTTCATCCAGAGCGACAAGCGTGTGGGTACACCGATTCTGTTCTTCTAACTCCCCCGACCCTTACTCTACGGTGAAACTCTCCGCAACCCGCGCCACCAGCGGATGGACCACACGCCCACCCAAGGGGCGCGTGCGCAGCAGGTAAAGCCGGTAATCCTTGCCCTGAATAACCCACACCGTGGCTTCGCCGCCGGAACGTCCGGGCCAGGTCTCGCGGAAGCGTAACGCCGGGCGCTCACCCCACATAGCTTCCTCGAAATCCAGGATTTCGGGTAGCGCCCCGCGCCGGTCCGGTTCATAGGTAGCTTCGATCAACGCCCAGGCGGTGTCAGCTTGCAGTGGTTCCGTGGGACCAGGCGCCCACCATAGCGCTAATTCGCTATTCGCGTACTCCCAAATACGCCCACCAGCCCAATCATCACCCCGCGCGGCGACCTCCTCAAAGACCACCGGCAACAGGATACGCGCAGAAGAAGGCAACACCCCCGTGAGATCATGGAAGGCGATTTGTTCAGGCTCAAATAAGAGTTCTCGCGCGCCGCGTACCTCGATAGGAGCGGTGACGGTAATGGCGATTCGCCATGTACCAGATAACGCGTCGAGGGGCAGGATTACCGGCGCCGTGCTCGCATAGCGGCTTTCCTCCTCCAGAGTCAGCGGCAACAAAGCGAAGATTGCGCCACCGGGATCGCGGACCGTTGCCGTAATCACAGCACTCGTTGCGGCAGCGACCGAAGCTTCTGTCAACGGTTCCAAAACCACAGAGAGGGGCAACGGCTCCAGCGGCGAAACGCCATCGAGATCGGGCAATGCCAGCGCCAGGGCGGGCACCGGTGTGGGGGTGGGCGTGGGAGTGGCTGTGGGGGTCGGGGTTGACGTGGGTGTGGGCGTTGCCGTCGGGGTCAGCGTGATAGTCGGCGTCGCTGTAGGGAGCGGGGGTGGCGTAGGCGTGGCACAGCCAGCTAGCAGAAGCAGGCTGAGCAGCAGGCCCAGAAGTGGGCTGAGAAGTGAACATCTTCGGGATCGCATGAAAACTCTCCAGTCGTTAACCTATTTGATCTTTCAGACGCCCATCATAACATCACGCACGCTGGGTGTCAATCAAGAGTTTTGTAGTGACTGTTCAGACTTCCATCACAAGGCGCACACTGCGGACTAAAGTCCGTTAAAAAGGGTGATTTTCGATGCCGCGCTGCGTGCGGCATCGAAAATCACCCCTAAAACCGCGGCTTCAGCCGCTCTTCGTAGCGGCAAGCAAGAAAACGCCGAACAGTTACGTTTTGTACGGGTGCATCTCATGCCCGGGCGACGGTTTCAGGCGCGGGCAAGAAAATGGATTTTCGCGGCGGGTAAAACCCCGCCGCGAAAATCCATAAAAGAAAAGATGTTTGTACAATAACAATCTTGTTTTTGCCCCCAAGTTGAACTACACCCTTCTATACCTAACGGGGCTACGGTGTAGTGAAACCACAACACAGCGAGGCTATAGCACAGCTTCTGGAAGCTCAGCTTAACCCGGATTCCGGCGCAAGGATCGCACTAGAGTCCGCCATGAGAAAGGTACGGGTGGCTCAAGGCTCTGTTGCAGGATCTTTGCAGCAGGGGACCATTGCTGGGCATTGAAAAATTGCTCACAGGCATGATTCCCCGTAATAGTCCTCACCTCCAGCGATTGAGCGCCGCGCGCCCGGCACGCCTGCTGCAGCGCCAGCAGCAATTCGCTGCCCCAATATTGCCGCTCCCACGCGGGCGCAACTGTGAGCGCGAGCAGCTGCGCCGTTTCATCCTGCACTTCTGCCGCAGCCACACCGACCAATGCGTCGCCCACCTTCAGACTGAGCGTCACGGTTTTCTCAGCCGTGAGCCTCTCCCGCCAAGTCTCCTCATCAGCCACAAGTGTAGCCAACGCGCCCGCATCTTCAGCCACGCCGTTGCGAATCACAGGCGCCGGCAACCTCACAACGCCGCGGTGACGCAAAGCGCGCGCAGCCCAGATAAACAGTGGCGCGATTAAGATAGCAATGACGACCAGCCCTGAAGCCACAAAGGCGGGTTGCCCTGAGCGCAACATCGGCAAGGCAGTCAAAAGCGCGTTATACGTGCAGTGGGCAACAATCACGGTCAGCAAATCAGATTTGAGGAAGACGATGCCGTACAACAGCCCCACCACAGTCAGTTCAATACCTCGGAAGTAAATGGGGTCGCGGACATACGTGGAATGCGCAAATCCCCACAGCACCGCCGGAATGAGCAGCGCTAACGCCACACGCCAGCCCTTGGGCAAGCGCGTGAAGTTACTGGCGAGCCACAATACGGCGCTAATTCCAAACAGACGAAAAGCCGCCTCTTCCTGGACTGCCGCCACCACACCCATCTCAATCGCCGTCACAAACGGAAGAGGCGTGGCGTAGCTGTTGCTGTAACCCACATCAATAGGGCTCCAAGCCCCCAAAATCTCCGTGGCTATAAAATAGAAAAGTGTCAGGTAGCCGAAATGGATGCCCGCCAGAGCCAATCCGCGCCCGGTAGAATGCGCCACATTGGTCCAAAAATCACCCCGCCGCGAAAGGATACGATCCTCCAGATGCCAGACCTGTTTCCCCATCCAATGCGCGGTTACCCACAGAAGCAAAATCCCGACTGCCGCCATAAATGCACTCATGAAAATGGAAAATATGTATTTGAAATGATACAGCGTATAATCCTCGATGGTACTATAGCCAGCGTCGGAGAGAAACCACCAGTTGAATTCCGAAAGCAGCCCTACTCCACCCACTAACAGCGCGACAATCAAGGCGCGCCTAAACGAGAGAGGCAAATGCCAGCGCGCCTTAATCAGGGCGAGTGCAAAGCCAATTCCTAACAGCCCCATGATACCCAGGGAACTCACATCATCAAGGATGATGGCGAGGTCATATTTGGCAGCAAATTCGCGGTTGAAGCTCTCCGGAACCCGTAGCCAGGTGCTGTAATACCCAATCTCAGCCCCTTTGACCGTAACACTTAGACGCAGTTGGCTTCCGGCAACCTGCCAATCACGCCGCTTCCATTCAAAGCTGTGATCCATACGCCCACCGGGGCGCTCCACACTTGAGGCAGAGACCTCCTCCCACAGGGTCAGATCCCAACCACGGTCCTTCGCCAGGTACCGTTCCGCCTGCGTACGCGCCTCTTCCTGGCTGAGGGCGGCACCCGGTGTAGCCTCTGCGATAGAGTGATTCAGCCAGAGCAGGGTGCCATCAGGCGACAACCCCATATTGAATTCCTCCTGCTGCTGTGGCTGGAACCAACGCACACGCCAATACCAGAGCGGAAGCCCTTCTTCACGCAACAGGCGATTGGTTTCCTCCGTACCCAGGGTGGAATGGAGAAAGCGCGTTGCCTCACCATCCTCTGCAAAAAGCACGATGGACTTATAGCCCGTCACATCAAAGCCGTGCGCCGCTATAGCCTCTTGGGCGCGCTCAGCGACCTCCGCACGAGAGAGACACAGGTCCAGGGCAGCAAGCGGGAAAGCGCGGTCATAGAAAATCAGGCTGAAGATAACGCCAATTATTCCAAAAACAATGAGCAATAGATCTAATCGAAAGGAAGCAGCTGACGAAGATGATGACCTCGACATTCCAATACCTCCTGGGGGTGTAGCTTAGCGATGATTGGAACCGCCGCGCTCCAGCGTGGCACTTTTAGGAAGCCTGAAACGCGCTGCGCGATTAGCGTGATTCGGACGCCTCCGCAACACGCAGCACAACCGGCAGATAAACCCGCCCCACAATGAATGCCGTGCGCAAGGGCAGCGTTGCCGTGTGTACCGGACTCATCACTGAACTCACGGTAAGAGTAACCACATCATGCATTAAGGTGGAAGAAAACGGCAACCGCACCTGCACTGGCACACTCAGCAATTGCGACGGCGAAATCCAACCGGTCATAGTGACGGGTAAAGTGCTCGTAAATACCGACGCGCCAAGCCCCAGAGCATAGGTATCGCTGAGCGCACCCGTATTGGCGATAGTCACCGTGTGAGTCACCGTGTCGCCAGGGTCTCCCAAGGCAATTCCGGCGCCCTGAAGCACGAAACGGTACGATGGCAGGGTCGAAAGAGGCATCAAGGCAAAATCCAACCGGGCATGGGTACCGGTAAGCACATTGACAGGCGCAATCGTCTGCGAAAGGTAGCCACTTGCCTCCGCGGTGACCGTAAATACGCCGCTGGGAAGCGAAAGCGCATAGGCGCCGGTCATCATTTCACTGGCAAAAACACCCCAGCTGCCAGCAGCTGTCACCGTAGCCGTGAGCGGCGCGCCCGTCTCGGCGACGGTCACCGTGCCGCTGAGCGTGCGCATCGGCTCGGCAAGATGCAGAAAAGTAGCCATAGAAGCTCGCGCAAATTCGCGGAAGTAGTCACCGTTGAGGGTGCTGAGGCGATCGTTGACCGTGTGATAATAGGGATTCCAGTCACGTGGCATTGCAGCCGCCTCAGAGAGATTGAAATAGTCCTCAATCGCCAGCAGCGCAGCATAGCCCCGGTCCCAGAAGCGCGAGTGATCGGAGAAGCGCGTACCATTCTCCACAATCTGCGTCGTCAGATCCAGGGAATACACTTGGATAACCGAAGCAAACAACGCCGCCAGCCGGTCGGAATCGTCCTCAACGGTAGGTAGATGCGTATGAAGATCAATATCAGGTCCCTCCAACGCATCCCACGCAATCATATCGAGATTGAGCACCCCGATGATGTTCTCCTGCGCAGCAGCCACAGCAGCGGCATAGTAATAGCTGCCATACATACCCTGTTCCTCTCCGGTGAAAAAGGCAAAGCGAATAGTGAAGGCGAAATCCGTATCCGCGAGGAGTTCTGCGGTCTGAAGTAAGGCGGCACAGCCGCTGGCATTGTCATCCGCGCCGGGAGCGGGGTTGTGTGGGGAAGTAGCGGCACGGGAATCCAGATGCGCCGTGAGCAGGACGATACGCTCCGGAGCCACGCGCCCCGGTTTTTCGGCAATCACATTGCGCAGCGAGTAGCCGTTGAGTGTGTAGGGATGATAGGTCACGCTGTAGCCCAAAGCCTGCAACCGCTCGTAGACGTGCTGGGTGGCTTTGGCGACCGGCACACCGCTATAGGTGTACCGGGTTAGCAGGCGATACGGCGCGCCTCCCACGAGGACATCCCACTCACCGCTCAAGCCTCCCACCTCGGAAAGCAGCGTCGTGGCTGTGATTTGGGCAATCAAATCCACCACCAGCGGGTCATAGAGAGCGGTGGTCGGAATCGCGCCGGTCATGGGCAAACTGAGCGCGATGGGGTCTGGTCCCAGGCGCGCGGTCCGCACACCAAGCGCCTCCAGGTCCGCCAAAGCGCTGTTTGATCGCAATCGAATCACTGCCTGGCGCTCATCGGCATAAAGCAACACCCAGGGGGCAGCGCCGCGCGCCTTCAGAGGTGAAGCGTCACCCTCAACCAGATAGTAAACGGCACCACGCGCATCCGCGTCGAGAATGGTCATAGACATGCCCTTAGCTTGTACAAGGCGCTGCTGTTCGGGTGAAAGAATGGCGAGAAGGATCATGCGCCCTTGCGAATCTGTCAGAAGAGCGTGTGCAGGAACGTCAAGGGTTTCCAAATGCGTCAGGAAACTCGCGGAGGGAACGTCAATACGCAGCAACGCGAGAGGCTCAATCGGCAGTGTTAGCGCAGGCAGTGCAGCTAAAGCGGTCGCCAAGGTCAGGCTCACGACCAAAATCGCAAAGCATCGCCAGAAAGCGCTCATAAATATCCTCCTAAAGAAAAAGCCTTTCAAGGGGTCTGTGCTGGGCTATTTGCAGAATTCCCGAATTCAGACACACGCCGCGCACCTCAAGGGAGCTTGCAATTCACGAAATTCCCATTGGCGTCAAAAGTGTGTGAATATGACGCAGCATACTCGTCTTTTTTCGCCACGATAGTGAAACTATGGTTTCCAACACGCGCCGGGCTACAATAGCACACCCGATAGCGCTGATTACCTCTATGCCACCGTTCGAAGGCTGTTGCCCGGTTGCGAGAGGAAGCGCCTATCTCGATCGCGCCATCGCGTCCTACCGCCCTCATTATATCCTGATCGAGTTCAGGCCCAATACCCAGAGCATAAATCGCATGATGGCTCGCTTTGATCTGTGCAGTCACCACCGCCCAAGAAGGATAATCTGTACCATCAACCCCGGTGTTGTGCCGGAAATCAGAAATAACGATCAGGCGTGCTTCGTAGGCTTCTTTGTCCGCTCGTTCCTCCAAAGCAAGCAGGCCCTTCATGAGCGCTCCATAGAGATTTGAAGCGCAATCCTTCATACAGGTGCTGTCCATGCTCGCGATGGCAGTATTCAATGTAGTCACAGAATTGGTAAAAGGCGCAATCGAACGTACATCACGAGACCCATCAAAGGCATAAATCGCGGTCCGAGATTTCTCCCAATCCGCATTGTTCGTTGAAGCAGATTCGATGAACTCCCGGGCAACATCCTTTAAGCTTTCAAGATTCCCAGAACCTACAATACCACCGCTTACATCGAGCAATAACAGAGTATAAACATATGGTTCAAAGAGATGAGCTTGTTCAACATCAGCCTCGTATTTGCTGATATCTTTACCATCCTCTTGATACTTGAAGTCGGTGACATCGCGCACCAAAACGCCTTCACCGGTGATCAGACGAAAGTCAAGACAGAATTTGCCCGTTGAGGCATCGAGGGCTTTATCGGCATTGAGAATTACAAAATCCATCTTCGAGGCTTTGCATCCCGGCAAAGGTGAAATAAAGAAGATAATGAAAGCCAATAGCGACACAGGTATTCGTAAATTGAGATGCGTCACAAGATTCCCCCAGAAACCCGTTTAGCGTGCCAAAGGCAAAAACTCAGGACACAGGTTATAGGACGGGGCGAACGATGGTGCGAAGAAGAAGAAGATTCACGGATTTAGTTTACATCACTTTTTGTCTTAATGCAATCACTTTGAGGGTGAATTTTTCGATGGGGATATTCCTGTCGTAATCGGCTTACTTTTGTCCCCGCATGAAACGCACCCAGTGCATCGTCTGAGAGGGGAAAGAATCCAGCACCGGCTGAATACTGGTATAATCACAGTCATATGCTAACCGATACACAAAAACCTGATCTCTATGACCTGAGCCGTGAGGCTCTGGGAGCGTTGCTGGCGAGCTGGGGTGCCCCACGCACGCTGACGCTAGAGCTCTGGCATGCGCTCTACCGCCAGTGGGTTACCGGATTTGAGGCACTGCCATTGCCCGAGGCGCTTCGCGTGCGATTGGCGGCAGAACTGCGGTGGCACATTCCCCATGTGAGTGACCGCCTCGAGGCGCCCGATAGCGCCACTCGCAAGGATTTACTCGAGCTTGCCGATGGGCAACGCGTCGAGGTGGTGCTATTGCGTTACCGGCAGCGACGCAGCGCATGCATCTCCACACAGGTAGGCTGCGCCTGTGGTTGCGTCTTCTGCGCCACGGGCGGAATGGGCTTCGTACGGCAGCTGACGCCGGGAGAAATCGTGGCACAGGTGCTGCACTTCCAGCGAGAACTCGCGGCACAGGGGGAAAGTCTCAGCAATCTGGTGCTTATGGGGATGGGCGAGCCTTTCCTCAACTATGAGAACACGGTCGCCGCACTGCGCCAACTGCTCGATCCTCAGGGATTGGGATTTCCCCCACGACGCATCACGGTGAGCACCGCCGGAATTGTGCCCGGCATCAGGCGCTTTGCGGAAGAAGGGTTAGGTATAAATCTGGCGATTTCACTCCACGCCGCCACGGATGAATTACGGGAGCGGCTGATGCCCATCAACCAACGATATCCCCTTGGAACACTATTTGAAGCGGCGCGCGCCTATGCCGCGCGAACCGGTCGCCGGGTGATGCTGGAATGGGCGCTGATTGCGGGCGTCAATGACAGCCCGGCTCAAGCCGAAGCGCTGGTAGCGCAGGTGGCAGAACTTCCCGCGCACATCAATCTCATCCTGTTGAATCCGACACCCGCATACCCGGAGCACCCCGCGACGCCGGAAGCCGTGGCAGATTTCACCGCCGTGCTCGATGCAGCAAAAATCCCGCACACGATGCGGCAACGACGCGGCAGCGCTATCGCGGCAGGCTGCGGACAGCTGCGGGCGCAGGGCAGGTGAGCGCCCACGATGACGCAATGCGCGAACACTACTCTCGCGTGATAGCTTCTAGAATGCCATCCTCGCGCTTTTGTAGTAGTCTTGCAAGGGGTTTGAGAGTAAGCGCATTCAGCCCAACACCGTAAAGCAACGCCAGGGGAAGCGTAAACCACAATGCCGGACGCCAAAGAGCGTAGGGTAGAGCAATCAACACAATCACGGGTGGTATAGAAACCACCCACGCTAGCATTGACCACATATTTCCGCGCTGCCGTTGGTTATTGAACTTCAACTGCATTCGGTAGGGACCGATAATAGAAGCCAGAAGGTAAGCGGGAATACTGCTCAACTGCAAAACCAGTGCTGTCATCGCACCCAGAAAGAAGAGACTCCACTGCCTGTTAACAATGGCAATCACCAAGGTGACCACCGCCGCTTGCAACAAAGCAAAGACAGAGGTTACTGACGCTGCGGAGAGCAGAATATGCCGGCGGTCAATTCCGGAAAGCATCAGGGTACTAAAGCCCTCGCGGTCAATCACGCCAAAGTAATTGCCCAGTAGCCCTGAATTCGCCATAAGATTCAGGAGTACAATCAAAAAACCCCATGTGCCGAGGGCAAAAATGGACTGTGCATCAGGAGGCATCTCCGATTCGGACATCGTGAAGGAAGAGAAACTCATCGCCACAGTCATAACTAAGGAAGAGAAGAACAGGCGACGGGGAATGGGGTTACGGGTCAGATGAACCCAGTCCTTGTGGAAGAGCGCCCAAAAGGCATCGGGACCAGGCAACGTAATGCCAAGCCGCCGGCTACGCACGCGCTCAGCACCTAGAGTCAACGCCGCGCCATCCATCAAGCGACGGGTAACGCCCGCGTGCAACCAGAGCAAGCCACCTACCGCTAAAAGCGAGAGTGGCAAAAAGAAGAGCATACCGGCCCAATCCCCTTTCACGACCATACCCATGCCGGCGGTCGCCCAACCAGGCGGTAGCCAGAGCAACCAACGCGAAGGGCGCAAAATCTCCACAACAGCGCTAAAGTCAGACACACCCTCCAGAGACGTGATCAACGGCACCAAAAAATCGGGCGGCGACTCCATGCGATTCACGTAGAACTGCACGGCATATTGCCCTAACCATAACGCGATAAAGGGCAGGGTCAGCAAAGTCATGGCGATAGCGCGCAACCGCCGGTCACCAGAAACCAGGTCGAACAGGTCCTCCATGATGCGACCACTCAGCGTGAGCAATGCAAAAAGCGGCAATGCCCCGAGCAGAATCAATGGCAATGCCAGCGGAGCATGCCACGCCAGTCCAACAACCTCCCCCAGAAGCAAGGGTACCGTCCACAATCCAGTCATGCTCAGGAGCGACATGAGCGTGCTGCCAGCAATAAGCCCGCGAAAGCTCACCGGATAGATAAACAGGCGCGACATCTCAAAACGCTCTACGATCTGGGAGCTCTGTGAAGCCGGCAACAACAGCCACAGGAATAACAAGAGGGTGTTTCCCACCATCGCCATCTCCAACGCCGCGCCGGGCGAGATTACCGCCAGCCCTACTGCGACGCCAATACCCATGGCGATAAAGAAGGGTAAGGTAAAGACCAGCTGCACCAGGGTCAGCACCAGGCGCAACAGCTGCGCGCGATCCGCAAAGCGCCGGCTGCGGAACATGGCGCGGGTAAGCCGCCATTGCAACCAAAAGAGTATCTTGATCTCGGCTAAAATACCCATTACTAGAGGGTTTCCTCCGTCCCCGTAAGCCAATCGAGCAAGGCGTTATCCTCCGCCTCGCCGCCGACAGTGCGGACAAAGACATCCTCCAGTGAGGCAGACTCGGACAGGCCCGCGCGCGCGCGTAAGTCGGCGACGCCGCCCACAGTGAGCAGTTGTCCCTTATGGATAATCCCCACCTCCTCACAGAAACGTTCCGCCAGTTCCATCACATGGGTGGAAAAGAAGATCGTTGTGCCACGCCGCTGCACCATATCGCGGAGCACCTCTTTGAGCGCTTTGGTCGCGATAGGATCAATACTCTGGAAGGGCTCATCCAAAAAGAGGATTTCCGGCGTGTGAATCAACGCACACGCCAATGCCGCTTTCTTGCGCATACCCTGCGAATAATCGAGGATTAGCTTATCGGCGCTATCGGCCAACCCCATCAACTCAAGTAAGGAGGGGATGCGCCGGGCGAGTTCAGCCGACGATAAACCATAGAGCCGCCCAACAAGCTCGAGCTGCTCCACGACAGTCAAGCGCTCATAAAGACCCAGCTCTTCCGGCGCCACACCGATACGGCGCTTGACCTCCATGGATTGCGTGCAGATATCATAACCACCCACCCGCGCAGTGCCCTCAGTTGGAGGGAGCAAACCGGTCAACATACGGATTGTCGTAGATTTGCCCGCGCCATTTGGGCCAAGGAAACCAAAGATGATGCCGCGCGGTACGGTGAGATTCAATTGGTTGACAGCGACCAAGCCATTGTAGCGTCGGGTAAGGCTTGCCGTTTCGATAGCGAGAACAGTATCCACTTCGTGCCCCCTGTTGAAGCCAGATAATCAAACGTAGGAATCGGAGACCCCAAGTTCCATCACGGTCTCGCGGACCGCAATGTTCCGTCGAGCATATTCCGCCAGCAAATCGGCATAACAAGCGGCATCTCGACCAATGATCTCCGGCGGACAGATGCCTCGCCGCGCAAATTGCCCCCGCAACACCTGCCGGGCAATGATAGTGGCGGTGTAGCCCGTCGTGCGCGCCATCGAGGTCGTTCCGGTCACTACATCATAATAATCCAATAGATCATAAGTATAACGGAATTGCTGTCCCTTTTGTTCGCCTTCGACGATCACCTGCATGACGGTGAAATCCTGCTCCCCTTCCTGAAGCTGCCAATGATCGAAAAGTAACCTGGATGTGAGCGCAATCGGGCGCACGGATACTCCCTCCACCCTCACTGAGGTCTTGTCAAACAGTCCCGTCTCGCGGAACACGCGCATCAACTCAATGTGACCTGGATAGCGCAAGGTTTTCTCTTTCATAAAGGGCGCGGCGAGTGTGTGTTGCAGAGTGCGCAAGCCATCGGTGTTGAAAGCTTCCAACGTCCCAATGCCCGGAAAATCCAACAGTTCCGGATCAGAAAGCGCCGGACGCACCACCTCGCGTCCATATTCAACGAAACGCGCCGGGCGGGTATATTCCTCGAGCACATCAATCGGCGAAAAAACCGCCTTATACTCGTAGGGCCATTGACGCACACGTGGAAGCCCACCCACATAGCAGACATAACGCTCCAGACGCTCGAGCAGGTCCGCCACATGCCCGGCAAGGATGTTGCACAAGCCCGGTGCAACGCCGCAATCCACAACTGCGGTGACATCATGCTCACGCGCCAACCTATCCAACAGAAAGGGGTCCTCCTCAAAGAAGGAAATATCCACCACATGCTTCCCGGCAGAGATGACGGTTTGCAGCGTCTCGAAACCCATGAAGCCCGGCACCGCACAGATGACCAGGTCCGCATCGGCAACCAGCGCGGTTATCCGCTCCGGAGCGCGCAGGTCAGCCTGGCACGTTCGCACCTGTGAGAGGTCCGCCAATGGCGTCAAGGCTTCCGGATTGATATCGGCGACGGTGATGGTAAGCCCTGCTTCTTGCGCCAAGTCTTTGACCATCGCCTGTCCTACTCGACCCGCGCCCAAGACTGTAATGTTCATAAGTCCCCTCCTTCTACAAATACCACACGAAACCTTGTGCCGTCACACCTCAATTATAACGCAGGGAGCGCATTTTAGGGAGAAGCCCAAGTTGTTGGGGTGCGTTTCAAAACGGGGGTGAAAATCTCAGGCGCCCCTACAGGGCGCGGGAGAAAATTGTTTTTTGGCGGCGGGGCAAAGCCCCGCCGCCAAAAAACAATCAAAGAAAGGCATTTGCACGACAGTCGTCTTGCTTTTGCCCCAAAGTTGAAACGCGCCCAGTTGTTGAAAGTCGATCTCATAGTAGAATAGGATTATGTTTGCCACGCCAATGCCCGACGCTGCGACCACGCCCCTCCAAACTCTGGAAGGGACCCTAGAACGTGTCACTTTCCAAAATGAAGAGAATGGTTACACTGTCGCCAAAGTCGTCCCCAGAGGCAAAGCCTACGAGGTTACCGTTATCGGCACGTTGACGGGAGTAAATGTGGGCGAATCCCTACGGCTGCGCGGTGTGTGGACCGAACACCCACGTTATGGGAAGCAATTCCAGGTACGGGATTATGTGGTACAACTGCCCGCCACCCTGGAAGGACTACGCAAGTATCTGGGCAGCGGCTTGATCCGAGGCATTGGACCGGTGAACGCCGGGCGCATCGTGGACGTTTTTGGGCTGCAAACCCTGGACGTGATCGAGCACAATGTCAACCGGCTGCGAGAGGTCCCCGGCATCGGCGAAAAGCGCGCTGCCAGCGTCGCAGTTGCCTGGGAGGAGCAAAAGCAAATCAAGGAAATCATGCTCTTCCTCCAAAGCCACGGCGTGAGCACCGGGCTAGCGGTAAAAATCTTCAAACAGTATGGCGATGAAGCCATCGCCATCGTACAGGAGAATCCCTACCGTCTTGCAAAGGATATCTGGGGTATTGGCTTCAAGACAGCGGACAAGGTCGCCCGGCAAATGGGAGTCGCACACGATGCCCCACAGCGCATCGAGGCAGGGCTGCGCTATGTCCTCGGTACGTTCAGTGATGAAGGGCATTGTTTTGCCACCCGCCTGCAGCTCCTCGATGCCGCGACGCAGATATTAGAAGTCCCCACAACCGGGTGCGAACCGGCGCTCGAAGGCCTGCTTCAGCAGGAAGAGTTAATCGCCGAAGACGAAGCCATCTACCTGCCGCCCTTCTTTCGGGCTGAGGCAAGCGTAGCGGCGAAGCTGCGCTTGCTCTTACGCAGCCCCCGCGACCGGTTGGAGACTTTTACCGCATTGGATTGGGACCGCGCCTTTACGGGGCTTGACGCGCGCAACGATTTCAAGCTAGCAGAGGCGCAACGTCGGGCAGTGCGGATGGCGCTCACGCATAAGGTCGCGATTCTCACCGGCGGACCAGGAACCGGAAAAACGACCATCACCCGTGCCATCATCCAACTGCTCCAATCTAAGGGATGCTCCGTACTGCTGGCGGCGCCCACGGGACGCGCGGCTAAACGCCTGAGCGAGCTCACAGGACTTGAGGCAAAGACGCTACACCGCCTGCTGGAATACAAACCAGCACAGGGCAACCGCTTTCTCCGCGACTCGGAAAACCCGCTGGATACCGATCTCATCATCGTGGATGAAGCCTCGATGATAGACATTCTGCTCATCAACCATCTACTGCAAGCTGTGGAAGCGGGCAGTCACCTGCTATTAGTGGGTGATGGCGATCAATTACCCTCGGTGGGACCGGGCAATGTGCTGCAAGACCTTATTGCAAGCACGGTCATCCCCGTCACCCGTTTGGAGACCATCTTCCGCCAGGCAGATGATAGCTTCATCATTGTCAATGCCCATCGCATCAACCACGGAGAGCTACCCCTCTTTCCGCCAGAGGCGCGTGATTTCTTCCTGTTCCACCAGGAAGACCCAGAACAGGCAACCGAGCTGGTTCTGGACATCGTTGCACGGCGCATTCCGGCGAAATTCGGGCTGGATGCCAGGCGCGACGTGCAGGTATTAAGCCCCATGCATCGAGGTCCCGCCGGGGTATCGGCGCTCAACCGGCGGCTACAAGAGGTACTGAATCCTCCCGCAGCCGATAAAACCCAGATCACGCATGGATCACGCATATTGCGTACAGGCGACCGTGTCATGCAGATTCATAACGATTATGAGCGCCAGGTATTCAACGGGGATATGGGGTATATCATCGCTATTGACCTGGAGGATCAGACCGTAACCATCGCCTTCGATGATACAACGGCGCTCTACGAATTCAGCGAACTGGATGCCATTGTGCATGCTTACGCAGTGAGCATCCACAAAGCCCAAGGCTCAGAGTTCCCGGCAGTGGTGCTGCCGCTGCTCACCCAACACTACATGATGTTGCAGCGCAACTTGCTCTATACGGGAGTCACCCGCGCTCGCTCCCTGGTGGTGTTGGTCGGGGGCGTGCGTGCCATTGCCATAGCCGTGCGGAATGACAAAATCGCCCAACGGAACACCCGTCTGGCACAACGCTTGCAGGTATTGGGTAGATAGATACCCTGGACGAATTTACCAAGATAATTCCGGATAGCATGGTTCAATCAAGGATGATTCGGTAAAAGGAAGGACACCATGGCAAAACGTAAACCACGCTCAAAACAACCCCTCCCACGCGCGAGCACCCGCATCCCGCCCACACAAATGCTCCAAGACCTGGAAGAGGTGACACGCCTGAGAGAAAACCAGCAGTACCAGGAAGCGGATATGCTGCTCAACGAATTACATTTCCGCTATCCCAATCGCTTCGAGGTTTTTGCAGCGGCAGCGGAGCTCGCGCAGGAAACCCATAACGCCCTAAAGCTGCAATATGCTTGCCGGCGCATGTTGGAATTGGAGCCAAAAGACCCGGAGAGCATGCTAGGACTGGCTCACGCATATCTACAACAGGATTACCGGGCACTAGCGCAACGCACATTCCAGGAATTTCTCCGCCTGGCGCCGAAACACCCACAAGCTGATATAGTGCGCGAAATCCTCAACAGCATTGAGGACATAGCCAGACCGGAACTGGAGAATCTTTCCGCCGAAGATGCCCTCAATCTCGCACTGAACCACGAAATGGTACAAGTGCTGCTCTCCGAAGGAGAGTATTTCCAGGCAGAACGATTATGTAGAAGCATGTTGCGCCAATATCCTGACTATATACCTCTGCTCAACAACCTGAGCCTTGTTTACAGAATGCAGGGCAAACTGGCGCTTGCGATGCAGACGACGCAACGAGTACTGGAACTTGAACCGGAGAATATTCACGCACTCGCAAACCAAATCCAGTATCTCTGTTTGTGTGGTCATCACGAAGAAGCACGCACCTATGCTGAGCCGCTCAAAAATAGCACTGGACCTGCCTGGAAAGGTTGGCTCAGAAAAGCTGAGGCAGCGCTCTTGTTGGAGGATTATGAAAGCGTTCTAGAAGCCTACCGCCTCTACCATGAGACAAAAGTTAAAGAAGTCATGTTGCCATCTGCGGAAGCGACATTGGCACATTTTGCCGCAGTCGCCTCTGCTCATCTAGGAGATGTGGTCGAGGCACGTCTGCTATGGCAGGAAGCGCTGCAACTCCAACCAGGTTATGATCTGGCGCACCAAAACCTGGTAGACTTCGACTTCCCCCGCAGCCAACGCAACGGGGCATGGGCATTCGATAAATCCTTCTGGTTTCATGAATCAATGCTCCAAACTTTGATGAAAATGCTCGAGCCCTCGCTGGGAAATTCAAGTGAAGGCCCGGAGCAAGTACAGCGCAAAATGCGCAAAATGCTGCATCAACATCCGGAGTTCAACAGTATCGCGGCCAATGTGCTGGCGATAGGCGACTTCGAAACGCGGAGTTTTATTCTCATTCTCGCCGGTATAGCTCAGGACCCTACCCTGCTCGATGCGGTCAAGGCGTTTGCCTTGGGAAAGCAAGGCGCCGATCTCACGCGATTGCGCGCGCTGCAAACCGCCGTCGAAGCGCAGCTCATCAGCGACGACGAAGTCCGCATGTGGCTGGATGGCGAGTGGCACACTATCACCCCAACCCGTATCAAAGTCACCACAGATCCAGGCTCTTACCACACTCCGCAGGTAATAGCCTTGCTCGATGAAGCATTGGAAGCTCAAAAGGTGCAAGATTGGAAACGCGCCGAAGCGCTATATGTGCAAGCCATTGCTTTGGAGCCAGAGGCAGCCGATTTGCAGGGAAATCACGCCGTGATGGTACAGTATCAAGGTCGCACACAAGAAGCCCAAGCCATGCTTGAGGCAGCACACCGGCGATTCCCAAACTATGCCTATGCCCGGATCAATCTGGCACACACGGCTCTTGGCAGGGGCGACAACGAAACAGCACGCGAACTCATCACCCCACTGTTCTCTGTCCCCCAATTGCATCTGCTAGAATTCCGCTCCCTATGCGGTATAACCATCCACCTGGCAATGGCAGAGAACGATCTTGTACTTCTTGAGCGCTGGCTCAGTTTGTTGGAATTCCACATTCCCAATGACCCTGAACTGGGAAAATACTACGGGTGGATGGATGAATTACTTGTACCACTTCCACCGCCGGCATTCCTGCCCCCCAAGGTTCAGCGCCGCAAAAGCGAGAAGTGACATTCCAGACTTTGAGAACTGAAGGAAGCCGGTCCCAAACCGTTACCTGGGAATTTCATTCCCAATGTATTTAGGGCATAGCAATACGATGACAGAAAACATAAAATCGGATGCCTTGCAGGAACTTCAGAACGAATTCCAGGCAATCCTCAGCGTGATGACCGACCTGATGATTGTGCTAGATGCAGATGGACGCTACCTTGAGGTTAGAGGCCCGGCAGAGCTGCTGGAACGACCAGTGGAAGAGTTGCTAGGAAAGACGCTCCACGAGGTGTTGCCGCCTGACCTGGCAGAGCAATCCCTCAGAGCCATCCATGCCAGCCTGGAAAAACGCCAGCTCGTCACCATTGAATACAGCCTCCAAGTGCCATCACGGATGTGGTTTGAAGCACGAATTTACCCCATTAACGAACGCCGCGTGCTCTCGCTAGTACGCAATATCACTCCTAGAAAACTAGCCGAGTTAGAGATCGCGCGCTATGCAGAGCGCCTGCGTACCCTCCACGAAATTGACCAATCCATTCTGGCAGCGCGTTCCCCTTCGACCATTGCGCTGGCAGCGCTAGGAAGGCTGCGGCGCTTGACCGATTGCCAGCGCGTCACGGTCATAGAAGTGAATGAGCAGAGCAGCATCTCGGTGTTAGGGGTGGAAGCCGAACAGGAATTCAGCACCGCCATGCAACAACGGGTAGCGGTTATCAATCAGGAAATACTGAGGCAAGGACACCCCGCTGGCATCGAGGATTTAGATGCAGTCAGTCAACGTTCACCGATGCAAGAGCTGCTCTTCCAGGATGGCATACGCGCCTTCGTTGTGATTCCAATGCTGGTACACCCCGAGTTGATTGGAGCGCTGCTGCTGGAAGCGGCGACACCCCATGCTTTCAAAACCGAGGATGTGGATGCAGCCTTGGAAGTGGCATCACTACTGGCAGTTGCTATCCGACAGGCACGGCTACATGCAGCTCTCGAACAACGGGCTGAACAGCTGACGCGAACCACACAGCTGGCACAAGAAGCCCTCGCCAATGCACAGGCGGCAAACCGCGCCAAGAGCTTCTTCCTGGCAAACATCAGCCATGAACTACGCACACCGCTCAACGTGATTCTGGGTTTTACGCAGTTGATGACCCAGCAACCCAATTTCAGCGACGAGCAACACGAGAACTTGGCCATTATTGAACGTAGTGGTGAACACCTGCTCGCACTGATCAACAATGTCTTGGAACTCTCAAAAATCGAGGCAGGACGCACTCCGCTTCAGGAAGAGGATTTTGACCTGCATCAAATGCTATTCGAACTGGAAGAAATGTTCCAACAACGTGCAAAGAAACAGCACCTCAGTATGGTCTTTGAATGGAGCCGAGACGTGCCGCGTTTCTTGCACCTGGATCACAGTAAACTACGCCAAATTCTGATCAACCTGCTGGATAATGCCATCAAGTTCACCCCTTATGGTCGCGTCGTGATGCGAGCCGTTAGCACAACCAGTCAGGGTGACACTGAAAGCAATTTCCTGCACTTCGAGGTTCAGGATACAGGGCCTGGAATCGCGGTTGAAGACCAAAATACCATTTTTGCTCCTTTCTGGCGTACCGAAGCAGCAGTCCCACTCCCCGGAACTGGCTTAGGGTTAGCCATCAGCCAACAACTCGCCCTACTTCTTGGTAGTGAAATCAGCGTAAAAAGCGAGTTGGGTGCGGGATGCCTGTTTACTTTTGATGTCCGCTACACACCGGCTTCCACGAAAACGCCACCCGAAGCACAGATAACCGCTCAGATGCGAGAGATTCTAGCAATACAATCCAACAAAACGCCTTATCGCATCCTGATCGCGGATGACGAGGATTTGTCACGTATTCTGCTAATCAAGATGCTGACGCCACTAGGAATGGAGATTCGCGAAGCCAGCAATGGCGCTGAAGCGCTCCAAATCTGGAATGACTGGGAGCCACACCTTGTCTTCCTGGATATAAGGATGCCCGTGATGAATGGGCACGAGCTGTTAAAACACATCCGGCTGGTCGCCGGAGACCTCCAAACACGTATTATTGCCCTTACCGCTGCAGCCTTCGAAGAGGATCGCGTTACGCTTCTAAAAGAAGGCTGCGATGATTTCATCCGCAAACCATTCATGAGAACCGAAATCTACGAGAAGCTGGCGCAACACCTGGAATTGCAGATCACTTATGCTGAACCAGCGTTCTCGTCTCCTGCACAAGACGCCACCACAACAGAGGATGAAACAGAGGCCTGGATTCAGGCGCTACAAACACTACCAGAAGAGTGGCGCAGAACCCTGCGCACCGCCACCATCAATGCCGATGTCCATCTGATTCTGGAGTGTATCGAGGAAATCAACGCAACTCAGCCAGCGCTGGCGCAGTACCTGCGGCAGTTTGCCCATGATTATGATCACGATGCCATCCTTGACCTGCTACAGTAAAGGAGTTTTATGCGAGAACAAGCGAATATCCTCATCGTGGACGATACCCCTGAGAACTTGCGGTTGCTTTCGAATATGTTGGCGGCATCCGGCTACAAGGTTCGTGCAGTGACGAGTGGCGCGCGCGCGCTTACCGCCATTGCAGCCTCCCCACCCGATCTGGTGCTCCTTGATATCATGATGCCGGAGATAAACGGCTATCAGGTTTGCCAGCGACTCAAGGACGATGAAAAAAGCCGGGATATCCCCATTATTTTCCTGAGTGCCCTCGACGAGACCGAGGACAAATTGCACGCTTTTAGTGTGGGCGGCGTAGATTACGTCACCAAGCCATTTCAGTTGCCAGAAATCATCGCCCGTGTGGAAGCGCATATCGGGTTGCGCAAGCTTCAGAAACAGCTCGAAGCAGCTAATATCGAATTGATGGAGCGGCTTGGAGCGGTAAACAGGCTCAATACAGAGCTTCAGGCACGCAATGAGGAACTGGATGCCTTCGCTCATACTGTAGCCCACGACCTGCGCAATCCGCTGAACATCATCCTGGGCTATGGGGAGCTACTGGCTAATCGCGTGCCGCTTGACGAAGTTGGCACACAAGCCGTAGAGGGAATGCAAAGGTCAGCTACTAAAATGGTGAGTATCATCAACGCCCTGTTACTCTTGGCAGGGGTTCGCAAACAACCGATGCCAAAACTCAATCCCGTGGACATGGACAATGTGGTAACCGATGTATTGATGCGATTGACGTCCACCATCGAAAGATCATCTGCGGAAATCGTACGCCCTGAGAGTTGGCCCGTCGTGTGGAGCTATGCCCCCTGGCTTGAAGAGGTATGGGTCAACTTCATAGATAACGCGCTCAAATATGGAGGACAACCGCCACGGGTGGAGCTTGGGGCTACCCCCCTCCCTGATGGTCGAGTACGCTTTTGGGTAAAGGACAACGGCCCAGGAATTCCACTCGAACAGCAAAGTCATCTGTTTGTGCCATTTCAACGTCTGGGTACCAGCCGTGTTGAAGGGCACGGACTGGGCCTCTCCATCGTACACCGCATCATGGAGCGCTTGGGCGGCGAAACAGAAGTGGAAAGCCAGATCAACCAGGGCAGCATTTTCTCTTTCACCTTGCCCAGCTATGAAGAAGCCCCATCCCCCTCACAGTCCGCCTACTGGGGTCTAGAAGAAGCCTAGAAATGAATCTCAACAGAGAACAGGAAATTACCATTACGAGGGCATGATGACAGCTGAAAATATCCTAAGCCTCATTCCCGGTTACATCTTCGCATCAGGATCGGCAGCCCTGGCACAATTCATGATCCTCTTCGGTCCACTGTTAATCCTGTCATTCCTGCTCAACGCGTTGGCACGCTCTATCGGCAGAACCTGCCTTGGACTTCTCAAACCGACGCTGTTTCTGATTTTGCTAGGCTGGTTGGGGACAACGGTGCACGAACTCGGACATGTGATATTTGCACTGCTCTTTTTTCGCAAAATCAGTGATGTGAAATGGTTCAGCCTGGATCCCTGGGATCCCAATCCGGGCTATGTGCGATATGCACGCGAGGGTAATCTCTTACAGAAATTCGGCGACTTCTTTATCGGGTTGGGACCCTTGCTAGTTGGGGCAGTCGTGATCTATATAGCTGCCTGGGGATTGCTGGGCAGCGGCACTTTTGCAGGGATGGATCAAACGGCACTTACGGGAGACACCTTCACATTGCGCACAGTGGGGCTTCTGATTCAAAGGATTTTCAATAGTGCCGGCGCTGCCTTGCGCGGGGTCTTCACTGGTGCAAGCCACACTCCTGCAGCTGTATTTGCCTTTCTCTACATTACCTTAAGCATCAGTAGTGCTATGACGTTGAGCTCGGCGGACATCGGCATTGTCAGAAATGGTTTCGCCGTCTCCCTCACCCTAATCTTTCTGTTCAATCTGGTGACCTTCTGGTCAGGGAACTACATTGATCTGCTTATTGGTTGGATAGCGCCCTATTACGATATGTTCTACAGCGTGCTGATTTTCGGGTTGATCATCACTTTTATACTATGGCTATTGTTGCTGCCCATCTCCGTTTTGGTGTCAGATAATCGCGCATTCCGCAAAGGATAAGCACGCAGCACACACTCTCAGTCCAAAAGCGCCTGAAGAATAGCAGCACGAGTTGCAAGACTGAAACCGGAGTCCCAACCATCAATGCCAGCGCGCCAAAGACCAGCAGCAAGCCCGAGCCCCCCAGAAAGCCACCGATTACCGGATAGGGAATGTGCTGATATTCGCCGCGACAAGCGCCAACACCACCACAGTGCTATCCTGCACACCTGCCACCAGACCGGGCAAGGAGCTGGTCAAGCCCGCAACCAGGCCAACCACGAGGGAGCCCAGAAGCATGATCCCGACACCGGAGAAGACAAATGGCGTTAATGGTCCGGTGAAAATGAGAGCAGCAAAGGCCATGGAGACCGTCACCGCAATGATGCCGGCCATCAATCCGGATGCCAGAGAGGGGAGTAGGCGGTGCAGAGCATGAGCCGCCTTTGATCGGGAGAGGAAGACGGGTGGACGAAGCATCTCCTGGGATTAACCCTGGCGTAGAAGGTCTGTCAGGCGCTGCACAACCTCGGCGGGAGTCCCCTCCACGAAAATGTGCTTGCGCTCACGCGATGGAGCCTGATCCAACCCACCGACAACAGTGGGAGAACCGGGAATGCCGATAAGCTCAGGATCAGCATCAAGCGCGGCAGCATCCCAAACCGTCACCTGTTCGGGCGCGAAAGCCCACGGCTTAATGGTGTAATCCATAAAACGCGGTTCGTTTGCCGCTGTCTCCACAGAGAGCACGGCAGGCAAAGGCACTTCTAACACTTCATGCCCTCCCTGAATTTCGCGCCTTCCACGCACGGTGCGCCGCGCCAGGTCAAGCGCCACGTCGTTGAGCATGGTCAACTGCGCCCAGCCCAGCCATTCAGCAATGCCTGCTGGCACCTGCCCCGTGGCGCCGTCGGAGGATTCCACGCCGCACAGCACCAAATCCGCCCCGCCAAGCTTCTCGATAGCGCGCGCAAGTGTATACGTCGTCGCAAGCGTATCCGCGCCGCCAAAAGCCCGATCGCTCAGCAGCGTGATATGATCCGCACCCATTGCCAGCGTCACGCGCAGAAGCGGCTCGAAGAACGCCGGGCCCATGGAGAGCAACTCAACATGCGCACCAATCTGCTCCTTAAGCCGCAACGCAAATTCGACGGCATTCATGTCCGGCGGGTTGATCTCTGAGCGCGCGGAGCCACGATCCAATCGCCAGGTCTCGGGGTCAACACGAACCTCTTCAGGTTTGGGAACGATTTTCACACAGACGATGATTCGTAGCATGTTCACCTCAACAGCCACTTTGGAGCTGCAACTGCTCAAGCAATGCCGGCAACACCTCACGCACATCACCGATAACGCAGTAATCCGCGTGTTTGAAGATTTCAGCTTCAGGGTCGTTGTTGATGGCGATAACGGTATCCGCATCCTGAATGCCGACGACGAAATGGAAAGCGCCACTAACCCCGCAGACAAGCGCCACTTTGGGACGGCATACAACGCCGGTCTGCCCAATCTGCCGCGCGCGCTCGATATGACCCTCATCCACAGGTGGACGGGTAGCGCCCACCTCACCACCGAGCAGAGCAGCGAGCTTCCGTAACGTATCGAAATCTCCCTCAACGCCGCGCCCACCGACCACCAACACCGGCGCCTGGCTCAAGTCAAGCCCTGCCCCTACAACACGCTCAACGACATGGGTGTGCAGCATCTCCGGCGTGAGTGTGACCCGTATAGGAATCACATCTCCATGCCGTGAAGGGTCAGGTGCACACAGCGGGAACACACCAGGGCGGAAGGTCGCCATCTGCGGACGGTGATGCTGCATCTGCAACAACGCCAACACACCGCCGCCAAAGCCGGAGACCTCGCTCACCATCACACCTGTCTCTGGATCCAGGCGCAAGTCAGTACAGTCAGCATTAAGCCCGGTGCGCAGGCGCACCGCGAGTCGCCCGGCGAGATCACGCCCATCGGGCGTCGCGCCAAGCAAAAAGGCTGAGGGCTTCGCCGCCAGCAGCGCTTCACAAGCCACATGCGTGTAACCTTCAACGGTGAAATTCGCCAGCAGCGGATGCTCCGCCAAGCGCACCGCATCCGCGCCATGCGCAAAAGCGGTCGGCGCCAATGTCTCCACATCTGCCCCCAGGAGCAAAGCGACCACAGACCAACCCGCACCATCTGCCAGTTCCCGCGCCTTACCCAACAGCTCCAGCGAAACCGTCCTTATTACGCCGTCGCTATGCTCCAGGAAAACCCATATTGTATTCACCGCTTCTTCCACGGCATAAAGTGATTTGACCAAAGTGACCTCCAACTAGATTGTGAGCGCCACAATCTCCGCGATGTCCTTCACTGTCAGCGTCATCTTGCGCGCCTTGACGCTATCCTCCAGGCAGACCATACAGTAGGGGCAGGCGGTCGCCATAATCGCCACACCGGTCGCTGATGTGAGGACCTCCTGCGCTTCCTCAACCCGCACGTCGGAGAAACGCTCACCCGCTTCTGTCTCCAGATACATGCGCCCACCACCACCGCCACAACAGAGCGTATCCGTGCCACTGTGAGCCATTTCCACCAACGTGACCCCAGGCAAAGCTGCCAGAACGCGGCGTGGCGCATCGGTCTCCGCGTTATGTCGTGCCAGATAACACGGATCTTGAAATGCCACCATGGCCTCCAACGGCTTGTTTGGCTTGAGGCGACCTATTTCCAGCAGCTCTGCCAGATATTGAGTGTAGTGTTGCGGCGTAAAGCCCTCGCTCACAAACGGATAGTGATTCTTGAAAACGTCATAGCTGTGCGGCGAAAGCGCAATAAGCCGTTTCACCCCACGTTCCTGGAAAACTTTGACCGTTTTGGCCGCCAGCTCCTCAAAGAAGGGGCGATGCCCCACATCGAGCACATCCGCGCCACTGGGAGGCTCGTCCGCACCCAAGATGCCAAAAGTGACACCTGCCGCGCGCAACACTCTCACAAATGACGCAGCGACCTTTTGCACACGATTATCATAAGAGGCTGCGCCACCCACGTAGAGCAGGATCTCATGCTGCTGTGGATCGAAGACAGGAATCGCCAGGTCCTTAGCCCATTGCGCCCTCTGCGAGGGGGGCTGGCTCCAGGTATTATCGTTCCAGTAAAGCGACCAAAGCAATGAGGGCAGCCCTTGAGGCGCTTCACGACGCTCCCAGGCGATCTCCCGCAGAGCGCGGAAGATGCCGGCGATAGAGACGCCACGCGGGCAATACGCCTCGCACTGCGCGCAAGTGGTGCAGAGCCAGAGCGCATCCGTCACCTCCAGGCCCAGCTGCACGCGGCGGATAAACTCCCGCACCGAGACCGTCTCACCCCGCACCAATCCCCAGGGGCAGGTCGCGGTACAGGTTCCACACTGGTAGCATAGCGCCGCCTCGCCCCCGGTCAGTTCGAGCAGGCGTTCCCAGAGCACATCATCGAGCGTAAAGACAGGATCTTGTAAATCCATGGAGCCTCCCAAAATAACGCCAGAACCGAATTTGACTCTCCACCCTCCCGAAAGCCAAATCAACCAAGATGCTGAGCCAGCAATGCGCTTAAGCCAGAGATGCCCTCAACAATAAAATCAGCCGCTCTATCACTTGCTCCCCTTCACAATCGCATCCATCTCTGTCAGTTTCTCCGCGAATTCCTTGCCCTCTGCCGCACTAATCCAGCGCAGCTGCAACCGCTCCGGAGCAATGCCCTGCTTAACGAATTTCTTGTGCCACCGCTCGAAGCGTTTCTGTGTGTGAACGTTGGCATAATTGTAGTGGCAGTCTGAGCCGTTCTCTGTGAGGCGGCAACCCGTCACCAACACCGCCCCTGCGCCCCGCTCGAAGGCTCTGGCGATGAAGCCTTCCTCGAAGCGCGCCGAGCACATCGTCCGAATGATGCGCGACGAGGGCGGGTACTGTCGCTTCTCAATGCCCGCCAGATCCGCTCCGGCATACGAACACCAGTTACAGGTGAAGACCAGCACCTTCTCCTCCGGTTTTTCTGCCAGCGCCGCATCAATCTGCGCCATAATCTGCTGGCGCGTAAAATAGGGCATATCAATCGCCTGGGTAGGGCATTCAGCAGCGCAGTTGCCGCAGCCCATACATGCCGCCTCGATGATGCGGATTGCGCCAGGCTTGCCCCGCTCACCCACCTGCTCAATAGCACTGAAGGGGCAGACTTTCACACAGCGTAGACAACCGATGCAAGCATCGGGGGTATATTTCGCCGTGAGTGGCTCCTTCTCAATAGCGCCACGCGCCAAAAGCGCTCCTGCCTTGCCCGCTGCCGCCATCGCCTGAGCCATAGACTCGCGGACGTCCTTGGCGCCCTGCGCCGTACCTGCCAGATACACACCCTGAATTGCCGTCTGCACGGGACCAAGTTTGGGGTGCAACTCCATATATGAACCATCCTCACTACGGGCAAGTTTGAGTTGCTCTGCCAGGGTGTCCTCCGGCGGGCGCAGTCCCGTCACCAGCACGAGCAGATCTGTCGGAATGCGCAACTCCGCGCCCAACAGATGGTCGTAAAGCCGCACCTCGCCAGCCTCAAAGACCACTTCGTCCTGCGGAGGACGGTCATCGGCATAACGGAAGAACTGCACGCCCGCACGCATCGCTTCCTCATAGAGCTCTTCAGCCTGACGACTATACGTGCGAATATCTTTGCTCACGACGCGCACTTTCTTTCCCAAACGCCGCAACGCCAAGGCCTGATGCAGCATTGAAGTGCAACAATAACGCGCGCAACCAATATGGCCTTGCCGCGAACCGACACAGGAAATGAAAGTCACACGCTCGATGGGGGTCGAAGGCGCGAAGTTAAAAGCCGAGAGCTCTGCACCTGTCAAATGAGAGTCTGGTGTCTTTAACTTGTAATTCAGCAGTCTCTCCAGCTCCAGGTTCGTGATCACGCGCGGATCGCGCCCATATCCAAACTCTTGTGGCTGATAGGGAACTCCGCCAGTGGCAACGATGATGGCGCCAATAGTGAGGTCTTCACCAGTGCTGAGATGCGCCTGGAAACTGCCAACGACGCCGCCGATCGTCTCGATGGTAGCGGGCGCGTGAATGTGAACCCCGGTCTGATTCAACTCATGTTTCTTGGCGTAAATCACATCCAGAGATGATAGCCCTACGGGACCCAGGCTCCGCAAATCCGCAAGCAAGCCCCCCAACCGTCCGGCTTTCTCGACCAGATGAGTCTCATAGCCCTGTCGTGCCAGCGCCGTTGCAGCCGTCATCCCGGCGATACCGCCGCCGATGACGAGCGCGCTCTGTGTAAGTGGCAGGTGGCTTGATTCCAATGGCATAAGCAAACGAGCTTTCTCCACCGCCATCGCCGTCATCTCCATAGCCTTGATAGTGGCGGCTTCCTTCTCAAATTTATGCACCCAGGAATCCATATTGCGAATGTTCGCCATCTCCAGCAAGTAGGGATTCAACCCGGCGCGGATGAGAACGCCGCGAAAGGCGCTCTCGTGCGTCTTGGGGGAACAAGCAGCGATAACGACCCGCGTAATACCGTGCTCACGGATGGCATTCTCGATATCCGCCTGAGTATTACCGGCACAGGAAAACATCTGGTGATCAGCGAAAACCACATCCGGCAGTGTACGCGCGTAAGCCACAACCCGCTCCACATCCACCACGCCCGCGATATTGCTACCACAGTGACAAACAAAGACGCCAATGCGCGGGATTTCAACGTCAGGAATGGGTTCCACATCGGGTAGCTCAGGCCAAAAACGCTCGGTGAGATGTCCTAGCGCAAGCGCCGCAGCGCCGCTGCCCTCAGCAACGCTATCCGGGATATCCTTGGGTCCGGTGTCGCATCCGGCGGCATAGATGCCGGGACGCGTCGTGGCAATCAGCCCCCCTGTCAGTTCCTCAGCCTTGAGGAAACCATCGCTATCCAGGTCAATCCCCAGGCGCTCCGCCAGATCTGCTAAGCCCGCAGGCGGTTTTACCGCATTGGCAAGCACCACAAGGTCGAAGTCTTCGGTGATGCGTTGGGTAGTTTCTGTGTTTTCGTAGGTCACTTCCAACATTGAACGGTATCCGGAAATCGAAGCCCCGGTCCCATCTTCGGTCGTCGAGCGCCCATCTCCCAGCATAGGCTGATCCCGCGCGACCACTCGGGCAGGTCTACCCCGCACGAACTTCGCCCCCGCCGCATCGGTTCGTTCCCAGAAGCCATCGAAGCCCTTGCCATAAGCGCGAATATCCATGTAAAGCACGGTAACATCCTCGATGCCATGATCCAGCGCCTGATAAGCGTGCTTGATCGAGTACATGCAACAGAAACGCGAGCAATATCGAAAATGACGACGATCCCGCGAACCGACACACAGGACAAAGAGGATTTTGTGAGGGTGGGCGCCATCAGAGGGACGAATGATCTCCCCACCCGTAGGCCCGGCGGAGTTGACAAGTCGCTCGAATTCCATCGCCGTCATGATATCGGGGGAGGTTCCGTAACCGTACTCTTGCAGCTCGCGTGGGTCGAGCATATCGTAGCCCACCGCCACGATTATGGCGCCGACTTCGCGGCTAAGCAGCTGTTCCTTCGGCATGAGGAAGTCTATAGCCTTCGGAGGGCAGGCGACAGAGCAACGGTCACAGGGCAAGTAGTTGGGCGGGTCGTTGAGGCAAGCATCCATGTCAATCAGGTAAGGTCCCGGCGCAGATTGAGGGATAGGAGTATAGATAGCTTTGCGCGCCGCCATACCGGAATCATACTCATTGGGGAGCACTTGCGGGCAGACCAGAGTACACTCACCACAGCGAGTACATGCATTGGTGACGTAACGAGCGCGTTGCCGCACGGTCACGTAAAAAGCCCCCGGTCCACCCTCTACACGGTCAACCTCCGCCAGCGAAAGAATTTCGATATTGGGATGGAGATTGACCTCCGACATCTTCGGCGCCTCGATGCAGATAGAACAGTCAAGGGTTGGGAAGTTCTTGTCGAGCACAGCCATCACACCGCCGATGGTGGCTTCACGTTCGACAAGCACTACCTTCGCGCCGGCTTCTGCCAAATCCAGCGCTGCCTGAATCCCTGCAATACCGCCGCCGATAACCATTACAGAATTGCTCATAATAATACTCCGCTTGAGAGTGAATGGTACTCAGAGCTTCTGTACCAATCAAAACCCGACCACTTCCGGCGTACATAGCCGTGGCTGGTGTGGGGCTTCCAGATAGCAAAACAAAGCCCTCTGCCCCTGCCCATGTGACACGGATGACCCCATTGCCCGGCGTCTGGCTCCAATCCTGAAGCAGCGCCGGAAAATCATGCAGATCACAAGAACAACCTTTGCTTTTCGTCCTGACGCCAGTCGTTTATCCGGTGTACTCATAGCCCGCCGCAAATGCCTTGAGGTTCAGTGGCACCAGTTTGGGACGCAGCGACTCCGTCAGCGACTGCTCCACAGCTTCGCGTGAGAGAATGCCCGTTTGCCGGGTAAAGAAACCCACCATAATCACATTTGCTACGATTCGTCTGCCCAATCCTTCCGCCAGGCGCGTTGCCGGAATGGCACACACCGAATCTTCGGGAAATGGCGTGACCAAATCACCATCAATCAGTACTTGCGCGGCAGATTTAGATGTGGGGCGGAATTTCACATAGGCTTCCTGAGACATCGCCACCAGGATGTCGGGTTGCTGGACAAACGGATAGTCAATCAGTTCATCACCGATGATGAGATTCGCGCTCGAAGCCCCACCCCGTGCCTCTGGACCATAAGCCTGCGTCATCACCGCTTCAAAACCGCCATAAAGCGCCGCCGCCCTTCCCAACAAGACACCCGCAAGACCAATACCCTGCCCACCGAAACCAGACAAACGAATCTCTTTGTACATCACTTACCTCCTGTGAGGTGGTGGATGTTGGCACTGACGCAACATCACCCAACACGGTTTACAGGTTTATACACTGGCAAGTCCCGATTAACGAAATTGCCGATGTAAATAGGGCGATTCTCACGCAGATCAATACTCAGGTTTTCCAGCGGAACACCCCGCGCAATGACACAGCGCTCCCGGTACAACTGCATTTCTTCCAACCCATCGGGGATATTATTGGATTTACCAAAACCCACCGGACACGCCGAGAGGACCTCAACAAAGGTGAAACCGGGTCGTGCAAAACAATGGAGGATGTCTTGCTTAAGCTGGCGTACGTGCAGCGAAGTCCAGCGGGAAACATAACCCGCTCCCGCCGCCGCCAATAAATAGGGGAGGTTGAAAGGCTGCTCGGGGTTTCCATAGGGTGAGGTCGTCGCGACTGCTCCCAGTGGCGTGGTTGGGGCGCATTGCCCGCCCGTCATCCCGTAGTTGAAGTTGTTCACGCAGATGACTTTAACATCTACATTTCGCCGCGCCGCATGGATCAGATGATTGCCCCCGATGGCAGATAGGTCGCCATCGCCGCTAAAAACAGTCACCATCAAATTTGGGTTGGCGAGCTTCAAACCGGTGGCAAAGGGAATCGCGCGTCCGTGGGTCGTATGATAAGAGTCCAGGTCCATATATCCCGCCACCCGCCCCGTGCATCCAATTCCCGAAACGATCACGTGCTGTTGCAGCGGAATCCCCGATTCCAGTACTGCCTGAGCATAACAGCGCATCGCAATACCAATGCTGCATCCAGGACAGAAAATATGCGGCATGCGATCCGCGCGCAAGATGGCATCGAGTGGATGAGACTCAACAACAGTCGCTTGTGTCATAATGGCTCCTTGTGCAACCTTTTATGGAAATCTGAACAGGACCATTGACGTGCGCGTTACGCATTGCGCGTCACGCATTGCGCGTCACGCATTCTTGGCAGCTGCAACAATGGCTGCAAGAATCTTCTCGGGGTGGATCATCTCCCCGCCAGCATGGTGAATCCCCCACGCCGGACGGCCAATACAGCGCTCCACCTCCAGACGCACCTGCCCCAGATTCATCTCCGCGACGATGAAAGCGTCCATACGCTGCCCGAGCTCGCGCACTACTGCTTCCGGGAAGGGCCACAGCGAGACCAAGCGTAGCAATCCCACCGGGATGCCCTGCGCACGCGCTTCGCGCACCGCGCGCCGCGCCGAACGCGCGGTACAACCAAAAGACACCACTACCAGACGCGCGCCATCCATGGCATATTCTTCCAGTCGAATAATCTCCTCCGCGTGACGCTGGATTTTTGCATTGAGCCGCGTCACGAGTGCATGGTGAGTATCGGCAGACATATCAGGATAGCCGCGTTCATCGTGGGTCAGTCCGGTGAAGTGCACACGATAGCCCTCGCCAGCGTGCGGCAAGGGAGGAATCAAATCCTCAGGGTCGGGTTCAAAGCTACGATAGACTCCCGTTACCGGCGGTGGTGTGCCAGGACGTTTTCGCTCCCAATGGGGGATTTCCGCTGCTGCCGGAATGACAACCCGCTCCACCATGTGCCCGATAACCTCATCCCCAAGAAGCAACACCGGAGTGCGAAAGCGATCCGCCATATTGAAGCACAAGACTGTCAGATCAAAGGCTTCTTGCGGCGACCAGGGCGCGTAGGCAATAATGCTATAATCCCCATGAGAGCCCCAACGCGCCTGCATGACATCCGATTGTCCTGCCATCGTGGGCAGTCCTGTGGAAGGTGAGCCACGTTGAATATCCACGATCACACATGGCAGCTCCAGCATGACCCCTAACCCTAGATTTTCCAGCATCAAACTTAAACCAGGCCCCGAAGTTGCCGTCATCGCACGCGCGCCGGCGGCTGAAGCTCCTAGTGCGTTGTCCAAGCTAAAAGTTCGGGTAGAGCCGCTTGAGTTTCACGCGCGCGTCATCGACCTTGAAGTGCCAATCCACTGCGCGTTGCTGGTCATTGGTGCGAGTGGCCCAGGCGGCCAGCTCCTGCTGCAACTCGGATAATTGCCCGATCCGACGGCCTGTCAGACATTGGCTGGTGAGGGCACTCAGTTCGCACTCCGCAATGTTGAGCCAGCTGCCGTGTTTGGGCGTGTAGACAAAGTCAATACGCTTGACATAGGCGCGGGCGACAGCAGGTTCAAATAAGGTGTAGAAGGCTCCTTTCGTATGGGTGTTGAGATTATCCATGACCAGAGTGATGCGTTGGCCCGCGTAGCGTGTATCCAGCAAGTCAGCGACGGCTTGCGCCCAGTCTGCTTTGGTGCGCTGGGCACGCGCGGTGACAGAGCGCCAACCGGAGAGGGGCTCCGTGAACATGAAGATAGACGCGGTACCGTTGCGCTCATATTCATAATCCACGCGGGTACCATGCGTCGTGGTGGCGGGCAAGGGTACCCGGGTTTCCAGCAACAGTTGGTAGGGCTGTTCATCCATGCACACCAGCGGCTGCTGCGGATCCAGCGGCTGGGCATACGTCTCCAGCACCTCTTCCATCCCGGCGACAAACTCAGCATCCTGTTCAGGCGGGATCACCCAGTACTCCACCATGCGCTTGGTCATCCCATCCTTTTTCAGCGTCTGGCGCACCGTTTCAGGAGAAATGCTCGTCACAACCTCCAGTTGGACCAGTTGATCGGCCAGCAGACGCAGGGTCCAGCGACCATAGCCCGCCGGCGGTTTACCCAGTCGCATGGCGATCAAGCGTGCTTCCCCCTCACCGTCCAACTTGGGTGGGGTCGGCGGGTGGGCCCGTTGTTTGCCATGCAAGGCCTCCGTAAACCCTGTCGTCACCAACCGCTCCCGGAGCTTTTCGACAGTCCGCGTGCGGACATGGTAGGCCGCCGCAATCTGGGCATCGGTCCAGCCCGGCCCGTTGACGTCCGCTTGCAACAGCATATAGGCCCGCCGTACTTTGCTCGAACTCCCTTTCAACTTTTTGATCACTTCAGTACACTCGGCACGTTCTGCGTCGGATAACCGGACGATGTATTTCTTATTCAGCGGAGGCCTCCTCGGTAGGAATACTGCTAGTTTCTCCTACTTAGACGCTCCCGCAACCCGAACTTTTAGTCTGGACAACGCACTAGTACCGCTGCAATACTTGCCAGCTCATCCTCCATCTGGATGAAGACTCCCCCTAACTCCGGCATGCGTTGCGCAAAACGCTCTGCAATCTCCGTCGAAGGTGTGATAGGATAACCGCCAAAAAAGCGGCAACCTGCCGCAATTGCGCCCTCAGCGCAAGCCTCATCGCCATGCATGAAATGCTTTCCAGTCAGTACTTCACGTGCGCTCAAATCTGAACCCCCTTTGAGAATCAGCTCATCAATAGCAGCGAATGCCCTATCCGATACCCCGAGCTCGAATCCTCAGTCTTCTGTTTCTTCAGTATAAATCGCAAACTCAGGACAAATCATCGTACAGAATTGACAATGAATGCAGCTTGCCTCTTTACCAGGCACAATTTCGGGAAAGTGATAACCTTTCGCGTTGATCTCTACAGATTCCTGCAGCACTTCGCGCGGGCAGAACTCGATGCACAGGCGGCATCCCTTGCACCGCTCAGGAATGAGATAGACCATCCCATGGGGCACTTTCATTTTCTGCAAGTTCAACGGCGTACGTGCAAAAGCTTTCATAAGCGGGCAACCTTTCTTCTGTGGGGCACAAGCTGTGGGCAAGCTGACCAGCACAATACCATCGGACTATAGCCATAGCAGCTGCAGGGCGCCATGATCGTCAATGACTTTCTCCCTTGAGCGAGATGAGGAATATGAGAGTTTCAGAACACGGGAAATTACTCTCATTATATAGCCAACCTTAAGGGAATGTCAAATTTCTAAAACGGAGTAACTGTTCAGACTTCCATCACAAGGCGCACACTGCGGACTAAAGTCCGTTAAAATAGTGATCTCACTTTTACCCCGAAGTTGAAACGCGCCCAAAGGGAGCAATTTCTAGAAATGATGACGTTTGTCTATTGACCTCTTGACAATTTCTTGCTACACTATAGTTTACCCTCGGAAAGTGCCTTATCTGCACGATGACAGATTACTGAGGCATCGCTTTGAGCATAACATAAGTGGCCCAATTGAAGGCGTATGGATTGTGTTAACAGTTGATTCCATTCCGGCTTCAATACCCGACATGGGGACGCATCGGCATCCATCCAGGCAAGGAGAAAGGAGGTGATAGCTACAAGCATCATCCGAGTCGTGTAGTTGTTTCTCCGCTAAGATTTCACATTCTCAGGAGGACCCAGACATGCGTATACGATCTTGGAATTTGTTTTTGATCGCTGCATTACTGTTGGGGATGCTACCGATGACGTGGACGCCACAACAAAGCACTATGGCAGCGACACCGGCCGCACCAATCCAGACTGCTTCAGCAGCAACGACAATCCATGCTACTGAACCAGATTTCTCAACACCGGAACGGCAAATGCCGCCTCATGTGCAGGAACTCTCCGACGAAGAACTCACAGACATTGAAACGATGACTGCCGAGGAGTTCGTAGCTCAACATGGTTATCTTCCGCGCGCACTAGAGGGAAAGGCGGCAGGTCGTTCCACCATGCTCATTATTGAGTTGGAAAAAGAACCGCTGGCAGCCATCTATGCCCAGCGGCAAACCATGACCACCGACGCCATTGAGAGTTACGTTGCGGGTCTCGAAGCCACACAGGCACAACTAGAGACCAAACTCGAAAACCTGGACGTGCAGGTGGTTTCCAACTATACCACCGTTTATAACGGTTTCCTGGCTCAAGTGCCTCTCGAACAAGTCAACGCCATCCGCGCGCTACCGGGCGTCGTGGGCATCCATCGCGCTCCGGAACACGTGCCGGCATTGGGCAGCAGTGTGCCGATCATCGGCGCACCGGATGTGTGGGAGGACCTGGGTTTCGATGGCGATGGCATCGTCATCGCCATTATTGATACCGGTATTGACTACACCCACATCGCCCTTGGTGGCAGTGGCGACCCCGCTGACTACACCAATAACGACCCAGACATCATCGAAGCGGGCACCTTCCCCACCGCCAAAGTCATCGCCGGTTACGACTTCGCGGGCACCACTTACAACGCCGCCACCGGAACTGGTTATCAACCCATTCCACACCCAGATGTCGACCCCCTCGACGAGAACAGCCACGGCACACATGTGTCCTCTATCGCTGCGGGCTTGAGCGGCGGACAGGTGATGACCGGAACAGCGCCCGGCGCGAGTCTGATGGCGCTCAAGGTCTTCGGCGCTGCCGGCTCGACCAACCTGGTCATGGATGCCCTGGATGCAGCCGCCTTCAATTACATCTTCAACGGCTGGCCCCAGGTCATCAACATGTCACTTGGCTCTTCTTACGGTCCCGGCGACGATCCCAATGACCCCGACATCATCGCCACCAACAACGCTGTGGCAGCAGGCATCGTCGTCGTTGCCTCTGCCGGTAACTCCGGCAACATCACCTATTCCACCGGTTCACCCGGTAACGCCGATAAGGCTATTGGTGTTGCCGGCAGCACCACCGGTTGGGTAACGGGACCCACCGTCGGCGTTGATGGAAGCACCTCTCCCACGCTCACCAACATCATCTACATGCCACCCGCTTTCTCGCCCGATGGGCACTATCTGGCTGAAATGACCGCACCATTGGCGTATGCCGGAGCTTACAGCAGCAAGATTCTATGCGCGGGCAGCACCGTCTCGCCAACGGATGCCTTCTCCGGAACGATAGTATTGATTGAGCGCGGCACTTGCTCGTTCACCGAGAAAGTCCGCACCGCCAAGTCCTTTGGCGCCGTGGGTGCGCTCGTCTACAACAATGCCGCCAACGGCAACACCTATGTGACCATGGCAGACGACGGATTGGGCAATTTCATCCCGGCAGGTTTCCTGGCTTACCAGGACGGTCTGTATCTGCAAACCGCTGATGGTTCATCTATCACGGTCAGCGCGGAGAACGACGTCAACACGGTTCCCGACCGCTATGTACCTGCCGACTCCGTCTATCCTTCTTCTTCGCGTGGACCTCGTGGCACCGATTCACGCCTCAAGCCCGAAGTCGCAGCTCCTGGCTACAACATCTTTGCCGCAGCCATGGGCACGGGCATCGAAGGCGCTTCCTTCAGCGGTACCTCAATGGCTTCACCGCACGTCGCTGGCGTCGCAGCATTGATGGTGCAGGCGCATCCCGATTGGACGCCTGAACAGATCAAAGCCGCGATGATGAATACCGCGGTTGACATGGTAGACGGCACCGCGATTCCGCGCCAGGGCGCGGGGCGTGTGGATGCCTACCGCGCCGTTGATACCCCCGTCTTTGCCGTAGGGGATGCGGATTTTGTCAGCGTCAGCGATATGTTCGTCACCAACGACGATGAAGTCGTGATTGAGCGCGAGATTACCCTGTACAACACCGATACCGTCGCTCACGACTTTGACGTAGATTGGGACTATCAAGGTGCATCGTTAGCAGGCGTAGAAGTCACCGTTCCGGCAGATGTCACCGTTCCTGCAGACTCCGAACTCGTGGTAGAGGTCACCTTCACCTTCGATGTGACCGCATTGCCCGCTATTTTGGGCACCCTCGAGGAGATTTACGGCTACATCCTCTTCACCCCTGCAGACCCTGATGATACGCTGCGCGTGCCCTTCTACTTCGTCGCCCGTCCTTACAACGAGCTCGACATCACGGCACAAACGGTAATCACGGATACCGCCGCTGACATGGCAACATTCGAGATTACGCACAGCGGTCCCATCACCTCCAGCCTGTGGGCTTTCCCGTTGCTGGTATCTGATCCCGCTGAAACCAACACCTCGGGCGATATCAAGGCAGTAGGAATAGACTACGGCTGGAATCACGCAACTTACGGACCTGTTCTGGCAATCGCCATTGACGCCTGGGGTCCCTGGCACCTGCCGCACTACTACTTTGCCAAATTCGATATCTACGTGGATAACAACGAAGATGGCAACCCCGACTACGTCATTTACAATGCTCCAGTTGCCGGAACCGACCGTTTCATTCCCACAATCGTGAATCTGAGTGACGGCACATCCAGAACTTCGGTCTACTACATGTATGTAGATTTCAATTCTGGTTATATGGAGATGTACGTCCCAGCATCCTTCCTGGGAATGAATGCCGCCAACCCGAATTTCAACTTCCAGGTGGTGGGCTACACCAATGGCGACGACGAGGATGTCAGTGCTCCGGGGCGCTTCGACTATGCACGCTACCCATTCGCATGGGGCGCCACCACACTCGAACCCGGCCCGGTTGCCCCCAACGCCACCATGGAAGTCTGGATCAACGACCTCTCTGGCTATACCTACAGCCAACCTGAAGGCGCGATGATTGTGGACTACACCGGTAATCCCGATATGGGTGGCGAAGTCTACCTATACGATATTACCCTCCCCGACATCAGCACCTTCTCCATTCTCCACACCAATGACTTCCACGGCAACCTTGAGCCGGCCGGCAGCAATCCCGGCATCGCACGGGTAGCCAAGGTCATCAACAATGTCCGCAGCGCCGTGGGCGCAGACAATGTGTTGCTGGTTGATGCCGGTGATGAGATGCAGGGCAGCCTGCTCTCGAACCTCTCTGATGGCGCCGCCACCATTGATCTCTTTAACTTTGTGGGCTACCAGGCCGCCACCTTCGGCAACCACGAGTTTGACTGGGGTCAGACGGTGTTGGAAGAGCGCATGGACCAGGCTGACTATCCATTCCTGGCGACCAACCTGGTCGTCAACGATACCGGCGACTGCGCCACCGCCGGGTGGACCCATCCCGACTATGTCGAACCCTGGACGACCATGACCGTGGGCGATCCTGGCAACGAGGTGGTGGTGGGACTCATCGGCGTTACCTCCCAGGAGACCCCCTACATCACCGTTGCTTCGGCTACCGATGGACTGTGCTTCAAGGATGCGACAGATTCCATCAGCCACTACTATGATGCGGTGGTCGCCGCAGGTGCAGAGGTGCTGGTCATCATCAGCCACCTGGGTAACGTGGATGGCGGCTACGGTTATGGCATCCCGGTATACGGCGATCAGACCCTGGCAAAGAATCTAATCAACGCCAACAAGCCTGTGGACCTGATTATCGGCGGGCACAGCCATACCAACTTGAGCGCGCCGCAGATCATTGAAGTAGTCGGCAAGCCCGGCAAGACCTACGTGGTGCAAGCCTACTATGCGGGTCGCCGTGTGGGCCGCGCTGACATCGCCTACAACCGGACTGACGACACAGTGGCCATTAACTGGCAATCGCTAGCCGTCTCCACCAGTGGCGAACAGGATGCGGCGACGTTGGCGCGCCTGAATACCTGGGCGCTGGATCCCGACTACCAGGCGCTCATCAACACGGTTATAGGATATACCAATGTAGATTTGATTCGCCGGAGCACCATGGATAATACCATGGGCGCCTTCGTCAACGACGCAATCTACTACGAATTGAACAACGATACCGAACCGCTCAATGACGTGGATATGGTCTTCAATAACTCCGGCGGCTTGCGAGCGGATATCATCGCTACCGGTGCACCGACCGTACCCTACACCCTCACCTATGGGGCGTTGTTCAGCGTGCTGCCCTTCGGCAACCAGACTGTAGTTGGCGATATGACCGGCGCACAGATCATGGAGCTGCTCAACCAGAGCGCTACGCTCTTCAAGGGCACGCTGCAAATTGCCGGCATTCGCTTCAAATACTACAGCTATGGCGCTCCCGCTACCTTCGATGCCTACCACAGTAGCTGGTGGGCTTGGGGCGCGTATGATGTTGAAGTCAAGAACGGCGCTATCTGGGAACCGCTGGAAATGGACCGCGTCTATCGCGTCGGCACCAACGAGTTCCTGGCGCCCGCCGGACAAGACGGCTTCGCACCCTTCAAGTACATGACCAACATCTCCTATTGGGGCGATATGCTCAATCAGGTCATCAGCTGGACGAGCGCGAACTACGGCACACCAGCCACGGCATACGACCAAGGGCTGGATGGCCGCATCATCCGCGAAGGCGATAACTCAAGCGGACCTATCATCCCGGTGACCGTCCTACACCACAACGACTCCCACGGACGGTTGCTGCCTTCCGGCTCCGCGCCCGGCTATACCAACCTGGCGACGCTGATCCGGCAGGAATGGCAGAACAACCCCGAGCGCACGATTCTGCTGAATGCGGGTGATCAAATCCAGGGTGACGCCATGGCGGCCTTCTACAAGGCAGCCTTCACCGGCAAGGGCGCCGATGGCACCGACCTGCCCCTCGATCTCCAGATCAACCCGATCATCCGGGCGATGAATGCCATGACCTACACGGCGATGACGTTGGGTAACCACGAGTACAACTTCGGTGGACATATCTTCACCGGCACGCTCGGGCAGGCTAACTTCCCGCTGCTCCAGGCAAACGTCTACGATGACGGGCGCTATGGCTTAGCCGAAGTGAACGTACGGCCTCACGTCACAGTCACCGTCGGTCCGGAAAACATCAGCCTTGCCATCCTGGGTATCGGCAACCATCGCATCCCGATCTACGAGTTGCCGAGCAACATCCCTGGACTGACCTTCACCAACCCGATCTCCGAGACGCTCGACCGCGCGCCGGCGCTCAAAGCCGCCAACGACGCAGTGATCGCCTTGACCCATATCGGCTTCACGGAAGACCCCAAGAGTGTGGAAGTGGATGCCAATGTGGACACCAACCTGGCAGCTATGACGACGGGCGTGGATGTGATCATCGGCAGCCATAGCCATACCAATCCTACGACAGGCTTTGGCAACTACAAGTTCCTCCCCGCTATCGTCGGATCGGCGGACAACGTACCGGTGCTCATCAACCAGGCTTACCGCTACAACACTTTCCTCGGCGAGGTCGTGCTGGGCATGCGCGCCAAGACAGGCGGCGGCTATGAAGTCGCAGCACGCGCAGGCAAAGCTGTGCCGGTCACCACGAGCATCGCTGAAGATCCGGCGGTCAAAGCCATAGTCACACCCTACAACGACTTCCTAACCACCTACCGGACGCGAGTCCTGGGGCAAACCATTATCCCCATTGATGCGTTGAATGCCTACACTGAGGAGACCAACGCTGCCAACCTGCAGGCTGATGCCTCCATGTGGAAGCTGCAGGACGCACTGCCCGTGGAGATTGACTTCCATCTCTCCGGCGCGATGACCAACGGCAAGATCGCCCATCCAGCGACCCCCACCACTCCCTACACCCTCACCGTGGGCGATATGTTTACCTTGATGCCGTATGAGAACTCGCTGGTGGTAATGGAGATTAACGGTGCGCAACTGAAGCAGATTCTGGAGCGTGGTTATCGCAACTACTGGTACTACTACTACAAGGACGATGACACACCACGCTGGGGCGGCTACTCGCACTATACCACCTGTATGCTCGATGTGAGCGCAGGCGCTGTCGTCACCTACACTGATCCAGGGGAGAGCATGCTCCCGAATGGCAACAATGTAGCAGCGATGACAGTCAATGGCATCCCCATTGACTTCACTGAGGCGACGACCTACACGGTTTCGACCGTCAACTATCTAGCCGCAGGCTCCTGCAACTTTAACAACAGCGGTGTAACGCTCTGGCCACTCGATCAAATTGTCTTCGATACCCAATACTATGTGCGCGATGTCGTGATCGAGTACATTCCGACCTTGGCGCAACCCATCAACCCGCAGATCGAGGGACGACTGGTCTTTAATGCCTTCACCCAGACGGTGGGCTTGATCGTGGCTCCTGCGACCGATGCCAAAGATGGCTTGGAAGGCACGGTTGTGGAATACACACTCCACATCACCAACACCGGCAACATGGCAGACACCTTCTTGCTCTCCTACGCGGGAGTATGGGATGTGGAATTGCCCGCCAGTGTGATCGTCCAACCGGGCGCCATGGAAATGGTTACTGTCCAGGTTATGATCCCGGCAGGCGCGATGGTGGGGGCTTCGGATGTAACCACAGTCACGGTGAAATCCCAGGCTTCGCCCACTACCGAGGGACAAGCGATACTCACCACCACTGTAGTGCCGCAAGTGGGCGCACTAGAGCTCACCATCCTTCATACTAACGACTTCCATGGACGGGTGGATGAGTACCAAACTAGCGGTGCGCGCTGCCCGACACCCGGTGCAGCCAACTGTATCGCCGGTTCACCACGTATCGCCACGCTGGTAGACCAGTTCCGCGCCGCGGAAGAGAACGTGCTCGTGCTGGATGCCGGTGATCAATTCCAGGGCACCCTCTTCTACAACCTCTACAAGTCGGAAGTCATCGCTGCGATGATGAACGCCATCGGCTACGACGCGATGGCTGTGGGTAACCACGAGCTCGATGACGGTCCGGATGAGCTAGCAGCCCTGATTGACGCGGTGAACTTCCCGGTGTTGGCGGCAAACATCAAGGTCAACGTTTACAACCTCTATCTGCCGCTGGTCTTCAAGGGATACACCGAACCCGCTGTTGCACAGACAGAGGTACCGGTCGCATCCATGGCACTGCCTGGCAGCTCCCTGCTTGGCAAGCTCGCGCCCTATACCATCATCGAGCGTGATGGGCAGGACATCGCCATCGTGGGGATCACCACGCCCGAGACAGAGAATATCTCCAGCCCCGGTCCCAACATCGAATTCCTCGACCCGATCGAGACACTGCGCGCGACAGTCTACGACCTGACTTCGACCCACAGCATTGACAAGATCATCGTCTTGGCTCACCAGGGCTACGACCAGGATCAGTTGATGGCTGCGGCAGTGAGCGGCGTAGATATCATCATCGGCGGGCACAGCCACACCTTCCTCTACACCGGCGCGACCCCACCCATGACGCCCGCGGGGCTTTACCCCACCGTGGTGAATAGCCCGGCGGGTGAACCCGTTCTCATCGTGACCGCCTACCAGTGGGGCAACTACCTCGGACATCTGGATGTCACGTTCGACCCGAACGGCGTCATCACCGATTACGAGGGTAACCCAATTCTGGTGGGTAACAGCGTGCCCAAGAAACCTGAAGTCGAGACGCTGCTTGAGCCGTACCGCGATGGTGTGGCGGAACTGATCACCACTGAAGTAGGTACGATCACGGTCGGCGCTCCCATCAATGTCGGCGGCGCTCGCATCTGTCGCTTGGGCGAATGCCTCATGGGCAACCTGGTTGCCGATGCGATGCTGTGGAAAGCCAAGCAGGCTGAACCGGCTGCTGGTCACCAAATCGCTGTCACCAATGGCGGCGGCTTGCGCGCCCCGCTGATCACCGGCACGGTAACGATGGGCGATGTGATGGAAGTGCTGCCCTTCGGCAATACCATCGCCACGATGGGGCTGACCGGTGCGGACCTGTTGGCAGCGTTGGAACACAGCGCCAGGCTGTATCCCTCGGAGAACGGTGGCTTCCTGCAGGTTTCTGGCATGAAGTACACCTTCAATACCGCGCAACCGGTTGGTTCACGCATTACTGACGCACAGGTCTGGAACGGGACCGCGTTTGAACCGATCGTTCCCGCGACCGTCTACAAAGTTGTGACGAACAACTTCACCCGCAACGGCGGCGATGGGTACACCATGTTCCGCGACAACGCCATCAACCCCTACGACTTCGGTCCTGACCTGGCGGCGGCGCTGGCGGAATACTTCGAGAATTTCTCACCAGTGACACCAGTCATCGAGGGACGTATCATCAGAGTGGCCCGCTAAGTAGGGTTTGGATTCTGAAACCGGCTTAGTGCGTGCCTGAGTTACAGCGGGAAGGGGAAATCCCCTTCCCGCTGTTGCGTGTCTTGTTCAGTGTGCCATCCATGTTACAATATGCACAAGCCTGTGCATGGGATTTGAAGATGGAGGATCACATGAGCGTTATCGCTTTGAAAGGAATTGTAAAAAAGGGAAAGATTCTCCTAACCGAAGATACCACCTTGCCTGAGAACACGCGTGTGGTCATTGTCGTGCCGGAGTTCACTTTCGAAACACCCATAACGAACAAACGTCAGCTTCTCCTGGCGGCAGAAGCTCTTGCGACTTACTACACTACTGACGAAGAACTCACGGCTTTCACCGTGCTAGATGGAGAGGCTCTTCGTGCCGTTGACCGAATGGAAGGAGCGTTACGCCATAGCCCCATGGATGACACAAGTCGTACCTGATGCAGAAAATGGCCTGGGCAAGGCCTCAGCCGCGGATGCATTTCAGGTGCGCTCAGTGTCATGTGAACGTTTTGTCCGGTGCATAGGCGAACTTTCCGTCCCCAGCATGCAGGAAATCGCACGCGCATTGGCGCTTGTCCTCGCCCTCGAGCTATGAGATCATCTGAGTCACAGCGGGAAGGGGAAATCCCCTTCCCGCTGTACGTTTGCATCTACGAAAGGAAATCTATAACGAGTGTTTGGCCCTCCGTAACAAAATGGCGTGAAGAGGGCCCAGACAGAAGCATCGAGAGTGATTTAATTCCATCAAACCACAAATGGGCTTGCATGTACCAGTAATTACTCCCGAATTACCTTCTCATCAATGAGGCGCTCGCGCACAAAACGCCCTTCGGTCAACATGTGGAAGTGTGCGGCATCCATCGCATATTCCATATCCACACTAGTGCGGCCCGCGCGATTCTTCTCGACGCTCATCACTACCCAATTCTTCATCGCCTCTGCCTGCATCAGGTTGTAGACTAAATGCTCGCGACTCACGATAGCATGCTTGTTGTTAAGCACCAATCCGACATCCGCTTCGTATTGCAGCGCAGAACTGCCGCGAAAATCGGTCATCCGCATACGACGCGATTGCAATCCCGGACGATCGGAGGCCACCAGGGCTATCAGACGAATACCCAAGGAAATCGCCAATTCTTTAAGTCCCTGCGCCACATACGTGGTAGCTTCTTCCTCGGATTCCAGAAAGGGCCGGTCAATGGGAATTTTCTGCAAATAGTCCACAACCAAGAGCGCGCGTTTTATCTCAGGGGTAGCCAGTCCGCGCACCCAGGTTTCGATCTGCTGCACTGTTGAAGTAGAACCGCTGGCTTTCACCAATACTAGGCGGTCGGCATAACGCTTCAGCGAAGCCATGGTTGCAGCATAATCGGGGGTTTGCGCCAGTCTTCCCATCCCATGACTGCCCATGCCTGCTAATTCCGTGATCCGCCGCAAAGTAAGGGCGTTTTCGCCAGCCCCCTGCAACGCGTTCTCCAGACACAACAAGCGCGAGAGCAAGTGCATACGATCGTGCTCATAACAGACGTAGATCGCGAGGTTAGCCGGGTCACTGGCGGCCACATTGCGCGCGACCTGCAGGCCAAAGATGGTTTTGCCTACCCCGAAAGGCCCCCCCATGACCAACAGTTCACCCGGTCGCAACCCGCCATTGAGGATTTCGTCAAGCGGGCTGAACCCTGTCGGCAGGGGAAGCAACCGCGCCGCATCACCATTGGCGAGCTGCGCCTCCACGTTTGCCATCACCTCAGTCACGGTCGCCGGACCAGGTGCTTCCTGCTGCCAGACGCCGGACATTTCCGATGTCAATAATACTTCAGATGCCATGGCTTAGCCCTTAGCGCTCACCTAACGCCGCCCAAACTTGCGTTTGCCCAAAGGCCCTGGCGCAAAAGTCGAGGGTGGCACAAATAGCCCATAAGATTCGATCTTGTCCATGAAGCGCGGGCGTACACCGCTAGCGGCAAAGTGGCCTTCAACCTTTCCATTCTTTACCCCAGTCTGCACGAAGGAGAAGATGTCCTGCAACACAATGACATTGCCCTCCATGCCCTGAACCTCAGAGACCTGGACAACACGCCGCGTTCCGTCCATTAACCGTTCCAGATGGACAATCATGTCGAAGGCCGAAGCCAGCTGTTCACGCACGGCATGCAACGGCAAATCCATCCCGGTCATAAGCGCCATAGTCTCCACACGGTGCAGCGTATCGCGGGGGCTGTTCGAGTGCGCCGTGGTCAGCGAGCCATCATGACCGGTATTCATCGCCTGCAACATATCCAACGCCTCACCACCGCGTACCTCGCCCACTACGATGCGGTCTGGGCGCATTCGCAAAGCGTTGATCACCAATTGGCGGATGGTCACCTCGCCGCGCCCTTCCACATTGGGAGGGCGCGCCTCCAGCCGCACCACATGACGCTGGTGCAATTGCAATTCCGCCGAGTCCTCGATGGTGACAATCCGCTCACGGTCCGGCAGGAAGCTCGATAGAATGTTGAGCAGCGTCGTTTTACCAGTAGAAGTTCCTCCGGAAATCACAATATTGAGCCGCGCCAACACACAAGCCTGGAAGAACTCGATTATTTCCTCGGTCAGCGCCCCAAGACGCAACAAGTCATCTGTGCTGTAGACAGCCTTAGCGAACTTGCGAATACTGAGTGTCGGGCCATTCAATGCCAGCGGCGGGATGATGATATTGACGCGTGAGCCATCAGGCAGACGGGCATCTACCATCGGGCTGCTCTCATCAACACGTCGTCCAAGCGGCGCCACAATGCGATCAATCACGTGCATCACCTCGGAAGCATCGCGGAAATAAATATCCGCTTCCTCCAATATGCCGTTGCGTTCGATATACACCTGTGAAGGTCCGTTGACCATAATCTCGGTGATGGAGTCATCCCGCAACAACGGTTCAATGGGTCCAAAACCCAAGACATCCGCCACAATCTGCTCGAAGAGCTCCTCACGCTCAGTACGGCTAATGGGAAGCCGTTCCTCAGCCAGCGCCTCGTTAAAGATATGTTCCAGGGCACGGCGCACCTCGACAACATTGCTGGTATCCACAACAGGGCTTAAATCCGTCAATAACCGGCGCTGCACACGATCCCGAAAGACGGCATAGGGGTCAGCGCCGACGGTGGTGTGAGCCCGACGGGGACCAGGGCTGAAATTATTCTGAGACTCGATATTGTCGCGCATGCCTCGCTCCTACTTCACCCAAATGGGATCGTATTCATCCCACTTGGTGTTGCTAATGTTGATGGGATTGCCCCCATCGGCATTCATCACCCAAAGCTGTTTGATTCCCGTGCGATTCGACCAGAACACAATGCGCAAGCTATCGGGTGACCACGACGGGTGTTTATCCCATTCCCAAACATTGTCGGTTAGCCGGCGTTGCTCAGTGCCGTCAATGCGCATCACGAACACATCATCGCTGCGATTGACTTCCTGTCCAACATAGGCGATACGTGTCCCATCAGGGGAAATCACGGGATCATACGCCAACCCCTTGATATCCGTGAGTTGCAGAGGCGGCAGATTGCCGAATTGCGGATCGGGTGGGCGCACAAGGAAAATCTGCGCCCGCCATTCCTTGAGATCGTCGCGCCAGGCGTCTTGAACATAGGCATAGGTCACCCCGTCCGAACCGTAGTGATGTCTTTCGAACAGTTGATCGAACTGCAAACGCAGATCCCAGCTGGCTCCCAAAGGTTCGCGCTTCTGGCCATCAGGATCCATCATCCAGATTTCGGGGTAACCATTGGCCTCAGAATAAAAAACGATTTTGTTGACTAACGTTTCCAGCCGGGGAATGGGTTTCACTGCAGGACCGCCAGCACCGGCTCGCGGCGTTGCAGTCGGACGCGGCGTGGGCGTGGGGGTGAGCTGTGGCTGCACATAAGCCAAACGTCCTCGCGCCCAAGCCACATCACTCACAGGCAATTGCTCTGCCTTGCGGTACATCTCATACGCCAAATGGAGGTCGCCCGCGTCCCGGTGCTGATCACCACTGCGCACATAGGCCTCGTAGAGCATATTCAAAATGATACCGCCCAGGTAATCTGGGCGTTGCTCATAGATCTCCTGCAAGCGTTCGACTGCAGCATCCCACTGCCGGTCATAGGTATAGGTTTGCCCTTCAAGGAATGAACGTGCTAATTTCTGTTCGAGCAGAGCCGAAGAATCTCGAGGTTTGAGCGCAAGGGCCTGTGTGAAGAACTCCAGCGCCTTGGGCACGTCCTCCAAGACCGGCGGGTCTTGCGTCATCAACAGACGCCCCTTCTTCATATACAGCTCAAATAGCCGGTTAACGACCATTTCAGTCTCATAACGCACATTGACGGTGCGAAGTTGTTCATACAAACCAATTGCCTCATCCGTGCGTCCCAATTTGTAGCTCTGGTCAGCAGCAGACGCCAGATCTTCCAAACCCTGTTGGCGTTGAATGGTCTCAACCCGTACGACTACATCCCGGTAGCGCGGCGACCGGCGATTCACCTCCGCAAATACGTCCAACGCCTCCGAAAGTTGCCCGTTCTCTTGAAGGCTCACCCCATTCTCATACAGTGCTTCCAATTCCCGCCGCGCCTCAATATATGCCAGAGCCTGCTGCGCATCCGTATTATCGGGAGTCTCCGCGAGCACGTTTTGAAAAAGCTCCTCGGCCGCATTAAAATCCTCTGCCTCCAGGTAAGTAAAGGCCTCAGCAAGTAAGGCTTCACGCTGGCGCTCGATCCGCGCCGCTTCAAGCGAAGGTTGAACTTCCCGCAATAACGCCCGCACTCCCAGGATTCCCGCAGCTACGATTCCGGCAACCAGCAGAAGACGCCCCAACACTGGCAACCAGTGAGGCAAGACCCACGCCTTTGCCCGCACTCGTGTCGAACGGTCCAAGCTAATTTTGAAGCGTGCCTCATCCAATGCAGCCTGCAGCAGCGGATCATCGGGATGTGACTTCTCCAATAGTTCAAAACAGCGGATCGCCTCATCCCAGGCGCCGGATTGAAAATGTATCATCCCTTCCTGGTAGAGGGGGTCAGAACGGATATCAAAATCGGTATAAGTATCAGATGCCATCATCCACCCGACCTGAAAATGTGAATCACAAATTTAGGGAAGTATGCCAATGCCGCCCGATAAGCCCGAGACTGCCTGCAATAAGGAAGGCAATCCTGGCCCCAATAAGACCACTAATAACGCCGGGAAAATCATGAAGACCAATGGAAATACCATTTTGACACCCGCCTGCCGCGCTAATTCCTCAGCACGCTGGCGGCGCACTGTGCGCAGTTGGGCAGCCTGGCTGTGTAAGACATTCGCAACACTCACCCCCAGCTGGGTGGATTGAATAAAGACTGCTACAAAGGTTGCCAATGCCTGAACCCCGGCACGCTCAGCAATACGCTGCATCGCCACATCCCGCGGTGTTCCCAAACGCATTTCCACCACACCCCGCCGGAATTCTCGCGTCAGGGCATTATCCCATTGCTCGCTCACCCGCAATAGCGCCGATTCAAAACCCAAACCGGCTTCCACCCCAATCGTGAGCATGTCCAACGCATCTGGAAGAGCGCGCTCGATTTCATGCTGGCGGCTACTTGCCCTGCCTCGCAGCCAGATGTAGGGTCCTAGAAGCCCTATCGTGGCAGCGATCAGCCCATTGCGTAACGCGATAGCGAGAGGCGCCCGGGTACTCAACAGCAGCCCCACAGCCCCCCCCAGAACAACCGCTAACAGCAGCTGCAAACCTAGGAAATCCAAAGCGGTCAACCCGCCCGGATCTCCCGCCGCCGTCAGGAGCTGCTGAATCGCAGCAATGTTGCGTTGCGGTCCTAACGCACCGATGAAGTGCAATACTTTGCGCAACCCGGGCAACACCACCCGGCTCACGATTGAACGCCGCATTTCCAGCTCTTCCACAATATCGGCGCCGCCAGTACGCTGCAGATAATCCTCCAGCCTTCCATCCATACTTTTCGCTTTTCGGGCAGGCAAGAACGCCAGCCAAACACAGAGCACAGTCAACGCCGCAAGTGTCGAAAACCCCAAAGGAGACCACAACATATCCAGGCTTAACAAAAACGGAATCGGGTTCATGGCTCAAACCTCAATATCCACAATGCGACTGATGATGACAAATCCCAGAATCTGCATCGCCAGCGCTAGGATCGGCACAAGACGAATCCATCCCGGTTCAAAAAGACGCCCCATATATTCAGGATTTAGCATGAAGAGGATAAAAGCCACCACCATGGGTAACAACCCCAAGACATAGCCCGTAAAACGCTGCTCAGAAGTTAGCACCTGGATTTCGCGCAACATGCGGATTCGGTCGCGGATGGTCTCGCTGATAATATCCAGGGTCTGCGCCAGGTTGCCCCCCATCTCATATTGCACGCTGATCGCCGTCACCATGAGATCAATATCATCAATGTCCAAACGATCCGCCATATCACGCAACGCATTCTGCACCGGCAACCCCAGGCTCACCGCCCGCATCACACGCGCCAGTTCGGTAGAAACAGGCGGCGTTAGACGTTTGACTAACATATCCAGCGTCTGCGTCAGCCCATAACCCGCACGCAATGCCCCAACCATCAATGTCAGCATATCCGGTAGCTGTGTAATCAGAGCCTGCTTCAACTTCCGGCGACGCATCCGCAAGTAGAGCAAGGGCAGGTAACCGAACACCAGTGCCAGAACTATTCCTAACGCGATATTCATGCGCAAGGAACCCAACACCAGTCCAGTCACGCCCAGACCCAAAATGATTAAGAAATACTCCACAGCCGTAAAAGGCAAATCCGCACGTTGCAAAGCCTCAGCCAGCGCAGGTCCCAGACCACCATGCAACCAGCCACTCTGCAACCGCCTTCGCCGCTTTGGAGCCTGTTGCTGGAGTGCATCTGACGGCATCCCGTAATGTTGCAGGCGTCGTTCCACAGGGTCCCTGGGACGAGTCACAAACCACAACGCCGTAAAACCGACAGTTATGAATAATGCAACGAGCAATCCAAAAATCAGTGGGCCTTGATTTTGCATCGTCTCCTCCCACCTCTAGCGTGATCTCGCACGTCAGACATGGCTAGTCCCGGGTTAAGACCTAGGCTAAAGCCCATCATCTTCAATCCTCCCTAAGCAACGAGGGCCGCGCGGAGGATTCACCCTCATCGGTCAAAGGCAAATCCGCGCAAAGCTGCCGCGCCAATCGCTGCACCGAGCGCGCCACAGCGCTGCGTGGGTGGCTTATGACGATGGGAACCCCCCGGTTGATGCTATGAGTCGCCAACGCCTGGTCATCAGGGATGGTGAATTTGATACTGACACGCAAGCGGGTCTCGATATCCCGCTGCGAGACACCGCCCCGCAAAGTCGCCCGATTCAACACCAGCCACACTTTGTCATCTGGATAACCGCGTGCAAAGAGCTGATCCAACATCAGCCGCGTGTTTCGCAAACCCACCATCTCCGGCAACACCGACATGATGATACGATCAGCGCCATCCAGGAACGCAAAAGTCGTCTCATCCAGCGGCAACCCCAGGTCCACAATGACCCATGGGAACATCCGCTTGAGCATCACCAGGATATGCTGCACCTGCATCAATGACAGGGGGCTGGATAGGTCGGCAGGGGGAGGCGCCAACAAGACGTTCAAGCCGCTGGCATGTTGCACCAAGACGCTGGAGATAAGATCCTCATCCAATCGCGAAAGTTTGGGCAACAAATCAGCAATATTGCGATCCGAACGCAAGTTGAGCGCCACATCCAATGCGGGCGCGGCATAATCTGCATCCACCAACACCAAGGGTTTCTGCATCACTTGCCACAGGCTCACCGCAGTATTGATGGCCATCGTTGTGCGCCCGGTTCCACCTTTCGGCGCGCAAAACGCGACCGTGTAGCCCAAAGCCTTCTCAACCGGTTTCGCTTCTACTGCCGGTAGACGTTGCCAGGCAAAAACCTGTAACAGAGTAGGAACCAATTCCTCGTCCAGCGAAGGCTTAGCCACAAAACTGCGCGCGCCCACCAACACTGCTTGACGCGCCTCATTCATGGCATCTTCAGCCACGAGTGCAATAGTCGCAGCTACCGGAACGCTGGATGTTAGCTGGCGAATGAGAGGAATCGGGTCAGCGCCTCCTAGTGCATCATCTACCAGAATGATATGCGGAACCAGGTCCTGAGCACGCACCAGCGCCAGATCGGGCTGCGAGACCCAATATAAACGGTGATCACCAATGCGGGGATTGACCAGCGCCATCCCCACTTGCGTTCGTAACGCTTCTTGTGTGCTCACCAACAGTATACGCAATGTTTGACCGGGAATAAGTTTGACCACGCTGCCTCCCAATTGAGATACACACGAATACCACGTTACTAACGTCCTCCCACAGGGATCAAGTAGTAGTTGATCAGGTAATCCATATTGACGGGTTCGGCTTTGAACAGCCCTTCTGCAGCAGGCGCCCGCAGTACCACATTCACCACACCGCCAGCATCCACAACATATTTCAGGACCAACGCATCCTGAGGGCTGACGGTGAACAACAAAGCCTCGGGTTCGGGTCGCACCCGGTCATCGTTAGATTGTCCATAGATCACCGCCGCAATCGTGACGTTTTGCAGCAAATCGAAGGTTACCTGCTGCTCGGCAGATGTTTCCTCTTCAGTAGCCATCCCTGGGGCAGGAGTCGGTGCTCCAGGCAATTGCCCGGCAACAGCTTCTTCCATGGGGAAGTCCAATGAGAAAAGCAAATCTATTCGGTCGCCAGGTTTCAAGACATCAATGCGACTCATCAAGTCTGCGATGGGGAAAGCCATCAGAAATTCATTGTCAGACAGCACCACTGCCATCCGTCCATCACCGCTCACGACATTCGGGTCCAAGAGCCGTTGGGAGAGAATAACTTCCCCCGGATAAAGCATAGTCAACGCCATCTTTCCCACGGCTTCATCTAGTTCCATCACGGCGCCTTCGGGGACCAAAGTCAGGGGAATCTCTTTGAATTCGAGGTCCTCAGCAGTGAGGAGTTGATGTGGCTCGATGACATGGGTCGTCACAACCACACTAGTACGGGGATCAGTAACCTGGTCGCGAAGAGGACGATTGGCAACTGCCTCACTCAACGTGATGTAGGCTACCACACCTGCGCCAATAGCAATCACCAACCCCGCAATCAACCATAGAAAACCGCGCAAACGCCCCATAATCACACCTCCTGAATCAGGGTGGGATCCAAAACCCGAATAACGTCACCGATGTCCAAGTTCTCGCCACGCCACCACTGCATCCAAGGGCGTTGGGATCACCACTGTTCTGTCGCTCTCTCCCCACAGTTAAGGACAGAACCTGAGCAAGCCAAGCCCTGATTAACCGCTTCAATATTCCATCTGCATAGTAGAAATGGCGCGTAAATTCACTGTGGGATTGCCTCCCACAGCCTCAATGATGACACCAGAGATGAGACGTAGATCATATTGCGCCAACACGTTGATGGTCCGAGCGCCCATATCTGGATTCACGGTGAATGTTAGCGCATCCTGATCCAACCAGGAAGTCGCGTCGCGCGCTACAGCCTCAATGCTGGCAACATCAGTGGGATGAACGATGCCATAACGGGCACCCTGGCGCGCAGCATCGGCGAGGGTATTGTAGGAAAGCACAGCAATCGTAAACTCGGCTATTCCCAATAACAAGAGCAATGGCAAGATCAGAACAAACTCGACCAACGTCTGTCCTTGCTCATGCCATCTAGAACGCCTTGATTGCCACATCCTTCAGGCTCCACAGGAATAAGATTGAAATCAAGTAAATATGCGCTTTTAGACTCTGTAAAATCTATTTCATATTTTTATGATTTCATAATATCATCAACCGGTATAATTCAGACGGGTACAATCTTAAAAAAATGCTAAAATGATTTCGGTTTAGAAAACCACTCCAAGAATCAATTTAGCTCTCAGTAACCACACAGAATCTGTACGAGCGTCCGTAACTGTTCAGATTTCCGTTAGCAGGTGCGGATTTTTGGCTATAGACCGCCGGGAGAAGTGTCTTCAGCTGCCGCGCGATGTGTGGTCCGTGCGTTACACAGTGCCAAAAACACCCTCTAAAAACGTGGCTTTTGCCGCTCTCCTTTGTTGCAAGCGGAAGAACGCTGAACAGTTACAGGCGTCCTACATGAGGTATATCAGACAATTGGAAAGAACCGATCTTGATTGGCCGAACACAGGCAATCGAGTTTCGCCTATAGACGGGAGAGCATAGTTTTGAGGCGCCGGGAGTACGCTCCAAAACACACCTTCCACAAGGGCAATCCTGTGCTAGCAATAATGCTAGTGGGCAATGTAGCGCGGCATCGAAACTCAGCCGAGCACTCGTTCACTCAATCAATCGCAAACGGATCTGTTCAAAGATCTCCTCGTAGATGCTTGCAAGCTCATCAGAGGTAGGAGCATAATAGAAGCCACCACCGGTGAGGTCAGCAATATCGCGCATCAAAGCCTGATCAGCTTTGTTCCCCAACGCGATAGTGAAGATGATGATGTTATCTTCCGCGGCAAGGATAGCTTGATTCCGCGCAGCTGTCTTGGCCACAGGGCAATAGTCAGGACAACTGCTGCAAGACTGAGAACTATTCAATCCCTGATTTGGCAAACCGTCGGTGAGAAAAACGACAAACCTGGAAGCACCCTCACGTGCATGCACACCGGTAAGTTCCTGACGTGCTCGGTACAGTCCGCCTGCAGCATTGGTACAACCATCAGCAACCAGGTTACTAATCGCCGTTTTCACCCCAGCGTAATTATTCGAGAGAGTACGATTCAAGGTATAGTCATCAGCATACGAAGCGACACCGATATAGGTGAAATGCGGGTTGTTCAGATCCACAAACAAGTTAGCAGCATTTTTCGCCGCTGTGATGGGTTGTAGCGGAGACCCCCATGTACCATGAACCCGCCTACTGCCAGACAACACATAGCAGTCTGTGCAATTGGTTTCATTGACAGGCGAATAGCACTCACGACCTCCAGTAGGAGGGTAGGGTTGCCAACTGCAGGAATCATCATCCATGCTACCAGAGCGGTCCAGGACCAGCATAATATCAGCCTTCCCAAAACCGCCGCCACCACTGGCTTCCACCGTCAAAGTATCAAAACCCAAGAGCTGTGCAAAGTAGGTGGGAGTTGTCAACGTTGCGTTGATTCGAATACCCGTAGCTGATAGAGGAATTGCCCCTTCCCCAACCGTAGCCAACACTGGACCACCAGGTTCTGCAATATAAAAAGCCTCAAAAGTATGCGCTTCATTTTCAACAATCGTGTATTGCTCTATAACTGCGTAGATTACAGAATCAGATTCATGATCTGCGAGTTTGACCGCCGCAGCTAAAGCACCCGCATCAACCGCATTCTGAACCTTACGTCGCGCCGCATAACCCACACCAATATCAATCGCAAGGGCTAATAATCCGATCAACACAATGAGGGATAGAGCTAACAATAAGAGCACTCCTCCGCGCTCGTGTTTGGTGTTCCCCTTCATCTCCATACCACACCGTCCTTAAATCTGGCAAACTCATGATAATAATCGCAGTGGAAGTATAGGCGCAGAGCACCGTCAATATTCCATCTGCATCGTTGATACTGCACGCAAACGTAGAGTGCGGTTTCCACCCACCGCCTCGATAATGAAGCCTGTCAGCAGGTCAAGATCATAGGTGGTCTCAACTCGCATCGCCCCCATGGAGCTAATGGATACGGTCAGTCTGGTTTGGTCCATCCATGCTGCAGCATCCCTCGCGACAGACTCGATCCCCGCTATATCGTCAGGGTGTACAGCACTGTAACGTGCCCCCTGGCGTGCGGCATCAGCCAAAGTGTTGTAGGAAAGCACAACAATGGTGAATTCAGCGATGCCAACCAGCAGCAGTAATACTAAAGGCAACACCAGGGCGAATTCCACCAGGGTTTGCCCTGGTGGAGTGACTTTCAAGCGTCCTCGCCACATTGTTTATACCTCATCAACGCACCATGAAGGCAGCACTCGCCGTAATAGGAAAAGTCGGCATTCCCAGAAAGCCACCGAGGAAGGTAACAAATGGCACTGTGACCGTCACACGAATCGGGTTCCCCACCCCAAAGTTCTGGACCGCGACGTTTTCCGCGAGAATTTGTACATGACTGGTCGCAGCTTCTTGTTGAACTACGCTTACAATTCGCGTCTCATCCGTAGGGTAATCCACGCCAACACGGGCGCCTTCACGCGCGGCATTGATAATGGTGATATAGGTGTGATAACCACGCCCCAAATCCACCACACCTGCCAATAACAACAACAAAAATGGGAGTACTAGCGCAGCTTCAACTAGACTTGACCCACATTCTTGTTTTCGTCTCATCTCTGTAACCCACTTTGACCATATCAGGAAGATTACGATTTGCAGATACTGGAATAGCAGGGTGCGCAAACTATCCCTGACGCCAAAAATCAGAGCACCATCAATCGAAAATGCCCTGTGATCTAATTCTATTATAGTTAAGTCGGGTGTAAGCTTGGTAAACAAAAAATGAAAAATTTCATAAATCGCTTCATTCTGTGAATCAAAGTGACAGACAGAATGGGGCGGATTTCGATTCGGGCGCCGAAGCAAACTAACCCGCGCCCCAACGCTTAAACGTTCCTTGGGCTCAGTAGCCTTACGGAGAGACTGGATTTCCACCTCCATGATAAAACCATTCACATCCCCTATGAATAGCCGTTTTTCCACCGGTTGAAAAGTTCCGATTTTTGTTGACGTTTTCATCACTCTGGCTTATACTGAAATTGATTGACATCGGCTCTTCTCCCTGTACCATGCACGACTTACACCTCACCCTCCATTATTATGTCTCTGGATATCTGATACGGAGGGAAAATGAGCACGCGATGCCCAAAATGTGGCGCGCAGAATCGCGCCGGTGGGCGTTTCTGTAGAAACTGCGGCACACGCCTGCAAAGTGTGGCACAGGCCAACATCGCTTGTCCGACTTGCAGTGCGCCCTTGCGCCCAGGTGCACGTTTCTGCCAGCATTGTGGCGCTGCGCTTAACACCAACCAGGCAGGGGCTACAGAGGGAGCTGCTGCCTACGTCATGCCCCCGGTCCCTCAACTGCCCGCCAGTTCAGCTATTCCCATTCAGCCGCGTATTGGCACTCTCCCAGCAGGGCAGATTGTCGTGGGCAACTATAACCTGCTGGTCCAAATGGGCGACGTAAAAGATGCCATTGTCAATATCATAGCGCCTACCGCCTCAGCCCAACCGCGACCGCGTACCATCCCCGCATCATTGCGTCCGCGCACCGTCTCGGATTTCCTGGATCGTCAAGTAGAAGTTGCAGCAGCAGCCTCGGCGTTGCTCTCTGCCAGCACCATCGCTTTCAGTGGAGAAAGTGGCATCGGCAAGACCACTCTGCTATGCCATCTAGCATACCACCCCACAGCCAACACCTTCCGTGATGGCATCATTTATCTCTACGCAGCGCACCAAAACACAGAGGATATCGCAACGACACTCTACGAAGCGCTTTTCACCTGTGAAGTCGCCTTTCATCCCACACCGGCGCAGGTGCGCGAAGGGTTACAGGACCGGCGCGCGTTAATCCTCCTGGATGATTGTCCGCTCAGCCGCGAAGCGCTCGATGCGCTACTACATCTGGCGCCTCAGTGCACTTTTGTTATCACCTCTGAGATGCGGTGTTACTGGGGACCAGGACAAGTCTTGGAGTTACCCGGTTTGCCACCCGCCGATGGAGCGCGCCTGCTCGAACGCGAGCTAGGACGTGCACTCAGTGCTGAAGAACGCTTTACCGCGCAACGATTGGCAGCTGCCGTGAATGGACATCCCTTGCGCGTACTGCAGCTGGCAGCACTGGCACGCAGCAGTCACCGCGCCCTGAGCGAGATGCTCCCCCTGGTCCAAGCACCTACCTCAGAAAGAGCCCTTATTTCACACACCCTCTCAACACTATCCGAACTGGAGCGGCGCATCCTGGCAGTTCTGGCTGCTGTAAACGCCCCACTCCACGAAAAGACACTCGCACTTATAGTGGATCATCCTGACCTGAGTTCTGCCGTGCAATCTTTACAACGTCAGGGACTGGTACAGCAACACAGTCCCCGCTACAGCCTGACTAGCGATCTTGCATCTCAACTCGCCCTGCTTTGGGATCTGGAACCCTGGCGTATCCGGGCGTTGGAAGTCTTGACGGCATGGGCTGAAGGACAACAAACCACAGCCGAAGACCTTTGTGCAGAAAGCGATGCCATCGTGAGCAGTGTAGAGCAGGCCCTTGCCGCCCAACAGCCACGCCAGGCGCTGCGGTTAATTCGCGCCAGTGAAAGCGCTCTGGCGTTAGCCGGGAGCTGGGGCGCCTGGAGCCAGCTGCTTCAACACGCGCTCACGGCTGCGCGTGCCCTGCAAGACCAACCCACTGAAGCCTGGGCGCTCCATCAATTGGGCACCCGTGCCGGCTGTCTGGGTGAAAAGAGCGCAGGGATTTTGCTCTCTGAAGCGCTCAACTTGCGACAGAGGTTGGGAGATAAAGCCGGGGCTGCCCTCACGCGCCACAACATGACCATTTTCCTCGGGGCGCCACCGGTTGACGAGCTGCATGAAGATAAGCCCACAGACATGGCACACTCCGAACCCAAAACGCCCGCGCAACCCGTACCGCGCCCCAAGATTGGATTCGCGCGCTTTGCCTGGATAGCAGCAACCATAATTATAGGTTTGGGCATTGTCGCTACGGGTGGATTAAGGGTGGTGACGTACATCAGAGACAGATCCACCCCAGTTGCCTATCCAATATTGGTGTCAAGACTATGGTTGATGGATGGCTGCAACAGGACCTATGCCGCCGATGCAGACAGCACTCTGTACCTGGAATCCAACCTTGATGGAGAGGGTTATCTCACCCTGGATGGGGCAGCTTATGCAGAACGCATGCTGCGGTCCGAGGTGCGTGAGAGCTTCTCGATAGCATTTGCGGAAATCGAACCTGGAGAGCACACCTTCGAAGCCACCGTTGTGGATACCGAAAGAACCCAAAAAGACTCGGCGCGCTGTGTCTTCGCTGTGGCGCCCATCGAGACACCCGAAATACCTCCGGATACTGAAGGACCGCCGGCGCCGCAGCTCTACACGCCCAAGGAAAAGGAAATGCGCTATTGCCCCCTTGGGGCTCCGAATGATGCCATTGAATTCGGCTGGTCAGAGGTCACCGATCCGTCCGGCATCGCGTATTACGAAATCGCCCTGGAGGCGTTGGAGACCTCACCACAGGTCTACCCTGCATTCCGCAGCGAAACGCTCTCTTACCGGGAGACCCTGCCCTGCCCCGAAATCTACAGGTGGCGAGTGCGCGCCTTCGATGGCGCAGGCAATGCTGGCGACTGGTCTGAAGAAAGGGAATTCTGGTTGCGCCAACAGGAAGATGTCGCACCGCCGCCGGTCCCTGAAACTATAGCTCCAGGTGACCCAACCCCCGAATATGCTGAATCAGTCAATTGTCCAGTAACCCTGCGCTGGAATCCCGTCTCGGATCCCAGCGGTGTCTTTTACACAGTGGAAGTAGAAATCATCTACAGTTCCGATAATGTGCGCGTGCTTTCAAGAACAGATCTGGACCGCACCGAGCTGACACTTGAAAGCTCTGAAACATGCCAAGCCTATGGGAATTACCGCTGGCGTGTTTCCGCGCGAGATGGCGCAGGCAATGAAAGCGGGAACTGGTCACCCTGGCGTTACTATTCCGTCTATTATTAAGCTGGCTTAGCCTATTCCCGCTCACACGCAAAAGGGAAACCATGCTTTAGAGAGAGCTTCTCAAAAGGCAATTTCCCTGGCGACTTTCAGGCAAGGAGTAACGTATGTCACTCTTCACGCAAGGACACGCCCTAATCATCGGCGCCGGTGCCGACTTACCTGACACGGTTACCGATGCGCAAGGGCTTGCCGCCATCCTCAAGTCACCGCAGCGCTGCGCCTATCCACCCGAGCAGGTACAGGCGCTCACCGGCAAAGATGCCACACGCCAGCATATCCTCATCGCGCTGGAACGCCTGGAGCGCCTCAGCACAGCCGCATCTACCGTGATTCTCTACTTCTCGGGACATGGCTACCGGGCGGGCGACCCGGCTACCGCCTTTTATCTGATGCCCCATGGCTACGATGTGACCCAACTGGAACAGACGGCACTCAGCGGCGCCGAATTCACGTCACGGTTGCGCGTGCTGCCTGCACGGAAGCTAGTTCTGTTGCTGGATTGCTGTCATGCCGGGGGCTTCACCCAAACGCCACCGCTGCCGCTACAGAAGTCCCCACTTCCGCCGGAGGCGCTTGCGTTGCTGACTGAGGGGCGCGGGCGTGTGCTAATCGCCTCCTCTCAGGAGAATGAGCTCTCCTTTGCCGGCAAGCCCTACAGCGCCTTCACGCTCGCACTGATAGAGGCGCTTTGCGGTGCAGGGGTGGCGCAGCAAGATGGCTACGTGCGTGTCGCCGACCTGGCACTCCACGCCCGGCAGGTCGTGCCGGGGCGCACCGGTGACCGCCAGCATCCCGTGCTCAACTTCGAGGGGGCTGATAACTTTGTCCTGGCGCACTATGCCGGCGGGGAGAGGCAACCCAAGGAGCTGCCCTTCACTTATGAACCAGAGATTGAGCCATTCCCAGGCGCATGGCGGGGATTCGACCAACACGGACAAGTGGTTCACGGAGACCAAATGAACATCGCCCCCGTCATTCATGGCGCCTTGCAGGGACCTCTGGTGGTTCAAGAAGGAGCCCAGACCGTGCAGGGTGACCACAACGTCATCGTGCGTATGGGAGATGTTCACGGCGGAACTCTCAATATCAGTGCGCCCACACCTGCAACAGAGAGTCTAAGCTGCGCACACTGCGGGGCTGCGCTCCGCCCCGCAGCCAAA
>JAPKMR010000219.1 GCA_026645815.1 Anaerolineae bacterium | reverse complement strand
ATGGTGCTCGATCTCTATGACTGCCCGGAGGATGCATTAACCCGCAACACTGTGGCTCGTGGGCGCGAGTTGATTGAAGATGCGTACCTTAACATTTTTGGTGTGACCACATATGGCGATATAGCTGAGCACGTGGAAGCGCGGCGTCTCTGGGCAAACGGGTTGTTTGCACGCTTCGGTCTTGTAGGCAGCGAGGATGTGGGAAGCTGGCGTTTTTGGCCCGAGCCTACTAAGTTCCCAGCCGACTTGGTAAATGAGTTTTGTCGGGTCTCCACTAAACTTTTGCCCCTGCCTGAGGCTTACATGGTCGAGATCGATCCTTCCACTAGCGATGGTAAGGCAACCGAAAGCACGCAGCTGCGGGAGGTTCACTTGACCATGCCGTTAGTAGCGTCACCCGTAGTTATCGAGCGCGGTAGCTCAGCCTGGAATGCCTGGGAGCGTTATGCTCGCGCCACTAGCTTTGATATGTTAGTTGATGGCGCTGTTCATGACGATTTTCGACCGAGCTACGGACGTTTGGGAACAATCCTTATTAAAATCGCAACTGTTTTGGCGGCCTTTGATGCCCAGCGTTTGCCGGTGGTATTGGAGTCGCGCCACATCTATCGCGCGCAGCAAATCGTGGAGCCGTGGCGAGTTAACCTGCACAGGATTCTAGGCAAGACCAGGAATCTGGGGTCCGGAGGGCAATATGCAGCCAGAATCCGAACTGTATTGACCAGGGCAGGTCGTGATTGGGTGTCACGGCGCGATCTTTTACGGATCCTCAATTCGAATTGGAGGGATCTGGAGACTGCCATTGAGGACTTATTGGCTTCTGGAGAGATTGAACAAGCGGTGGTGAAGAACCCTCGGGGACCCGCTAGCTGGATGTACCGTCTTTCCGGCGACGAGGTGACAAAAACGGAGACGTAAAAGCGCACTCCATATCTGATCGCTGATAGGTGTAGAAAAGCCGGAGTGGCAGCGACACTGCGATATTATGACGCTATGACAGTATGACTTTTTTTTTCTCCCTCTCTATATCGGCATACCGTCATACTGTCAAAATGTCACAGATCTTCTTTGTGAGCTGCATCTTACCGCGACAATACGAGAGGCTAGAAAAGATGGCTATGGATCATGGGTGTTACATCAAGAAATCTGTTCCGGGCTTATTTGATGCAAGCCGATGTGGTTTTAGTAGAAGGGTTTTTCCGGGGGCAGGACATGCAGCTGCGTGAAGCTGTAGAAACCTTACTCCTGGCGACGCGCGCTGATGGACGCAGTCCCAAAACCGTTGAAGATTACGTGCGAAAGCTCCGCCCTCTCGTAGAATTTCTGGGCGAGTCCACCGATGTAGATGCAGTAACTACCACTGACCTGCGGCGCTACGTTGTGCGCCTTCAACAGCAGGGTATCCGCTGGGAAGATCATCCCAAACTGGAGGCTCAGACGGGCAGGCTCTCTCCTTATACTGTTGCTGGTTATGTACGAGCCGCCAAAAGACTCTTCAACTTTTTGGAGGCTGAGGGTCTATTGGAATCCAACCCATCTCGCAGGATCAAGCAACCAGTGCCCAATACCGGTGTTCCCAAAGCGATAACGGAGGAGGATTTCATGGCTTTGTTGAAGACCACAGAAGGAAACAGTATTGCCGATGTGCGTGATCGCGCGGTGATCTTGTTTCTGGGTGATAGCGGTGCGCGGGTAGGGGGCATTAGCGGATTGCGCCTGGAGGATGTAGATTTGGAGCGTGGCGTGGCTTGGGTCACCGAAAAAGGTGAAAAAACGCGCGCAGCAGCGTTCTGTGAGGTCACAGCCACGGCCATGGCTGATTGGCTAACTATCCGCCCCACCGGTTGTGGCCATTGGGTCTTTACCAGTTTGGGACCCAAAGCTCATGGCGCTTTCTCAACCGGTGCGATTGCCGAAATGTTGAAGCGGCGGGCCAAAAAGGCCGGAATTGCGGGCCGTGTGAATCCCCACGCATTTCGCCATGCGTTCGCGCGGGAGTTTCTGAAAAGTGGGGGGAACCTGAGTGCTCTTTCCGACCTGATGGGGCATGCCAGTGTTGAAGTCACAAAACGTTTCTATGCGGTTTTCACATTGGATGAACTCAAAGAACAGCACCGGAAACACAGTCCTATCAACAGGTTGTTTGGAGGAGGAGAAAAAGATGCAGATGCAAGTCGTAGTGGCAAAGACTCTTAATCAATTGGTTACAGGTTCGAGTCCTGTGCGGGTCA
>JAPKMR010000218.1 GCA_026645815.1 Anaerolineae bacterium | reverse complement strand
CAGAGTTGCTCAAGGGCGGCGATGTCCAGGCGTTCCAGGAGCAAGCCCTGTTCCCGCGCCAGCGCTTCGACGCGGCGGAAACGGCGCGCAAAGCGCTGATTGGATTCGCGCAAGGCGCTCTCGGGGTCAATCTCCAGCCAACGCGCGAGATTTGCCAGCGCGGCAAGCACATCGCCCAATTCCATTGCGCGTTCTTCGGGCGAGATAGCGGCATCGAGCTCCGCGAGTTCTTCTGCCACTTTGGCGCGCACGCCCTCAATGGAGTCCCAATCGAAGCCGACGCGTTTAGCCCGACTGGAATAGGCATAGGTCTGCGAAAGCGCCGGCAAGGTGAGGGGAATGCTATCCAACAGGGAGCGCTCAGATTGCCCGTTCGCTTCGCGCTCACGGCGCTTGATCGCTTCCCAGTTTTGAATGACTTCCGCGGCGCCGGCGACCTGCGTTGTGCCCCAGACATGCGGATGGCGGTGCTTGATTTTGGCATCAATACCCGCCAAGACCTCGTGCATCTGGAAATCGCCATCCTCTACGGCAATCTGGGTGTGCAGGACAATCTGCAGCAGCAAATCTCCCAATTCCTCGCGCAGGTCGAGCATATCCTCGCGGTCAATGGCGTCGAGCACCTCGTAGGTTTCCTCAAGCAGGTTGGTGCGCAAGCTAAGGTGGGTCTGTTCGCGGTCCCAGGGGCAGCCCTCAGGGGAGCGCAGCTGGGCAATGGTCGCCTGGAAGTTTTCGAAGCTCGTTCCGGGGACCATGGGCGCAAGGTAGAGCGTGCTCAAGGGACCCAGGTCCTGGCGGTCAATCGCGTAGAGGGGAAGCCAGGTGACCGACTGAGCAGCGGTGCCTGCGGCTTCAATCAGCGCCACCGGGTGCTCATCAGGATACTCGTTCATCAGGGTGAGCTTGAGTTCCGAGGCGACAGAGCGGCTGTAAACCTGGGCAATCAGCGCAGGAGCATCAGGCTTGAAGGTGGGGTGAGCGAGCGCCAGCACCTCCAGGGCATCGGCAATCTGCAAGCCATCCACCGCATCCTGCCAGGTTGAGGGCGCCGGTAGGGCATCCGTACTCGCCTGCGGCGAGGCAAAACGCGCCGCCTCGAGCGCGGTCAGTACCGGCTCAATGAAGCTCAAGCCGGCTACCACCCGCACGGGCACGCCCGCAGCTCTGGCGCGCGCCAGAATCTCGGGCACGGTAGATTCGGCAATCAGGGGATGTCCGGGCGTGGCATAGATGACGCCGCGCTCGCGCTGCCCTAGAGCGAGGACTTCGTTCACGATGGCGGCGTAGACTTGTTCAAAAGTAGGGAGTTGCTCATAGAGCGCGTCAAAGGAATGTAGTTGCAGGGTCTTGGGCAATTCCGCAACGAGGGGATGGTGGATGGTACGGCACCAGAGTTCGTCCGCGGCGGTCAAGACCGACCAGGCTTCACGGGTCAATTGGTCCAAGGCGCCTGGACCTAAGCCTAAAATCACAATTCCTGACATCGTGATTTACCTCCTGTGCTGCCAAATTTGAAGCGTGTTCCGAGTTATTTTTGCACGACGCGGCAGCTGAAACCAACAAGGAACAGGTAGGCGAAACACTCGCCTACCTGTTCGAAAGAACCCTACAAGATAAAGAATCTAGCGCTTGGTGTACTGGGTGGCTTTACGCGCACGACGCAGACCCGGCTTTTTGCGTTCCTTTTCCCGGGCATCCCGGGTAAGGAAACCGGCTTTGCGCAGTTCGGATTGATAATCCGCGTTGTGCTTGATCAAGGCACGCGAAGCGCCCATCCGCACGGCTTCAGCCTGCCCGGTGATACCACCGCCGACCACAACCACGGAGATGTCGTACTTCTCCGCAGTGCTGGTCAACTGGAACGGTTCCACCAAAGCGTAGCGGTCCGCTTCGCGACCGAAATACTCGGTGTAGGTGCGGCCATTGACCATAAACTGCCCATTACCACCAGGATAAATGCGCACACGTGCAGTGGCGCGCTTGCGGCGTCCCAAACCTTCGAAATACTGCCCTTCCATCCTCGCCTCCTTATAAATCCAACGGCTCAGGCTGCTGTGCCTCATGCGGGTGGTTGGCGCCCGCATAGACCTTGAGTTTACGGTACATGTGGCGTCCCATAGGACCGCGCGGCAACATTCCCTTGACGGCGGCTTCGATCACCCGCTCAGGGAACGTCTCCAGTTGGCGCCGCAACGACACCGCCCTGAAGCCGCCCGGATAACCGGAGTGACGATAGTAC
>JAPKMR010000217.1 GCA_026645815.1 Anaerolineae bacterium | reverse complement strand
GATGCGGCGCTGGTCACTTTCAGTATCCTCTATCGGATCGAGTTGGGTGAAACTAAAAGCGTTTGCGCCGGTATTCTCAACGTCCACATCTTTCAGTATCCTCTATGAGGGTTGGAACAGTGAAAAGACTGATTACGCCAAAACGTAATCAGGGCGTAATGAGTCAAACGCTGCGCCTCCCCCAAGCGTAAGCAGTGCCAGGACTGATTACGCTTAGGCTGGTCCGCGCCAGCCAGGTACGACACCTGGCTCACAGCAGCGTAATCCGCTATCGTGACTGATTACGCTGCCCAAAAAGCGCCGGTCATCCCCCTTTTTGGGGCTAAAATGTGGGTGTCGGGTCCCATTTTAGCTGAAAGGAGTGTTAGCGATGACCGGTATCCCTATTGTAAACCCGTGGCCGAATTTGTGGAAGCGCATCACGCGCCACGACCGCTTGCCGCCACGCCACGATTTGCATACCCTGTGGTGTGAACGCGCGCAGCTACAGTCTTGTTTTCGAACCGCGCCTACGGCGTTGCGGCTCTTGGACCTGCTCGGCCCCTTGCACTGGGCGGAATTTCCGGAGCGTGATTTGCTGCGCAACTGGGGCCAGCCCACGATTCCGTATGCCACCCTGGCGGCGACCGTGTTGGTACAACTCAATGAGGGCCGAGTTTCAATGCGCCAGCTGCACACCTTCTTGGCAGAGCAGCCAGTTTTGGTATGGCTTTTGGGTTACCCGCTGGCAGCAGCGCCGAGCCAGCCTTGGGGTATTGACCCGCAAGCCAGTCTCCCCACTGCACGCCATCTGACCCAGATGTTGCGCACGACTCCCAATGCGGCCTTGCAGTATTTGCTGGCGGATAGCGTCACCTTGATTCACGCGGCGTTGCACGAGCTCGGCGTTCAGCACATCAGCGAATGTGTTTCGCTCGACACCAAACACATCCTGGCCTGGGTCGAGGAAAACAATCCCAAAGCCTATGTCAAAGAGCGCTATGACAAAACTAAGCAACCCGCAGGCGATCCGGATTGCCGCCTGGGCTGTAAACGCCGTCGCAACCAGGTGTCCCCGACCACGCCTACAACCAACCCGCGACCAGGAAGTCAACTCAAACCCGGTGAATTCTACTGGGGCTACGGCTCAGGGGTGGTGGTCGTTAAGGTGCCCGAGTGGGGCGAATTTGTCGTGGCCGAACTCACGCAACCCTTTGATTGCGGCGACCTCAGTTACTTCTTCCCCCTCATGGCGCTCACCGAGGCGCGGTTAGGCTTTCGTCCGCGCTGGGGAACTTTCGATGCCGCCTTCGATGCATTTTACGTCTACGAGCACTTCTACCGTGCCGATGATCCCCAGGCTTTTGCCGCCGTGCCTTTCTCTGAACGCGGCGGCTATCGCGCTGGCGGACGGCAGTTCTCTCCGGAAGGCCTGCCGATCTGCCGCGCCGGTCTGCCGATGCCCCTCAAATTCACCTACCTTGACCGCACCTCCGCTCTCATCGAGCATGAGCGGGGTAAATACGTCTGCCCACTCCGCGTTACCGGAAACAGCGCCACAGCGACCTGCCCGGTGAATCACCCGCGTTGGAACAAAGGGGGCTGTACGGCGATGATGCCGACCAGTATCGGCGCGCGCCTCCGCTACCAACTCGATCGCGAGGGTGAAGCCTACAAGAGCATCTACAAGCAGCGCTCAGCTACCGAACGCATCAACAGCCAGGCCGTGGCTTTGGGCATCGAGCGTCCCCATCTGCGCAATCAACACGCGATTGCCAACCGCAATACGCTCATCTATCTGCTGATTAATCTGCGCTTCTTGCAACGTCTCCGGCAGCGACAACCCGAAGTGCCCTGAATGTTAAGGTGCGGGTGAGGTTTAGTGCAGCGTAATCAGTGAATTGACTGATTACGCTTTTTGTTGGTGCAGCGTAAGCAGTCCACCAGCACGCTGTGCGCTGCCCCCAAAGTGTGTAAGCAGTCAAATGACTCATTACGTGTTTTCGTAATCACTGCGTAATCAGTCACGACTCTTCCAACCCTCCTCTATCGGATCGAGTTGGGTGAAACTTTGTTATCCTGTAGGAAGTTTCCGCCACCGTGGACCTTTCAGTATCCTCTATCGGATCGAGTTGGGTGAAACGAACGCAGGAATGGAGGCGTAAATATGGATAACGTTGACTTTCAGTATCCTCTATCGGATCGAGTTGGGTGAAACAAGATGACGCTGCTAGAGAATGGCGGATTCGAGGGTCTTTCAGTATCCTCTATCGGATCGAGTTGGGTGAAACC
>JAPKMR010000216.1 GCA_026645815.1 Anaerolineae bacterium | reverse complement strand
GTCTGGCGGAGCAACAACAGTGCCTCGCCGCGCGCGAGGCGACGATTGCTGCACTCAATCGGGTTCTTGTCGAGCAACAAGAAGCGCTGAATCGCCAATAGGCAAGCCGCACAGAAATACGTAGATTTACAGGGACGGTATAGCTACATAGGGTTGAATTAATGTGCGTGCAGAGGATTTCTGTGCGCATTATCGCAGATGAAAAGGAGAAATAAGATGACGCAACGTCAACGCAAACAAAGTTCACCGATGGCACTGGTGCTATCAGCAACTGATCTGCAGACCGCATTGGAACAAGACTTTCCAGATGGTCGTTGGCTTAGAGCATTGGAATTGGCGGAACCCACTGGGGTTGTTACTACCCAACAATTACAACGAGCCACAGATCTTTCGCGTGATCAAATGAATCGGTTGCTGGCGCGGTTGGAGGAATTGGCCCCGGAAGGTCTACTCGTCCGTGTCCAGGAGCGGCGTTATTGCGCGCCAGCGGCTATCCTGATGCACACGCTTGTGGTCTCACCAATGCCACACCCATCGCCCACGCTGTCGCCACGCTGGATGTGCGTCTCGCAGCGCTCCAGGCAGGGTTATCCGTAAAAACGGAGACCCTTGTCCCTTACGCAGATACCGAATTGCGTCCCGACAACACGGTCACGCTTCCAAATGGGCGCCGAGCGTTCTTTGAAACAGAGCAGGCGGCAGCGTTGCCACAATTGCGCCGTATCCGCGAATCAGTAAAACATAAAGCTGATTTCTTCCGCAGCCCGGCAGCAGATGGCATTTCAACCACTGTTCGGGTGGTTATTAATCTCCCGCGTGGCAAAGCATGGGATCAGACGGTTGGTATCTGGGAACGCGCTACCGCACTCGTTGCCAACGACGCGGGTGGAGATCTACCCTTCAGGATTGTAGCCATGCCTTTGCACGAGTTCCTTGCCACGCCAGACTGGAGTGAGCTGCCAGGTAAACGTTGGGAAAGTCTTTTCGATCCCGCACAAACGTCGAGCTTTGCGTCGGCAGAAACACCTATCTCCAAGCCTGCTGAACGGCCTAAGAGCGGCACGGCACCGGCCTCATCTCAATCCGAAGACAATCTACCGGCGTCCCTCACGCGGCGCACTTCCCACGATGAACGGCTCATCATGGAGGCATATTGGCAATATCTGACCGAACATGGCGCCGAATTGGCCGCCACAGAAGATCCCCAGGCTGATCCGGAATTCTTTGCGATTATGCGCATCATCTACACCGCCTCATATCCAGATGAGGCCAGGCCTTGGCAACTGGCGCTACACCCATATGCCAGCCTGTTCTTGCTGCGGAAATATCTCGCGATGCGTCCCCGCCTGAAGGAGGCCTTGAAGAAAGCCCTCGAGGGCCGCGCCAGTCGCGTCACCTGGAACCCTACGACCATGCTCCACCGGATGCAGGTCACGATAGATGTGTTTTTGAAATATCACGGTTTCTGCAATGGAGGTGGGTTGCAAGCGTATCCCATCAGCAATTGGAACCGCGAGGATGGCAGCGCAGATTTCCGGGTCGCTACAGACCTGCACCCGGAAATGCTTGTTGGCGGACGCGGTGACGCGGTGCCATTGCGCGATGAGGTGCATGCGGCGGAGCGCTCCCTGGCGTGGGTGTTGTACAGTCTGTTTGCCTACAGCGCGGAAATCGGGTTGGGCCTGCGGCAGGACTATCCGTTGTTTTGGTAAACCTAACCATTTCACACTAAAACGGAGACAACTATTATGGAAAATCAATTGACGCCTGAAGCCTCCGAAGCTTTAGGGCAAGTTTACACCTTTTTACTGCGGCGTCGCCGTGAGCGGCTGGCGCGCCAGGCCCACGCAACCGCCGATGCTGAACCCCGGCCAGGTGTGCCAGCATCGGCGGCAGAGCAGTCTCCAGGTGTGGAGACCACCACGGAAATTGTGCCGTCAGCGTCCGAATTGTCAACTGCCAGGAGTGACAGGCATGGATAGTGCGGCCAGTTTCCCAGACACAGCTTCATGCGAGGCGCTTGCCAGGTGGTTGCAGGGCGCGGCGGTATCCGCCCAGGATCTACCGCAACCCTTTGCTGAAGTTCTCAGTCGCGCGCAGCAGCAGCTTCCGCACTACAACCATTTCAGACCCGCGGCTCTCAACGCGGTCTTGAGCGTTTCTGATAAGACTCACGTAGAAATCAGAAACCAGATTACCCGCGCTGCCGCCAGGATATTTGAGTCACAGGCAGTGGCGGAGATTCAGGTATGCACGATTCCGGAATTGCCAGCCTAC
>JAPKMR010000215.1 GCA_026645815.1 Anaerolineae bacterium | reverse complement strand
CTGGCCAGAGGCGTCAGGTGGCCGATCGAGCAGCAGGAACAGGCTGTCGCGCTGTATCGCAGCGGCCTGTCGAGCCGCGCCGTCGCCAGGGAGCTGGGGCTACCGCGCCAGTGGGTCTTCCGCCTGCTGAAACGGCGGGGCCTGACGCGCACGATGGCCGAAATCCGGGAGATGAAGCGGGGACAGGAGAGTGAATCTACCGAAGCACCCTGACCGCGCAAGCTCGGCGTTGGCTGGTCGGCTGGCGTTCTAGACAGCAGGCCGCCATCCTCACCGTCGTGCGCTGCCGTTTGCATGCCACCTTTAGTGAAGAGCTGCCAGTAGCGAGTCTCGTGAGTATGACGGCAGCAGCGCTTCCGCGGCAGGGTCAAATACAAACCGATCATCTTGCATCCCATGCACCACAAAGCAACGCAGGGCGGCCGCATCGGCAAACTGCGAGACAAAGGGCTTAGGGATCTGATACTGCACAATAAGTGTCTCCGCGCCCCGAACAGTGGTAAAGATGGGAATTGCCTGTTGGTTGCGCACAAGCACTCTCGGAACCTTTGTCTCTTGCGCTTTCACCTGAAACATGCCTGCTCCCATGGGATCAATCGGCCCGGAAAGCACAATGTAGACTGGATACTTGAGAATTCGTGGAAGAGCAATCTCCACAGCATTTTCAACAGCGAAAGCTAGGCCAAGTATCCATTCTTCAGGTAAGCCTACCCGTCCGTCAGGAGGCAGATCAATGTAGGTTGGATAGTCACTATTCGCTCGGGTTGGAGTCAAATAGACTTCATCTGGCCAACGAGCCTCGTGAATCATCACACATCGCCAAGCTCCGTATAGCACTTCCTCAAGGGGCACGTTTTCCGTCTCCCGAATCTCCGGCAATTTGGTGGTGTGAGGAAAGCGAAACGACGCCGGACTGGCGCCATCTGTTATTGCAGCAAGCTCGTCTCTAACGAATTTGGTGTAAGCCTCCCGGTCACTACAAGTGTTGCGTGGATACCGCAGGCGTGAGACTGCCGCAACCGCAACAAATACCAGCGCAGCAGCATCCTCCTTATCTCCCTCTTTCCAAAGCTTCCGCGCTGCTCGGATTCTGTTTAGGGGCCCTTCTGCCAGATTCTGCGCGGCCATCCATTCCTCCAGTGACCTTATGTGTGACGTTCACAATCAAAAGTGGTGCAGCAAGTGTACACTCAGTCAGACAAAGAACCCAAGTCGGCCATGCAGTCAAATGGACAAGGCAGGCGAGAAATTCGCGAATTCTTCACCAGCGAAGCCTTCCGCTGTGCCGTGTCCTGGCCTGGCCTGAGCGCGCCGAAGGATCGGCCGACGTCAACCGCCACATACATCTGCACCATCTGAAGCTCGAACGCGTTTTCGTTGTTGCGGCACCTGTGGCGCAGAAAACTCATCGCAGGCGTATGGCGGAACCTGGGCGAATGGCAGTCCTGCACGCCGGCCTTGGCCCCTAGCCAAATCAGCTTGAGCAGCGTATCTCGTTTCAGCAGATCGCCCTCGCTGCTCAGGAATGCGGCGCGTTGACTGGCTCACCCTTCTCTCAACTGAGATGTTTCATGCCAGTCTGATCCCGCTTTCACGCCGCCCGGCGCTGATTCTGTCGGCGCCACAGGGCACGCAGGCGGTCACGGGCCGTTGGGTCCGCCGCGTCCATGATGCGCCGGTAGCGCGCCCGCTGGTAGGCTCGCACTTCGGCGCGGCGAGTCTGACGCAGATCCCGACGATAGACCAGATAGCGTTCGCGTTCTTCGGCGCTGAGTTCGACCATGCGCGCGCCTTGCTTTAGTTGCTCCAGGGCGCGGTGCAGCAGTGGATCGTCGGCGTGGCTGCGGGGCCGGCTGAGCTTAACGCGTGCGGCCGGATCCAGAGCCGGATTGCGCCAGCGCCCTTCGGCTACCTCGCGCAGCCGGCCTTTACGGGCGCGCGCGGCCTGCTCAGCCCCGGTGGGCGGGTGGAGGTGGTGCGGATTCTGCCAGCGGCCGTCGGCGATCGCCTGGCGCAGTTTGGCCGCGCGCACCAGGTTGCCCGCGCGGCTGTTGGCCGTGTTGCGGCAGTCGATGCTGCAGTAGCACCGCGGCTTGCCGTGCGAGCTGTACCAGTCCCGGACCGGGATCTCCCCTTCGCAGTGATCGCAGATGCCGATAGGCAGACGTTTTCCCGTCACTAATCCTCTCTGAGTAGCCCGTCTCATCAAGGGCAACGCACCGGTGATGCCGCCTGCCAGGGCGGGAGTTTGACACCTGGCAAGTCCGTGCCCAGCTCGCCAGCGTGGCCTGTTCGCTGGTTCGTCGAGACTATATTGTAA
>JAPKMR010000214.1 GCA_026645815.1 Anaerolineae bacterium | reverse complement strand
CGCCAACGCCCTGCAGATTGCCATCCATGCCATGGGCGACCGCGCCATCGAGGAGGTGCTGGACTTCTACGCGGATGAGGAACCCTGGATGGGCGCGCCCGGGCGAACAACGCCCGCGCCCTCCGTGCGCATCGAGCACGGTTCCGTGTGGACGCCCGAGTTGCTGCGCCGGTTGCAAAGTGCGCGCATGCGCTTCGGCGTGGCAACCAACATTGACTTCTTCTTCTGCGAATACGATTCCTACTCCGAGAACCTCAGCGCCGACCAATTCGCCCGCACCTACCCCGTCCGCGACCTCTACGGCGCGCTTGAGGCGCTGGCGCTCTCCTCGGATACGCCCGCGACGACGTGGGACGACCCCTCCAACGTCTTCCTCTCGCTCCAGGCGGCGGTGACCCGCAAGGCGTATAACGGCGCGGATATCGTGCCGGAGCAAGCCATCACCCTGCCGCAGGCGGTGCTGCTCTACACCGGGCGCGCGCGCCTGCTCGGCGATACGCTGGATATCGGCTGTATCGCGCCGGGCTTCCAGGCGAGCTTCATCACTGTTTCCGACGATATCTTCGAGCTAGACCCCAACGCGCTGATGGACACGCAGGTGACCGGCACGTGGATTCGCGGGGAACCCGTTTTCGCGCGGTAGCGCAGGCAAGGGACTATGCCAACCACCACGGATGCCGAGACCGCCACAGACCTGTCGCAAGCGAGCGCCGCCCTGCCGGAACCTTCACCGGTAGGCGCGCCTGTCCCAGGCGCGCCTGGAGCAGGCGCGCCCGAGGTGCAGCCCACCCGCGTGCAAAAGGTGCTGCGCCTGGCGCTGCGCATGGGCGATATCCTGCTCGCCGCCGGCATGCCCGCGCACGATGTTGTGGTGCTGATGCTGCGCATCGCCGAGAGCTACGGCATCGGGCGAGTCCACTTCGATATCACCTACACCGCGATGATGACCTCCTACTACCCGCCGCACGATGGCATTCCGATTACCGAGATTCGGGTGGTGCGCGCCGCCGCCACGGACTTCAGCCGCGCGCAGGCCATCGAAAGGCTTGCGGGCGAGATTCGCGCCGGGCTGCCCCTGGATGAAGCGAGCGCCGCCTGCAAACGCATCCGCGAAGCGCCTTCACCCTACCCCTGGTGGGCTGCCACGGCAGGAAAGGCGGGCGTCGCCGCCGCCGTCTCCCTGCTCTTCAGCGCCTCGTGGAAGCTGCCGTTGCTCACCTTCGCCATCGGCATCCTGGTGGACCGCGTGCTGGCGGCGCTGCGCAACCGGCGCTTCCCGCCCTTCTTCAGCCAGCTCATCGCCGCAGGGCTGATCACCCTTATCGCGGCGCTCGTTAGCAATGCACTCAACCACGGCGTCTACCTCTTCGTGGGCGTGCGGCCCTCGCTGGTGGTGGTCAGCGGCATCATCATGCTCGTCGCCGGCATGCGCGCCGTGGGCGCGGCACAGGATGCGATTGACGAATTCTACCTCACCGCGCTGGCGCGGGGCTTTCAAGCCGCCATGCACACCGCGGGCATCGTCGTCGGCATCGTCATCGCCCTGTACCTGAGCCGCGCGCTCAACTTCCCCATCGCCATCCTGCCCAATCCGGATACCGTGGCTTCGCTGCCCCGGCAGTTCATCGCCGTGGCGCTCACCTCGGCGCTCTTCGCGCTCTCGTGCTACGCCAGCCCTGGGACCATCGCCCTCTCGGGCGCCATGGGCTTCATCGGCTATGCGGGCTACATCCTGGCAATGGCCGCTGTCCCAGCGGGTGCGGGGGCAGCGGGCGCTGGGGCAGCGGGCGCTGGAGCGCCGGAGGTGCTCGCCAGCACCGCCGGCGCCACACTCACCGCCTGGGTCGCCACGCTGATTATCCGCCGCGCGAATGTAACCGGCGCGTTCGCCGCGCCCGGCTTCGCGCTCATCAACGCGGCGCTGATTCCACTGGTGCCGGGGCTGACGCTGTTCAAGGGGCTGTTCCAGATGGTGGGCGCAGCGCCAGGAACGGGGGACCTGATGGAGGGGGCGCTCATCGTCTTTCAGGCGGCGGGGGTGGCGTTGGGCATCGCCGCGGGCGCCAGCCTCGGCGCGTACTTCGGCAGGCCCATGGCGGATAGGTTGCGCCGCATTCGGGAGACGGCGCTAGGGCAGCTCGGCGGGAGGGGACGTATCCGGAAGTAACCGCGGCACCCTTCATGGGAGCGCCAGGCTCCAGCCTGGCGCTTACTCAAGCTTTTTCAGCCGTCCCTACAGGACGGGATTGGTTGGCTACGCGGTTGTACAGGCGTTGAAGAGTCTTCAGAATTTACTTCGGTAATAACACCGTGGGCTGGCAACCCTCTCACACCACCGTAACCCTGGCTGCG
>JAPKMR010000213.1 GCA_026645815.1 Anaerolineae bacterium | reverse complement strand
CGACATACGCTTGCTATGATTCCATGATAGCACAATCTAGATTATGCGCAAACCCGGAGCGTCGGTGGGTTTACCATCCCCCAGGACCACCCGCTTTTCCTTGCAGGCGCCGCAGAGGGGATAGATGCGCACACTGCCCTGTGGCGGATTGGCGGCAGGCTGCGTAGGGAGGGCTGCCGGAACGCTCTCGGTTTCCGCCAGGTGCTCCTTACGCGCCTTGACCCACCGTTCGAGCTGTGCCCGCAGTTTTTCCAGTTCTCTATCGGTGACCCAGATTTCAAAGACGCTGTATTGTACCCGTTCACCGTAGCCTTCCAGCAGGTGTGCGATTTTGCCCCGCCGTTTGTCATCGGGGATATCGTAACTGATGAGATAGCAAGAGCGTGCCATCAGCTGCGCTCAACGGAAGGTAATGGCGCGGTATTCCGGCGCGCCAGCACGCAGGCAACGGGCAACTTCCTGCGCCTGCAACTCCACAAAGCGCCAGAGCGCCAGGCGTTCCCCCGTGCGCGGATGCTGGAGTGTCTGCCCCATGCGTTCCTCATAGGCGGCGATGAAGCGTTTGACGGCGTCGCGCTCCAATACCAGGGCGCGTTCGCCCGCAGCCTCATCTCCCGGACGGAAGTCTTCGAGATGGATGAGCTCGTGGTGACAGACGTGTAGCGCTAGCCCTTCGATGATGGGGCGGAACTCCTCCACCAGGTCCAATGCCAGCGACGGTCGATTGTAGGCATCTTTGTGCAGGAAGCCGACGTAAGGGTCTAGCCCCACGGCGCGGGCGGCGCTTTCGGCGGCGCGGGTGAGGAGGGTGTAGCCGAAGGAGAGTAAGACGTTGATGGGATCGCGTGGTGGCTGGCGATTACGGTTCTGGAAGTTCCACACGGGATCAAAGAGCAGGCGGTAGCCGCTGAAATAGCGCGCCGTGGCGCTGCCTTCGACGCCGAGTAACGAGTTGTGAGTTTGCGTGCGTCCGGCACGGGCTTCATAATCTTGCAGATCGCTCAACGCTGCCAGCAATTCAGCGTGCCCGCTGCGCTGTTGGCGTTGGAGCAAGACCCGCTGGTTGCGGATTTTGCCCGCGACCAGGCGTTGCGCAAGCGCCAGGGTGAAAGCGTCATCGGCCTGCCAGCGATATTGCGCCCGCCGTAGCGCTACGTGCGGTGTAGCCTCGCCCGTGATGCGCCCGTAGTATCGTCCATCCAGGCTGAGAAAGACGACATCAATCCCATCCTGCATCAGCCGCTTGAGGGTGGGCGTGGTGATGCTCACATTGCCCAGAATGACGAGGCGCTCCACGTGCCCCAGAGGCAACTCGGCCAATACCTGGTTGTTTTTGCGAACTTCCAATCGGCGGTGATCTAGCCCCAGTTGGGCACCCTGTTCAGTGATATAGATGGTGTTCATGGAAACCTCCGGTTGCGGATTCCAATCCGCAATCCTACACCTGCCGCACCTGGCCCATCCCTGCTGTAGTCATTGCACCAGCGCCAGCGTAGCGAGCGTATTCGGCGAGCAGGGAGAGGACGGCGAGCCAGTAGCGGTCGCGGTTGAGGGCGCGGTAGGTGAGTTTGCCGATGGCGCCGATACGCAGCCCGGGTCCGCGGTCCCAACCGGGGGCGCTGCGGAGTTCGAAGCGGCTGACGGCGACGAGTTCCTCAGCGTAGCGGCGGACGCCTTCTTCGGGCAAGGCGACGGGTGCGAAGGTGTTCCAGCGCTGGACGAGGCTGCCGAAGAAGAGTTCGGGCAGGGGCAGGGGTTGGGTCTTGCCTTTGGATTGAAATGCCAGCGGCGCCGCCAGGAGGATGTTCCAGGAGGTGGGCGGGAGCGGACCTGCGGGCAGAAGGTGGCGGGCGGCGAGGTCCTGATAGTTGTCGTTGCCAGCCCAGGGATTCGGAGAGGTAGGGTCGGCATCTACGGTGATGATCTGGAAGGTGACGTCCTCGAAGGTGAGGGTTTGGCCGACGGTAAAGGCGTTGGCGAGGGCCGCGGCGACGGGCGCGGTGAGAGCGGTGTAGCGGAGGGTGTAGGCTTCTTCGGGCATGACCTGTTCGCGCCGCCGGGAACCGAGAAGGTCGGAGCAAGTGAAGGGTTTGGGGCCGTCATCGCTATGGAGGGCCTCGGCGAGGGCGGGATCCTGTGCGGCGATTTGGCGCAGGAGGATGGCGTGGGCGGCGCGCCCGAGTCGCGGCGGCGGTGTCCCGGCGGCGGTAGGGCGGAGGGTAAGCACAAGGCTAAGTAAATCCATAGGAAGCTCCTTTGTGTAAAGAGGTTTTCAACGCGGAGAATTTTTGGACGCAGATGAACGCAGATGAACGCGGATAGGAAAGATGGATTTAGTGCAGGTAGAAAAACCGTGATTTTAGG
>JAPKMR010000212.1 GCA_026645815.1 Anaerolineae bacterium | reverse complement strand
GCAAGATATCGCGTTCGTGCGATACCTCTAGGCCCTCGGCGCCAATCCGTGTGCTCACTACGGGTGTGCCCCACGCCATCGCCTCGATGATCTTTAGGCGCGTAGACCCCCCGGCCAAAATCGGGACAATGCAAATACCGCTGCGCGCAAAATAAGGCCGAATATCCTCCACAAAACCAGGAAACTCGATCTGTGGGCAGGCCTGCTGTAACGGCATCAGGTCACGTCCCGCGGTATTGCCCGTCACAACCACGCGGAGCGCCTGCCGGTTAGCAATGCGGGGAAAAACTTCCTGTGCAAACCATAACATGGCCTCATAATTGGCGATGTAGCCAAACGAACCGGCATAAAGCAGGCTGCTGAAATCGCGCGGGCCGAAATCACCGGCGTACTCGTCCAAATCCAGGACATTGGGGACCACCACACATTGATGGGGATCATGGAGAAGCTCAGCAAACAGCGCCCGCTCATTCTCTGATGAAACGGCGATGACATCCACATCTCTCAACAAGCGCCTGGTATAGCGGCGCAGATGCCACCAGGTATATCCGTTGCGCGCACGGCGCAAAAGCGGCACCTCGGCTTTGGGGCGTAGCACACCCAACTCCAGCGAATCCGCAACGAGCGGACGGGCTTTCAACCTGACCAAACTATCCAACGTTGCTGTTGGAGCGCCAGAAATGGTAGCAACCACGACATCGTATGAATTGACCATCCGTGCGGCAAGAAGCTGTTCGAGAGCGGGATTGTGCTTATGCCGTACCGTCGCGGGGAGGGGGTCTATCAGAGTTTGTACGGCGTTTCGAAGGCTATAATGATAGGGAACGGCAGGTATACTCTCAACCGAGCGGCAAAACTGCTTCATGTGCTCAGTACCAGCCACAACCTGGTCGGGAGACAAGGTATTCACCTGTGCAATAAGGTCTATTTCGCCCAGTTTTGCCAATTGCCGGATCAGGTTATAAGCGCGTATTTTGGCCCCGGCGATGGGAGGATAAGGGAACCACTCCGAAACCACCAGAATTTTCACAATCCACTACTCCTAGAAGATAAAGCCATTGTAAAAGGATATGTTAACCCAGAAACTTGCGGTAATCGAGCGCATAGGTGAGCACGTCTGGCCGGCTTCCGATTTCCCGGGCCGGCACACCGCCGACAATGCTAAGAGGGGCCACATCCTTTGTAACCACGGCGCCAGCTGCCACAACCGCGCCACGACCGATGGTGACACCGGGCAAAATAATGGCCCGAGCGCCGATAAACACATGATCGCCAATTGAGACAGGTCCACCCTCGGCTGCGAATTCTGAGCTATTCATATCGTGGTGCAATGAAAACACCATGACCCCTTCTGAGATGTTTACATTATCATCAATGGTCAAGCCCCGCCGGCCATCCAACAACACATCGCGCAAAATCACACAATGCGCGCCGATAGCGACATGACTCGGGCGGTAGAAGCGACAGTTGCGATGGATGCTGGTGCGTCGCCCAATCCGTACGCCCAAGCCTCGCCAAAGCAGACAGCGCAATCGGTTGGAAGGCAACCAGCCAGTCGCCTCGGTCAAATAATCACGGGTGTCATAGACCAACCAATAGACAGCATTGAGCACTTTCTTAAAAGATAGAGGCAAACGGCTCAGAACTGAGTCTCGCAATTTGTCGTGTTGTGATTGTGTCACTTTAGTGGCCCCAAACGGTTAAGCAGGTAATCGTAGACACCACGCACACGAAACCATGCTCTTCGAAATTGCCTGCGACGCAGGTCACCAAGAACGTTCCAGTGAGCAGAGATAGCGACGCGCACCATAGGCAGGGTCGCGGAACCATCTGGCAGGTTGCGTCGCAGAAAACGCAGGGCATTGCGCGTCATATAATACGTCACAGCAGGAGATGTACGGCTTCCCTGGGCCTCCACTTCATGCCAAATCACCGCGCCGGGCACCGCCAGTATTTTGAAGCCGGCACGATGCGCACGCACACACCAATCTGTTTCTTCGTAATAAAGGAAATAATCCTCATCAAACAAGCCAACTTTTTCCCACACCTTGCGAGGCACAAACATAGCGCTACCAGGCACATAATCAACCTCAAAGGGGGAAGTATCTACCCAGGCTGCATAGCTTTCCCCGCTATGCAGCCGGATTACTGACCCATTATGCCAAACAACAGCCGCACCCAAACTCCAGATCACATCAGGGCGTCCCATTTCACATACCGCTGGTGAGGTAACTGCCGGCACATCATCAGGGCCAGATGCCGCAAGCGCCAGGGGCTCCAAAAAACCCGGCGCCACCAAAACATCATTGTTCAAAACGCAGATATACTCTGCACCCTGGGCAAGTGCATGTCTAATACCCACATTGTTGCCGCCAGCGTAGCCCAGATTCATCCCTGTCTCCAGAATTTGCAC
>JAPKMR010000211.1 GCA_026645815.1 Anaerolineae bacterium | reverse complement strand
TGATCCCGAAGTCGGCGACCCGGATGGTGGCGTAGCGCCAGGTACGGCGTTCGAAGAAATACCAAATGATTGGCAATGCCCAATCTGCTTTGTGGGCAAAGAGGAATTTGAACCAATAGAGGAATGAAGGAGGAGGCCATTATGAGCATGTTCTGTTATCAGTGCCAGGAGACGGCCGGTGGAAAGGGCTGCACGGTGCGCGGCGTTTGCGGAAAGACCGAGGATGTCGCGCGGCTTCAGGATCTTCTCATCTACACACTTAAAGGCATCTCAGAGATCGTTGTCAAAGGGAAGATCGATGCCACTAAGCTTGGTGATGTAAACTACCAGGTGCTTAGCAGCTTATTCATGACAATCACCAACGCGAACTTCGACGATAGCGCGATTGAACATCATATCAGAAAGATGATTGCGGTCAGGGATGAGCTTAAGAAATCGGTCAGTACGGATGTTTTGCACGATGCTGCTACTTTCTCTGTCGATTCTCGGGAAGACATGCTGGCTAAGGCGGCAACGATCGGCGTTCTTGCGACCGAAAACGAAGATGTCCGTTCGCTTCGCGAGATGATTACGTATGGGCTAAAAGGTATGGCCGCATATACGGAACACGCGATGAACATCGGCAAGGAGAACTTTGAGATCAGCTCTTTTGTCTATGCAGCATTGGCGGCAACATTGGACGATTCTCTCACAGCAGATGACCTTGTGGCCCTTACGCTAAAGACCGGCGAGTACGGCGTCAAGGCAATGGCATTACTCGACGAAGCCAACACGTCCAAGTATGGCAACCCTGAGATCACACAGGTCAACATCGGCGTTCGTAGCAATCCCGCAATCCTCATTTCAGGGCACGATCTGACTGATCTTGAGCAATTGCTAGAGCAAACCAAGGGTACGGGTGTCGACGTGTATACCCACAGCGAGATGTTACCGGCCCATTATTATCCGGCTTTCAAGAAATATGATCATTTCGCTGGCAACTATGGAAATGCCTGGTGGAAACAGCTTGAAGAGTTCGTTACTTTCCACGGTCCCATCCTTTTTACGACCAACTGCATTGTTCCACCTAGGAACGAAGAGGTTCGAGGAAGGATCTTTACCACAGGTTCTAGCGGATTCCCGGGATGCAAGCACATTGCTGCAGATGAAGGCGGGAAAAAGGATTTCTCTGAGATCATCGCGATGGCTAAAACCCTTCCTGCGCCGGAGCAGATTGAGGAGGGAAGCATCGTCGGTGGCTTTGCGCACAACCAGGTTCTAGCGCTGGCAGACAAGGTAGTAGAGGCGGTCAAGTCAGGAGCGATCCGGAAATTCTTCGTGATGGCCGGATGTGATGGCAGAATGAAGTCGAGAGAGTATTATACCAACTTCGCAGAAAAACTGCCGAAGGACACGATCATCTTGACCGCCGGTTGTGCCAAATACCGCTACAACAAATTGAAGCTTGGCGACATCGGTGGCATCCCCAGGGTACTGGATGCAGGACAATGCAACGACTCGTATTCGTTGGCAGTGATCGCACTGAAGCTCAAAGAGGTGTTCGGCCTCGACGACATCAATAAATTGCCCATCACGTTTAACATCGCGTGGTACGAGCAGAAGGCTGTCATCGTCCTCCTGGCGCTCCTGTACCTAGGCGTGAAAAACATACACCTCGGCCCGACGCTGCCTGGGTTTCTATCTCCGAACGTTGCCAAAGTACTGGTAGAGAAGTTTGGGATCGCCGGAATCGGGAAAGTGGATGACGATATCGAGCTATTTATGGCGTAAAGAATTTCGACCCATCCCCCTTGGGGAATGTCACCAAGGGGGTGTTTGTTACTCACGGCTTGTCAGAAGCATAAATGAATGGCTGAAATATCCGAATTTGTCAATAGATATTTGTCCCGGATAAGACGCCTATTCGGACGAGGCGATCACCGGCACGAAGGACGCGCGCGACGAGTTCCAGAGAATGCTGGAAGATTGCAGGGCGGGCAAAATCGACCTGATCCTGACGAAAGCCATCTCGCGCTTCGCCAGAAACACCGTCACCCTTTTGGAGACGGTGCGCGAGTTGAAGCTGTTGGGCGTGGATGTTTACTTCGAACGCGAAAACATCCATTCCATGAGCGGGGACGGCGAGCTGATGCTCACCATCCTCGCTTCCTTCGCGCAGGAAGAGAGCCTGTCCACCTCGGAAAACTGTAAATGGCGCATCCGAAACGATTTCAAGCAGGGCAAGCCCTGCAATATGCGCATCTACGGTTATCGGCAGAAAAAGGGCGAGCTGATTGTTAAGCCAGATGAGGCAGAAATCGTGCGTATGATCTTCCGCGACTTTCAGGACGGCATGGGCAAAAACCTCATTATGAAGAAGCTGCGCGAGATGGGCGCGAAGACGCTGCAAGGCGCTCAGTTCAAGGAAACGCAGGTTCACGCCATGCTACGGAATGAAAAGTACGCGGGCGATCTCCTGCTGCAAAAGACCTTCG
>JAPKMR010000210.1 GCA_026645815.1 Anaerolineae bacterium | reverse complement strand
CTTTGCCCCGCCGCCAAAAATCAATTTTCTCCTGCGCCCTGTAGGGGCGCCTGAGATTTTCACCCCCGTTTTGAAACCCACCCCGCGGAGAGGTAGCACTTGACGCCTTTACAAAGCTCAGTATAGTGAAGCTTAAACCTGCAACCATAGCGTCAGGTTATGCTGATTCATAAAATCCATACAGCACTTTCCCCAAGGAGGAGCCATGCACATTCATCATATTGCGATTGCCGTCAATGATTTGGAAGGCGCTTTGCAGTTCTATCGGGATGCCTTAGGTCTGGAAGTGACGGAGCGCACCGAAGTTCCCGTTGAAGGTGTGGAAATTGCCTGCCTGCCCATGGGCGAATCCGAGATTGAGCTGCTTCGCCCCCTGGACCCTGAAAATAGCATTGGCAAATTCATCGAAAAACGTGGCGAAGGCATCCATCACATTTGCGTGTTGGTTGAGGATATCGAATCTGCCGTAGCCCAGCTCGAAGCGCAGGGCGCGCGCATGACCGGCGAAATCCGCACCCGCGATAACGGCACCCGCTACGTTTTCGTTCACCCCAAGAGCACGCGCGGTGTGTTGATGGAGCTGTATCAAAAGCCATAACTGGCGGGGCGATTTGGCTGTTGGTTCTGAAGCACTCAAAGAGTGTTTTTGGGTGTGGCGCCATACCCGGCGCCACACCCAAAACATAAAAACGATCTTCGCTGAATAGTGATGTGTGATCTTTCCTTGTGTTTTCTGGCGTTTGCGGCTATACTTTTGTTGTTCCCCAATATTGACTATTTACAGGAGGCAGTGGAATGTCTAAGGTGATGGATGATTTGCACGCTGCGTTTGCGGGTGAATCTCAAGCGAATCGTAAATACACGGCTTTCGCGCGTCAGGCGGATGCTGCGGGTCAACCTCAAGTTGCCAAGCTGTTCCGCGCGGCAGCAGCAGCGGAAACCGTTCACGCGATCAATCATTTCAAAGCCATGGGCGAAATCAAGTCTACTGCAGAGAACCTGCAGGCTGCCATTGGCGGTGAGAATTACGAAGTAGTGACGATGTACCCTGAATTCATCGCCGATGCCGAGGCTGAGAATGACAAGAGCGCTTTGCGCACTTTCGAATGGGCCTGGGAAGTGGAGAAGATTCACGAGGGTTTATTCCGCAAAGCCCTGGCCAATCTGGAGCAACCAGCTGAGCCTGTGGATTACTGGGTTTGCCCGATTTGCGGCTACACCCACGAGGGACCCGAACCACCGGAGAAATGCCCGGTTTGCGGTGTCAAGGGCGAGCGCTTTGAGTTCGTAGACTAGACAGTAGCCCCACCTCATATTACCGTTGTTCATCAGACTCCCTGAAGGTCCCCCTTCGGGGAGTCCTTGTTTGAAAACACTCTCATATGAGTGGTTTTTTTCTACAGTGGCAAAATCGGCTAGATCACTCAAAAACCCTCTACGCCGCCGTATTCGGCGCCCGTACTCGGCGCTTCTCTCCGCAAGCGTGATTTTTGCGGGCGCAGCCCGCAAAAAAAACTTTTCTACCACGCTCCTACAGGGCGCGCCCTATAGAAGCGTGTGAGATTGCCGTTCCCATTCTGAAACGCCCCCGGTGCGTAAATTTAACTTGCATGATATATGGAGTTAAAATAGTTGCCGAAAGTAGGTTGTCTTTCACTCGAATCTCATGCTATAATGTTAGTAGTTGGTTTGTCCCTTTTCTAAACTCTCTCCGTCGAAGTATTGTGTTGTTGGCATTCTTATTGGTTACTGGGTTGGTTACGGTTTACTAAATATCCTAGGAGGCACTATGAACTGGTTGAGTTTCTTTATCGGTCTGTTGGTTGGTTGGTTGATTGAATGGGTGATTGACTTTTTCTACTGGCGCCGCAAATGGCAGGCAGCTGCGCAATCTAATATGGAAGAATTGGAGACATTGCGCGCGGAGAATCTGGCGTTGAACGCCAAAATCTCGTCACTGTCATCGCCGGCCTTCGATCTGGACGGGCTTCGCGCTGAGAACGCCGAGCTCCGCGCCCGGGTAGAAGCGCTGCCCTCGCTAAACCTCGATCTGGATGGCCTTCGTGCTGAGAACGCCGACTTGCGCGCTCAGATGGCTTCTCTGCAAGCGCCTGACCTCGGGCTTGCTGCTGCTGGTGGCGCCGTGAGTGGGGCATTAGGCGTCCAGGCAGGCTCTCTGCCCTCGCTAAATCTGGAACTGGACGGACTTCGCGCCGAGAACGCCGAGCTCCGTGCCCAGGTAGAAGCGCTGCCCTCGCTAAACCTCGATCTGGACGGCCTTCGCGCTGAGAACGCTGATCTGCGCGCTCAGATGGCTTCTCTGCAAGCGCTCAACCTCGGGCTTGCCGCCGTTGGTGGCGCGGTGAGTGGGGCATTGGGCGTCCAGGCAGCGTCGTTGGCATTCCAAAGCCCGGATCTTGAGGCGCTTCGATCCGAGAACGCTACACTTAGCGCACAACTGGAGCAATACCGGCAGCGTGTCCCCGTTTTGGA
>JAPKMR010000020.1 GCA_026645815.1 Anaerolineae bacterium | reverse complement strand
GTCAACTCAGTAGTAGTCATCCTCTGAGTGTACCAGCAAATTTACGATTTCGCTAACGATTTCAGCGAATGATCAGTAGATTGTCGGTGGAAGAATGGGCGTAATCTAATATCTGTTTTGTTGATTCACACCTGCCGCCCTGTATACCGGTTATAGATTTTGAGACACTAATTTCACAAGGAGGCTTGAATATCATGATTGATCTGACTATCGTCCACGAGGGTATGGAGAACGCGATCAAGCGTGCGCGGGAGCGCAATATCATCATCCCGACGTTTGCGCAGCAGAAGAACCCGGCGTTGATTCCTGATAGCATCAAGGCAGAACTGGCACAGGTTGGCTTGTGGGATATCACCCCGCGCAACCTCTTCCGCATTACCTGGAAGAACGAGCCAACTGCGCACGGCGGAGGCTTTGGCGGCGTGAACTATATTGAGCTGCCCCCTGAATTGACCGGGGTCGAGGCACGTATCATCGCGCTGGTAGGCAAGTGGTTCCCCACCGGAGCGCACAAAGTCGGCGCAGCTTTCGGTTGTCTGGTGCCGCGTTTGGTCACGGGTCAATTTGATCCTACCAGGCAGAAGGCCGTCTGGCCCTCCACCGGCAACTACTGCCGTGGCGGCGCCTACGACTCGACGTTGCTCGCTTGCGATTCCATCGCCATCCTGCCCGAGGAGATGAGCCAGGAGCGCTTCGAGTGGCTTCGGCAGGTCTCTGGCGAGGTGATTGCTACCCCTGGTTGCGAGTCGAACGTGAAGGAGATTTTCGATAAGTGCCACGAGCTCACCCGCACGCGCGGCGACGATATCTTCATCTTCAACCAGTTCGAGGAGTTCGGCAACTATCTCTGGCACTACGAGATTACCGGTCACGCCATGGAAGAGGTTCTGGGCATCGAGATGCGCCCTGGTAACCGTTTTGCCGGCGTGGTTTCTAATACTGGCTCCGGCGGCACCATCGCCTGTGGGGATTATCTCAAACAGCTCTATCCAGGCAGCAAGGTGGTTGCCAGCGAGGCATTGCAGTGCCCCACCCTGTTGCGCAATGGTTTTGGTGGGCACCGCATCGAGGGCATCGGCGATAAGCACGTGCCGTGGGTTCACAATGTCAAGAATACTGATGTGGTCACTGCCATTGATGATCAGGCAACCATTGACTTGATTCGCCTCTTTAACGAACCCGCAGGTCGTAGCTACCTCAAGAAGCGCGGTGTCGCGCCCCACATCGTAGACCAGCTGGACCTCATGGGCATTTCCAGCGTTGCTAACGTGCTCGGGGCGATCAAGACGGCTAAGTGGTATGATCTCACCAGCCAGGATGTGATCTTCACGATCTGGACGGATTCGATGGAACTCTATCAAAGCCGTCTGCGTGAGGAACTTGAGGCACACGGTGAGTACACCGAACTCGATGCTGCTGCGGATTATGAGCGCTATCTGTTGGGCGAGAACACCGCCAACATGGAGGAGCTCACCTATCCGGACCGCAAGCGCGTCCACAACCTCAAGTACTACACCTGGGTCGAGCAGCAGGGCAAAACCTATGAAGAGATTCAACGCCAGTGGTACCAGGACGATTACTGGACCAGCTTCCAGGGACAGGCGGATGAGATTGACGCGCTCATTGACGAGTTCAACGCCCGCGTGGGTTTGATGAAGTAAGCGTGCTCTGAGCCTGCCTCAAACACCTCGGTAGATATCTGTTTGGGTGTTTTCGCGACACGATTTCACCACGTCGCGAAAACACCCTCCAACTTCCCTGTTATGACCGAACTCTATGTTGGCGGATGATGAACTTTCAAAATTACCTTCGGGATGATCTTTGCATTCCTCCTCACCCCGCACGACCCATCATCCTGAACAACCCGTCCTGAGCGAAGTCGAAGGATAGCCAAGGGAGAGTCCAAGGGTCTCTTAACCCTGCAACCTGTCTCGAGCGATAGGAACGTGTCGTGACGCGCCCCGCGTTCTGTAGGGACGTCTGGATAAATCTGTGCCATGTGCCCGCACTCATGCGCCCGCAGTTATGCGCCTGCATCAACACTGCGGCACCTGTTTGTTGGCTCACTGCTCCCTATTGATGCGATGGATTTGTCTATAAAGCCTTGCGCAAAATCAAGAAAGCGTTGCACATCGGCAAAATTGCTCGCCAGGCCTACCGAAATGCGCACGGCGTTGATACTCTTGCCATAGCGCGCTTGCATGAGCTGTCGTAGTTCTTCAAACGATAGCCCGTGATCAAACTTGAAGAACTCTGCCATCATCTCTGGCGTCAGCCCGTGCGCTACCTCCCCCGCACCTGGATTGCAGAAGCACCCGGTGCGCACGGAGATGTTTTCGAGATTCGCCAGTTCCTCGATGCGGTGTTCGTCGAAGACGTTGCCGTCGGGATCGTAAAAGCTTAGGGTCAGTGTGCCCCCGCGCGCTTCCGGTGTTGTAGGACCTTGAATGCTTATCAGCGGATGCCCGTTGCTGTGTTTCATCGCTGTCAGCCGTTCCAACAACCACCCCGTAAGGCAACCCACGCGCGTGTGGATCATCTCGATTCCTGCGCTTTCCAGGTGCCGCAAGCCGATTTCTACCGCAGGCAGATTAAGGTAGTTGACCGTGCCATCCTCAAAGGCTGCGGGGCCTTCGGCGAAATAATGCCCATTGCCCTGCACCGAGGCGATTGTGATGGTGCCTCCCGCATACCAGGGGCGGTGCAGTTTGGCCAGCGCTGATTTGCGCGCCAGCAATACCCCTGCGCCGGTTGGATAGCCAAACATCTTGTAGAAAGAGAGCGGCAAGTAATCCGGTTTCCATACGTGTAGGTCCAACCGGTTGGTTGGGGCAAATGCGGCACAATCCACCAGCACCTCCCAACCCTGTGCCTGGGCAATCTCAATTAGCTCCAGTGGATGCTGTACGCCGGAGTAATTGGATTGTGCGGGATAAGCGAATAGCTTGGGAATGCCGGGTGTGCCCAGAGCCAGGGCGTGTTCCAGCTGCCGTTGGTTGATGCGCAGGTCTGGAGCATCCACGGCGACGTATGATACTTGTGCCCCTTTGGTGCGTGCGAATTCGCGGATGCCGTTGACAGAATTGTGGTTGTCAAAGAGCAGGGCATAGTGTCCCCCTGGCGCAAAGGGATAAGCTTCGCCAACCAGTTTTAGCGCGCCGCTGGCATTGAGGGTGAAAATGGCTTCATATTCATCGGGGTCTGCGTTGAAGAATTCCAGCACATAAGCGCGCGCCTGTTCCACATGCCTTGTCATCGCCAGGGAGGTGGGATTGTGGGAGTGCGGGTTACCAAAAACGTGAGTGGAGAGCAATTCCTGGTGATTGCGTAGTTGGCAGTCCGCGTATAAGCCGCCTCCGGTATAATCCAGGTAAACCTGTCTCAGGCGGTCCAGGCGACTATATTCCCGAGTGCGCAGCTCATCGAGGGGAGTGGTGCTTGCATAGGCGGGATAGGCGCGTGAAAAGGCATCCCAATCTCCTGTGGCTTGATTTTCGAGGCCCTGCTGTGAAACCCCAGTCGGTAATTGCTCCATGCGCATTTCTCCTGTGCTAACTAAAGCCTGTTAAGCGAGGTGTTTTTGCCTATCTGAGCCTAGGTGAACGGGAACAGGCTGAACGGCTGTGTAAAGGATCTGGTCTGCGGTATCGTGTTCGAGGCGCCTTATTTGGGTTACTAACCAAAAATATACCTTTGATGCTATTTTGGTTTGGATTCCAGACACTCGCGCCATTTTGGTCAAACCATTTTTGAAAAGTACCGCGCAGTGTAGAAGAAATTTACCCCTGAGTTCCCTGGTGTGCAAGTGTCTTTCATACTCGTGTTATAATGCGCATGTAACGCATTCAAATAAAGGAGCTGATGATGAAACAGTGGAGTATGCCGCCGGCAATGCAGATTGACCCTGCGAAGCAGTATCATGCGACGATAACCACATCTAAAGGTGTTCTCGAGCTTGAGTTTTACCCTAAGTACGCCCCCAAAACGGTCAACAACTTTGTGTTCTTGGCTCGCGAGGGTTTCTATGATGGTGTCGTTTTCCATCGTGTGATCAGTAATTTCGTCATTCAGGGCGGCGACCCGACCGGTACCGGACGGGGCGGTCCTGGCTATCACTTCGAGGATGAGTTTGTTGGCAATCCGCTGATTCATGAGCGGGGCGTGATGTCAATGGCCAATGCTGGCCCTGGCACGAATGGTAGCCAGTTTTTCATCACCCACAGCCCGCAACCACACCTCAATGGTAAGCATACCGTTTTCGGCAAGGTGGTCGCCGGTTTGGATGTCGTTGACGCCATCCGTCAGGGTGATGTCATGTTGTCGGTTGTCATCACTGAAAGCTGAAAGACTGAGCTTCAAGGGTAGACTTCGACCGGTTCCCCAGTGACAATTTCAGCCACCGGCCTGGTATTCTGGGTCGGTGGCTGAAAAGCCCTCGTGTGATTCTTGGGTTGGTGAGGTTTGTGTGGCGCTTCTTAGTTTGAAGGATGTGAGTATTAGCTATGGCGGGCCTTTGCTGCTCGAGCATGCTGACCTGCAGGTTGAAGCCGGTGAGCGGATTTGCTTGTTGGGGCGCAATGGCTCCGGCAAATCCACCTTGCTCAAGCTTCTGAGCGGAGATGTACTGCCAGATATCGGTGAAGTGGTCCGCCAGCAGAAGCTGCGGGTGGGACGCTTGCCGCAGACGGTGCCACCGCAACTCACGGGCACAGTCTATGAGATTGTCGCACAGGGTCTTGGCGTGCGGGGGCAGCGGCTGAGTCTCTATCAGCAGTTGCACGAACAGTTGGCGCAGTCAAGCGATGCGATGCTTCTCGTCAACCTGGAACGTCTGCAACGTGAACTTGATGCCTGCGATGGTTGGGAAGCGCAGCGTCACCTGGAGACGGTGCTATCGCGCCTGGAGTTAGACCCACAAGCGGATTTCGCCACACTCTCCGGTGGACGGAAGCGCAGGGTGCTCCTTGCCCGCGCTTTGGCGAATGATCCCGATGTGCTGTTGCTCGATGAGCCAACCAATCACCTCGATCTTGAAGCCATTCGCTGGTTAGAGGATTTCCTGCTCCGTTATGCCCGTACGTTGGTCTTTGTGACCCATGATCGGGCTTTCTTGCAGCGCCTGGCGACACGGATTCTGGACCTCGACCGCGGGCGGCTTAGCAGTTGGACCGGCGCTTATGCCGTTTATCGTGAGCACAAACAAAACCAATTGGAAGTCGAGATGACGCAGTGGGCGGAATTCGATAAGCGCCTGGCTCAGGAAGAAGTCTGGATTCACCAGGGCACACAGGCGCGCACCACCCGCAATGAGGGGCGGGTGCGCGCACTGCTGCGGATGCGTGAGGCGCGTTATGCACGGCAGGAACAACCCGGCGCCGTGCGCTTGCAGGTTAATGAGGCGGAACGTTCTGGGAAACTCGTCATCGAGGCGAACGATATCAGCTTCAGTTACGGTGGACAGCCCGTTGTGGCGCACCTTTCTACGGCGCTCCTGCGCGGTGACCGGGTGGGCATTATTGGTCCCAACGGTTCGGGCAAGACGACGTTGTTGCGCTTGCTCTTGGGCGAGATAGCGCCGCAACGGGGCAGTGTGCGCCACGGGGCGAATCTTGAGATTGCCTATTTCGACCAACTGCGCGAGCAGCTGGCGCCGGAGAAGACGGTAGCTGAGAATGTCTGCGAGGGCGATATGGTGATGCTCAACGGACAGCAACGCCATATCAGCGCCTATCTGGCGGATTTTCTCTTCTCGCGGGATCGCATCCAGGCCTATGTGAGCGCGCTTTCTGGCGGCGAGCGCAATCGTGTGCTGTTGGCGCGTTTGTTTGCCAGGCCCTCAAATTTGCTGGTGCTGGATGAGCCTACGAATGATTTGGACATCGAGACGCTGGAGCTGCTAGAAGCGCTGCTGGCGGATTATCCTGGGACTGTATTGCTCGTGAGCCATGATCGCATGTTGCTGAACAATGTGGTCACAAGCACGTTAGTGCTCGAGGGAGCGGGACGCATCCGCGAATACGCGGGCGGTTACGATGACTGGTTGCTCCAAAGGAGCGTGCCGGCGCCGGTTGAGGCGCCGCGCGCCTCTGTGGAGGTGCGCCCCCGGAGAGTCACGCCTCCCAAGCTGAGCTTCAAGGAGCAGCAAGAGCTAGAATCTTTGCCGCAGCGCATCGAGGCGCTGGAAGCAGAGCAGGCGGCGCTTTACGCTAACCTGAATACCCCCACGTTCTATCAACAGGGCGGGGAGGCTGTTGTTGCAGCTACGGCGCGCCTGGAGGCGCTGAAACAGGAGCTAGAGGGCGCCTACACCCGTTGGGAAGCCCTCGAGTCCAAAAGAGAAGCTGCTGCAGCTTGAGCGTATCCCCGATTTCGGTTTTGTAACCTCGGAAATTCTACTTGAAAGCGACCGGGCACACCTGCACAAGCGCGGGTAAAGTGCCGGGGTGTGTCGTTGCGTATTTGTTACCTTTTCGTCACGCTCCCGTAATGCTTGCTGCAGAGCGTCCTGGGAACCTCCGGTACCCCTTCGACGTCGAGAAGTTACAACCCACAGGGCGCGGTTGGGTGCGGTCCAGAATGGGCGCGACAATCTCAGGCATCCCCGCGGAGCACGGAAGATAAGTGATTTTTGTACGGTGGGGCGCATCCCCACTGCACAAAGTCACTCAAAGAAAAGGCATCTGCATGATAGCCGTCTTGTCTTACCGTTTTTCCAAAGGGGCAACGCACCTGCGCGGTTTGGGGTTGGCAATGCCAGGGGCATGGCTGACATGCCGGTATTCAATGATAGGAGGAGGGAGCGATGGCGGTTAGACGTGTTTTTCACACAGTATTGTTATTGGCGGTCTTGCTGATCAGCGGACCGGTTTTGGCGCAAGGTCCTGTATTGCCGATGCACAGCGATCCAACCTGGAGCGCCGCATATTGGAACAACATGAACCTCGCCGGTTCGCCGGCTTTTACCCGCCAGGAACCGAACCTGGATTATGATTGGGCTGGAGGTTCTCCAGTGCCAGATGTCATCACTGTTGATCAATTCTCTGCCCGTTGGACGCGTTACATTGATGTGACCCCCGGCAATTACCGCTTCACGGTGACCAGTGATGACGGCATTCGATTGTGGGTAGACAATGTTCTGCTTATTGATAAATGGTATGACCACGCTGTAGAGACCTTCACCGTAAACCGTTACCTTGGATCTGGACATCACTATGTCGTTGTCGAGTACTATGAAAACGGTGGGCAGGCTGTCGCCCGCCTCGGGTGGGCGCTGCTGGATTCGACCGGAACCGGTTGGCGCGCCGAATACTTCAACAACATGTCGCTGAGCGGCGCCCCGGTTTTGGTGCGCACGGAGACTGCGCTCAATTTCACCTGGGGTACGGCTTCGCCTGCGCCAGGGACTGTCGGCGCCGATAACTTCTCGGCGCGCTGGACGCAGACGGCGAGCATTGCCGCCGGCATGACGCGCTTCACGCTCACGGCAGATGATGGCGCACGGCTATGGGTCAACGGGCACTTGTTGATTGATGCCTGGCGCGAGCAAGCGGCAACCACCTATCAGGGTGATATCTATCTCCCCGGTGGACCGGTTGCCGTTGAGCTGCAATATTACGAAAATGGCGGGAATGCCGTAGCGCAGCTGAACTGGGCTCCGGCTAGCGGCGGAAGCCCTGATGCGATCATCGTGGATGATAAAGACCCCGGCTTCGTGCGCGGCGGTTCTCCCACCGGTTGGCGTTCCGTCAACGAGGGACACAGTGGGCGCCTGTACTGGACGTACAACAACGACAAAGTGCGGTCGAACTACAACTGGGCGCGCTGGTATCCTACCCTTGCCGGGGGAAGATACGAGGTCTTTGTTTACATTCCCGATCGTTACACGACGACTGCAAATGCCCGCTATTGGGTCGTCGCTTCGGGGCGATATACCTTGAAGATCGTGGATCAATCGGCGTATGATGGTGGTCAATGGGTGTCTCTGGGAACCTACAACTTCAGTGGCGGCGGTTCCGAGTATGTCTCGTTGGCGGACGTGACCTATGAGACGCGCCTTTCCAGGTTGGTTGGCTTTGATGCTGTGAAATGGGAGCGCCGTTGAGCTGAGTCGAGGCAAAATTTGGGCTTACATACACCCGGTTGTGCCTCCGTGCTGCTCTCGCGGAATGGCATCAATCTGTCTGCATCAGGAGTATATAAGGACGCGCCTCGCGCGTCCTTATATACTCTCCGGGGTGGGGTGCGTTTCAACTTTGGGGTAAAAACAAGACGACTACCATACAAACACCTTTCTTTGATTGATTTTTGGCAGCGGGGCAAAGCCCCGCTGCCAAAAATCAATTATCCCAGGCGCCCTGCAGGGGCGCTTGAGATTTTCACCCCCGTTTTGAAACGCACCCCCAGGGTGTGCGTGACGATTCTTATGCTAATTGTAATGCAATTGTAGTGTGCTTTTGGCAAGAATTTGCTATACTATTACCACGCTCGAGATGCAATATTTCTTAATACCTTACTACTGACCGGGGAAGGAGCAATCTACAATGAAGTGGCGGACAGGATTACTGGCAGCAATTGTTATTCTTAATCTTTTTCTGTTTGTGACTCCGGCGGCGGCGCAGAGCACATCGTATATTGTGCAACCCGGCGATACCTTATACGGGATTGCGCGGCGGCAAGGAGTAAGCGTCAGCGCTCTGGCCACGGCCAATGGGCTGACAACGCGCTCATGGGTCTATGTGGGGCAGCGCCTGGTCATTCCCGGCGCCGGCTCTGAACCGGCTCCGGCGCCCACTCCAGGCACCGCGGCCGGCATTCATGTGGTGCAACCGGGCGAGAATCTCTTCCGCATAGGGCTGCGTTACTCGACGACCGCTGCTGCGATTCGCGCCGCCAATGGCTTGCGCTCCGACCTCATCTATGTGGGGCAGCGCCTGGTCATCCCTGGCGGAAGCGGCGTCACGCCGCCGGTCACTTCCACCCCCGCGCCCGGTCACGGCGCGGCAGGCGAGAAGTGGATTGACGTCAATCTAAGCCGGCAGACGCTCACGGCTTATGAAGGAACCACTGCGGTTTTTACAGCCGTAGTGTCTACGGGAACGCGCTGGTATCCCACCGTGGTGGGCACGTTCTCCGTCTACGTCAAATACGCCTCCACTACCATGTCGGGTCCTGGCTACTATCTGACGAATGTGCCCTACACCATGTACTTCTACCGGGGCTATGGCATTCACGGTACGTATTGGCACAACAACTTCGGCACCCCCATGAGCCATGGCTGTGTGAACATGCGCACGCCGGATGCCCAATGGCTCTACAACTGGGCGCCGGTAGGGACCAAGGTAGTGACGCACTATTGAGAGTGCGCCAATGGGTTGACGCGTCAACCTTATCCATCGAAAGACCTGGAATAAGGTACTATCTTATAACCGACCTCCATTAGTGCTCAACTCTCTGCGCCGCCGTAGGGGTGCTCAGCACACCCTTCGGTGCTTCTTTCTGCTTGTGATTTTCGTGGACGGGCGAAGCCCCGTCCACGAAAATTGCAAAACAACCCGCCTCTGCGCTTCTTCGGTGCGCCAAAGTGTCTGAGCGCATTGTCTCACCAATCTGACCTCTGAACTTCCCAATGATTTGTCCTATACCCAATTTGACGCCCGTGAAGTGCCGTCTATAGTGTAGTGGTGTTTCTCGAAATCCCGTAGCGGAGGGAAAATGACCCTGCATTCGGTTGTGCGTTGGGCGATTCTCGCGTTGATCCTCATGCTGGCATTGGGGGTCGCGATTCTTTGGATGTGGAATGTGGGCAAACAACGCTCACTGATAGAAGCAAGGGACGCCGGTTGGCGCAATGCGTTAAATGCGTACGTGGATTGCCGGAATCAGGAGGATGGACGCATCACCTCCGTTCTGACGACGGTCCCCGCAGCTTATCCGGAGCGCTTTCTTCCCGAAATGAGCGTTGCCACCTGGAGCGAGGACCGTAGGCTTTTCAGCACTGATGCAGCGGCGCGTGCACCTGAAGACTCGTTGCCGCCGTTGCCTTACCCCCCTACCGCGGTTCATTGTGTTGCTTTGAACTACCAACCAACTACAGCTCCCGAATTGAATGTTCCTGCTGACCAAGAGGTCCTGGTATTGGCATACCATGAGGCAAGCGGCGCGGGGCAGTGGGTGTTGCACTCACTCGCGGCGCGCGGGGATGCCGTCGCCCTGCAGCAGTTGCTTGCGCACCTGGGCTGCGATTTGGATGCGGTGAGAGTCACTGCGGAGCCATAGGTCACGCGAGAAGCGGCTATGACTGCCTTCGTCGTTCTTGTACGGCGACCTGATACCTGCTAAAATTCCGCTCCCCGGCGCGCGCGCCGGGGAGCGGAATAAATAGAGTGGGTGAAGTTCAGCTATGCAAACAGGATGCCCATCTCCGCAGGCGTATAGGGCTTGAGGACGATGTCTTTGACCCCCATCTGCAACATCTGGGTGGCGCGCTCTGCCCAGAGGCGGGAAGCGACTACCAGAACTTTGTCGGCGTAGCCCGCTTTGCGTAGTTTGCGAAGGCATTCCAGACTATCCGCTGCGGTCAGGGCGCTATCGAGCACGATGATGTCGTAATCTCCCGGCGCACTTTCGGGGCACGCCGTGCGCGTGACCGTGTTGCCGGCATCCGTCAACACCTGTGTAGCAAAGATGCTCCATGCATCCTCGTCATCTATCAGGAGGATGTGCTTGCCGCCGGGCAGTGCTACGGGTGTTGGTGCGGCGGGGGGGACTGGAAGGCGCATCTCGAAGCAGGCGCCGCCTTCCGGCAGGTTCCGTACGTAAATGGTACCTTCAAGTTGGTTGAGGATTTGCAGCGTGGCCGAAAGCCCCAGACCGGCATGGCTTGCACCCTTGGTCGTGTAGAACGTCGCCCAGATTTTGTCCAGTGCCTCTGGTGGAATGCCGGGGCCATTGTCGGCGACGCTGATAGCCACGGTATCCCCTTCCGCGGGCGCTACCGCGATCAAAATCTGCGGCTCTGCACGCCCCTCTAGCGCTTCTGTCGCATTCTTCAGCACATAAGCTAAAGCGCGTCCCAACTGCGTTGTGTCTGCCAGACACAGAAGGTCGCCGGTGGCAATCTCGTAGTGTACCCACTCTGGCGGCAACGCCAGTAATGTGACGGCATCCTTTACCACATCCTCGGCCATTGCCGGACGGGGCTTTTGCTCGCGCGCAGGACCGATGAGGTTTTCCTTGACATCCACGATGAGCCGGGCGCTCTGCTCGATGATTTCCAGGTCTTCGCGCATGGATTCGATGCACAGCGGGTCCGCATCGGAAAGGTCCATCATATCATCCCGTAGACGTTCGACGCTGGCGGTGATGGGAAGCGCCTTGTTCCCAATCCAGTGAATGGCTTCGAGGGTGGCGGCGGCGATGGCTTCGTAGGTCTTGGTGCGCACGATTTCGGCGTGAGCTGCCTCCAATTCGCGCAGCAGCTGCGCATTCCGCAGAGCCACTGCCAGCTGATCCGCCATTGCCTGGAGACTGGTAATATCGTAATTGCTGAAAGCGCGTTCCTCGATACTCTGCACCGTCAATGCGCCGATGACGGTATCTCCCACAATCAGCGGCAGTGCCATCTCGGATCGAGTGTGCGGCAGATACGGGTTCTTGAAGTGCACGGGCTCCTCGCCCACATCCAGTGCGATGCGGGCCTTGCGCTGGTTGATGGCGGTGCCAATCATGGAGTGCCCGCCAATCCGCAGCTGGTGCCCCTCAGCCAACATCTTCTGCCCGGCTTCGCCATGTCCTGCCCGCAGTACCGCCCACTCCCCTGTGGGCTCGAGCAAGAAGATGCCGGAATAATAGAAACCGTAGGCTTCGCAGATAATATCTACAGTATTGTTGAGCAGCACATCCAGGTCTAGAATCGAGGTGACCTGGCGCCCCACCTGGGCGGCAGCGCCGAGCAGGCGCGCCCGCCGCTCGAAGCGTGTCAACAGCCGCTGATTTTCCCGGTGCAACCGCGCGTTGTGAATGGCGATAGCCAGTTGGTCTGCCATAGCCTGGATCGCGGTGATGTCATCATCGTTGAACGCTGCTTCTTCGGTGCTCTGAACGCTCAGCGCGCCAATCAGCGTATCGCCGACGATGAGCGGCAGCGCCATCTCTGATCGGGTATCGGGCAAATGCGGGTTCTTGAAGTGTACCGGTTCCTCGCCTACATCCAGGGCGATGAGGGCGCACCGATTGCCGGTAGCGCGCCCGACCATCGAATGCCCATCCACCTTGAGTTTGTGCCCTTCGGCGAGCAGGGCTTTGCCCGCGGCGCCTCGCGCTGCATGCAATTCCGCCCAGGTCCCGGTCTTGTCAATGAGAAAGACTCCGGCGTAGTAAAATCCAAAGGTGTCGCAGATCAGGTCTACCGTGGTCTCAAGTAGCTGCTCAGGATCCAGTATTGAAATCACGCTTCGAGCTACCTTCGCCCCCGCTTGTAGGAGCGTGGCGCGTCTTTCGGCAAGATTCTCTTCAGGCTTTGTGTGCATTCTATTCCTCCAGGATGGTGTTGACCAGTTCCAGCAGGCCCGCTTCGCGGCCCTTGACGAAATACGCTTTCGCGCCCCGCATGACGGCATCTTTTGCCCGCCCAACCTCGTCGAAGGCGGTCAGCACGATTACCGGTAGCCCGGGTTGAATGCTGAGTAACTTGCTCAGCAGCGCCAGCCCGGCATCCGGGTCATCCACAGCTTCCAGGTTGGGCATGTGCAAGTCTACGATAGCCAGGGTGAAAGGCTCAGCTTCAAGCGCGGACTCGAAGAGCGCCAACCCTGCCAGTGTGCTCTCAGCCGTCTCGACATCAAATCCGGCGCGGATGAGGGTTTTCTCCATGCTACGCCGTACCAATGGCTCGTCATCTACCAATAAAATTCTGATCTCGTCATCCATTCAGGTCTCCTCTTATTTGGAATTCTCATTATCGGAACTGCTACGAATGCCCTCACTCCGTCACCGGCAATGATACGCTGAACGTGGTCCCTACGCCCAATGTGCTGGCTACGGTGATTTTGCCCCCCAACTCCCCGATAATCTGAGCGCAAGCTGGCAAGCCCAGGCCCGTGCCTCCCCTACCGCCCTTGGTGGTATAGAAGGCCATCCACACCTTATCCAGTTGCTCGGGTGGGATTCCAACGCCGGCGTCTGCCACGGCAGCTATCACCGTGCGTGGCTCTTCGGCGCGCCGCACACTCAGCCGCAGGTGTTTGACAGGCACATGCTCCATCGCTTCCATGGCGTTTTTGATGAGATTGATAAAGACCCGTTCCAATTGAACCGGGTCTGCTTGAATGGGTGGCACATCTTCAGCAAAATCGAAGCCCACGATATCTGCAGGAATTCCCATCGAGGTGACCGTGTCTTTGAGTAATTTTGACAATGAGAAAGCCTGCACATGGCGTTGCCGCGCCGGACCGATGAGGTCCTCTTTGATGTTGAGAATGGAGCGCGCGCTACCCTCGATGATTCCCAGGTCTTCAAAGATCGAATCCACGCTAAGCGCTCGCCGCAACTGTCGTGCTGAAAGTGCATCCAGCGTATGGCGAACCGCCTCCAGCTCAACGGCTTGGGCTGCCAGTTGTTCTGCAGCGTCTCGAAACAGCGCGCCATATTTGTGCTCCTGCAATTCGGCTGGCGCGTCTTCCAACAGCGCATGTGCTGCCAGCAGGTAGCGTATCAGGTCCTCTTTGATGCGCGCCGCGCTACCTGGAATGGGCGCTGCCTTGTTCCCCACCCAATGGATGGCTTCGCCGGTTGCCAAAGCGATGGCTTCGTAGGTCTTGGACCGCAGCAATGCGGCATGGGCCTCTTCCAAATCGTGTAATAGCCGCGCGTTCTTGATGGCGATAGCGAGCTGGTCAGCCATCGTTTGTAGCGCGGTGATATCATCCTCGCTAAAGGCGCTTTCCTCGGTGCTTTGCACCGTCAGTGCGCCGATTGCGGCATCGCCCACGAGCAGCGGGAGCGCCATTTCCGAGCGGGTGAGCGGCAACAGCGGGTTTCGGAAGCGGGTTTTTTCCTCACCGGCATCTAGCGCAATGCGCGCTTGCCGCGATTGGATAGCCGCGCCGATCATGGAGGCGCCGCTCAGTGGTAGGTGATGGCCCTGCTCTAGCAGTTGCGCACCGGCTTCACCGTATCCGGCATGCAGCACTGCGGTTATACCCGTGTCGTCTATCAGGAAAACGCCCGCGTAGTAAAAACCGAATTCCTCGCAGATGATATCCACGGTGGTATTGAGCAATGCGTTGAGGTCGAGGATGGACGTGATGCTCTGGCTAACCCGCGCCGCGGCTTCGAGTAACCGCGCCCGGCGTTGGGATTTGACCAGTAATTCCTGGTTTTGCCGGTTGAGGCGGGTATTTTCCTCCAGTGCCTGGGTGAGTTCGCGGACTTTCTGTTCCAGGCGCTGGACGACCAATCCTTGATACTCCGCACGGTAGGAGTCGTCCTGCAATTCTTCCTTTTCCCCGCCCAGGAAAGCTTCTGCGCGTTCCTGGAATTCATCCGGGTCAATTGGCTTGCTGAGATAGCCATCGCAACCCGAGGCAAGCGCACGTTCACGGACATTCGCACTGACATCGGCGGTGAGTGCAATGACGGGGGTTTTCGGCAGTAACGTCTTCAGGCGTGTGGCGACCTCGTAGCCATTCAGGTAGGGCATGTGCAGGTCCACAAACACCAGGTCGGGTCGAAGGTCTGCCGCCATGTCAATCCCTTCGAGACCATTTTCGGCCTCGAATACGGCATAGCGGTGCGAAAGGAGCCGCTTTACCAGCAGTCGCACCGAAGGTGTATCATCAATGCACAGAATCTTCTTCTTGCCGCCGCTGTCTTCCATAAATAAGCTTTCCGATCGATGCGCCCTGGTGGGTGCATTTCAACTTTGGGGAAAAAGCAAGCCCCATTAGGTAATGGCGTTATCATACAAATGCCTTTTCTTTGAGTGATTTTTGTGGTGAGGCTTCGCCTCACCACAAAAATCACCTTTTTCTCCGCGCCCTGTAGGGGCGCCTGAGATTTTCATCCCCGTTTTGAAATGCACCCCCTTGCACTTCGAGCTTGACAGCACTGAGATATCTTTGCATAATAACGGAGTCTTCGCAAGGTATGCGCTGGGGAGGAAACCCATGTTTCACGAGCATCTGGTTCCTGAGAAGTTGTTATGGGCAGAGATTGCGCAGCGGCGTGAGGAGGGCTGCGTGCTAGGCGATTTGCCGCAGCGTCTGGAGCAGGCGCTCCAGAATGGCGCTCTGGATGCCGAGTACGAGCGCTTCTGGCTGGAACTGGAAGGTTTGCGTCCCGAACGGGAGGAGCCTTCGACTCTGGATGAGATCTGCGCCCGACGCCCGGCAGCGCGGCGCCAATTTCCGCAGCCTCCAGAAGGCGAGGGGCTTTTTGACCGGGTCTATGGCGCGTGGCTGGGACGCTGCGCTGGTTGCACGTTGGGCAAGCCTGTGGAGGGCTGGTCGCGTGAGAAGATCGTCGTCTATCTCCATACAGCGCAGGCCTATCCACTGAAGGCCTATTTCCCGGTGCTTGAGCCGTTCCCTTCAGGGCTGGAACTCAATGCTTGTTATGTGGCTACAACGCAGGGCCATATCGAGCGGATGGTGCGCGATGATGATTTGGATTACACGGTGCTCGCCCTGCGGATTTTGGAGACTTATGGCCCGAAGTTCGGAACGCGGGATGTCGCGGAGGCTTGGCTCCGCGCGCTGCCGTATTATAAGATTTTCACCGCCGAAGCGGTAGCGTATCGCAATCTGCTCAACGGTATCGAACCGCCGCAGACGGCGAGGACTCGCAATCCCTATCGGGAATGGATTGGGGCGCAGATTCGCGCAGATTTGTGGGGCTATGTCGCTCCGGGCGACCCGGAGTACGCTGCTGCCCTGGCGTACCGGGACGCGGCGCTTTCGCACACTGCCAACGGCATTTATGGGGAGATATGGGCAGCAGCTGCGATTGCCGCTGCATTCGTGCTCAATGATCCAAGGGAGATTATTCTCGCGGGATTGGCAGAGATTCCCGAGGATTGCCGGTTGGCCGCGGCAGTGCGTGAGACATTGCGTTGGGCAGGTGAATGCGAGACCTGGGAAGTTGCTTGGGAGCGGGTCAATGCACGCTACGGGAATTATCATTGGGTTCACGTGATTCCCAATACCTGCGCGATTGTGCTGGCGTTGCTGTATGGGGGTGGTGAACTGGGACGTAGTATCTGTCTGGCGGTCATGGCAGGCTGGGATACGGATTGTACGGGAGCAACTGTGGGTTCGATTGTGGGCGCGATGACGGGCGCCCATGCGCTGCCTGCAGAGTGGATTGCACCTTTGGGGGACCGTTTGGAGACCTACATTCCAGGTGAGGGTGAAGCGCGGCTCTCGAATTTAGCGGCGCGAACGATTCGCGCCGCCAATCTGGTGTGACACGGATAATTCGCATAGTGTTAATGAATTGGTTTTAAGGAGCGTGACTTATGCCGGTTTTGCTTGAGAAGCCTGTTTTGCGGTTGATGACGTTGCTAGCACATCCGCAGCCCCGTTGGATATTGGGTCTGGCAGGTGTGCCAGGATCGGGTAAGACCACGGTGGCGGAGCGGCGGGCTGCAGTAGTGAATGAGGCTATTGCACCGGGCACGATGGTTGCTCTTGGGATGGATGGCTTTCACTTGACCCGGGAGCAGTTGCGGCAATTCCCGGACCCGGAAGAGGCCTTTGCCCGGCGCGGCGCCCCGTGGACGTTCGATCCGGCGGCGATGGCGCAGCGGTTGCGGAAGGTGAGGGAGGCGGTGGGGAGCGCGGACGTGGCGTGGCCCGGATTCCGGCACGAAATCCGTGACCCGGAGGAGGCGGCGACTGAGTACTCTCAGTCTTTGTGGTGCCCGCCGGCGCACGTCTGATCCTGGTGGAGGGGCTGTATTTGCTGCATCAGGATGATGGTTGGGCGGAAGTGGCGGCGTGCTTCGATGAGCGGTGGTTTCTGGACACACCGGTGGAGACTGCGACTGAGTACTCTCAGTCACTGAGTACTCTCAGTCACTGAGTACTCTCAGTCTTGGAGCGACTCGCACAGCGACACATGCAGGTTTGGGATTGGACGCGAGAGCAAGCAGAGCACCGCATCGCGACGACTGAGTACTCTCAGTCAATGACCGGCTTAATGCGGAGACCGTATTAAAGGGTCGTGAGCGGGCGGAATGGGTAGTTGATGGGCGCAGCGCCTTTGAAAATTGAAACTTTAGCCTCGATGCGTCGCCTGGTGCTGTTCAGAGCGCTAAACTCGTATGAAACGGGAAAATCCGAAGTAAGATAAAGCCCATGTCTGCACTATTTCAGAGGGAGTCCCCACCGCGTGAATCGGGGCGTAGCCAGAGCGTGAAGGTGCTTCCCTCCCCAACGGTGCTCTCTACACTGATGTGCCCGCCGTGTGCTTCAACAATCTTGTACGCGATGCTCAGCCCCAGGCCCGCTCCGGCAGTATGTCCCGCCTCGTTGAGCTGCCCCCGGAAAAAGCGCTCGAACAACCGGGGCACTTCCTCTGCTGGAATGCCTGGACCGGTATCTCTTACTGCAATCGCTATCCAGGTATCGCCCTCTTTGCTTTCGGTTTGCAGTTTGATGGTAACCTGTCCGCTTGGTGGTGTAAAAACGATAGCATTTTCGACCAGCTCACCGATAGCTTGTGCCAGGCGCCGTGCATCTCCCCGCACGGGTGGTAGGAGGGGAAACGGCATGGCTTCCATATTGACACCGGCGTTGAGTGCTCGCCTCTGGTAACCTTCCAGCACGCCCGTAATGATATCCGGTAGGGATACTGGCGCCCAGGTTTCGACCCCTTTGCCGCTATCGAGAGCTGAGATTTCAAGGGTGTCTTGTACGAGCTGGGTAAGCCAGTTTACTGAGGTTGCCATAGCTTGTAGCTGCCGTTGTTGGTGTTCTGCCGGATCGGCGTTTTGAAGTACGTGCAGGTTGGCTTTCAGCGCGGTCAGCGGGGTGCGAAATTGATGTGAGACATTGGCGATGAACTGACTGCGGGCGCGCTCCAGATTTTTGGCACGGCTGATGTCCCGATGTGTAAAGACATATCCGGTGATTTGTCCGACTTCATCGAGGACTGGCGCTGCAGTCAGAGCTGCGTCATAGAGTCTCCCATCCTTGCGTTGGATGCGTACTTCCGCTTGCCAGGGTCTCCCCTGGAGTAGCGCCGGTGCCAGAGGTCGCAACCGTGGCACGATATCCATAAGGACATCCAGGGTGTGCAAGTCCTGCTCCAGTAATTCTGCAGCCTGATACCCCGTCAGTGCCGTCAGGCTAGGGTTGACATACCGGACACGCTGCTCCGCATCGGTCATGAAGATGGCATCTTCAACGCTGCGCAGGATGGCATTGAGTTGGGCGTATTGTTCTTGCATCTCGGAAGTACGTAGGGCAACCAGTTCTTCCAGGTGTTCGCGATAACGTGTCAGCGCCGCTTCGTTTTGTCTGCGTTCCGTGATATCGCGTACTATGGATAGCACCAGCTTCCGTTTTGCATATTCAATGACGCCAGTAGATATCTCGACCTCGAAGATCTCGCCATCCTTGCGTTGGTGCGCCGCTTCGATGGTGAACCGTTGCCCTGCTTGCCATTCCTGCCATTGGCGCAAGATTTGATCCCGGGGGTTGGTGGGCAGAGCTGGGTGCAGATCGAAGACGTTCATCTGCAGCAATTCTTCTCTGGAATACCCAGACTGCAGACCGGCGATATGGTTGACATCCAGCAACACGCCATCCAGATCATGGATATAGATACCTTCGACGGATTGGTCAAAGACGGTGCGGTAGCGCTCCTCACTCTGTTGGAGCGCCTCCTCGGCTTGTTTATGATCGGTGATGTCTGAGAGCATGACGGCGAGTCGCTCGGGTTCTGGTGAGTATGCCGAGATTTCAAACCAGCGCTGCGTTGCCGGACTAAAAGTGTCAAAGTGAACGGGCGCGCCGGTCAGCATGACTTCATCAAAGCGCTCGAGCCACATGGATTCTGTGGGTGGCATCAAATCGCGGGCAGTATGCCCGAGCACGTTTTCTTTGGGATATTGAAAAATCTTCCACAGAGCGGGATTTGCTTCCAAAACTCGGTAATCGGTGGGCAATCCCTTTTCGTCACGAACGACCTCAAGGAGGGCAAGACCGATGCTCAAGTTCTGAAACAGCAGGCGGTATTTTTGTTCGTTGATTGCCAGCTGCCGGGTCATAGCAATTCGCGAAAGGGCGAGGAAGCTCTGGTAGACCATGGACTCGATGAGGTGTGACGGTAATTCAATACCGGGCTTACGGGTAATGAGGACCACATTACCCCACAGGGCGCCATGTCCGACGATGCCAATGGTGTATACATCGTGAAGGCTAAAGAGATTTTCGGCAATTCTGCCCACGGGTTGTGGAACGGCGTCATCGAGCAGCGCACAGAAGCCATCAGGGAGATGTAACAGGCGTAATTGATAGAAACGCTCTTGCAATCTCTGGGCGATTGGCGCGCTTCGGCCCACAATTTTGAAACCGAAGAGTTTTTCTGCTTGCTCGAATAGGGTGCCTTCCATGCCGAGTAACTGGCGGGTCACGAGGTGCTGTTGGTCTGGCGTTGTTTCATTGATGACGATAACGGTGTTCGGCGCGACCTGGGTGAGGGTTGTGCCAAGTTGTGCAAAAACCTGTTCGGCTTGGTCGCAATCCAACAGGGCGATGCCCATCTCTGATAGACGCTGGCTCTCTTCGGTCTGCCGGTTGAGCGTTGTCTGGGCTTCAGCACGCGCCAACGTGAGCGCTCTCATCAGCTCCGCGATAATCATTGCGCTGACGGATGCCAGGATAATGGTGTTGAGAGAGGCAGCGAAGTTGCTGGAGGTGTTACGGGTAGTCCAAATGCTCACCACGACAAGGGTAAAGCTCATCGTCCAGTAAACACGACGACCATAGAAAAGCGCCGTTAACACGCACGGAATCATGAAGAGGAGTAGCAGGCTATCTGTAAGCTTGAAACGGACGATGACCCAGCTGGTCAAGACCAGCACGAGGACATAACTGCATGTAATGAGCCAGGCTGGCGGGCGTCTGGGTCTGCTCATGAGCACTCTCCCTCAGCGTTCGCAAAAGTATAACTTACCGATTTCGGCATGTTTTCCCAGGGAAATTCGGGGACTTATTTTCCCGATTTCCACCAATAATCTGTCGAATATCTATATTGTACTCCGAAAATCTGGTTGGGAAACTGGATTTGCAGGTATGGGGGCGCGTTTCAAAACGGGGGTGGAAATCTCAGGCGCCCCTACAGGGGGCAGAAGAAAAGCGATTTTTGGCGGCGGGCTTTGCCCCGCCGCCAAAAATCATTCAAAGAAAGGCATTACTGCTACGAATGCTCCTTTTACCCCAAAGTTGGAACGCACCCTATGACTCGGGTGTAGCGATTGGCTGCTGCTGGTTCTGCTCGATATGCATGATGGGTCGAATGAAGAAAGCAATCAGGGTGACCAGGATACAGGCTATGCCGCCGCCAACATACCAGGTGCGCATCCCGAGCGCATCGGAGAGCGGTCCGGCAATAAGCAGGCTTAAGGGCATCATTGCGGTTGCGCCGGCGCCGATGAGCGACAGGACGCGCCCTTGCATATCGGGCAGGATGGTTGATTGGAAGATGGCGGTCAGGGGACCATTGGCGATGACGGATGCGATACCAATCCACAAATAAGCCAGGTACAACAAGCGCAATCCCTGTGCGGGCAGTAGTCCCGTGACAAGGATTCCAATTCCCAAACCAATCACTCCGATTAGAGAAGTGATGATCTTGCGGCGGAATCCGCCCCAGGCACTCAGAAGAATGCCTCCCAGGATGGTGCCAACTCCGAGAAGAGTTTCTGCCCAGGCGAGTTCAGGAGGACCGCCGCGCAGTTCGCGGGTAATCAGCAAGGGGAGCAACGAACTGGCGGGAACGAGCAGGAAATTCAACATCATTGCTAACAAGATAAGCCCCAGCAATCCGGGCCAATGCCGGACGTAGCGGAACCCGGCGCCTAAATCTTGCCAGTAGGATGTTTGTGCCTGGGAGCCATCTGCCTGCGCCACCTGCCGGGGTGGATTGGGGATGGCAATAAAGGCGAGTGGAACGATAGCCGTTATCGCGGTGACGATATCAATCGCAAGGATGCCGGTTGTGGGCAACCGGCTGAGCAGCAGTGCTCCCAGGGGTGGGGCGAGGATGTTGACAGCTCCGTGTAGGGTTTGATTCATCCCCGCCAGGCGGGTTAAAAAGGATTGGGGTACCATCAGGCTGGTGGAGGCGGTCATTGCGGGGGCGTGGAAGGCGCTGCCGAGCGAGCGGATCGCCATGATCGCATAAACATGCCAGGGCTGAGCCTTTCCCAGGGCAAAGAGCAGCAGCAGTCCAAAAGTAGCCAGTGCAATGGAGGCGTCGGCGAAGATCATGATCAGGCGGCGATTCCAGCGATCCACCAACGCACCGGCAAAGGGACCCAGAACGATGTTGGGCAGCAGGGCCACGAGGGAGGCGGTAGCCAGTACGGTTGCCGAACCGGTTTGACTGGTCAACCACCATACAAGGGCAAACTGCACCAGCGCCGAACCGACCAGGGAGATTGCCTGACCGCTCCAGAGCGTGAAGAATTTTACCGCCCAGCGGTTTGATGGTGGTGCGGTCTCAGTCGCGTTGGAGGTTGGCAGAGGCTGTTGTTTCATCAGATTGACTCCTGGTTTTGATCGGAATCGGAAGCAAGAAGCGGGCTGGCGCTCATGGAGGTTCCTGGTGCTGATTCCTGGCGGGGATTGGCGTTTGATAACCGTTGGTGGTGTAGTTCTCCGGCTGTCAGCAGCAGCACTGCGATAAGAATCAATCCGCCGCCCAACAATGACATGGGGCTTAGGGTTTCGTGGAGTAGCCAGCCTGCCAGCAGTACCGTAATCACAGGCTCAAGCGTTGAGAGCATGGCGGCGTTCGTCGGACCGATACGTTTCAATCCGGCAAGGAAGGTTACGACCGCAATCAAGGTCGCCACAAGGACCATCGCTAAAACGGCAATCCAACCGCGAGTTGTGGCGGGGAATTGGGGACCATTGATGCACATGAGGGCGCCGGCGCTTGTCCCTGCAGCCGCAAAGATGACCGTGGAGGACTGAATGCTCGATGTCTTCTGTAAGACGTTTGTGCCGACGATGATGTAGACCGAGTAGATAGCTGCCGCGGTGATTGCCAGCACGATGCCTAAAGCCTGACCCTGTAGGGGACCGACGGTGAGGGCGACGCCAATGAGGGCTGTGACCAGTGCGCTCCCCTTGATGCGGGTGAAAGGCTCATGCAGAAATAGCATCGCAAGCAACGCTACGAAAACGGGATAGAGGTAGAGGAGCAACGATACCAGTCCTGCGGAGGCGTATCGGAGTGCTGTAAAGAAGGCGAATGCCTGCCCGACATAGCCAAGAGCGCCCATGCCTACGAGTTTTCCAAGGGCTGAGCCGCGTGGTAGACCCTCACGCCGGATGATAAGCCAGAACGCCATTACCACGGCGGCAAGCGAGAAACGTAGGAAGAGGATGGTAAGAGCATCCATGCCATCGGCATAGGCGTAGCGTCCCAGAATGGGGAGTGCGCCAAAGGCAGTCGCAGAGAGAATGATCAGCGCGATTCCGAGTAACCGGTCCATGACATCCTGTTTGTATTGGGGTTTACAGAGCAATTGTACTCCAAGATGGAAATTAGGCAGATAGAGAGGTATCTGAAGAGAACTTTTGACAGCGTGGTAGTCTGTGTTATAATTATTTAGACTAACTAAATACATTGAGGGTCTATGACTGAGAATTCTACCGTTGCCGGGCAACGCGTTGCCCGGCAACGCGTTGCCGGGCAGTTGATTCGGTTGTTGCGCAAACTGCGCCAGGTTGGGCCGGGCCAACCACCGTTTGAAGAGGTGGGACTTTCTTCAGCGCAGCTAGCCCTTCTTGAATGGGTGTCTGCCAGGCCTGGATGTCGCTTGCAGGACCTTGCGGATGGGCTGGCGTTGACGCCGCCGACGGTGAGCGTGGGCGTGCGCAAGCTGGAGGAGGCGGAGTTGGTGCAGCGGCATTCGAACCCGGAAGACGGGCGCGCGTGGCAATTCGAGTTGACGGAAGCGGGAATGGCGTTATTGGAGCGTGTGCAGCGCTATCGCTGTGATAAGGCGCAGCGGCTTCTTGCCAGATTGACCCCCGAGGAGCAACAGACCCTAATCGCCCTTTTGGAACGTGCCTTGGACGCTGCAGAAAGCAGCGATGGTGTTGGCGACTAGCCCTAGGTTCACGAGCTATTTTGATTTCAGCTACAGGAGGATTCCATGAAAATCGTTAATGCATTAACCGCAGCCGAATCTCCCAATCCCCACGGCATCAGCGCTCGAGAGCTGCTGAGCACGGTGCACGCACAGGTGGTGATGGTGACGCTGCAACCTGGAGAAGCACTCAAATTGCATCTCACACCGGTGGATGTCTTTTTCTACGTCCTGGAAGGCGAAGGCGTTGTGGAGATTGGCGGTGAGCAGCAGACCGTCGTTCGCGACATGCTGGTCGAAAGCCCGGTGCGCGTTCCGCACCGTTTGCTCAATCAAAGCGACGCTGTCTTCCGCTGCCTGGTGGTGAAAACACCGCGTCCGACAGAGGTTACACGTTTGCTTTAAGGGGGAGAGCTATGCCAGCGAAACAAATCGTCTTTGCATTGATAACGGCGTTACATGATATCTTCACGGCGGCGTGGATTGGTGGATTACTGACGCTCGTGTTGAGCGTCTTGCCGGCTGCACGCAAAACCCTGGGCATGGAGCCTACGCAACGCTTGATGGACGCGATTCAGAAGCGTTTGAGTGTGGTGGTTTATGTGAGCATGGTGGGGTTGGCGCTCACGGGTTTGCTGTTGAGCAATCGCGCGCCTGGCTTTGAGGGATTGTTCCATTTTGGGACACGCTATGCCACACTGCTCTCGCTCAAGCATCTGGCGATGTTGCTGATGGTGGGACTGGCGCTGTTTCGCAGCCTGTTCCTGGCGCGTTTGCGCTTGCCCGCGCCGCGCAAGCAGAAATTAAGTCTGGGATTGCTGGTAGCTAACCTGGTGTTGGGCGTGTCGGTGTTGGTGCTCACGGGTTTCCTCGCTGCGGTGGGGACAGCTGTTGCACCTGTAGGTTGAGCCTCAACAGGGTTGAGGCTCAACGGGGTTTTTGATTCCTCTTCTCTGGCAGGGTTTTGAGAGTGACGCTTGCGTCACTCTCAAAACCCTGTTTTGTGATTGTCTTGACACAAAACCCATAAAACCTTCATCATACCTTCATACAAGTCCTTTATACTCTGAACTATAAGGTCGTAAGTACTGATTCAACAAGGAGGATACAGAGATGAAAGGACAACGTGTTTGGCGAAATTGGTGGATGGTAAGCACCTTGGTGGTGTTGGTGTTGAGCGGCTGTGCCAGTGGGTCTGCGGCGGCAGTTTCTGAGCCTGTGACTTTGGCTCCAGATACCGCAACAGTAGCATCGGAAAGTGTTGCGGTTACGCCCGAACTCCTCACGGTATCTGCTGAGGGCGCGACCTCCATCGAGACTGTCGCGCTCGAGGCTGCGTTAGCTGCTGTGCCTGTGACCGAGTTGAGCGATGCTGAAATTGCAGGGTTGTTGTTGATGCGGGAAGAGGAGAAACTTGCCCACGATGTTTACCTGACGTTGTACGATTTGTGGGGGCAACCTGTGTTCCAGAACATCGCCAGAAGCGAAGCGACGCATACTGATGCTGTGTTGACGCTGCTCGAGCGTTATGGTATCGCCGACCCGGTTGGGGATAATGCTACAGGCGTTTTCACGGATCCGGAATTGCAGGCGTTATATGATGACCTGGTGGCGCAGGGAAGTGAATCTTTGATAGCCGCGCTAAAAGTGGGCGCCGCAGTAGAAGAGATTGACATTCTGGATTTGGAGGAGCTGAGCGCACAGACGGATAAGACCGACATTCTCACGGTCTATGAAAATCTGACCAAGGGATCGCGCAATCACTTGCGAGCCTTCGTGCGGACAATAGAACAACGCGGTGGCGAGACCTATGTGCCGCAGTACATGAACCAGGAAGATTTCGCCGCCATCATCGCCGGTGGCGTTGAAAGCGGCGGGGTTGGCAACAACGGCGCAATCAGAGACCGGGGCAACCGGGGAGGTCGCGGTAACGGACGCGGCTAACCTGTGGTAAGGCGTTCTGGAAAATATGCGCCAGTGCCCTTCGTAAAGCTCTCGCGCCGCGATCAAGTCGCGGCGCGAGAATTTTGTTGGATCCTCGATCGTGCAGATGCCTTTTCTTTGAGTGAGTTTTAGCGGCGTGGCGCAGCCACGCCGCTAAAACTCACCTTCCTAATCAGCGATCAACTCTCTGCGCCGCCGTACTCGGCGCTTCTTTCTGCCGGTGTGATTTTGGTGAACGGGGCGCAGCCCCGTTCACCAAAATCACAAAAAAACCTACCTCTGTGTCTCTTTTGGCGCGTCAAAGTGTCTAAACGCACTCTCTCGCCAACCCGACCTCTAAACTTCCCCATAATTTATCCTATACCCGTGGAGCGTTTCCGTTTGCCAGGAGCAACAAAACGAGGCACAATAGGGGCAGGTTCTTTCCCATTATCAGGCTTTCGTAGCAGGTTACTGACCCAAACTGCGTTACGCCTCGCGTAATGCCTCTGAATCGCGAAAGGAGCTCACCTGTGTGCAAACGCGTGTTATTCCGCTGGAGTATGGTACTGATCTTGTTGTTCACCTGGGTGCGCCCTCCTGTTCCGGCGCAAATGGCGCCTGCAGAGCCTTGGTGGGATGATGCGTGGCCCTATCGCGTGCCGGTGACGGTTAGTGGCAGCGGGGTAGCGCAGGTCAGTCTCAACTTCACGGCGTTGTTCGCTGCATTGGGGTTGAATGGCGCCCTGTTGGATGTGCGCTCGTTGCGTGTGGTGCCTGTAATTGACAACATGCCCGGCGCACCGCTGCCTCACGCTGAAACGTATAGCCGCGTCCTCCACAATGCGGAGGTCACCACCGGTTGGAGCACGAACGACCTGGGCACGGTGACCCGCGATACGGCGCGCTTCACGCAAGGCAGTGCCAGCGTGCGTACGATTGTCACCAACACGGTGGGCGGTTATGGCTACCCCGGTGTGGAACTGCGCCCCACGGCTCTCACCGACTGGCGCCCCTACGAGGTTTTTATTTACGATATCTGGCCCGAGGTGAATGCCAGCGCGCTGGATCAGGCGCCTGACCTGTATTGGTTCAAACTCTATAACACGACCGGTTGCCCGAACAGCGCCATCACTCAGGGTGCTCCGGCGTTGGCGCTGGACCGCTGGAACGCGGTCAGCGTATCGTTGAAGCCTTTTCACACTTGCACTACCCCTAACTTCAGTGCCATCACCCGTTTGGAGTTTCACACACGCGATGATGTAGATGGCGATGTGAGTGGACCGAATGGCTTATGGGATGACGGCGATGTGTGGCGGGCATGGTGGGACAATTTGCGACTCGTTGACCAGGATGGTGGGGGCGTTATCAAGTGGCAAGCTAACGGGGACACCACGCACTACACCATTTACTTCGACACGCTGGCGCATGAGGGGCACCCACAACCCGTTTTAGCCACGCTTGGGGCAGCGACGCTGACAGGCTCGGCGGGAGGCCCAGAGGCGGGCGGCTATTATCATGGCATTACAGGCGCGAGCACAGGCACTCTGGCGCTGTGGAGCGCGCCGCCCACAGAGAAGATTCTTCGCACGCAGGTGGCGCCTGCGGTGAGCGCGCCCTTGCGCGTGGCGGCGGCGCGGGGCGAGTCCGAACCCTTTCAGCTGGTGGTGCGCGCTCCTGCTACAACATCCCTGGCGGTGACGGTCTCGGATTTTAGCCGTGAAGGCGCTCTCATCCTTGCTGCCGCCGTGACCTTGCATCGGGTGGATTATGTCACGCTCACGCGGTTGAGCGATGCCTGGGGACGGTTGGGGGAGTGGCCCGACCCGCTCATGCCGGTCGCGCCTGGCGCAACGGTTGCCTTTCCGGCGGATAGCAATCAGCCGTTGTGGTTCACGATTCACGTACCGCGTGATGCAGCACCGGGACTTTATCATGGCACGGTCACCGTTGGTGCGGCGACTGCGCCGGTGGAACTTGAAGTGTGGGATTTTGCCCTGTCTCAAGAAATCCACCTCGCCAGTGAGTGGGGTTTCGGTTGGAGCCAGGTGGTGGAGCGCTACAAAGGGACGGTCGGGGGCAGCGTGCAACCCTGTTATTGGAATCTGGTGGATGCGCTCTATGAGGATTTCGCCGCGCACCGTCTGACGCCCAAAGGGGTGGGGTGGCCTGCCGGCTTGAATTATCCTGGCGGGGTGGAATACGATTGCAACGGTGGTCTTGACCCCGATGCCTGGGGCGCCTGGGACTTCCACACGCTGGCGCAACAATACCTGGTTGGTGGTGCATTGGAAAATGCGACTGGCTTTCCCACGTTTTTGATTCGTGGTCCTGCAAGCAATTGGCCCCCTGATAGCCGCCCCTCTTCGTTTTGTAGCGTGAGCCGGGGAACGGACCCGCCCGGTTCTGCTGCTTACAATGCTAAATGGTTTCAGTATTGGAATTCGGTCAACCATTACCTTGAGACGACGGGGGATTATGCGGCGCGTGGTTATTATCACATCGTCAATGAGCCGCAGACGCTTGCAGATTACGATATCGTGGCTTATTTGGCGCAGCAGACCAAAGCCGCCGCGCCGCACGTGCGTCTCATGGTGAGCGAGCAGGTGGAGGCGGGCATTTATGCCAATGCAAGCTACCCCGGTGCAAAGATTGATATCTGGCTGCCAACCATCAGCAATTACGAGGTCAATGCCGCGCACAACCGGCAGGAAGAGCACGGGGAGGAAGTGTGGTGGTATTTTCTCTACGGCGACCGCCCCCCATTGCCAAATCCCACGGTGATTGACCGTCCCGGTATCGAAGCGCGCATTACACCCTGGTTGGCATGGCTGGAGCGAGTGGATGGCTTGCTCTATTATGCCACGACGGACTGGAGCCCTGATCCGTGGGCGCAACCGTGGATCAACGATGGCAACGCGTTGCCCGGCAACGGTGACGGTTTTCTCTTTTACCCGCCACCGGATGGCACGGTGGCGTTCGATGCGTGCAATCCGCAGAGCAACCGCCTGGTGACTTCGCTTCGTTGGGAGTTGTTACGGGAGGGGATGGAGGATTATGAGCTGTTGTGGCTGGTGAATGGTGGGGCGCGCCCGGAGATTGGCGAAACCAATCCTGCCGATGTCCTGGCGCAGGACCTCATCGCTTCGCGGACGTTGTTCAGCCGCGTGCCGACGGATCTTTATACCGTGCGGGCAGCGCTTGCCGCGCAGCTCACGGGTCCCACAGCGAGCAAAAGGGCAGTGCCCGGCGCATTTCCGGCAGGGGGGACGTTTGCCTACCATCTGGTGTATGAAGCTGGCGCTACTGCACATACAGTTCTGATCAGCGATACAGTGCCAGCGGCAGCTTCGGTGTTGGGTGCCAGCAGCAGTCGCGCGCCTGCGCCGGAGGTCACGGGGCAGCGGGTGACCTGGGAGGCGCCGGTCGCAGCGCATGAGCGGGTCACGGTGACGATTTCGGCGCAGAGCACGACGGCAGGCATCATTGTGAACACGGCAGTGTTTTCCGGCACAAAGCATTTGGCGGCGACAGGGGAGGCTTTAGCGGCAGTGACACAGATCTATTTGCCGGTGGTGTTGCGGGAGAAGTGAGGCAAAGGCGGCTATCGTACAAATGCCTTTCTTTGATTGATTTTTGACGGCGGGGCTTTACCCCGCCGTCAAAAACTATTCCTTGTTTTCTCTCTGCAAGCGTGATTTTCGTGGACGGGCGAAGCCCCGTCCACGAAAATCACAAAATACTCCCCAGTGGCGGTTGACTATTGGGATGATGAGAGTATCTTCGAAATTTGTGGCATGAATTCACATGAGCCAGGTTGAGGAGGTGTTGCTATGTCACGTTCATCTACGTCGTTCAGAGAGAAAGTGCGCGGGCTGCCACGCAATGTGTGGGCGGTAAGCCTCACCAGTTTTTTTATGGATATTTCCAGTGAGATGGTCATCAACATCCTGCCGCTTTTCCTCTCGAATGTACTCGGTGTCAAGACGAATATCATCGGTTTGATCGAGGGCGTCGCCGAAGCGACGGCGAGTGTCCTCAAGGTGTTCTCAGGTTGGCTCTCGGATAAATTGCGGGCGCGCAAATGGCTCGCAGTGATTGGCTATGGACTTTCGGCGCTTGCCAAGCCGTTTTTCTACTTTGCCAATACCTGGGGCATGGTTGCGGGGGTGCGCTGGGCTGACCGGGTGGGCAAGGGTGTGCGCACCGCCCCGCGCGATGCGCTGGTGGCGGATAGCATTGAGGAAAAGCAGCGGGGGCTGGCTTTTGGCTTTCATCGAGCTGCAGATACTGCAGGAGCGATGCTGGGATTGATTATTGCGCTGTTGGTGGTCTGGTTGGCACAACGCGGATCCGGCGAACTGACGCGGAGCACGTTCCAGACCGTCGTGCTCATCAGTCTGGTTCCGGCGGTATTGGCGGTCATCGCGCTGGCGGTTGGCACCAGGGATGTGCCGGTCACTAAGGTGCGCCAGATGCCGCGAATCTCTTTTCGAGGATTGGGGAAGCCGTTCCTCGTCTTTATGGTCATTGTGGGTCTCTTCGACCTTGGCAACTCCTCAGATGCCTTTCTGGTGTTGCGCGCACAGGAGCGCGGATTGAACATCATGGGGATTCTGGGAATGTTGATCACCTTCAATGCCGTGTATACGTTGGTGAGCGCGCCCGCGGGCGCGCTCTCGGATAAGATCGGACGGCGGCGTATGATCATCGGGGGCTGGTTGGTTTATGCCGCCATTTACCTGGGATTTGCTGTTGCCGGAAAAGGCTGGCACATTTGGGTGCTCTACGCCGTTTATGGGCTTTACTATGGCCTGGCTTATGGCACAACAAAGGCGATGGTCGCCGACCTGGTGCCCGAGGCGCTGCGCGGCACCGCTTATGGAACCTATAACGCAGTCTTGGGGATTTTGGATTTCCCTGCCTCGCTGATTGCGGGAATCTTGTGGGAGGGCGCCGGCAAGTGGGGCGGTTTGGGCGCATCCGCCCCGTTTTATTTTGGCGGCGCTATGGCGTTGATAGCCGCGGTGCTGATGGTGGTTTGGGGTCCCCGGATGATGAAGGCGACTGGAGGGCAATCCCAAGCCTGAATTGCAGGACGTGCTACGACGTGTCTGAGAATTGGGCACAGTCAAGGCGGCGGAGCATAGCATCCGCCGCCTTGAACTTTGTGCCGTTACAGTAGGGTCAACGACTGAGAGTACTCAGTGACTGAGAGTACTCAGTCGTTTGCGGCTTTGCGACGCACCTCGGGGGCAGTGGCGCAGGCAAGCGCCTCCTGTGCCCGGCGGCGTGCTTCCTCGAGCGTGAGATCGCGCACCTGGGCTTTGACCATGGGAATAGCCGGGATGCTGATGCTCAGCTCATCCACCCCTAAACCGATGAGGATGGGCACGGCTTGTGGATCGGCGCCTAGCTCGCCACACACGCCCACCCACTTACCGGCAGCGTGGGCTGCCTCCACAGTGCGCTGAATCAGCTTCAGGACTGCAGGGTGCAAGCCATCGGATTTGCCTGCCAGGTTGGGGTGTCCACGGTCCATTGCCAGGGTATATTGCGTCAGGTCATTGGTTCCGATGGAGAAGAAATCCACTTCAGCGGCAAAGACATCCGCCAGTAGGGCAGCTGCGGGGATCTCGATCATGATGCCGAGCTCGATTTGCGGTGTGTAGAGCTCTGCGCGCAATTCCTCCACGACGGCGCGGGCAGCACGCCATTCTGAGAGATCTGCGACCATCGGGAACATGATGCGGAGCTTGCCGTAGGGCGCGGCGCGCAAGATTGCCCGCACCTGCTGCCGCAGCAGCTCGGGGCGCGCCAGGCACAGGCGGATACCGCGTTCACCCAGGAAGGGGTTCTCCTCTGGCAGCATGGTGATGTAGGGCACGGGTTTATCGCCGCCAATATCAAGGGTGCGGACGATCACGGGATTGCCGGCGAGTGCGGTCGCGATATCGCGATAGACCTCGAATTGCTCATTTTCGGTCGGCGCGGAGGTTCGCTCAAGGAACAGGAACTCGGTGCGCAGTAGCCCCACGCCTTCGGCGCCGGCAGCGTGCGCCTTACGGGCATCGGCAATTCCACCGATGTTAGCGACGATTTCTACCCGGTGCCCGTCACGGGTGATGGCGGGTTCTGCCGATGCAGCCTGGGCAGCGATGCGCCGCGCCTGGTAGAGCTGCTGCGCTTCGTGCGCGCGCGCAAGGGTCTCGGGGTCGGGTTCGATGACCAGGGTACCGGCGGTGCCATCCAGGATGGCAAGCGTGCCGTTTTCGATTTGCATGATGCTCTCGCCGGCGCTCACGACCGCCGGGAAGCCCAACGCCCGCGCAATAATGGAGGAGTGTGCGGTGGGTCCTCCTCCGGCGGTGCAGAAGCCGAGCACACGTTGGGTATCCAGCGATGCCGTATCCGATGGCGAAAGGTCAAAGGCGAGCACAATCACGGGATGATCGGGAAGCTGGACGGCATCCTGTGTATCGGTGCCGACCAGCAACCGCAACACGCGGTAGCCTACATCGTGGATATCGGCGGCGCGGGCGGCAAGTAGGGGATCGTTGAGCGCTGCCATGGTTTTTGCCCGGGCCTCAATTGCTGTTTGCCAGGCGTGCGCGGCGTTCTTCCGTTTGTCAATGTTGGCATAGACGGCTTCGAGGAGGTCGGGATCTTCCAGGATTTCAAGGTGTACCTCGAAGATGGCGGCTTCGCTGGCGATGGCTTGCCCGAGCAGCTGTGTGTGCAGTTGCCGCAGCTGTCCTTTGGCGCCATCGAGCGCCTGCTGCAGCAGAGCGCGCTCCTGATTAGCGCTGGTAAAGGTTTCATCTATGATTAGTTTCGCCCGTTCGAGGCGGAAAACAGGACCGATGCCGAAGCCAGGGGCGGCAGGAATACCCCGCGTCAGCCGTTGCGGCAGCTGGAACGGCCGTTCACCTGTAGCTACGGGGGGCATTGCGGGAACCGCTACGGGGGCGGGCGCCTTCTCTACCGGTGCTTCAGGGGTTGCCGGCGCCGGGATGGCTTCTTTCTCCTCGGCTACGCCTTCGCCCAGGCCCGCGTTGATGAGGGCTTGCAATGCCAGTGCCGCTGTCTCTTCATCCTCGCCCTCAACCTCGATGCGCACCTGCCCACCGGGTTCCACGCCCAACGTTAGCACGGAGATGAGGCTCTTGGCATTGACCTGTTTGGCGCCGTGCGCGATGCGGATGTTCGATTTGAAGGTCTTTGCCAGGTTGACCAATTCTTTAGCCGGCCGCGCGTGCAGGCCGGTGCGGTTTTGTATGATAATTTCGAATGTTTGCATATTTTCAAACCTCCCGGAGAAAACGATTCATGGCGGTCGGTATTCGCCCTGGCGGCGGTGCGCTGCACCGCCGCCAGGGTCCCACTATTCATCCGAGGGTGCGGATGACGACTTGCTCGAAGAAGGAAGACACCAGGCCCAGGTCACCCACGCCGGTTCCAGGCAGGCTGGCAGCAGTGGTACCGGAGGCGATACCCCAGCGCAGTGCTTCCGGCAGCGGCAGGCCCCGGCTTAAACCCCACATTAGCCCGGCTACCGCACAATCGCCTGCCCCGATGGGGTTGCGTTCCTTGATGGTCGGAGCAGCTCCAAACCAGCAGGTGTGCCCATCGGAGATGAGCGCTCCAGCTTTGCCGAAGGACATATAGACGTTTTCCACGCCCAGGTCATGGATGGCGGCAACCGCGGCGCCAGCGTCTTCTGGTGAGGTGACCGGAATGCCGGTGAGTTCGGTGGCCTCGAAGGCGTTGGGTTTGGCGATGAAGGGACGCGCAGCGCAAGCGTGCTTGAGAGGGGCGCCGCTGGTATCCAGCATGGCGCGCGCACCGGCGCATTGTACCCGCTCGACGATCTGGGCGTAGAAATCGGGGGCGATGCCCTTGGGCAGGCTGCCGGAGAGCACCCACCAATCACCCTCATGCGCGAGCGCCTCGACCTGTGCTAGCATCGCCGCCTGCTCTTCCGGGGTGATAGTGGGACCTGCTTCGTTGACCTTGATATGGTGCGCCGCGGTCTCACTGACGATGCTGATGTTGGTACGTGTCTCGCCGCCAACTCCGATGAAGTCCGTGGCGATGCCCAGTTCGGCTAACCCGCGTGCGATTCTGGCTCCAGTCTCGCCACCGATGAATCCGAGCGCGACCGTTTCAGTGCCGAGTGCATGTAGAGCGCGGGACACGTTGAAGCCCTTACCGCCGGAATCATTGCGCACCACGGTGGCGCGCAACACATCATTGAAGCGAATCTCCGGCACGGTCAGTTCACGGTCGAGGGCCGGGTTGAGCGTCACGGTGTAAATCATCTCAGCCCTGCCAGAAGGTTTCAATGAGCAGGCGCTCGGCTTCGATGGTCCAGATTTTCTCGGGACCCATGGCCTCGCCGATTTCGGGATATTTCTCCGCCAGTTCTTCAAGTCCCATCAGCGGGAGATTGGTGAGTTGCGGGAAGATGACGATCTTGCCGGCATAGCGTCCTTCTATCATAGCTTGCGCGCCCTCGGCGGCGACTTCGATGCCACCGACAGCGGCTACGGAGCGGTTAGGGGAGAGCTTGCCCGTAAGGGCTTTGTCAATGACCAGCTGTTGGTCGCCGAGCGTGGAGCCGGACGTGCCTGTGTATTGGGCATTGTGCAGGTAGGTAAAGCTCATGTTGAGTGGGGCATAGGTGCCATTGGGCACGCCGGCGAAGAAGTTGAGCATACCATCGGACTTCATGAGCGTGGCGGCATCAGCCATTACCGCGCCAACAGGGACGCTGACGACCACATCATCCGCGCCTTGCCCTTCGGTGAGGGAGTGCACGAGTGCGAGCAGGGTTTGTTCGGATGCGTTGGGGTTGAAGACGATGAGGGTTTTGTGATTCTTCTCGGCGAGCGGCGTGAATTGTTCCTGGAGCACTGCAAGGCGCTCGGCGTTGAGGTCTGTGGCGAGAACGACCGCAGGACCATCGGGAAGTTCGATGGCACGCTGCACGTGCATCTGTCCCATGGGACCGCCCGCGCCGACGAAGACCGCGACGCCACCCTTGCGCAGCTCGCAACGGTTGCGGGCCTCGCCATAGGAGGCAGCGATATCGGGTCCGGGGTTGCCCAGATAGGCGGTGTAGTCGTAGTGCATACGACCCACATCAATCTGGCAGAGCGCATCCAGCGGTTCTTGTCCCACCATATTGAAAGTGCCCCGTCGGGCGATAAGTTGAGCGGCGGCGCTCACCACTGTAGCGGAGCGAGGCGCGAGTACAACCATATCATCGAAACCGACGCCATGGGTCAGCTCGCGCAGCTCGCCCATGGTTTCAGGGGTGATGTCATTGCGCTCGATGACCCGAACATCGCGAGTCTGGCTTTGCGCCTCGACCAGCGCTTTGATTGCCGGCGGAACATTGCTCAGTACAATCAGCGTGGGTTTCTCGAGACCGGCGGAGAAAGTGTAGGGGGTGGGATCATCCGCGTGCCCTAGAATCCACATCGTTCCGCCCTCGAGAATTTCCAGGCGCCGGCGCTGCGTATAGGCAGCTTCGACGCATGCCCAAGGTTCGGTAAGCGCAGCGGCAGCGTAGCCCAGATCACCCTCCACACTCAGCACGTAAGAGGTCTGTTGATCGAGCCCGGCGGCGAGGACCTCGGGTCCGATGAGGTGAAACTGAATCAGTCCGCCGGGAATGGTATAGCCATAGGCAGTGCTGCGGCCCAGAGCGTCGTAAATATCGGGTTGAAGCGCGAGGCGTTGACCGGGGTAGAATTTGTCTTGAAGGGCCTCGCCCACCTGGATCACGGTCAATGAGGCTTCGTGACCCAGGCGTGTGGGTTCTTTTTCGAGATCGCGGTTGTAAAGCTTAGGGTGGTTGCGGCCCTGCTTGATGAGTTTAACATCGGAGAAACACATTCCGACCGCATCTACACGGACGAGTAACTGATTCGGTCCCGGCGCCGGCACGGGTTCGAGCTCAGGTTTGCCCCCCCGTCCAATATTCTCCACGCCAGCGCCGACCATGTTCCACGCCCATGTTCTCTCAGGCACAGGCGCCTGTAGAGACCTGTAACGTTCAAAGTCTGTCATAACGGAACCTCCCACGTTTCGCATTACTCTTCTGCTACGGGACGGTCCAGACGCTCAATGATGACTTGCGGGTCCGTCGTCTGTACCAGGACCGCCACATTTTCCTCAGCCTCAACGACTTCCGCGAGATTGGAGAGAACGGTGATGTGCTCATCGGCTTTGGCGGCGATGCCGATGACGAGATAGGCGAGTTCTTCATCCTCCCATACGATGCCCGCGGGAATTTGTACCACCGAGATGCCGGTTTCGTAAATATCTTCCCGATTCTCGAATTCACCGTGGGGGATAGCCACCCCGTTGCCCATATAGGTGGACATCGTGCGTTCGCGTGCCAACATGCCTTCGACATAGGCGGGGGCGACACGACCAGCCTGGACGAGCAAGTCGCCGGCCATTTTGATCGCGTCCTCTTTTGATTCAGCAACGGCGTTAAGACGCACAAGTGCCTCGGTTATGATGGCCATGCGTTTAGTCCTCGACAATGTCTTCGCCGGCTTTGAGGGCATTGATGATTTTGTCGTAGGCGGGGATATTCATGAAGTTCTTGAACGCAAAACACACGGCCCACGGCGCTTTGGAGCGAGCCATTCCGGACAAGCCCTCATGGGAGAGCACAATTTGGGCATCCTCGGTGAGCGCCCGCACGGGGCTGTGCGTCACCTGGATATCCTGGAAACCGGCTTTCTTGAGCATTTGCTTGAGCTTGTTAGCCGCCATTAAGCTGGAGCCCATACCTGCTTCGCAGGCGATAACGATCTTTTTTACGGATGCTGCGGGAATTGAGTGTGCCATTGCGAGACCTCCTTAGGATATCGGTTGGCGTATGCTTCGAGAGCTGTAGTCGAACCAGGTAGAACGTGACTGAGTACTCTCAGTGACTGAGTACTCTCAGTCATAGACCATTTGTGGGAGTTGCAGCGGTGTTACCCGCTGCAACTCCGAATGTTGTGAATTACTCCTCTTCCTTGACCGGGAAGACCTTCAGCAGGAAGGAACCTACCAGGAAGGAGGCGACCGCCGCAATGGCGATGCCCGTCAGGACGAAGAAGTGTTGTCCCTTGGGGATAACGGCGAGATAAGCGAAGATGGAACCAGGCGATGGGGTGGCGACCAGGCCTGCTCCGGTGATCACAAACCACAGGTCTGCCAGGATGCCGCCGGCCCAGAGGGAGATGATCATGATCGGGTGTGCCAGGACGTAGGGGAAGTAAATCTCGTGAATGCCGCCGAGGAAGTGGATGATCATGGCGCCCGGCGCGGATTCCTTGGCCATGCCTTTGCCGGCGAGCCAGTAAGCGATCAGGAGGCCCAGGCCGGGACCGGGATTCGACTCGAGCATGAAGAGCACCGAGCGCCCTTTCTCCGCCACCTGGGTGATGCCGATGGGACCGAAGATGCCATGGTTGATGGCGTTGTTGAGGAAGAGGACCTTGGCAGGCTCGACGATGATATCAGCGAGGGGCAATAAGCGCTTGTCTACCAGGAATTGCACACCAGCGCCCAGCGCATCGGTCAGACCTTGCACGATGGGGCCGATGACCCAGTAGCCCAAAATCGCCAGAACCAGACCGAGGATGCCGGCGGAGAAGTTATTGACCAACATCTCGAAGCCGCTGGGAATCTTGTCCTCAACGAGCTCATCGAATTTCTTCAGGAGGAAACCGGCGAACGGCCCCATGGCCATGGCGCCAAGGAACATGGGCACATCCGTGCCGACGATGACACCCATGGTGGCTGCTGCGCCGACGACGCCGCCGCGCCAATCATGGACTATCTTGCCGCCGGAGAAGCCGACGAGGATGGGCAGCAAGTACGTGATCATGGGGCCAACTATCTCGGCCAGTTTTTCGTTGGGGAGCCAACCCGTGGGAATAAAGAGAGCGGTGAGCAAACCCCAGGCGATGAAGGCGCCCATGTTGGGGATGATCATGGCAGCCAGGAAGCTACCAAAGCGTTGAATCTTCTCGCGCATGCTGAAACTCCTTTCAAAAATGGAAATAAGATTTGAACAAGACTGAGACTGGTCGGGATAATATCTGCGTATACGGTATCTTCGAAATCTACGCACCTCCTTGACTGAGTACTCTCAGTCATTGTGTTCAGCCGTTCAGAAATTTGGAAATGGCGGCTATGTCTTTAGGCAATAACAGGGGATGCACTTCAACGACCTGTATATTGCTTGGTGGGGATTCAATCGGCGCAGTTGAAACTAAAAAATGGGCTTGTGCCGCGCGCTCAGAGGAGAGTTCCCGTTGCGAAAGCACTCCGAGAATCTCCAGGTTGGGAAAGCGTGTTTTTAGGCGTGCTGCCAGCAGCTGCGCCGTTGCCATGCCGCTTGGGCAAATGACGAAGATGCGCCAATGTCGTTCCGGACGCGCTCGAACAAAGGCCGCGTGCAACAAGAGGGTGATGGTGTCAATATCGGCTGGGGATAGCACGATAGTGGTTTGTTCTTCGACCACGGTAGCGAGTTCTTGAGCTAGTTTGAATTCGCGGAAGCACTCGCGGGCGATTTCCTGATCCGCCAGAGAGGGCGGCACCCAGAGATTGAACCACTGCCGCATCAATGCGGGACCGAGATGTGCCAGTAAGCCCTCACGGAGCGCCTGGTCGTGGCGCAACCCAGGCTCAAAGAGAGCCTGCGATATGTTTTCGAGCAGCATCTCGATCAGGGTTTCAAGTTCGGGCGTGCTGAAAGGCTCGCCGGGCCACTGCTCGTTGCGGATGCTAACGGCGAGGTGCATCGCAATGAAGGCGATTTCTGATAGTGGGATTGTGTCGGGGCGCTGGAGTCGGGATGTCAATGCAACAGATTGCGCCGCAATCTGTTCCGCCATCGTCCAGAGAGGTTGTTTCTGGAGCCAGAATAATTCCTCCGCTGAGCCGGTTTGGAGTTTGCCCGCGTTGACCCGCTCGTGTTGCACTGCCAGCGCCAGCGCGAGATGGACGACAGCGTTGTCGGCAAAGCGCCCGCGCATCTGCACTTCGGTTTGCGCGACCCATTCAAAGGCTGCCTGCACATTCCAGCGCAGCAGCTGCGCCTGCACCTGTGCGACAATCGGCAAGAAGGGTGCGGCTTCGGCAAGGGCGAAACGCAAGCCTGCATCGTAGGTGATTTTGAACAGTGGGTCGGGGAATGGCGTATCTCCCCAGAGCAGGGCGACCAGAGCCTGGCGTTTTGCCAGCTCTTCGCCCTGAACCAGAAAACCATAGTTAGGACGTCGTTCCAATTGCAGATCAAAGCGCAATAGCCAGGGTTCGATGAGGTTGATATCTTTGAGTACGGTGGCGCGCGAGATAGTGATCCACTGCTGAATCTGTTTCAGGATGATGGGTTCGTCGGTAGTGAGCATTTTCAGCGCCAGGAGCTGCATGCGTTGACCGGCGGTGAGGGTCAAATTGAAACCAGATGCCCCCTGCAATTCTACAAGGAGCGCGCGACGTTCAGCCGGCGTGCAGACGACGGTGTAGCCGACACCGGGTCTAGAATCCATTCGAACGTGGTGTTGCTCGAGCCAGGCTTTGACCCCGGTTAGCCGGTAAACAACCTGGCGCGTAGTGAGATTGGCTGCTGTTCCGAGATCTGCCAGTGTGGCAGGCGTCTCCTGACGTAGCAGGGTTTGGAGAATATCGCGTTGCTGGACGGTCATTGAAACCATTGGGTATTCGCAAACCTCTCACACAATACGGGAAAGACACTCTATCAGCAAAGAAAACACAAAACTTATTTTAGTATATATCCTAAACCTCATAGATGATCAATCAATTGAATCATCTTGCAGCGATTTGCATTATTACAAAAGTATACTATTCACAGGGTTGCGTTTCAGCTTTGGGGTAAAAGGGGGTGTGTTTCAAAACGGGGGTGAAAAGCTCAGGCGCCCCTACAGGGTGCAGGAGAACATTGATTTTTGGCGACGGGGCTTTGCCCCGTCGCCAAAAATCAATTAAGGGATTCTGCGCCCTGCAGGGTTGAGTATTCTCGGATGGAAACAACACCGGTCCCAGACGCGCGTCTGGGACCGGTGTGATGGGAATGCGGTGGGATTTACTTTACCTGGATTTCAATGACGCCCTTGACCTGCGCTTTGTTGGAGAATCCCGGCAGGACGGTGCTGAAGCCGCCCTGTTCGCGGAAGGAGACGATACAATCGGCGCAAGCCTGCACTTCTGCCAGGACTACCTCGGAGGTGAAGCCATCATCGGCGACGAAGACGAGTGTGGTAGCGCCGTCCTTCACCCCCGCCTTTTCCAGTAGGGTGTTGATGGACACGCCGGTGTAGGTGGAAACGACACCCTCTTTGTTGGGCGCCTGTGCCTCAATGGTATCCATTGCGCGGACATCCGCTTCAACCCAACCAATCTCGTTGTTGACGCTACCGGTGATTTTGAGCGCCGCATCGGCGGGAATGCCGCCTTCGGTCGTCTCGCCGCCCGCGGTCTTGCCGCATCCTGCTAACGTTCCCAGAATCAGAACTGCCAATACAACCATCATCGTGAATTTCTTGAACATGTTTTCTCCTCCTGAGTTGTAAAATGCTAACGAAACACCGGTTTACAGTTACGGGTTGACCTGCAACTTCTGTAACTGGAACACCCAACGATTTGCAGGGGTCTCCGGGCACACAAGCCGAATGGGCCCCTTATCCGCCTCCGCCTTCGTGATCCAATCGCCGTTTTTCTTGAGCGCAACAATCGCGCCTTCCATTTCATCCGCGGTGATTTCGATGGCGTAACCATCCCCGGCGGTGGCTGTGACAGAGCTGTAACTCTCCACCCCAGCTTGCTTGAAGATTTCGGCTATTGGAACACCGCTCCAGGAATCTACCTCATCCTCGCCAAGGGATTTCTGCATGAGCACATCGCCGAGATCGAGCTGCTCCATTTTGGTGAGTTCGGCATAGCTGAGCGCGAGCGGTGTGCTGCCGCCACTGACTTCGAGCGTCCATTCCACTTTGGGCGCACCGCAAGCCGTGAGAGCCAACGTCAAAATACCAACCAAGATCAGTGTTATCCAAACATTGCGAAACTTCATACGAACCTCCTGTGATATGATGTTGCTGAGACTACTGTGTTACAAAAGCCCAGATGGGAATGAGCATATCGCGCGCGATGAGTTGACCGTGATTGCCCAGGCGTCCCTCTTCTGCGACAGCGTGCATGCCGTGGTCGGCGAAGATGAGCACGGCGGTGTGGGGTGGCAGCGTGGCGAGCACCTCGCCGACGGCGGTGTCCACTTCGGTGATTTTTGCGCGCTCTTCTGGGGCTTCAGGGCCGTAGGTATGCCCGGCATCATCTATGCCGTGGAAGTGGACCCACAAAAGATCCGGCATGCCGGTTTCGAGAACTGCCAGCACGTTGCTAAGGACATTGTCATCGCTGCCGCCGTTGCCATCACGGTCACCCGAGAGCGTGAGCTCCGCGTTGCGCATGTTGAAGGCCAGCGCTTCGCCCTCGATGGCGACGCCGCGCAATCCGGCAGCTGTGATGACATCGAAAATGGTTTCGGTCTCCGTGCTACGGGTGCCACGCGTCGTGATACCGTTGACTTCGGGCGGCGCGCCCGTGAGAATCGCTGCGCTGCCCACGACGGTGCAGGGTTGATAAGAGGCGATGCCGAGCGCCGGCTCTGGCAGCGCTGCGAGATTGGGAATGAGACCCTCCGTAAGCGCCTCGCTGTAGCGCAGGTAGCCAAAGCCATCGAGGAATATCAGGGCAATCTGCTGCGGCGCGACATTGCCGGCGCCAACCAGAGGCAGTGGCTTGCCTGCCGCGTCGGCAGGGGCAGCGACACCCAAAACTGCAGCGACGGTGGGGGCAATATCGAGCAGGCTGGTGGTGGGTGCGGCGGGCAGCACTGGGGGAAGCGCTCGCACTTGCTCAGCCTTAAGGGTGACCTCGCCCCATTGCAACTGCCCATTCTCGGTCAAAGCAGCGGTCTCTGCGATGGGCGCCCAATCATAGGTCAGTGTTTGCCCTTCGGGTGTGAGGACTTCGAGCGTTTCAATGAGCCGGTAGCCGTGCTGGTAAAGCAAGCGCTCGAGGGGCACACTCGGCGCGTGTGCCGCGCCATCCTCTGCGGCGAAAGGCTCCAGTGCTTGAAGCGATTTTCGGTTGATACCGATGGCATTGCCTTGTGCATTCACGAGCGTGGTTTCCCACGCGGGAGCACATGCCGAGAGCAGCAGCATAAGTAATAGACCTGCGTAAAGCAGTAGCTGTGGGGTTGATTTTTGCATCGAACCGTGTCCTTTAACCTGGCGTTGGCTCACTTGCTCTCTAGCAGGGCAACATCCGTGATCCATTGTGCGCGACCGCGTTCCGGCAGCACCAGGGTTACCTGCCCGCGCAGCTGTGCGATTACCGCGCCGCGCGTTTCCTCGGCACTAAGCCGGGTCTCTTTGCCAGCGCTATCGCGCACCATAAGCTGCGTGAAGGCGGGGTCGTGAACCAGGGCGGTCAGCGGCGCGCCAATGATGCGCGCACCTGCCTGCGCCTGGCGTACTTTGCCATCATCCTCGCTCTGTAACATCACGCTCGTTTGTTCTACCGTTAGTTCAAGAGAGGGACCCAATAGCAGGCGTCCTATCGAAGTGGCTTGTCCCTCGATTTGCAATGGGGTGCTCGCACCTACCACAATCACGCGACGTATGCCTTTGATCCATGCAGAGATGTGCAAGTTCTCGGCGGCGAAACGGATACCGTCTTCATAGGGCATGAGGAGCGCCTCGGCGGTGAGGTTCTCGGGAGTGAGCGTGACGAAGCCCCCATCGAGCGATGCCAGGGTGACGCTCTCGAATTCGGTCACGCCCTGGTTGGCGAGAAAATCCAGCAGCGGCAGGTGGGTATAGGGTTGGTCCCGGTAGGGCAGAATATCATCGAGCAGCACATAACCGGGTGTGGGCACATCCCCCTCCAACATGATACCTGCATAGAAGGGGACATTCTCCATCTCGATTGCACCATGGTCGTCGTGACAGGTATTGCACGTATGGAAATACTCTGCCTCATGACACTCGGCGCACTCATCCATCGTTTGCGCCTCCTCCGCTAGCACGCTCAGAGGATAGTGCGTGAGCACTCGCATGGGCGCAACTTGTGTTGCGCCAAAGACCAACCCTCCCACGCCAACGACCAACGCCGCTGCCGCAAATATCCATTGGCGATTACGCATACGTCGTTCCTCCAGTTACAGCAAGATTGATCAATCCAGGGTGGTCATGAAGACCAGGGTCAGGCAAACTTCGTAATGCCCAGGGCAATGAGCAACGTTGCCAACAGCATCAAGGCTACGATATCGCGCCTCTCAAAACGTGTTTCGTGCAGAAAGGTGCGGTGTGTGTATTTGCCAAAGCAGCGCCCTTCCATCGAGACTGCCAGCGCATCCACCTTACCCAGCGCCGAAACCAGCAACGGCAGGAAAAACTGCCGCGCCAGGGTCAAAAAACGCTTAAGCCCACCGCGGTCATAGGCGATGCCACGGGCGAGTTGCGCCTGGTAGACGGTTTGCGCTTCTTGTTCAAAGACCGGCGCAAGCCGTAGCGCTGTGACCAGCGCAAAACCGTAGCGGTAAGGCAATCCCGCCTGCATTAAGCCATAAGCCAGGGCGTTGGGCTCTGTAGTGAAGACAAAGAGGTAGCCCAATCCGATCACACTTAGCAGGCGCGCTGCCACATAGAGTCCTGCCTGCAGCCCGCCTGAGGTGATGGTGACCGGACCTACGCGCAGTAGAGTCGTGCCAGTACGTGTGAAGAGCACCTGCACCAGAAATAACATTGCCGCTGAAGAGATGAAGAAGATTGCGCCACGGGCGTGCCGCAATGGCAGTCGGTTCAGTGGGAATGCCAGTAGGATGAGGAGCAATACCCCTGTGACGACCCACGCATTCTGTGTGGCAAAAACGAAAACTGTGCCCGCTACCAACCACACCAGTTTGACCAGCGGATGCAGCTGGTGCAGAAAGGAATTACCCGGATAGGTCATGATGCGCGGACCGTGGCGGCGTTTCACAGTGACCCTCCGTCGCTGAATGCCAGATAAGCCGTCTTGCCCAACTCTGCCAATCGTGCGAATCCCGCCTCCGAGGGTGCATCTATCAGCAATCGTCCTTGCTCGAAGAACAACAGACGGTGCGCATAGGGGCGCACCACGGCGGGCGCGTGGTGTACCAGGAGTGCCGTGCTGCCCGTTGCCACGCACGTGGTGACCCACTGTAGCAGGCGCGCCGCGTTTTCTGGATCCTGTCCAATGAGGATCTCATCGAGCAGGAGCAGGTGTGGGGCATAACCGAGCATGGCTAGCAGGTTGAGCCGGCGCTTCTCGCCGTAACTCAGGCGGTAGGGATGGTCGGCGCGGCGGTCGGCGAGACCGCTGAGCTGCAACATGGTTTCGATGTTCTGTTCAACCTTGTTGTCCCATACGCCAAAGTTGCGTGGTGCGAGGGTTGCTTCCTGCCAGACGCTATCGGCGAAGAGCTGGTGATTGGGATTTTGGAAGACATAGGCAATCTGCCGTGCCAGCTGTGAAACGGGGGCGCGCCCGGCATCCTGTCCCAGTATTTCGATTTTGCCGGCTGTGGGTCGCAGTAAGCCCAACAGACACTGTAAGAAGGTGGATTTACCCGAGCCATTGTCCCCCATGATGGCAACGAACTCGCCCGGTCCTGCGGTCAGCGATACATCGTGCAATACAGTCTGTTCGTTGTAACCGGCACAGAGCCTTTCGACCTTTAAGAGGGGCGTCGGGTGGGCGAGGGCGGGGCAGAGATTTGCGACTGGAGGTGTTTTTGTCAGGGTTGTGGAGCTGTTGTGACCTTGCCGGGCGGTGGCGCTGATGCGCCCGGACTCCATCCGCACCCAGCGCGGCGCGAAGCGTTCCAGGTAGGCCGTCTTGTGTTCGATGACGATGACCGTGATGCCATCCAGCTCCCGAATGCGCGCAATCACGTCGAAGATTTGCGCGGTTGCCGTGGGGTCCAGGTTGGAGGTCGGTTCATCGAAGATGAGTACCTGGGGGCGCGCTGCCATCACTGCGGCGACTGCAATGCGCTGTTTCTCACCACCGGAGAGCGTGGCGAGCGTGCGCCCTTCCAGGTGACGTGCGCCGACTACATCGAGCGCCCAGGTGAGGCGCTCTTGAATTTCCGCGCGCGGCAAACAGCGGTTTTCCAGGCCGAAAGCCACTTCATCTTGGACTGTGAGGGTGCAAAACTGCGCTTCGGGGTTTTGCTGCACCAGGCCTACGACTTCGGCTGTATCATAGATGGGGGTATGGCGCACATCCATTCCCGCAACGGTGATTTCGCCCTGGGCTTCGCCATCGTATTGGTTGAAGAGGAAGCCTCCCAGGGCGAGAGCCAGCGTGGATTTGCCACAGCCTGAAGGCCCTGTGAGCACTACGAAATCCCCCATGGCGATGTTAAGGTTCACCTCGCGCAACGCGTAACGCGCGCTGCCGCGAAAGCGAAAAGAGAAATCCTGGATGGAGATCATCTGATTACCGCGCCTGAAATCCATCCGCTGCCGGATTGCGTGAGCACTGCAAGTGTTTCCACCGGTGGCTCAATGCACCTGGATTTCGGTAACGCCGTTGGAGAGAATGCTCCCATCCGTGCGAGCCACGACAAAAGTTACTAATTCCGGCGTAAAGACGGTGAAGAGGCGAATGTCGTCATCAGCCATGATTCCCGCGAGCGGCATTTCGGTTTCATCCTCTGTGGATACCAGCGTCACGGTTGTGGCGTCGGCACTGGGCTTCGATGTTGCCAGCACGGCGCTTAGCGGTACCCCCTGCAATTTGCGCGCACCGTCGCCGATGTTTATTGAATAAGCATCCATCTTTGCCTGCCAGTCGGTAGGATCAAAGGGAGTGGGCTTTGCCAATGCGCCAGTGATGGGCAATCGGGTCTCGCCAATGACGGTGAGGTTAGCAACACCACGTACCCAGGCTTTGTTACTCTCCGCGCCGGTGATATCGTAGGTTGTACCCAACCCGGGGGTATCTTCGCTGCGGCCTTGGGGGACCAGGAGCAAGCCCCCGTTATTCTGTACTTCTTCCATGCTGATGAAGAATGTGTAGCCATCCGTTCCCTGGATGAGAACCTTACTGGCATCGGCGTTAGGCTGCGCTGCCGCGATCAGGTCGCGCAGGGGAATACCCGTGTAGCGTTCTGAGGCTTGTCGGGTGATGCCAGCAGCTGTAACGGTGGGAAGGTCGCCATGCTCTTCGGGAAAGGCGTAGGGTGCAGCAACCGCTCCGGCGATAGGTAACGCGGGCGGTCCCGCGAGCGTGTGCCGCAAGTAAAAAGTTAGCACAACGGCAAGCACGACAACGGTTGCCAGGAAAACTGGATAGGCGCGCCGTCCCATTGGGCGCGGCTCACGATCTTTGATGACGCCGGCGCGGCGCAAAATAGCCACCAATGTGTGACCCAGGAATCCGGCAAACACCACCCCGGAGATTGCCGCCAGCAAGCCCGCGAGCAGCATCGCGCCGTAGGAGAGAATATCAGCCGGCAGGGCAGCAAAGAGTTGGAAGACGAAGACGTTTGAGGCTGAAGCCAGCCCCCCCGCCAGGAGATACACCGGAAGGCGGTCTTTGTCACGGAAGGGCAGGAATCCAAGGTCTACCAGCAGCCCGGCGACGATATCCACGAGCACTACCAAAATCCCGTGGAGATTGCCGGTAAAGAGTTCGACGGCGCCCTTGAGCACTGCCGTTACCGTTCCGGCGCCTTGCTTGCCGGTCAGCCCCACAGCGAGCACCAGCCACAGGACGTGCAATCCGGCAGCCCATTGCATGGAACCCGGCGCGCCCACGAAGGAATTGAGCACCTTTCCAGCGGCAGTGACGTAGGTGCCGGTCACGCCGCCCAGGGCAGCGAGCGCCGCCATCATGAGTAAATCGCGTGTTGAGAAATGATAGCGATTTGTTTGCATTCTAACTCCAACGATCATGATCGTCTTTGGCAGTAAAAACGGCACCCCTGAAAAGGGCGCCGTTAAGGGCAGGGCGCAAGATTGCTTCGAACCTGCGTCCAACGATCTCCTTTCCAAAGATGGGAGGCGCAGCCGTTTCCCGCTGTACCCTGACGGTTGCACGCCATTCATCTGTTGACGTTTAGGCTATGCAACTCGGAGATAGCATTTTTCTCGTCAAAGAACGGTATACTTATACTAACACAAATCGTACAACTGGCAAATCTGCTGGGGTATCAGACACGCCTCTTTGAGGAAAGAATGTTTAGGACGCGGCGCCGTACCCGGCGCCGCGTCCTAAACATCAAAAAAGATCCTTATGCCGAATTCGTCAGGATTCTACTTCACCTGATTTGGAATCTTCGAGCAAGAACGTTTGCGCCCTAATGAAGGCAAAGAGCTCGTCCAGGCTGGCGAAACCGAAGCGTGTACCAGTTCGTGAACTCTCGAGCGAGCCACGCCAGACGATGCCTTCTTCTTCATCGTCGCTATGGACTGTCCAGATTCGCAACAGATAGGATTGGTACTTCAGGGAATTATCCATCCAATCTCCGGTGGAAAACACGGTCACTGGTGAGTGCCCTGGATTTTCATGATAGCGTCTTTTGCCCAACCGCTCACCTTCTCGGTATCTGTGCTGGCTGTGTGGCGGAGCGCTGGTAGGGCACGTGCATCCCCGATTAACCCGAGTGCTTTTACCGCCGCGTTACGCACCAGTTCACTGTTGTCCTTCAGATGGTACAGGAGCGCTTCCACGGCATCTCTCGCGCGGAGTTTCCCCAGCGAGAATGCTGCTGCCTGGCGTACCACCTCCTGCGGGTCATTCAATGCCTCCACAAGAGCCGCGATTGCGCTTGATTCTCCGGTATCCCCGAGTGCCATGGCAGCCAACTGACGAACAGGATGTTGTGGGTGTGTGAGCCCTTCCAGAAGATAGGGTGTGGCAATGGGGCCTGCCTTGCTCAACGCGGTGGCGGCAAGGAAGAAGAAGGGAGGCTGACCATCCTTCATGGTGTGGGCGAGCTGCTCGAGGACGCGCGGATCGGTACGCGCGAGCTGACCCAAATCGTCGAAGCGTTGTGTCAGCAGCAGTTTGCCCACGAGAGTGATGATTTGCAGATCGTTAAGCGATTTGCTTTCCATTGGCTCAAACCTCCGATGCTTTTGTGATAACTGAGTACTCTCAGTCTCTGAAGGACCTGGGGAACAAGTAGTATTCCCCAGGTCGGTGTAGCTTCTGATGTCACTCAAAATCCATCGCCGGATCGAACTCCCATCCATCCCACCAACCACCCGGTGGGTCGAGGTAGGTGAGCTGCACGAACGCGCCAAAGGTGTAGCACCAGTCATCGCCCCACCAGTTGGAGCCTTTGTTCTGCCAGCGATCCCAGCTGCTGGGAGAGCACCAGCCGATGCCTGTGGCGACCCAGAAGTTGCCGAAGTAGAGGTCGCAGCTGGGGTCCTCGCAAAGCCGGTTCTCGCGTTCCTCACCATACTGGAGCCGGTCATAGCCGAGTGAGAGGTTGGCGCGTGCGCTGAGGAGGCACAGAACCTCGGCGGTGACCGCGCCCGAAAGATCGCCGCCGTAACTCTCGCCGGAGCCATCCGTGAAGTACCACAAGCGCAGGGTTAGATTGCCTTCGACCTCTATCACGCAGGGGATCATGATGATCGGGAGTCTACCGTAGGCTTTCGCGTAGAAGCCTGTGTAGCGCGGCGCATCGCCCATGTCGTCGAGGTAATCCAGCGCTTCGCCATATCCGGCGCTGCGGATCACAGGGCAATCCTTCTCCAGCGTGCCGATCAGGGCCGTTGCGCCGATAGGTGGGATCGTGACGATTTCGGTGAAGATGATCACATCGGCGATCAGGCCCACAAAGGCGACGTCATGTCCGGTGATTTTGCCCACCACGAAAGAGGCGCTTACATCCAGGCCCACTGCGCTGCTCAGAACCAGGCGCTCGAAGGTCACGCCGCCCTCCACCCGCCACGCATCCACAGCGTTGTACGTCGCCACGCCTTGGAGATGTCCCGGCGTGCTGCTGCCATCAATCACCTGGAGCGTGGTATCGCCGGAAAAGGTCAGTTGGCCGTCACGGGTGAGCTCCACGGCGATCCAATCGGCCTCTAGGAAGACGTCATCCTGTCCGGTCAATTCATGACCATCGAAGCGGATATTCGCACCGCCGCGGAACGATTCGATGCCGATATCATTGCCTGCCACCCGGAAGATAATCTCCGCAGCGCCGCCTTTGAGGTTCGTGTGCGCATCCTGCAGCGCCTGACCCGAGGTCAGGCCGGTCATCCCGAAGGCGCCGTCGGGCTGGTCCTGCAACAAGGGCACCACGATGCTGTAGGCTTCGGTAAAGGGATTGGGATTGGTGCAGACCTCGCCGGACCAGGCGCCGCACCACTCTTCCTCCCAGAGCTGGCGCGCCAGGTCCACGGGATCATCCTCGCCACCGGCGCCCTGTTCATAGCCGAACTTATCGAAAGCCCAGATGGTCACATCCTCTTCGACGTCTTCCCACAGGTCGAAGGGAAGCACGGCGCCCATGATATCGGGGCGGTTCATCGCCAGCGCGCGGAAGGCCGCCTGGGATGCGGGATAGCCCGCGTAGACCGCGAATTTGTCGCCGAAGCCTGTACCCTCGGCCCAGGATATCGTGATCACCGCGCCAATGTCGCCATGGAAGAGCGGCATATCCGGCAGCAGGTCGGCGTCTTTGGCCACCGCGGCAATCACTACCCCTTCGGTGGTGCCGAGGAATTTGACGGGCAGGTTCACAGTAACGCTGAGCTCGACGACGCTATTGAGGATGGGCCACATCCAGGGTATGTTGCTGGCTTGGGCCTGCAGCTGCAGCGTTTCGCTGACCAGCTGGTTGATGGCGAGTGGGAACTGGCCCTGCAAGTCGTCGAAGGGTAGCGGGTTCTGAACATAGTGGGCCGCGGAGCTTCCCGTGGCGGGCTGCGGTTCGCCAAAGCGGGGAATAGTGCTATTGCCATCCAATAGCACAAAGCCGCAGCCGATGCGCTTGCTCAACGCGCACGCCTTCAGGCTCTGGGGTGTCAGTTCGCCCTGGGCATCCACAAGCGCCTCGGGAAGCCGGGCGAAGTTATCCACCATGGAGATGCCGGCGGTGCTCGGCAGGCTTGCAGGATTCCCTGGATCGCTATAGTAACGGCTGAGCTCCACTTTGGTGAAGGCAAAGGGGAGCCCGCTGACCTGAGCATACGCCAGCGGCACGGAGCCACCTTGCCACGCAGTCACGTCGCCCGTGTCGCCGTCAGGTAGCCATTCGGTGTAGGTGTCGAGGGTGATTACCTGGTCGGGGTCGAGCGTTGAGCGCTCGTGTAGCCCGTTGATGCGGGCGGTGCCGTGCAGCCCAAAGAGGGCGCGCTGGCTGATGGCGCCGCCGTAGGCTTGCAGGTCCTCATTGTATTGGTAGGCCACTGGTGTCTCGGCGAAGTTCCAGTACTGGTGCAGTGTCAGGGTGGGGGTCTCGATAGTGCCGCTGGCGGGGCAGTTGGTCACCGGATGCACTTCTGTGGTTACCAGGTTGAAGGCAGCATCCGTGGGATAAGGTAGGTAGAGTTGGCTTCGGAAGTTGAGCGCAGGATCGGGTACGACGCCGTTGTCCACGAAGACCGCTTCGAAGATATACACCCGCTCCTGGTAATCGTAGGCATTGACCCGTTCTGCAGGGCTTGTGCTCTCGTAAATGCCGAGGAACTCGCTCACGCCGCCACGGCGGACGTAAAGGTCCATGTTGGTGTCTTCGAAGAGCGAGGGGGTGTAGCAGGCGTAGTTCGAATGCTCCATTTCGGCGTTGAGGCTGATCCCGGGATCCAGATCGCCGCCTACTTCCAGTGAATACTGCCGCCAGGCATTCTCTGCCGGCAGCGGCGCCCAGGAACTGGGAGTGCCGGAGAAGGCTGCGCCCGCAACGTAGAGCGAAGCGCGGGTCGTCCGTGCCGTGAAGCCCGTCCACGCGGGAAATTGATCAACAGTGACCCCTTCAATGACTTTGCCCTCTTCCTGAATGGCGAATGCCGTGCCATCGTCGGGTTCCACGGTCAGAAGGCTCGTGACATCCGCGGCGCCCACGTTGCTGTAACAGTAGACTGCGCTATCGCCTGTGCCGCCGAGGCAGCCCTTTCCAACAGCGAGGTATTCCCTGAACATAGCATACGGCAAGTACCGCAGTTGAGCACTCGCGCCTAAGAGCGCGCCGCCAAGGATTTGGCTATTCTCAATCTGGATTTCTGCGCCGTTGGCGGCGGTGATGATAAAGGCTGCGGGCTGTCCGGTGCTGTAAACGATGCGCTGCGTTGTGCTCAACTCGCCGCTGAAGCCCGCGGCGTTGATGACGGCGGATTCCCCCGTGGGATCGGTGTAGGGCACGCGCAGGTAACCCAGGTTGTTGTCGGGCAAGGGAAGATAGGCCTCGGGATCCGGTGGGGAATAGCCCAGACGATCAGCTGTGACAAAGTCATCGAAGGAGATCGCCCAAGGGTTGAGCGCGGTTTGGCTGCCATGGAGTTGCCAGGGAAGGTTCTCCTCTACCCAATAGAATCTGCTTGGAAGTAGACGCATGGCAAACTCAAAACTGGTGTTGAGCTCTTCGAATTGACCGCGAATATAGCGGCTCCGCTCACCCGAGGCGCTTTCGTGCAGTTTGATCGTCGGCGGAAGCTGGATTTGCACGTCGGCAATGGCTGAACCGGGCAGAAATTCCACTTTGTAGAAGCGGGTGCTGAGGACGTCAAGTCCACTCACGTCATGGTTGGTTGTGGCGACGATGCGCCCGCCGAGATGCGCGCCATCCCCGGGGCTGACGCTGATATTGTAAAGGGTCAGGGGCCAGGTGAGCGTGCCGTTAGTCAAATCGCCGTCGCCGAAGGCGTGGATCGGATCGTAACTCCACATCTCTTCGGGGCAGTCTGGATCATTGCCCACGGCGACGTAATAGCCGAGGTTCGTGATCGCCCAGCCATTGTGGAGGGAAATGGTGTCCTGCATACCCACGACGCTTGGGCGGTACCGGCTATAGCTGCAGCTAGAAGGTAACGTGCGTGTGGAAAGCATGGGGTCGTCCAGAGCTACGACGCCTCCACTCAACGCCTCAAGCGTGAGCGGTTGCCACGCGCCCAACATCTCGTAGGTGTTGGGGCTGAAGGCCAGAACGACGTACTCATACTCCTGGGTTGGGCTGGGATCGCTGTGATCCTCGATCTGGTAAGGAGAGGGTCTCTCGATGGAGGTGACCTGTAGCCAGTTCCCTCCAGGAATGCGGCGGAAAGCCGCCACGGGTGGAGGACCATCGTCATCCGCCATGGTGATCTCCACGTAATGCTCACCGCTAACGGTGTCCGTCATCCAGCGCGCGCCCCGCATCGTGCCCAGGTCAGCCAGGTGCCGGTTGGTGTCGAGGAAATTGTTGACGGCGCGGCCTGTGACGGTGGTACCGGGCCCGCCGGGCGTGTGGCTGACCGTTGCCGTGTACCAGGCGCCCTCGTTGACGGGGATCGTGACAGTTATTCCATGATGGAGGGTGGTAGTAATAAACGTAGTGCCTTCCTCGCCGGGAAGCCCGATGGTGACGATCGGGTCTTCGCTGCCTTGATAGGCGTTGTCGGGATCCTCTGTCGTGATGATCAGGTCACAGGTGTTATCTTGACACTCCACATGGGTACTGACCTGAGGCGGTGGCGGCGGCAGCAAGGTGGTGAGTTCGGCGCAGTAGTTCACAGCCGCGCTCACATTGCCATGGTCGTCCACGGCTTCAAACTGGTAGTAAGCATAGATTGGGGAGGACGGAATGTAGTCGTCGCTGATTGTTGCTGCGCCCTGGCTCACCGGTACGCGCTGAATGAGCTCCCAGGGACCGCTTGCGTCGAAGGCGCGGTAGACAACCACATGGCTCACCCCCGCAAAACCCACCTGCAGCGTGACGGGCAGGGGGTTGTTGCTGCAGACCACCTGGTCATATGGCGGTTGCGTGAGGGCGGGAGGTGTCCGGTCGTAGAGCGCGCCTCTGACCGGCACGCCTGGCGCCGACCAGTTGCCGGCGCTGTCGCGCACCTGAACGCGATACCAGAAGGGTTGGTTCAGGGCTGCCGGGTCATAGATGGTCAGTGTTCCCGGATTGGTGGTAGGCCTCTCGATGTAGGGTAGAGTGGTGCCCGGCTGCACCACGGCGGACCAGGTGGCAAGCGGTGCGGTGAAGGTGAGGTTCCGGGTGACGTAGAAGCGCAACGGTGGGCTGAGTTCAGCCGTATCGTTGTAATCCCACGTGAGATAGATGCGCGCAGGTGATTGCGTTGTGGTGACCTCGATCTCATGGACGGGGGCGGGCGGCAGCAGTTCGCGCGCGGTGATGGTGACCGGCGTCGCGCACTGTCCTTGAGTGCGCAACAGATCGCTGGGGCAGACTTTGTAGAGCCAGGGCGTGTAGATATGCTCAGGCTCCGTATAGACTTCGCGCAGGTCCTCGCGGAAGAAGTAGCCGGGGCCGCCGACGGTGCTCGTGGGCTGCCCGCTCGCCCCGATCATGATGGTGCACCACTTCAAGACATCCTCAGGGTCGGTATACTGGCAATCCTCCTTGACCGGGTTAACCACCGTCCACGTCGAAGTGCCGGGCGCTGCGCGGTAGATCAGGTAGCCGCGCAGGTTGAGGGATCTGATCGAATCGTCGGGGGATGCCCCTGCCGGTTGCTCCTGCAGGTCCCAGATCAGGTAGTTGGTGCCATCCCAGGCGCGGTATTGCTGGGCTTCGGTCCATTTATAGCGTTCATTGGCATCGGCGGGCCGGTCACTGGGACGCAGACCGAGTGTCGCCGGGCCTTCCCACACCTCGCGCAGGTTGAGGGGTGTGGCAAGGGCGATGGGTTTGTCGGGAACACTCACTGGCAAGTAGGTCCGGGTTGAGCCACCGACTTTCTCAATTCTGTATTCAACCGGCTGACCAAGGGGCGCTGTGGAATCCAGAAAGGCTATGCCGAGGACTAGCCCGACTTCGTAGTATTGTGTAGCAAGGGTCCGTGCGGTCAGAGGGTCCTCGAAGGCCGTGAGCGGATCTTCAAAGAGATTGAAGAGCTCTTGCTCCGTGAGCGGTGAGCCGATATGATCAGGACGCAGGTCATAGCGGAGTTGTAGTGTAAGTTCCACTCCTAATAGCGCTTTCATTTCCGTGACATTGGCGGCGGGATGCGCTTGTCCGATAACCTGCCAGGTGGTTTCACCTGAGGAGCGACGGAAAACTGTATACTGTCCGCCATAAGCCGCTGCTATCAATCGTGCGCTCTCCTCCAACGGATTCCATTGAAGAAGTACTTTGCGTGTGGTCCCCTCTATAGATTGCGCCCAGCTGATAATAAGTTCATCGCCTGGCGAGGGGAGCAAATCCCGCATCACAACTGGCAGGAAGATGAAATGGTCATTTTGTGTACTGCTCTTGTCCAGCGCATTGGCTTTGGTAAGTGGTAGTGTGCCAGCTATCGGGCTGAGGAGCAGAGCCGATATCAAAACAATTGTCCGTAGAAATGCCCAAATCCTGGGTAACCTGATCGCAGTCATAAGAATACTCCTTTCGCTGCCGGGTACCGCAAATATCGGATGCTAGCTGTCAGCCCTGAATGTGCCAGGGCTGGTTGATTTTTCCTACAGTGGCAAAATCGGCCAGATCACTCGAAAACCCCTCTGTGCCTCTCTCGGAAAGCGTAATTTTTGCGGGCGCAGCCCGCAAAAATTACAAAAAACTACCTCTCTGTGTTCTTGCATTGCCCAGATGACCGTTAGTCTGGCTACTATTGCCGCTCTAGGATTTTTCACAAGCCGTCGGATTGTTCTTGCAGATCGGAGCCGAGGTGGCAAGGGTGCTGAGGGGAACCGAAATGAAATTCAGGATAGATCTTATACTTATATTATCACGTGCGCGTCAAATCAGCGTCAAAACGTATTGGTGCGTTTCCACTTGGGGAAAAAACAAGTTGATTATCATGCAAAGGCCTTTCTTTGAGTGATTTTTCGCGAGATTGTCGCCCCAGATTTAGAACGCACCCAAACGTATTAGAAATTTCCCATAGTTGAACTTCTGTGTTAAACTAAAAGCGGTCATGGGTTTCTATGGCCGCAAGTTGGCGGCAGTTGCTATGGTGCGTTTATCCCTCTTTGTACTCGGTCCTTTTGAAGCTCGGCTCGATGGTGAGCTGCTGAACTTTGCCACCCACAAAGCTGAAGCCCTGCTTGTTTATCTTGCCATCGAATCAGACCGCGCGCATCGTCGTGATGTGCTCGCAGGATTATTATGGCCAGATCAGCCTCAAGCCCGCGCTTTTCACAATCTCCGGCAGGCGCTATCTCATATTCGTCAGGCATTGCCCAATCCAGGCAGGAATAACGAGACGCCGTTTATCCTCGCTGATCGTGAGACGTTGTGCTTTGCCATGCACAGCGATGTAGAAGTGGACTTCAAATGCTTTGAGGCGCTGTATTCGGCGTGTAGTGCGCATCCCCACCGCCGTTTGGGTGCGTGTCGCCCCTGTTTGGAACGCCTTGAGGCAGCGGTGCATCTCTACCGGGGTGCTTTTCTTGAGAACTTTCCACTCGATGGGGGTGAGGGCTTTGAGGATTGGGTGCTTTTCAAGCGCGAATGGGTGCACATACGCGTAATTGAGGCATTGACAGAGCTAGCGCACTATGCGGAACGTCGGGGCGAACTTGCGCACGCCCGTATGCTGCTACAGAAGCAAGTGGCATTGGAGCCTTGGCGTGAGGAAGCCCATCAACACCTGATGCGTCTGTATGTGTTAGAGGGGCAGACAAGCGCGGCGTTAGCTCAATACGAAACTTGCCGGCAGATACTTTGGGAAGAGTTCGCAGTCGAGCCATCGGCGAAGACGGTTGCCCTTCTGACGCAGATCAAGGATTTCCGTCAGCGCTCAGGGGTTGTACCCAACCGGGTTGTACCCAACCGGGTTGTACCCAACCCGGCAACCTTCGCACCGGTATTGCCGCCAGTGACAACATTTCCCATCATGGGCTATGTACAACTACCGCTAGAGCCTGATTCCTTTGTGGGGCGCAGGGCCGATCGTGCGGCGCTGGCTGAACGCCTGGCGCATCCTGACTGTCGCCTGCTCACTCTCACAGGTAGAGGTGGGGTGGGTAAAACACGCCTGGCGTTGCAGGTGGCAGCTGATGCTGCGGGGCTTTTTGCGGATGGGATCTTCTTTGTGCCGCTGGAGGCGTTACGTAGCCCGGCGCAGGTTGCTAGCGCTATTTCTGTAGCGATGGGACTGCCCAACATTGAACAGGCTGAAGCACTTCAGCAGTTACTTGCGCATCTGCGCGGCAAGGAGATGCTGCTTGTCCTAGATAACTTCGAGCATGTGGTTGAAGCTTGCCCGATGTTAATTGCGGTCTTGCGTTACGCGCCTGGGGTAGTTCTGCTGGTCACTTCTCGAGAACGGCTGTATTTGCGGGAAGAGTGGCTTTACGAAGTTGAGGGAATGTGCATAGCCGATGAGCCTCCGGGCTTATATCCTACAGCGGAGACCTGCGATGCGGTGGCGCTGTTTGAACAGCGCGTGCAACAGCTTCAAGCACACTTTTCACTTAGCCCAGAACTGTTGCCCGATGTCATCCGCATCTGTAAAATTGTGGAAGGATTACCATTGGCCATCGAGCTTGCTGCTGCGACGATGGCTTATCAGTCGTGTGCCGAAATCGCCACACACTTGGAGCAATCACTGGATATCTTAGCGACATCATTGCGCAACGTACCCGAGCGGCAGAGGAGCCTTCGCGCAGTCTTCGATCATTCGTGGGCGCTGCTCACGCAGGAAGAGCGGGCGGTACTCAGCGGATTGACAGTGTTTGAAGGCGGCTTCACAGCGGCAGCGGCACAAGCAGTCATTAGCGAGAATGCGGATACGCTTTCCGCGTTGGCTGCAAAATCCCTCCTGCGGCGGACCCATAATGGACGCTATGGTTATCATGCGACGACGCATGCCTATGCCGCAGCGAGGTTGGCTGAAAATGCAGACCTTCAGCGCGAGCTGGAGAGGCGGCATGGAGCCTATTATGCGACCAAGTTGCGGCGTGAGCTGGCTACTGCTCCAGACGATGAGGCGTTTTCAGATTGGGAACAGGAAAGCGCTAACATTCATGTCGCGTGGACCCGGGCGCTTACCCGGCGTCATTGGGCCATTATCGCGGAGATGTCCGAGGCGGTGGGGCGCTTTTACCGCCGCCGTGGCCCATTGGATGAGGGCATAGCACTATTTGAGGCAGCTGTAACGCAGGTAACGCAGTCGTCGCCGGCAGCTGCTGAAGACCTATCATCGCTTCTGGTCCGTTTGCAAATTGAGCAAGTGCGTCTTTGGGATGCTTCGGGTCATCATGAGCAGGCGGTAGCTCTATCACAACGGATTATTACAGAGTCACAGAGGCTTGCCGCATATGAACTTGAGGGTGAGGGGCAGTTTCTTCTTGGGCAGGCATACCAGCGACAGGGTGCTTATCAGGATGCTGAACATGCTCTGAACCAGGCATTGGCGCTGGCGCGGACAGGTAAACAGCGTCGGCTCGAGGCGGATAGTTTGCGTATTTTGGGCAACATTGCGGTACGGCGGGGAGCGTTTGATCTGGCTAGACAGCTCTATGAGGCAGCGGCAGAGTGTTATCAAATTCTAGGATATGTACGCGGGGAAGCTGCGGTCTTTAACAACCTTGGCGTACTGTTATTGCAGGTGGGGAAACATCCAGAGGCTCGCGGGGTGTTGCTTGCGGCTCGTGCGCGCTATCGTTCCCTCGGCGACCGTTTGGGGGAAGCGAAAGCATTGAATAACCTGGCTAATGTTGCTGTTGAACAAGGGGAATGCGATGAGGCTCTGAACCTTTACCAGGAGGCCCTGGAAATCCATCGAGCGATGCAAAACACTGAGGGTCGCGCGACAACATTGAACAATCTTGGGGCGCTGTTTTGGGAATTCGGACTGTATGCCGAAGCACAAGACGTCTACGAACAGGCATTGGAGATTTTTCACGCCAGCGGCAATCTTCAAGCAGAGGGTGAGACCTTGGGGAACTTGAGCATTTTGGAACTTTGCCTGGGAACCGTACGGCGTGCTTTGGCAACTGCCCGGCGTGCTATTGATGTTTCGCAGCAGAGCCATGATCTTGTGGCTCTCGCCAACGCTTATACTTATCTGGGTCGGATACAAATTGCGCTTGGAGAATTGAATGCGGCAGCAGAGGCTTACCATCAAGCGCTTGCCTTGCGCGAGGAGGTGCCACACCGTGCCCGCACGCTTGAAGCCCTCGCCGGCTTGGCAGTAGTGATTTGGCGCACCCAGGGACCTTCTCAGGGCTTGCAGGAAACTGAGAGACTGTTGGAGGCCTTGGAGCTGCCGGAGGCGCTAGAGGGAGCCGATGACCCTGCGTGGGTATACTGGGCTTGCTATCAGATTCTTGCTGCAAATAACGACCCTCGTGGCCCTACACTGTTATCAGAAGTGCAACAACGCATCCTTGAGCGCGCCGACCGTATCTCCAACCCGGAACACCGATATTCCTTTCTCAACAATGTCACTACCCACAGGCAGATTTTGTTTGGCCACAGCGATGATTTGAATGCCTGATTCGAGCCAACTGTTCAGCATTCCCCCGCTTGCCATGACGCCAGGCAACTGAAGTCGCAATCTCTGAGAGTCTTTTTAGTTGCCGCGCAGCAACTAAAACCCACAGTGGCAAAATCGGCTAGATTACTCAAAAAAACCCTCTGCGCCTTTCTCCACGAGCGTGATTTTTGCGGGCGCAGCCCGCAAAAATCACAAAAAAAAGATACCTCTTTGTGTTCTTGCATCGCCCACATGCTCGTTAGTCTAGCCACTATTGCCGCTCTGGACTAAAACACTTCTTTTAGCGGGCTTTAACCCCAAACTCGCTCTTTCTGATGGAAGCCGAACACTACCAATGCCCGATTAGCGGCGGTCGTCTATATTGGTGGCGTTGTTCTCGACCGTGTTATTGAGGAGGCTTGGGTTGGCTGTCGCAATGACGTAGATGCCCCAGCGGTTGTTGTTGATCTGGTTATTTTGCGCTACGCCACCAGCACGATCGAAAAACGCGATTCCCGCTTCAGTGTTTTTCTCGCAGGTGTTGTATTCTAACGTGGGCGTGGCATCATCTTTGACTTGGATGCCGTGCAAATCATTGTTTGTCAGGGTATTGTAACGTGCAATGCCGCCGGAGGCGCCAAAATAGATCAGACCGCTTTCGCCATTGCTGTATGAGTTGTTGCTTTCCAGTGTGGGCTGTGCGTTCTGGCGGACGATGATGCCCGAGAGCGGATGGCCATGAACCTCATTATTGCGTGCTGTGGGACGTGAATCACCTGAGATTCGTAAACCGGCTTCTTTGTTTTCCGCCATGAGGTTATCCTCGATGGTCGGCGTGGCATTATCATTGATACTGATGCCTTGTAGGGTATTGCGCCAGAACTCATTGTCGCTGACCGTGCCGGTGGCGTTTTCGAAATAAGCCAGCCCACTTTCCTGGTTGTCGCTGGAGTTGTTCTGGTATAGGGTAACACTGGCATTTCCAGTCACAATGATACCCGAAAGTGTATTTCCGCTGCAGGTGTTTTGTGTCACTGTGGGGGTACTATCCCCTGCAAGGCGCATGCCTACCTGGGTATTGTTGGAACAGGTATTGCCCTCTATAATGGGCTTTGATTGCTCGTTGGTGCCAATGCCGTGCAGCCCGTTTTGGGTCGCGATATTGCGGCTTGCGGCGCCGCCGCTTGTCCCAAAATACACCAACCCGGTTTCTGTATTGCGGCGCAAGGTATTGTCTGAGATTGTGGGTGTGGCGCTTCCATTGACGCTAATACCATGAAGGCCATTTTCCTCGCTGATGTTTAGCCTTGCTGAACCGGCAGCATTCGACCAGTACGCGATGCCGCTTTCGCCGTTAGCACTAAAAGTGTTCTCGACAATGTCGGGTGCGGCGTCTCCGGTTATGGCGATACCGTTATTGACGTTCCCCGAGCAGCGATTCCCCCGAATCTCGCCGCCACTGTTATCGCGAATGCCAATTCCATTCTGATAGTTATCCCGGCAGATATTGTTGATTAAATCTACCTGCGCCTGCTCCGTGAGGCGGAAGCCATCGAGGTCGTTATCTGCAGCTGTGCAGTTCTCCACCCGTCCGGTGACAGTGCCGGAGAGATGTAATCCACCACGCGGGGCTCCATTCTCTGAGGTCACAGCTCCCATAAAGACACAGGCATCAAAGAGCACTTCGCCGCGTTCAGCGTAGACCACATCTGCCTCCGCGTCGCCCTCGTGCCGGAAGGTGATGCCGCGAGCTTCGAAGAGGCCCTCACCGGTATAGCGAATCACGGCTTCGGGACTGGAGGAGACGATAATGGTCTGTTCCATGCCCGCACCCAGGAATTTCAGGGGCTTGTCAATTTCCAGTGGCGCCTGAAGTGTATAGGTGCCCGCTGCGATATTTAGCAGACTCCCCGGCGTGGCAGCGGCAACGGCCTCCGCAAGGGAGGTGGTATCGCCAGTATTGTCGGCGCTCACGGTCAGAGTTTGCTGGGTTGCTGCAGGGGTGGGGGAGGCGATGGTCGTGGGGCGGGTTGTGGGTGAGGACGCGACTTTGTCATCCCGTAAGAATAATCCCCATATAGCGGTAAGCCCCGCTCCCAGGCAAAGCAACACCCCCAATCCGAGCAGCACAATAATACCTGTAGATAGTTTGGAACGGCTTTGATTTGTAGCCGGTGCGGGTTGCGGCGGGGCAGGGAAATAGGGTTGTACCCAACCCGGTGGCGGCGTTGGCTGTTGCGGCAGCGGAGCAGAACGAGCTGGCGTGTAGACGCCGGGCACACCTGTGGCTTTAGGCGGTTCATTGAAAGGCGAGGGCAACGTGTTGCCCGGCAACGTGTTGCCCGGCAACGTGTTGCCCGGCAACGTGTTGCCCGGCAATGGCGGTTTCCCCGCGCGCACTTCAGCGAGCGTGCTTCGCATGGCTTGGGCGCTTTGAAAGCGTTCTGACATATCAATTGCCATGGCTTTCAGGATTATCCCCTCAATGCCGGGCTTGATTTGTGCATTAAGGGCACGCGGCGCTGGAAAGCTACGCGGGTTTGCCATGCGCTGGGTGGCGGTTGGGGGTGCCTGCCCCGTGAGCGCGTGGTAGAGCGTAGCCCCCAGGCTATAGATATCGCTGCGGGCATCGGTGTGCCCGGTTGCGGTATCGTATTGCTCGGGTGGGGCATATTCTGGGGTGCCCATACCGCGTACGACCATTTGTGTGCGCGGATCTCTGGGATTCCATAGCTTCACGAGCCCGAAGTCCACGAGCACGGCTCGCCCATCGGGCCGCAGCAGAATATTCTGCGGCTTGATATCCCGGTGGACGATTCCTTGTTCGTGGCAATAGGCAAGTGCATCCAGGAGTTGGGTGGTCCATTGTAGGACTTGCGGCTCAGGCACGGGTCCATGGTGCGCGATGGTGTCTGCCAGGCTTTCGCCTTCAAGAAACTCCATGACCAGGTAGGCGTTGCCGCCTTCCTCAAAGAAATCGGTGACCCGCACCAGGTTAGGGTGGCTGAGGCGTGCGAGTGTGACTGCTTCCTGCTCGAACTGTTGGCGCAGCTGCGCCAACAGTCCGGAATCAAGTCCTGGTTGTGGGATAAGCTCCTTGACGGCGACGGAAACGTGGAGTCGGGTATCCCAGGCGCGGTAGACGGCGCCCATACCGCCTTCACCGAGGCGGGCAGCAATACGATAGCGCCCTTGCAGCATCTGGCTGATGGTCAGTGGCATGATCTTTCCTCCAGTCGTGGCGGCGACGCGCCGCTTGGTGAAGCTGGTCGCTGGCAAAGTTCAGGGCTGAAAAGCAGCCCCATCCAAGGTAGCTGTCTGGCGCAAACGATTTCCATGCTTTGAGGTGGATTCTGGAGTAGGTTGCCATTCAGCCTGGGTAGCATGTTTGTAAGTAAAAAAGGTATCATGAAATGGGAGAAATGTCAATGCTCAACTCTCTGCGCCCCGCCGTACCCGGCGCCCGTACTCGGCGCTTCTTTCTGCATGTGATTTTTGTGGACGGGGCTTCGCCCGTCCACAAAAATCACAAA
>JAPKMR010000209.1 GCA_026645815.1 Anaerolineae bacterium | reverse complement strand
AAAGAATTCAAGCATGCGAGCAAATGCGCGGCCTGGCTGAACAGCACTTTGACGAAAGGCGCATGGTAACCCAAGTAATTGAAGTGCTTGAGACCGCTGCGAGCCGCTCGTAATGAAGCGTGATTATGGAGGCACCGGCATGGTTGAGCAATTGATAAGCGTGGTTATACCAACCTACAATCGCGCGGCATTTATTGAACAAGCCATTGAAAGTGTTTTAGGGCAAACCTATCCCCATTATGAAGTGATTGTTGTAGACGATGGCTCTACAGACAATACGCGTGACTTAGTTGCACAGTATGGGGAACCTGTGAGATATTTATATCAAACCAATCAGGGTGTTTCCGTGGCGCGTAATTTTGGGTTTGCAAACTCGATTGGGAACTTCTTAATTTTTCTTGATTCAGATGATTTTCTATTACCTACTTCACTTGAAATATTGAAAAAGTCCCTGGACACTAATCCTGCAGTGGGTGTGGTGCATAGTGATGGTTTTGTCGTTGATGAAGCTGGTGAACGGGTTTGTGAGTTAAATTTCTATCGTCGTGTACCTTTTGCAGATACATTGGATTATTTCGTATCCTATGGTGCTATTATTGGATTGCATTCGGCATTGTTCCGTCGTGAAATCCTAGAGGGTTTAGAAGGCCCATTTGATGTGAGCCTGATGGGACAAGAGGATCTGTACTTATACATTGCTCTTAAGTTAAGGGGGGTGCGTTTTGAGTATATTCCAGAGCATACTTGTTGTTATCGTTTTCATGGCCAAAATCTAACGGCTCCCGCTTCCGTGCTCAGTGAGAAAGTGCAAAAGTCCCGGACTCGCTATAAACGCAAAATTCTCTCTATCCCAGGTTTTGATAACCTTTCTATTGAAACCAGATATATTTTTTTTCTAGATTATTTGACGCACATATTGAGGGGGGATTATAGAAAGCAGAAAGAAGTTATCGACAGTAGCCAATTCACGCGACTCCCTAAAAGAAAACAATCTCAGCTTATCTATTATATGTGCGTAGAGAATTTGCTGTGTGATGTACGATGGGAAGATCAGGTATCTCATTTGTTTACTGCTATGAAAATCAATCCTCAAAATCTAAAATTATACTGGTTATTGCTAATATCATTATTGATACCTAGTTGGCGACGACGGATCATTTTGTGGCGACGTGGATTACAAAAAGATGAGGCAGTAGATCCTATAACCTATATTCTTGAACACAAAGCGGAACCTTCATGAGGGGCACTATTGATTTCTATGGTATGTGGTGGTTGAGGAAATTACAGTTGTTACGAGGGTTTAGGCTAAAGGTGTTTGGGGTCTCCACCGGCAAGCGTTTCGGCCTTGGTCCCGGTGTGCGCATCTTCTACCCGAGTTGTCTCACTGTTGGCGATGCTGTCACCATCGAAGGTCCCGCATATCTGCATTGCCTCTCCGAACGGGGTGTGCGTATCGGCAGTAACAGCAGTTTCGGTCCTAATCTCTGGTTACACTGTGGCGGTTCGCCGGCAGACCATAGCCATGGCTGTGTCGAGATTGGCGAGCATGCCTTCATCGGCGCCAATGGTGTATTGGGCGCAGGTGGCGGCATTCGCATCGGCAACCATGTTCTCATCGGTCAATGCGTGAACATCCATGCGGAGAATCACAACTTCGCAGACCGGAACCAGTTGATTAGCGAGCAGGGTGTGACCTACGCTGAAGTCATCATCGAGGATGACGTCTGGATCGGTTCCAAAGCGACCGTTCTCGCGGGCGTCACGGTAGGGCAGGGTGCGGTCATCGGTGCGGGGGCAGTGGTGACAAAATCTGTCCCGCCTTATGCTATCGTGGTCGGGGTGCCGGGCAGAGTCATCGGCTACCGGGGCGAGGAACCGCAGTGAAAATCGCCGTCTACCACAACCTCCCTTCTGGCGGTGCTAAGCGCGCGCTCTATGAGATGACGCGCCGCCTCGCCGAGCGGCACACGCTCGATGTTTTCGCGCTTGCCACTGCCGAGCACGATTTCTGCGATTTGCGCTCCTTTGCCAATCGGCATGAAGTTGTCCCGTTCAAGCCATTGCCTTTGGCGCATTCACCGCTCGGGCGGTTGAACCAGGGTATCCGCGCCCTGGATTTGCTGCGCCTGCGCCACGTCCAGCGCGAGATTGCTCGCCGGATTGATAGCGCCGGTTATGATTGCGTTTTCGTCCATCACTGCCGCTATGGGCAAAGCCCCAGCCTGCTACAGTTCTTGAATACGCCTTCGGTCTATTATTGTCATGAACCGCCACGGTTGTTCTACGAACCGCCTGTGCCGCGCCCCTATACTGAATTCTCCCCATTGCAGCATTTGGGCAACCGCTTTGATCCGCTGCCGGGCATATACCGGCGTACACTGGCGCGTCTGGATCGTGAGAATGTGCGCGCGGCAAGCCGTGTGTTGACCAACTCGCATTACTCCCGCGAGACGCTCTATCGCACCTACGGCATTTTCGCCCATGTGGCTTACCTGGGTGTGGATACAGAGAAGTTTCGCCCGTTGGGGCTTACCCGTGAGAATTTCGTCCTCTCCGTAGGGGCGCTCAATCCGC
>JAPKMR010000208.1 GCA_026645815.1 Anaerolineae bacterium | reverse complement strand
CGTATTGCACCTGGGTGGGCACCACCCACGAGGCTGCTTTCCAGGATGGTGAGTACCACTGCCCTGAATGTGGTGGGGCTGAGAACCTGATCATCATGTCGCAGGCAGAAGCCGTTGAGTTCATGGAAGAATGTCGCTCAATGGCTACCCCCTGGCTGGCAGGCATGGAACAACACCTCCAGGCGGCACTTGACCGTGTCGCAGCCTGGGAACCAGCGTTGTGCCAGCAGCACGCAAGCGCCGATGCCTTCACGCTGCGGCCGCACACCACGGCGGAGCTCGAGGGGCTGGCAGACGCCTTCGCTGGCGCTGAAGCCGACTTTCTCGCACAGTACCAGTCCACCCTTTGCCCGTACTGTGGCGAGGAAACAGCGTTGATCACGCCCGCCGGGCGCGTCGTTTGCGCCTGCTGGACGAATCCGGCACAGGAGCTCGTGGACGATCTCCAGGGCGAAGCGCCCGTGGAGGGTAGCCATGCCTGACATCCCTATCTGCGGTACCTGCCAGTTCTTCAAACCGGCGCATCAGGACTTCGGAGCGTGCATCTGCCCGTTTCAGCCCAAGCACCTGGAGCGGGAAGCGAACGCAGCCTGCGTCTACTGGACCTCGCGGCCCAACCCTGAACCGGGGCGTGTGCTGGAACTGCGCGATGGTGCGACGCCAGGAGCGCCCCAGATCGCTCATATCAGACTGCTCCAGGATCAACACTGGATCAGCCTTCAGATTCTCGATCTGGATGCGGAAACCGTTATCGGGGAAGTGCTCCTGGAGCATTACGAGGGCGCAGTCGTGACCCGGGTGTGGGACGACATGGATGGCGACCCCAGCTATACGCTCACGCACCTGATCACGGCTGTACCCGCTCCGGCGCCCGTGCCGGTGCTGGTCGAGGCATAACATGTGGTGCGATCTTGACACCGATCTTTATCATGTTCCCGGCAACGGGAAGTATGCCCGGTGCCCGCAATGCGGTCGCCGGTTGCAAGTGCGGGTGCTGTAGACCGCCGAGCGTGACTTTTGTGTTCGCCGACTGCCGCCTCACAAGGTCCGGCCACGACGACGCAAATCAGTCAGGCCATCACGGCAACTCAAGTATCCGTGCCGCTACTAATACATTGACCAGGGGGAAGAAGATCCCCCTGGTCAATCCAGTATTGGCCAGCCCGAAGAAACCCTCGACGATTTCTTCGATACCCCGCGCTCTTTCCAGCACGTTGACGAGGGCTGGCCTGGTTGGCTCGGTTGGTTACAGTCCCTCCACCATCTCCTGCACCCGGGCGGCATTGGGATGCAGATAACGTGTTGTCGTCGCCACATTGGTGTGCCCCAACAGGCTTGCCAGTGTAGCCACATCGCCGCCATTCTGCAGAAAGCGCGTGGCGAACGTGTGCCGCAGGGTGTGGGGTGTCACCTCTTTTTGGATGCCGGCCCGGCGTTTGGCTTCGGTAATTAAACGCTGCACGTCACGTGGCCCCAGTGGTTGCCATGAGCGGCTGATGAAGAGCACCTCGGTCTGCGCTAGCTTGGGACGCACCTCCAGGTAGGCCCGCAAGGCGGTGCGCGCCTCCTTGGCCAGCGCCACCGTGCGCTCCTTCTTGCCTTTGCCCTGGCGCACCAACAGTGAACCAGAACGGTCGTTGAGCGTTACATCGTCCAGCTTCAGCGCCAGAGCCTCGCTCAAACGCAGCCCCGCCCGCGCCAGGATGGCGAGCATAGCGCCATTGCGAACATCCTGCCAGTCAGAGCCTTCGACGGCGGCGAGCAGTCGCCCCAACTCGCGGCCATCCAGCGCCTCGATCGCGGGCTTCACCTGCTTCACCCCCTTGACCTTCACATTCCGACCGATGGAGCGCAGCAAGCCCCGCAACGGCGCCAGGCGGAGATTGACTGTCGCTGCTTTGTGCCCCTGCGCCACCAGGTGGTTGCGGTACTCGCGGAGCTCCTCGGCGGTGAGTAGAGCCGGTTCCGGTAGTGCATCGTAGGTCGCCTGATACCAGGTCGCAAATTCCGCCAGCGCGTCGGTGTAGCGCCGTCGGGTGATGCCTTCATACTCGTCCAGGAAGCTCATCACGCACGATTGCCAATCAGTTGACAGCACTTCAACCCTCCCCAAAACCTTTTACGACGTTTTTCACCTGCGATAACGACCCCCAAAAGGCCTGTATAGAGCCTATATAGGGGTAGGTCGCACCACACAAGACTTATTTTGCGGTTTAATTTTACGTCGTAATTGTACGCGAGAATGCTCGGATTGTCAACTGGTTTCGGACGGTGCGTGAATGACTGATGACGGTCGCATGGAATAGGGCTGCTACCGACATTACCCCACAATACTGTGTTTGGGAATCTGGTTGGAATCGCCGGTTCGCGCCGCCTTGTTATCGAAGAAACCGTCGATGTTTTCAGGTAAGCGTCAATCCCTTCCTGGTAATAACCGACCCCTTTCTGGTAATAACTAACCCCCTTCTGGTAATCTCTGCGCTTGGGAAGGTCTACCGTGACCCCGCTCCCCGCAGCGTCGTGGCTGCACAAGCGCCTGGTTAATTGCATCCCACGGGATTCAATTACCTGCTGTT
>JAPKMR010000207.1 GCA_026645815.1 Anaerolineae bacterium | reverse complement strand
GAAAGGGATTCCCAAGAGGACCTGGCAGCGCTTTTATCCAATCTCCCTCTTTCTGATGTGGCTGTGGCTGCTCGAGCCGGAGAACGTTCTCAGTTGAGCGCTGAAGGATATGACTTTGCCGCCGCCTGGGTACGGCAACCCCACGTTGATGCTACCCTTTACGGCGACTTCCTTGCCTCCTCCTTGGGAAGATGGCTATCTGCCCGGCTTTCGGCAACTGATGCTGAGGAGTGTGGTGCGGTGCGCGGCTTGCTCTCCGCGCTTGCTGAAGATATGCTCGCGCTCAACCGTGATATTAGGACCGAGATGCTCGGTTTTCTCGGCTGGCTGGAACGACAGATTGGCGCAAGGGTGGGCGACCTTGCCGGAAAGGCCAAGCTCCAGGATTATGTGGGTGATTATCAAAAGGGACAACTGCATCTGGTGATGGAGGAGGTACTTACTATTCTGCGCAAGAATCGGCGTCAACTCAAGATTGATCCTGATAATCGTCGCTTTCAGGATCTCCTGGCGCCGGAATATGATGAAAGCCTGGAGAAATTGCTGCCTATGAAACACCGCCTGGCTGCCACGGACCGGCTTATTGCCCTTATCGTATACAGAGTTTATGGATTAGCAGAGGCGGAAGTCGTTATTGCTGAACATATAGATGGAACAAGAGTAGTATTCTGAGTCGTGGGGGATTATGGAAGACACACAACACGCTTTTGACACATTACTGAACAACCTGCGCATGGTGCAACAACACGCAAGAGCCATTTATTCTCAGGCGCAAGCCTCTGACGATGCAGAACTGGCAGCTGCTGCGGGGCGGAGGATCGCACAAATCGCCCGCCATATTCAGGAATTGGAAAACTTGCGGCGGCGTTGGGGAGGCCTGGTAGACCTATCACCTGAGGCTCTGTCCGAAGCAGTTACCCCGCAAGAGGATTTCTTTGTCCCTATTCTGCGGGCATTGGCGCGTTTGGGGGAGCCGGCGAAAGTACCCTGGGTTTTGGGTTTTGTGGAACGAGTCATGGAATCGGAACTCACTCTGGAAGACTGGAATATCATTGCCACGCGTCCAATCATATTGTGGCAGGATACCGTTAAGTGTGCAGCCCAACAGCTGATTGATTGGGGCCTCATTCAGGAATCACAATCGGGCAAATGGGAGCTCTCTGCTGCAGGCGCAGCACAACTGGCTGCTTATCGGCAGACGGGGAAACTGATTGGCAAGAGTGAACCAGCAGAGGCGGATGCTGATTCGTTAGCTTCCAGTTTACCTGAGACAGAGATTATCGCGGTTGAGGTAGCGCCACCTTTGGCGGATTCGGGGGACGATGATACACCAACCGCAAGTGCTCCCGTGTTTTCGGAAGAGGAATGGGCCGAATTGCAACGGTTGGAAGTTTTTCTGGCAGAACATCTCGCTCGTAATGTGCGCAAGCGTGGAAGGACACAAGATTTCGAATTCGTCATACCGTTCTTACAAGCCGTAGGGGATTTGGGGGGCACTGCCAAAGTTGGCAGAGTTATTGACCGGGTTGGTGAAATCATGCATGATCAGCTCAAAAAGGTTGATTGGGAGTCTGCAAGATCGGGATACCAGTATCTATGGCAACGCAATGTGTATAGAACATACACTGTTTTACGCAAGTGTGGCCTGGTCAAAGACGTTGGACAACGGACAGTCCATAACCACCGAGTGCATTCCCCAAACTACATTACCCTCACGGATTTGGGACGCAAGTATATCGATTATCAGGATTCTTGGGAGTAAATCGTTGTGGATTGAGGTGTAGAACCCTATGAGTGACCCGTTCAGCGATCGATACTGGCAAGATGAGTTCGCCGTGACGACGGCCGATTTGGAGCGACTGAGTGACTTCATGGTTCAAACCAATCAAGCGCACGATCTCACTGCTCTGGCGCAGCGCATTGTACGCGGACGGTTGCGCCATGGCACCGATTTGACTGACCCGGCACTCAAAGCCGCTTCAAGAGGTGGAGAACGTGTCCGCTTGTGGGACCCGGCGGTAGCCTGGGAATTGGGTGATCGTGTGATTGTCGCTGTTGGAGTTGCGGTTGAGGGGAGAACGATTCACGCGCCCTATGTGGGCGAAATCGTGAGTGAACAGGACAACAAAATCCGTATACAGATTGATGCTTTGAATGAGCATCGCGATTATTCAGTCGCAGAGTCACCTGAAAATCTACAAAAATGGCGGAAATTCGTCGAAAATCTTGTGAGAGCACGACGGGGGTCACAAGATGAAAAAACCCAGATGGAATACGTCTTACTGCAGTTTGGAGAGCGCTTGGTGACTCAGATTTTGAACGCGCTCAAACAAGACTCCCGCTTCATTGAACTTGATGGCCGTTGGTTCTTGCGTCAACTGGCTGCCTCTCCCACTGAGGCGCAACTGGGATTTCTGGCCTGGAAGATGGTGTTGTTTCATGAGCCGCGGTCCACTGTTGATCTTGCTCCGTTAATCCAACCGCCGCTGGCTGCTGGGGATGCGGGCGTTTTTGGCCTGTATCTGGCTCTGCGGCAACACCCAGCGCTTTTCGGAAATGCCGATCCCGGCTTGCGTCCCCG
>JAPKMR010000206.1 GCA_026645815.1 Anaerolineae bacterium | reverse complement strand
AATTCCCCCCGAAACGCCCGATCCAACAGCGTGTCGAATAACTACTCCGTCAAATGTCTGACAGCAGACACTGGATTAGTTCGAATTGTCAGACCATGGCGTAGCCCGGCTCCGTTGCGCGGCCTCGAACAGGGCCGCGGCCAGATGCTCCGCCTGCGCCGGCGTCAGCAAGATGCTGATCTCATCCACCTCAAAGAGCCGCATATCTGGCGAAGCCGTATCGGCGATCGCGAAGCGGATGTCATCCTCGAAGCCTTCTTCCCGATGAACGAGACCTCGAACCGGACCGTCTCGTCGATTTCAATGATTCTCTCCATATCCACCTCTACCTCCTCATCCCCATGATGACGCCGGAGAGGTATGGGATCAACCAGATAGCCCAGACCACGATGCTGAACCTGTGGAAGTTGACGATCGCCCGCTCGTCCTTGCGCGCCAGCACGACCGTCGCCCAGATCGCATGGATGATCATCAACAGGATGGCAGCCACGCCGGTCACGCCATGCACGTTGGCCGTCAAGCCGCCGGCATAGTCCATCATGATCGCCGTGCCCGTGGTATCGCAGGCCAGCCCAAGCCAGAAGAAGATTAAGTGCCAGCCCTTGAGCCGCCCGGCGATCCGCTCGCCCCACACGCCGATGGTGTAGAAGACCAGCGCCAGGGTGATGAAGATGGTGCCGACGATCATTACGGGAGGCATAATAGTGTCCTTTGATTGGGCAGACTGGTCACGTCCCGATGGACGCCGAGTGGCATATAGAAACGGCATGGCTCGAAAGTGAGGCGACCGGTCAGATATACTTGGCCGCTTCTGAGCGCACCCATGGATCATCATCTGTTTGATATGCGATGCGGATTGCACTCACAGCATCCTCAGTCCTGAACTTGCGCAGCTCGTCGATGGCGGTCGCGCGCACAGTGGGGACTGGATCGTCGTATAGCACTTCCCGCAAGATGTCTGCTGCTGATTCGCCAAACTGATTGCTGAGGGTGGTGCAAGCGCCGATTCTGCTTCCCGGGTTTGGATGTCGCAAAGCAATTTCCGCTAGATCTCTCCGGATAGCTGCTGGCGATTCTCGCTCCTGGTAGTGGCGGCTACTACCGATGGCAGCCTTCCTTGCTGCCTCCATACGCTCCGCTCGCCTGACTCGTCTTGCTATCTCACCATAAATGGTCAGGACTATCCCTGGCACCAAGCAGAGTCCCACCATACCCCAATCAAAATTCCGGGTTACGATCAAATTGTACGCGAACAACCCGACACCCACGATCAAGAGCATAAGACCTACTATCAACGATTGGTTCTCGCGCCGGCGAATCTCCCCCCAAACGTATAGAACTCCTCCGGCCGCCACGCCCAGAAAGGCGTCTTGCCAAATCATGTGCTTGAAGTAGAGATAGGGTATCAGCAGCAGACTAACCACCACTATAAAGATGCCAAGGCGACGCACAGCTCTCCTCTCCTTCGGCCAGGTTTGATCTACCCAAATCGGGCATTCATCTTGATCCATTCGCTGTGCCTTGCGGTTCAGGGATTGTCTGGATGGCGCATAGAAATCGCTTGTAACGGTCAGGAGTGGGCCAGACCTGTCAGGTTTCCAGAAACCTGACAGGTCTACAACTCTCCCCGAAACGCCCGGTCCAGCAGCGCCCCGAACAACTGCTCCGCCTGGCGCGCTGCCTCGCGCTGCTGGGCATAAAGGCGATCGTACTGGCCGCTGATCTCAGCAAATCGTCGTTGAATTTCTGCAGGTGGAACCGGAACAGGAAATGCTTTTAATTGAGTCATGTTGATAGTTGCCAAGTTGGTTGTCTGCTTAGATGCAGTCAGAAAGTAGGCCTTGGCATATTGGGTCAGCAGCAGGTTAGCGAAAAACCCAGGCAGAACCTGTGCCCAATCCAGTCTCACCCTGAAAATATGATTCTGATGAATGCAGGGGGCAATCTGTCCATTCCAGATAGCGCCACGCCCAAGCTTGTCGAAATCTCCACCCTCCGTCATCAACACATCGCCTTTCTGCAGTCGGAGCTCTTGAACTTCCGCTGGCAAGGCTTCTATCATCTTAATCTCCGACAAGTCCAGAAATCCGGCCTGCACATTAGCGACGCGCAGATACGGAACTTGCACGGTGGGCTTGCCATTGAAATCTCGCCCTTTGGTCACTCCGGATGCAATATCTGCGATATTTCCGAGGGGATGTTCGGGCCATCGTTGCCGGATTGCCACCGGATCCCCAAACATCTCCACAAACACCGCCTGCAAATACCCCTCGCTCAGTTCCAGCGCGTAGCGGCGCAGCCGGCGCAGGCGGTCGGCGCGCGCCAGGATGCCGGCGATGCGCTGTTGTTCGGGGAGGGGAGGAATCCAAAGCTGGAGTCGTTCCAGTGACTCCCGCCCAACGTGAGGGATTGTCGCGCCAGTGCAGTTATCTTGTAGATACTGGAATCGACTGCGCAGGAAGTATCCCAAGTACGAGGTGTGAATATCCTTTGTTCTTGGTCGCAGAATCGCGAGCGTGCTACCTATATATCCTGTCAGCCCAAAGCTCACGGTTCCGGCGTTTGCACCATCCCATGCTATGAGTACATCGTTCT
>JAPKMR010000205.1 GCA_026645815.1 Anaerolineae bacterium | reverse complement strand
GCGGATGCTCATACCTTTGCCATGGGTGTGACCGGATTCTCCGACTTCACTGCTGGCAGCAGTAACCCCACCGCCGTCTTCCTCTCCTCCTTCACGGCGCTGCCGGAGGGCGAGGGTATCCGCGTTGCGTGGGAGACTGCGGCGGAGCTGGATAACCTCGGCTTCAATCTCTACCGGGGAGAGTCGCCCGCCGGACCGTGGGTGAAGCTGAATGCGGAACTCATCGGCGCGCAGAATCCCGGCGCGGTCTTTGGCGCGAGCTATGAGTGGCTGGATAGCGAAGTGACCTCCGGTGCGACGGTTTACTACCGCCTGGAGGATGTGGACGCGAGCGGCGTGAGCACCTTCCACGGACCCGTCAGCGCGACGGCGTCGGGAGTGACCGCGGTGCGTGTGACGGCCTTTGGCGCGCACGGCGCGGCGCCCGCGGTGCTCCTGTTCACGCTGGCGACTGCGGGAGCGCTGGCGGTAGAGCGCAAGCGGCGCAAGACCGGCTAAGCGCGATTGCATTGCCTTTGCCCCCACCGGGAGTGTTTCCTGGTGGGGGCTTTCTTTTGCCACGGATTAACACGAATTAACACGAATTTTTGGGAAGCACCCGGAGCTAAAGCCGCCGCGGCTACAGCCGCAGCTACAAGACGACGCCCGGTGAACCGGGCTTGAGAGGGCTGCATTGACATATACGGGAACATGGTTAGAATTCGAAACGGCCTCCGCAAGGACGCCTGGAACCTACCCTTAAGGACAACCTCAAGCGCGCTTCAGACGTTGGTGCGGCAACCACAACCTTATCATCACGTTCAACATCAAGGAGATTCGCATGCACATCGACAGAAAAACCCACGTCAGAAGGCCTCGGAAATGGTCCATCGTTCTCATGATGGTCCTCACGCTTATGATGAGCCTGCCAGGACCCGTGCTGGCAGCGGATATCATCATTGATGATTTCACGGCGGGTGAGAACAATCTACAATTGAATCAGCCCGGCGAAACATGGGAGTTGCTTCCGGCTCAGGGTTCCGCCCTCGGCAACCAGCGCATGATGATTCTGGGGGTCACACAAGCTGCAGGTCAGCAGAACTCGCAATGGGGCGTTAGCACAAGTGGCAGATTTGCCTCTCTGGCAATCCCCACAGGAGGGCAGGGCAAAGCGACGATTCAATGGGATGGGGCGGATACCAACAAAGCATTGAATTGTAATTCCGGGCTTGGGGGCGTGGACCTCCTGAGCAGCGATCCCCCAAACACAGGGATGATCGTCCGCATCATCGGGTCTGACAGTGTGGCAAAGGACCTCAAGATCAGTGTCTATACCAATTGCGGCAACTGGCGCACGCTCACCCGCCCGGTTCCCTTCGTGGATGACGAGCAAGTTGTCGACATGCACCTGAGATTCAGCGATTTCGACAGTGGGCCCGGCACCTTGAATTGGGCGAGCATCAATGCGGTGGAACTTGAGATTGATGGGACGAAGAAATCTGGAGCGGATGCCGCCATCGCCTTTATCAAAACCACCAGTACTCTCTATGAGTATGGGGACCTGCCCCTGGCAGGGACTCCCGGGCTACCCGCCGGGCAGACTGGCTTCTCCCCGGAGATTCTGGCGGCGCGCCACCTTCCGAAGAATATGCGTTTAGGGCAAAGCGTGGACGCCGAGAACCTCTATCAAGACAGTGCTCTCGCCACCGAAGATGATGGCAGCGATTTCGATGATGAAGATGGCGTAGTACGCCTCGATGCAGCGAATTGGAGCAGCGACAATGGCGGCGAACTGGAAATCTCCCATACGGGATGCAGCAGCGCCGCGCCCTGCTATATCAGTGCTTGGATTGACTGGAATCGCGACGGCGATTTCGGCGATTCGGGGGAGCGCATTCTCAATAACTGGTCGCGTACCAATGATGGCACTTCAAACAGGTCTATCACGATCCCGGCGGGTACTTCCTTTACAGACGTGCGCTACTATGCGCGATTCCGGATTTGTGGAGCTGCAAATGTGTGCAATTCGCCCATGGCTACCGATGTAGAAGACGGCGAGATAGAGGATTACACCTGGGATTGGGCTCCTACCGCCGTCTCTCTGGCATCCTTTAGCGCGCTGCCGGAGGGCGAGGGGATCCGCGTCGCGTGGGAGACGGCGGCGGAGCTGGATAACCTCGGCTTCAATCTCTACCGGGGAGAGTCGCCTGCCGGACCGTGGGTGAAGCTGAACGCGGAACTCATCGGCGCGCAGAATCCCGGCGCGGTCTTCGGCGCGAGCTACGAGTGGCTGGATGCCGAGGTGACGCCGGGCGTGACGGTTTACTATCGCCTGGAGGATGTGGACGTGAGCGGGGTGAGCACGTTCCACGGACCGGTGAGCGCGACGGCGTCGGGGGTGACCGCGGTGAGCGTTGCTGCTTTCGGCGCGCACGGCGCGGCGCCCACGATGCTCCTGCTCACGCTGAGCACTGTGGGAGCGTTGGCAGCAGCGCGCAAGCGGCGCAGAGCGGGTTAAGCTCGAGTGTAAGGCTTTTGCCCCCACCGGGAGTGTTTCTCGGTGGGGGCGATTTTTTGCCACGGATTTTGGACGCTGATTAACGCCGATTAACACTGATGCGCTCTGGGTACAGCGGCCCTGATTTTGGTTCTGCGGGTAATGCAGAGCGCGGCAGAATGC
>JAPKMR010000204.1 GCA_026645815.1 Anaerolineae bacterium | reverse complement strand
TGAGGAGGAACCCGAAGATATACCGAAGTAAAATTTGAAAGTTCATAAGTGCCTGCCTAGAGGGGAGGGAAATTCACAGTTTTTGGGCGTTACTGCGCACACAGCGCGCCCCCAAAACCGAAGAGAGCGAAGTTCCCGCCAAAATTGGCGCGGTTGGTCCGCGACGTTATACCCGGTTAATTTTTGGGGGTCACTTCAGGGCGCCTGAGATTTTCACCTTGGAGCAGGTTTGTTGATGTTTGTGAATTTGTGGACTATAATTTTGTCAGATTCACCATGGGGTGTGGGGGGCTATGATACTCGTCATCAATGGACCGTTGGGGATAGGGAAGACTTCGGTGGCGTGGGCGCTGAACGAGCGCTTGCAGCCGAGTGTGATGCTGGACGGCGATTATATCGGCGCAGTGGCGCCGTTTGAGATTTATGATGCGGCGCGGGTGGCGTATCTGTACAGAACGCTGGCGCATCTGGTGGCTTATCACCAGCGCGAGGGGGGCTACCGGAATTTCGTGCTCAACTATGTCTTCGAGACGCCGGAATCGCTCGCGGAGCTGGTGGCGCTGCTGAAGCCGCTGGATGCGAGCACCCATGGTTTTCGTCTGCGGTGCGGGGTGGAGGAGATGGAGCGCCGTATCAGTTTGCGCGGGCGGACGGGTTCGGAGGGCGAGGTGGCGTGGGAACTGGCGCGCTGCCGGGAACTTGCTGCCATTCAGGATGCGGCAGCACAGCAGGGTTTTCTCGGCACGGTGGTGGATACGACGACATTGGATGTCAAGCAGACGGCGGATGCCATCGTGCAGACGCTTCTGCCACAGCAGGATTGAATTATTGCATGGAGGACTTGATTATGAAAACGATTGATCTTCGCAGTGATACGGTGACACATCCGACGCCGGCGATGTGGAAGGCGATGGCGCTGGCAGAGGTGGGCGACGATGTGCTGGGAGATGATCCCACGGTGCAGCGCCTGGAAGCGCTCGCGGCGGAGCGGCTAGGCTTCGAGGCGGGGCTGTTCGTCGCTAGCGGTACGATGGGCAATCTGGTGGCGTTGTTGACGCATTGTGGGCGTGGGGATGAGGTCATCCTCGGCGACAAATCGCATACCATCGTCTACGAGCAGGGCGGGATGGCAGGGATGGGCGGTATCATGCCCCACACGCTGCTGAATCAGCCTGATGGGACGCTGCGTCTCGAGGAGATTGAGGGCGCGATTCGCGGGGATAACATTCATTTCCCGCGCACGCGGCTGATTTGCCTGGAGAACACGCACAATAATTGCCATGGCGTGCCGCTGACCGCGGCGTATACCGCGCAGGTGGTGGCATTGGCGCGGAAGCACGGTTTGGGGGTCCACATTGATGGCGCGCGCATCTTCAACGCCGCGGCGGCGCTGGAGGTGGATGTGCGCGAATTGACGCGAGGTGTGGATTCGGTGACCTTCTGCCTCTCCAAGGGTTTATGCGCGCCGGTGGGTTCGGTGCTGTGCGGCAGCGAGGCTTTTATCGCCGAGGCGCGCCGCAATCGTAAGGTGCTGGGCGGCGGGATGCGGCAGGTGGGGATTTTGGCGGCGGCGGGCATTGTGGCGCTCGAGGAGATGACGCTGCGATTGGATGCGGATCATGCCTGCGCGCAGTGTCTCGCGGAGGGGTTGGCGGCGATTCCGGGGATCGAGGTGGCGCCTTCGTACACGAATATGATCTATTTTGGGCTTGCCGATAGCGTGAAGATGACCGCTTATGAGGTGTCGGCGCGGCTTAGGGAGAGGGGCGTGCTGGTGTTGCCGCGCGATGCGCGCAATTTCCGTGCGGTGACGCACTACTGGATTGACGCGGATGCGGTAGATGGCGCGCTGGAGGCGGTCCGTGCGGTTGTGTGTGGTTAGCATCAAGGGAGGTTGACCGATGGCACGGGTGAAAGACAGTCAGATTTATCAGCTGCGGATTGATATTGCCAGCATTCGCCCACCACTGTGGCGGCGGATTGCGGTGCGCGGGAATACGACCCTGAACCGCCTGCACGAGATAATCCAGGTGCTGTTTGATTGGTCAGGTTATCACCTGCACGAGTTCGAGGTTGGCGGCATGGAATTTACCGATGACCGTGAATCGCAGGTGGAATTTGGCATGCGCAGCGAAAAGCGGGTGAGCTTGGATGCCTTGAGTCTGGCGGCGGGCATGGCCTTCACTTATCTCTATGACTTCGGAGATGGTTGGTATCACCGCATCAAGGTGGAGAAGGTGTTGCCCCCGGATCCCACAGGGATTTATCCGGTGTGCCTCACGGGCAAGCGCGCCGGTCCCCTGGAAGATTGCGGGGGTCCGTGGGGGCATGCTGAAATCGTGAAGCTGCTGAAACAGGTCGCTGAGGGGCAGATAAAGATGCCGGCGTGGGATGAGGGACCGCCAGACGAAGAGGATGAGGAGGTTGATTATGAAATCCGCGAGCGTTTGGAGTGGGTGGGAGCGGATTACGATCCTGAAGCCTTCGATCTGGAGGCCATCAATGCGGCGTTGAAGCCGTTTCAGCGTTGAGTCTGGCGTGAGGGAAAGAAGCGATTTTTTTCTAGAGCGGCAATAGTGGCTAGACTAACGAGCATGTGGGCGATGCAAGAACACAAAGAGGTAGCTTTTTTGTGATTTTTGCGGGCGCAGCCCGCAAAAATCACGCTCGCGGAGAGAGGCGCAGAGGGTTTTTTGAGTGAT
>JAPKMR010000203.1 GCA_026645815.1 Anaerolineae bacterium | reverse complement strand
TGCCAGAACCGCACTCAACAGATTGAGCCGAAAAGCCGGGTTCCCCAGCGGCGCCAGGTGGTCCCACAGCGCCCCGACCACCGTATACAATGGATAGCCCGGCGGGTGGAGGATATCCCACGTTGCCGCCGCCAATTGAAATTCGCCGCTATCCGCGGGCAGCACATCGCGGACCGTGGTTGCCGCATACAGGGCAAAGAACACGCTCCAGAGCAGCACCCACGGCAGATAGCGCCGGATACCCGACTCGTGATTCATGTCTTTTAGCGCATGACTCATGACTCACTCCGCGATAAGCCGAATGGCTCGCTCGATAATACGGTCGGCGGTGAAACCAAAATGCTCTCGCAGCACGCTGGCGGGCGCCGAAGCGCCAAAGCGGTGAATGCCTATCACCGCTCCCTGCGGGCCTACATAGCGCTCCCAGCCAAAGGGCGCTCCCGGCTCTATAGCCAGACGTTTGACGACTGAGGGTGGAAAAACGTTGAGCCTGTAGAACAGGGATTGGATATCAAAGAGTTCCCAGGAGGGCATGCTCACCACGCGCGCGCTGATGCGACGCTCGGCAAGGAGCCGTTGCGCTTCCAGAGCTAAAACCACTTCAGAGCCGGAGGCAATCAGCAGCAGGTCAATCCGGTCGCGCGGCGCCTCGCGGAGGATATAGGCGCCATGCGCCACGCCTTCCTGCGCCAGGGTCTGTGTCTCTGGGATGATGGGCAACGATTGCTGGCTGAGGAGCAGCGCCACCGGTTGTCGTTGTTTTAGGGCGAGGTGCCACGCCGCGGCAGTTTCGTTCGCATCTGCTGGGCGGATGACCGTGATGCCGGGCAGCGCGCGCAGGCTCAACAATTGCTCTACCGGCGCCAATGCCGGGCCTTCCGGGCTATCAAAAACCGAATCGTGTGTGAACACCCCAATAATGGGCAATCCCATCTGCGTTGCCAGGCGCAACGCCGGGCGCAGATAATCGTAGCGGATCAGCCGGGTCGCGCCATAGGTGTGCAGGTTCCCGTAGAGCGCGATGCCGTTGAGAATGCCGCCCATCGCATGTTCGCGCGCGCCAAACCAGAGATAATTCCCTTCCGGCGTAGACTTCTGGAATGCCAGCGGTTTATCCGGCGCCGCTGGAGTTCCCGCGGTATGCTCGGCAGCGCCGCCGAGCAACTCCGGCAGTTGCGGCGCCATCGCGCTTACCACTCTGTGTAGGGCCGCTCGGGGCGAGAGGGAGCCTATATCTGGGCTGAAGCGTGGAACAGCTCGTTCCAGGTCGGGTGGCAGTTCTCCCGTGAGCAAGCGCTGTAGCCTTTGGGTTTCAGCGGGATAGTCTTTGGCATAGCCGGTAAGTAGCTCTCGCCACTGCGCTTCGCGCTGCTCACCCTGCGACGCCGCGACATGATAGTGCGCCAACACCTCTTCGGGAATCTCGAAAGCCGCCTCATTGGGCCAGCTCAGAGCGAGACGGGTCACACGCACTTCCTCGGCGCCGAGGGGTTGCCCATCAGCCAGCGGGCTATCCTGTTTGTTCGGGCTGCCGTAGGCTGAGTGGGTCCGGCAGATGAGCAATTGAGGGCTTCCCTGCGCCTTTCGGGCGTTGAGGAGCGCGGCGTCGAGCGCGTCGAAATCGTGCCCATCCAGGGTCTGCACCTCCCAACCATAAGCCGCGAAGCGCGCTGCCACATCCTCTGTGAGGGTCGTCTCAATGGGACCGTCGCGGGTCACGCCTGGGGCATTGCAGAGACAGATGAGATTTCCGAGTCCCAGATGCCCGGCAAGAGATGCCGCTTCGTGACTAAGCCCTTCCTGCAATTCCGTTTCGGAGACCATCACGTAGATGCGGTGATTGAAGAGCGGATAGCCCGGGCGGTTGAAGTGCAGCGCCGTGCGCGTGCGCGCAATCGCCATGCCTACCGCATTTGCGAAACCCTGACCCGGCAACCCCGTAGTGCTCTCGATGCCCAGGTCTGGCGCATACACCGGGTGTCCCGGTGTTGGGCTACCCCATTGCCGGAACTGCCGCAGGTTCTCCATGAAAAGCGGGTAGCCCGTGAAGTGCAGCAGGCTGTAGAGCAGCATCGCCGCATTCCCGTCGGAAAGAACAAAGCGGTCGCGATTGTGCCAGCGTGGATTGTGGGGATTGTGGCTCAGATGGCGCATCCAGAGCACATAAGCCGCGTCTGCGAGCGCCATCGCGGCGCTCGCGTCGCCGGCGCCCGCCTCTTCCACGGCATCCATGGCGAGGATGCGTAGCGCGTTGATACTCAGTTGGTCGAGTGCTGTCTTAGGCATATTTAGCTTGCTGTTGGGCGCATCGCGTTATCTTGGCGCTAGATGCCAACCTTGCGTACGTCTCGACGCAGTATAGCCTAAAGCCCAGCTAAGACAACTTATTTACGAATGCGGGCATTCGTAGCAGTTCAATGGGCTTCTGCGTCCCCTGTCGAGTCCGCTGTGCAGATCAGTTGCTTCGCCAACGGGTTGACGCGTCAACCCCGGACGAATGCCTTGCTCACGCTTCAGAGGCATTATGCGGGGCGCAGCGCGGTTTCGGTCAGCGACCTGCTACGAAATCCCGAATGCCCGCTTTGCCCACGAGCATCTCCATACGGAGAACCGTCCGGAATCTTCGCGTTGGGTCCTGCGCGAGCGCCGCTGCGAGGCGTTGCAGTCCTGCCGCATACGCTGCCTCATCCAGCAGCGCCAGCTGCGAGGTGGCATGTTTCTGCAGAAAAGGATCGGTGAGCACCGCCTCTCCCGTCCATCCCGCCTCAATGGTCTCGATGGCGCGCCGTTCCACCTCCACCAATCCAGCCTCCG
>JAPKMR010000202.1 GCA_026645815.1 Anaerolineae bacterium | reverse complement strand
CGGCATTCTACGAGCGCGAGATTGCGGAGATGTTTGCGGTGACGGTGGCAGGGCTGCCCGACCCGCGCCCGCTGCTGCTGCCCGATGATTGGGACGGCGGCGCGCCGCTGCGGAGGGAAGCATGAGCCGAATCACGATTCCGATTGGCCCGCAGCACCCGCTGCTGAAGGAACCGCTCTCCTTTGTGCTGACCGTGGAGGGCGAGAGGGTGCTGGATAGCAAGCTGCGCCTGGGCTACGTGCATCGCGGCATCGAGAGGCTGTGCCAGGAGCGCACCTACGTACAGGCGCTGCACCTCATCGAGCGGGTCTGCGGCATCTGCTCGCACATCCACACGACGACGTATTGCCAGGGCGTCGAGGCGCTCTCGGGGCTGGAACCGCCGCCGCGCGGGCTGTATCTGCGCGCGTTGCTGTGCGAGCTCGAACGCATCCACAGTCACCTGCTGTGGATGGGCGTGCTGGCGAAGAACATGGGCTTCGACACACTCTTCATGTACGCCTGGCGCGACCGTGAGATTGTGCTCGATATTATGGAAGAGCTCTCCGGCGGGCGCGTCTCACATGCCGTCAACGTCATCGGCGGGGTGCGCATTGACCTGGACGCGGAGCACATCCGCCGCATGTTGGGGCGCTTTGGGCAGCTGGAACAGCAGGTGGAGAAGGCGCTGCTGCTGATCGAGCACGAGCCTACGCTCAAGGCGCGCACGCAGGGGGTGGGAATGCTCTCGGCGGAACAGGTACGGCGCTATTGCGTGGTGGGACCGGTGGCGCGGGCTTCGGGGGTGGATATGGATTTGCGGCGCGATTTTCCGCGCCCGCCCTACGACCAGCTGCGCTTCAACGTCATCACGCACCCGGCGGGCGATGTATGGGCGCGCACGGTGGTGCGCGTGCAGGAGACGCGGGAAAGCCTGGCGCTGTGCCGGCAGATTCTGGCGCAGCTGCCCGAGGGTCCGACGGCGGTCCCCCTGAAGCGGCGCATCCCACCCGGTGAGGTCGTCAGCCGTTCGGAGGCGCCGCGCGGGGAGGTCATCTACTACATCCGCAGCGATGGCAGCGATAAACCGGCGCGGCTCAAGATTCGCACCCCCACCCTCACGGCGCTCATCACGCTGGCGGACCAGCTGCGCGATGTGAATGTGGCGGATGTGCCGGTGGTGCTTTCGGGCGTGGATTTGTGCATCGCGTGTGCGGACCGGTAACAGGTGAGTGAGGCTATGCGAGATTTATTGAGCGCTTTAGGGGCGATGCTGGTTTTCCCCGGGTTTATGTTTCTCTTGGTTTGCGCGATGGCTTTCGAGTGGGTGGACCGCCGGTTGATCGCGCGCTTCCAGGGGCGCGTGGGTCCGCCGTGGTATCAGCCGCTGGCGGACCTGATCAAGCTGCTGGCGAAGGAGGATGTGCTGCCCGAGGGCGCCAACGAGACGGCGGCGGCGGTGCTGCCGATGGTCGCGCTGGCGGCGACGCTCACGGCCGCGCTGCTGACGCCGGTGGCGGGCTACGCTCCGGTGGCTTTTGAGGGCGACCTGATCGTGGTGCTGTTCCTGCTCAGCCTGCCCACGCTAGCGTATTTCCTCGCGGGTTGGGTGACGGTGGGGGTCTACAGCATCCTGGGCGGCAATCGCTCGCTGCTGCAATACTTCTCCTACGAGGTGCCCTTTCTGATGGCGCTGAGCACGCCCGCGATTTTCAGCGGGTCGTGGTCCATCGCGGAGATTGTGGCGCGGCAGCGGGTATGGGGCGTGGCGGTGCTGCCGCTGGGCTTTGCGCTGGCGCTGGTGGGGTTGATTGGCAAGCTCAAACGCGACCCGCTCGACATCCCCAAAGCCAAATCGGAGGTGGTGGGCGGCGCGCTGACGGAGTACAGCGGGCGCAAGCTGGCGCTCTGGCATCTGGCGATGGCGATGCAGACCGTGGTGGGCATCTTCCTGCTGGTCAATCTCTTCCTGGGGGGCGCTCTGCCCGCGTCGCTGCCGGGATGGGCCGCGCTGCTGCTCTTCGGGATCAAAGCGCTGGGGATTCTGGCGGCGCTCTCGGCGTTCAGCGTGCTCTATGCCCGCCTGCGCATTGATCAGCTGGCGCACGTGGGCTGGCGCGTGCTGGCGCCGCTGGGGCTGTTGCAGATTCTGGTGACGCTGTTGATGGGAGGCTGAGACGATGGCGCGTTTTCGCTCGACATTGTTGCCGGAGATTTTGCGCACGCTGCTGCGCGCGCCGGAGACGGTGGACTATCCCTTTGGACCGGCGGAGCTGCAGGCGGGCTACCGTGGACGGGTGGCGGTACACGCGGAACGCTGCCGGGGATGCAGCCTCTGTGTGCGCGATTGCCCCGCCATGGCGCTGGAGCTGGAACGCGACGGGAAAGACAGCTACCGCTTGATCTACCATCCCGACCGCTGCGCCTATTGCGGGCAGTGCGAGCTGAGCTGCCGCTTCGATTGCATCTACCTGACGAATGAATTCGTGCCCGGCACCGCTGACCGGGAATCGCTGGTGACGGTGCTGGTGGACCGGAAGCCCGAGGGGGGGACGTAAGAACGTGATAACGTAAGAACGTGTTCACGTGTTTACGTGGCTACGTGTCTACGTGTTTACGTGTCTACGTGTTTACGTGGCTACGTGTCTACGTGTTTACGTGTCTACGTGTCTACGTGTCTACGTGGCTACGTGGCTTGCACAACCACCTCCGCCACGAATGTACCGCGAACTTTAGTTCGCATTTGTGGGCTTACAACCCCCTCCCGCCTCCCGCAACCGCCTCCGCCGGCAATGTACCGTAAACTTATGAGTTTTCAGAATTTAAACCGGTAATAAGGTAGCACAAGCTTTTTCAGACGT
>JAPKMR010000201.1 GCA_026645815.1 Anaerolineae bacterium | reverse complement strand
GGCGCGCCTGAGCCTCAGCGACCAGGCGCGCCATTTGCGCCAGATTGCCCGCGAGGTCACTCTTCTCGCACTGCATTTGCACCAAACCGAAGCGATACGTGCTCATGGAGTCTGGCTTACAGTGGGCGTGGCTATACCTCGCCTACATGAAACGCTCGAAGCGATCCTTATCGGCCTTGCAGATGGGGCACTTGAGCGGGGGCTGCGGGCGCGCGCACAGATAGCCGCAGACCTTGCAGCGCCATACCGGGATGCCGCTGCGCGTAAAGCCGACGAATTCCTCCTCGTGTTCCGCCTCGGGTTGCGGGGCGCTCGCGGCGGCGGCTGCTGCGGCGCGCTGTTCCTCGGTCGGGCGGCGCTCGGGGATGGATTGCAGCGCTTGCTGCCCATCGCGCACCGCATCGGAGACGTAGAGCGCGCAATAGCAGGCGCCGTAGGCATCCAGGTCGGGGTCGCGGTAATCGCACGGGCAGATGATATCCAGGTCTTGCTCGCGGATGCCCTCCGCCAGGCGGCAGGGGCAGGCCCAATAACCATAGCGCGCCTCATTCACCAATAGCCCTTCGACCAGCCCCTTGGTGAAGTCCACATCCGGATTGAGATTGTAGCCGCCCGCGCGCGCCTCGCGGTCGAGTCGCGTATACAGCGCATCAATCTGCTCCGCGGTGACGGTGGGGCGTTCGCTCATAGGCCCAGCTTCTCCCGAATCGGGTCGGGTTTGAAGCCCACAATCGCCTCGGCGCCGTCAATCACCAGCGTCGGGAAAGACTTGGCGGGATTCCACTGCCGCACCTCTTGCTCGATAGTGCGGCGTTCCTCGCCCTCGAGCAGGTCGAGGTAGAAGAAGTCAAAGGTTACCTGAGATTCCTCGAGCAGCTGGCGCGTCTTGCGGCACCAGATGCAGGTCGAAAGCGCGTACAGCACCACAGTATGTTCTTTGTGTTCGCCATCGAAATGGCCCTTAGGGTCAGCCATAGGTCCTCCTTAGCTAGTCGTATGCGAAAGGCTACGCTTACTGAATTCCAAGTATAGACGCGCGCGCGCAAAAAGTCAATTGCAAAGACCGGTTGAAACTCGGTTGTGTTTCAAAACGGGGGCGATAAACTCAGGCGCCCTGTAGCCGCGCTCTGGGTTTCAGCCGTCCCTACAGGCCGGGGGTTTGTTGACTACACAGCTGTACAGGCACTGAAGGAGGCGCCAAGGCGCCTGACTGCCTACTTTCAGACGTACCTACGGGACGAGCGAGAGATTTCCGCCGCAAATTGACGCGGTTGGTCTGGGTCGTTATACCCCGGTTTATTTTTGAAAGTTCATCAAGACCTGTCAGGTCTCTTACGCCCCACCTGCACACGCGCCACCGGTGGGTTGCACCTGCGGGCACGCCCTCGATTGGCGACCCACTTGCCATGCACGCGCTCGCTTGCCGGCAATTGCCTTGATAGGTGCGACCCACCTGTCTGAAGGGGACGACCTGTCAGGTCTCTTCCTTACGGGGCCCGCACGCCCTCCGGCGCGTAACACGCGAAGTGGCCCTCGCGCAGCGCCTCGAGCAGCGCTACCTCATCCGGCGGGCAGACATCCAGCAAATTATAGTAATAGCCGAAACGCTCCACGTGATGCGCATCCGAATTCGCCAGCAGCGGCACGCCGAGGCGCTGCGCCAGCGCTGTGATGCGTTCAATATAGGCCGCGGGTGTGTTCCACGAATAGCCCTCGAGCGCGTCCGGCGGGTAAGCCTCGATATCCAGGTCTACATCATCATGGTAGCGGAAAGGGTGGGCGACCGCCAGAAAGCCTCCCCGCGCCCGCACAAAGTGGTGCAACTCCGGATAGCGCCAGTCGCCGTATTCTAGCGCCGGGTGTTGCACTCCCAGCACGAGCACGTGCTCGCTGCCCACGGTCACCTCGATGCCGCCGTAGATGCGGAAGGGCGCGTAGCGCCGGTTGAGCGCCTGCAACTGCGCCGGCGGCGCGAGGCGGTCGTGGTCGGTCAACATCAGCGCATCGAGGCCATGTGCGATGGCGCTCTCGACCATCGCGGTCACTGGCGATTTGCCACAGGCGGAGCGTTCACTGGAATGGACGTGCAAATCAACTTTGAACATGCTGCTTTTCTTCTCTTTCTCTCTTCCTCTGATTAGATTAGCTAAGTATAACACGTGTTTTTCAGCCTTCAACCGCGCGCGCTCGCCCGGGTGCGCGGGAGAAAATTGATTGTTGGCGGCGGGACAAAGGCTCGCCGCCAACAATCAATCCCAAGAAAGGCATTTGAGGGGCGCTTTGCGAAGCGCCCCTCCTGTTTGCATTTGCCGCGGTGGAGCTAGACCCTCTCAACTGTTGCGCATTATCCCGCTATATGCGGAAACATGGCACTATTGCAGGACGCGCGCTCATTTTATACTATCCCTATGATTCGGATATTGGTTGTTGATGAGCATGAACAGGTGCGGCGGGCTTTGGAAGCCTGCCTGCGCGCTACTGAGGACCTGCAAGTGGTGAAAAGCACCGGGCGCTATGCCCAGGCGGTGCGCGATGCCTGCACCCTGGCGCCCGAGGTGATTTTGCTGGAAACGAAGGCGCCTGATGGCATTGAGACCCTTCAGGCGTTGCGGACCGCTGTCCCTCAAGCGGCGGTGATTGTCCTCACTTCCTATTCCGATAGCCGGGAGGAAGAGGCGGTGCTCGAGCTCGGTGCGGTCGCCTACGTGCTGAAAACGCTCGATACCCACATCCTGCTCGAGACCATCCGCCAGACTGCCGGCGACGTCCTTACGGAATCAGGCTCCGAGGTGTGCGAACCGTTCTGCTCCGTCGTCCTGCAAGAATCCGAATCTATTCACACGAACGCTGCGAAGACCTGATTCCCCAG
>JAPKMR010000200.1 GCA_026645815.1 Anaerolineae bacterium | reverse complement strand
TTGTACTCAACCGCGTGTTCTTGCATCGCCCACATGCTCGTTAGTCTAGCCACTATTGCCGCTCTAGAAAAAAACCGCGCACGAACAGCATCCAGTCTTGCAGATAGAGTGGGGCGGCATGCTGTATGTTTTTGGGTTGAAGGAGTGCCGCATGAACAAGGCTATTCCCCATGTAAGACGATACCCAAACTCAGTGCGGCGATCCAGGCAGCAATGCCACCGACGATGTAGAGGATGCTCACGTCGTGTGCGTTGCGCGGGCTACGAGCCAATACTTTGACGCGCACGATCACAGCTTGCAGGATGCCGGCCAGCAGCCAGAATCCACGCAGCCCCACGCCAAAAGCCGTTTGCAGATAGGGCCATGCCAGCGCGCCAATGACGCCTACCGCAATCAGCATCAGCCCCGCTGAGGCCCAGCGTTGGCCGCGCGTGGGCCAGGGCGAGGTGAACGCCAGCCACAAAATCGCCAGCCACACGGCGCTGCCTTCTAGCACGAAGGTCTCCACAGCAAAGCCAAGCGTGAGCACAGGGCGCGCAGCAGTGAAATGGGACGCCAACAACCACAGCGGACCATCCAAGAGCACGAGCACCCCTTGAATCACGGAGCCTGGTGGCGAGGTGTAATGGGCAACCACAGCGAGATAGACGGAAACCGCGACCGTGCCTCCCAGGAAGAGCCAGAAGGGCGCCGGATGGCCGTATTGGCGCAGGAGGGCAAACGTCGCCAGCGCCGGCAGCAATCCCAGATAAACGAGGTGGGCGTTTTCCAGGAAACTGTGGGGTGAACGTGAAGCGGCGGAGTGCATTTATAGCATCCCGAACATGGCCAGCAACCCAAAGGTCAGCGCAATCAGGAGCGGCGGATATAGCACCAGAGCCACAAATCCGCTCAAGCTGCCGCTAGCCCACAAAGAAATAGGGCGCAGAGCGGCCCACTTGTGCGCTACGAAACCTGCGCCAAAGCCCAGGCTGAGGAGCATCACGACAGCGCTCGCCAGGTAGAGGTTGACCAACGCATCCGGCAGGCTCGAATAGCCGTTGAGCATAATGATGATGAAGAACGTGCTTACAACGCCTTCGAGGCTCAAGAGCAAGATGAGTAACAGCGAGATGATTAGCCACATGGACTTTCCCCCTTATTCGAGCGCACTTTCCAACGCCGCAGCAAAGCCCAAGCCAGTAGCACTACCCCTAAACCACCGCCTGCGAGCAGCCGCTCGTTTATCCCATGCGTCGCTTGCCAGACATGAAGCTCACCTGTGACACTATTCCAGCTCGCGGCGAGGGGCATGGCATCGTAACACAACTCGCCCATTTCCCAATGGCAAACCTCGCCCCGGCAAGCTGGCGCAGCGGCAGGTTGAAAGCCGGCGTGCGCGATAATCTCTTGCCATAGCACTCCCGTAGAAAGCGCCGCCTTGAGCGCCACAGCCTGCCCTCCCCGGTAGCGGAGACGGAAACCCGGTGCATAGGTCACCCAACCGGTCAATATCTGCTCCGATTGCGGTGTGAGCAGCACCTCGTTCTGCGCCCGCGTGCGCTCCAGAAACTGGCCCAAGGGCATCGGCAGAGGTGTGATAAGGCTGATGTCAACGGGATAGGTCACTTCTGGCGGCGGCGGGCACGTCGCAGGCAAGGGCGATTCCGGACGGCACGCGCTCAGCCACAGGCTGGTAGCCAGCAACAGGAAAACTTGTAAAAACTTGGTTAATTTGCCCATACATCCAAATCCGTAGTTATCATGCCCGTTATGCTTCGTTAAGCACCTTGAATTCATCACCTATTTCGTAGGCCGGTCCTAACTGCGCTAGCAGCTGTTGCAGCAACGCCTGCGCTGCCCGCTTGAAGCGCGCGCCCTCTTCCGGCGACCATGGCGTTGACCCTGTCGGATCGTTCCAATCCAGCGACGTATCATACCACGCTACCAATCGCTCCATTTCCTGTCGCGTCTCAGGAGACAGCGGTAGTTGCTCCGGTGTGATCGCGATGCCGTAATCAGCCTGAGCCGCGTCGTTGCCGCTCCACAGGCACACTCCAGATCCCGCATCGAAAAAATAGCGCAGGCGGTAACGCGCTGTCAGCGGAAACAACCGCCGGTAGAAATCATCCAGGCGTACTGCGCCGCTGTGCAACGCGTCCAGGTTTTGCGGAATAACATATCCGTAGGTCTCTGCATCGTAAAAGTAGCTGCTGGTTTCCAGCAATTCGAGATAACGCGTGAGGAAGGCGTGGAAGGCGGGCGCGAGCACGATGAATTCGCACTCGGTGATGTCCATGATGACCTGCCCGGCGACTCTTTCGCGCCGGGGTTGAAGGTGATGTCGAGCGGACAAGTTGCCGCCCACTGGGCTAAACGGTGCCAGAGGATTTGCATGATAGCCTCCTGCTGATTCTCTTGGGCCAAAGCGTCCATAAGGCTCAGTTATACTACAAATACGATACCTGTATAGTTATTTCCTTTGAGGGTTTTTGGCGGCGCGGCGCAACCGCCTCGCCAAAAAGCACCTTATCGCAACCTCATTTGCTGCGAACGTACCGCGAACTTTTGAACTTTCAAAAATTAACCAGGTATAATGCCGTTGGGACCTCACACCATCGCGACCTCAGTTGCCGCGAATGTAGCGCAAACTTCAGTTTGCGTCGCCACGAAGTGGCGCTGCCACAGAAGTGGCGCTGCCGCAGGAGCGGCGTCCCTCTGCTCCCTGCAGCTATCTCCGCCACGGGGGCGCCGTTCTCAAGCCCGGTTATGAATTTTCAGAATTTAAACCGGTAAATGGAGTGGCTCAAGCTTTTTCAGTCGCCCCTACAGGACGGGATTTGTTGTCTACATGGCTATACAGGCACTAATGAGTTTTCAGAATTTAATCCGGTAATAAGGTAGCACAAGCTTTTGAAGAGGCGCGGCGCGCCGGGCGCGGGCGCGTCGCGACGTGCCCCTACAGCTCAGGACAGGTCG
>JAPKMR010000001.1 GCA_026645815.1 Anaerolineae bacterium | reverse complement strand
CCCCGGCGTATGGGTGCATTTCATGCGGGGGGCGGCAATCTCAAGTTAGAGAAGTGATTATTTGCGGCGTGGCGTAGCCACGCCGCAAATAATCACTCAAAGAAGGGGCATTTGCGCGGCAGTCGTCTTTCTTTTGCTCCGGAGGTGAAACGGACCCTGGCGTATACACCAGATTGTTGGAAAAAATCAAGAGAGGTTTTGCAAACAGACGAAGAGGGTGTTTTTAGTTAGGCGCGGCGCCGTACTCGGCGCCGCGCCTAACTAATATCGCGCTTCTTTTTTTGCTTACATACTTTCTGCTATGGCTTCGGGCAGGTTGGGTTCTTCTGGAGCCGACTCAGCCTCTAGCTGCTCGAGAGCGTGCAGCTCCCGGTAGGTGAGTGTCCACACACTGGATTCAAAGGTTTTGTACACGCCACCTGCGAAGAGGCTGGGTATCGCTACCACAGCGACGAAGATGAACAGCCCGATTCCTCCGCCAATGATCCACGGAAGCATCTCGTTCCCAGTTATCAGGTTCACCAGCGCACCCACCGCAGCCCCGGGTAGCCCGCCGACAATAGCGCCCAGAACTAACAGCAGGAGGACAACGGGGATCATCAACAGCGCGACCACCAGGTTGATCCCAAACATGAGCAGCCACATGAGCGCTACGTCTTTTAGATGCGCCTTCACGAAGGCAAGACCTTCACGGATGCTTTCGAAGACCCCTTTTTGTTCCAAGATGACTGCTCGCCTGATGAAATGCAGGAGTGCATTCACCACGGCGCCGACAGCAATGGCGACCAAAATGCTCAGCAAGATAGCCCCGATCGCGGTGACGGTCCCTATGGCTCTCAGGGCATCACTTTCAGTGATCCAGGTTAGCAGGGGTGTTGCAGCGAGCATAAGGATCAGCACTATGCCAGCTCCGAAGGCCACTCCGATGAGCAGATCCAGCAGGAACATCTTCCACGCGCCCTTTGACCAGCCCAACCGGAACCCCTCTTTGATGGTGCGCTTTTCCCCGGTCTCTTCGTGATCGTCTACCATGCGGATCAGCGCGGTCTCCGAGACGTAACGCGCGATTACCGTGGCGATTGTAAGCAGCAGGAAAAACCCGCAGACGGCGACGATTGTTGCAATGATAGCGCCCGTGGCAATCTCGGGTAGCTCGAACGTGTTAGGGAAATCCCATTCGCCGCCGCCACCGCCGAATTGCGCGCCGGAATTGCCGCCGCCGCTGCTACCACCGCCGGAGCTAAGGGCGATCAGAATGCCAAAGATCCAGAGGGCTTTGTAGCTCCAGGTCGTGTTCCACGCTCGCTTGATGATTTTCATGTAATCCATAATCCAACCTCCTTGAAATTGATTCTTGTGTAAACTGGCTCGTATTTGTCTTAATTCTTTGCTGTATGGGGACGCCAGGTAAGCCACCATCCCCAAAACAGGATGCTGATGCCGCCGAGTAGCACCAGCGGCAGGAGTGCACTCAACAGCGTGGATGCCAGAAACGTGGACAATGCCAGAACGCCATGCCATCCCTGTACTCCCGTTTCCAGTATCTGCCAAAGGCTGTGTCCACCGGCAGGATCAAGCCATGTCATGCCTGACTGCTTGCTCAGACCCATGGAAAGGGCTACCATCAACCCGCTGCTGACCAACCATACTGCTTCCATGAAGGACCAGGCACCCACCAGCAGTGCCGGGATTGCCCAGTGATGGCGACGTCGCTCTGGCGCTTTCCGCGGTTGCAATTGCAGGCGCACTTGTGCAGTGAAGCGCTCTGGCGCCAGACGTGTTTCGGGTATGGGGGTTTCTTGAAGCAGCACACTGAGTCGCTCCAGTCGCGTCAGTTCTGCACGGCATTCGGCGCAGGTTTCCAGGTGCGCCGCGATACGCTTTTGTTGCGCGCCATGCAGTTGTCCATCGTGATAGGATTCTAACTCATACCGCACATGTCCGTTCATAGCCCTGCCTCCAACCACGGACCAAGCCACTCTCGTAGCCGACCCCGAGCATAATTGAGCCGTGACATTACCGTTCCCAAAGGGATATCTAGCGTCTCGGCGATTTCCTTGTAGGATAGTCCCTCATATTCTCGCAGGATGAGCACGCTACGACTGGCTTCTGGAAGCGCCAGAACTGCCCTTCGAACTTGCTCGTTTAGCGCACTGCGCTCCACGGCGGCTTCCGGTTCTAGCCCTGGTGCGACCAGCGGTAGGTCCACCACATCCACTGTTTCCCGTTCAGCGCGAAGCACATCCGTGGCGCGATTCAATGCGATACGATAGAGCCAGCTTTGGAAAGGTGCGCGGGGTTGATAGCGTGGTAACTGCTGCCAGGCACGCACAAAAGCCTCTTGGGCAGCATCCTCCGCCAGCTGTATGTCCCCACACATTCGATACACAACCCCGATGACCCGCTCCCGGTAACGCATCACCAACTCCCCAAAGGCTTGACGATCGCCCTGTTGTGCCAGGGCGATGAGTTCCAGGTCGGCTATGGCGACGACGGTGGACGGCTCGATCACAATGTTCTCCTTGCGTTACTGCTTATTCAACGAAATCGGCGCGGGTTTTATTCGGATGAAAACGGTGCGTGATAACAACAGACCACGGATAGCATGAATCCGTGGTCTGTTGCCTGTCTTCGGTCTTCTCCCTAATCCACCGTCAGTGTCTTGCTTAGATTACGCGGGAAATCGGGGTCGTAGCCGCGCGCAACTCCAAGATAGTACGATAGCAGTTGCAGCGGCAGCGTTGCCAGCAACGGTGTGAATAGCGGGTCGGCATCGGGCAGGGTGATGGTGGTATGCGCATTGGCTTGCAGGCGTGCATCGGCGGCGGCGATGGCGATAGTGTGTCCGCCACGTACCGCGACCTCGTTAATGCCGCTGACTGCCAGCCCTACATCTTCCGGTCCGGTAGCAAAAATGACCGGATAACCCTCATCCACGGCTGAGAGGGGCCCGTGCTTGAATTCCGTCGAGAGCATCCCCTCGCAATGGGCGTAGGTCACCTCTTTGAGTTTGAGTGCACCTTCAAGCGCGATGGGGTAGGTCAGCCCATAGCCCAGGCAGTAGAGATCGTCGCGCTGGACTAATCGGGATTCAAGTGCGCGGACTGGCGCGTCTACTGTCGTGAGGGTGACTTGCAGCAACTCGGGCAGGCGTGCGAGCACACCCGTATTGTGCCCGCCCATGCGTAGCGCCAGGTAGAGGAATGCGAGCGCCTGGTTCATGAAGGTTTTGGTCGCCGGCACGCTAATCTCGTAGCCACATGCCAGCGGCAGCGCATGCTCGGTCTCGTTCATCAGCGTCGAGCCGATGACATTCACCAGGCTTATAGATCCCATGCCCCGTCTTTGTCCGACGTGAAAGGCGTTGAGCACGTCTTTGGTTTCTCCGCTTTGGCTGACGAAAAGCCCCACGTCTTCGGGTCCAATTGTGGGCGCATATTGTGGGATGAATTGTGGCGCCAGAATGGGAATTGCCGGTCGCCCTGCTAATCTTGCCATGTAGACTGCCCCCAACAGGCAAGCGTGATAACTCGTTCCGCAACCGATGAGGTAGAGATGGCGCGCCTGACGCAATTTTCCCACGACCGGCGCAATATCCGCTGAAGCATCATAGAGGTGCAGCAATTCGCGCGCTACCCCGGGTTGTTCGTGGATTTCCTTGAGCATGAAATGGGCATAGCCACCCTTGGCGACCGCATCCATGCTCTCGGTAACCAGCTCCGGTTCGCGTTTGATGGGTTGCCCATCTTCGACGTGGTAGAGGTCCACACCCGCCGGGCGCAGCACCACAATTTCACCGTCCCGGATCCGTACGACGCGCCGGGTGAGTGCCAAAATCGAAGGCAGGTCTGAGGATGCATATGTGGCGCCCTCACCAATGCCCGCTACCAGCCCGGAGCCTTTTTTGAAAGCATAGAGCTGTTCCTCCCCCACACGCCCGATGATGAAAGCATAATCGCCCTCCAGGTCGTGATAGGCGCGGCGGATGGCTTCTAACATGCCATAGCCCTGGTTGACGTAGCGCTCAACGGCATGTACGCAGCTCTCCCCGTCGTTGGTGGAGCGAACCGTCATGCCTTCAGCTGTGAATTGGGCCATCAGTTCCACGTTGTTGACCACATTGCCGTTATGCGCTCCCACCATATCGCCGTCGGAGTCGAGGTGTGGCTGCGCGTTCACCTGCGATGGGGCGCCAAAGGTTGCCCAGCGCAGCTGTACGATGCCACGTTTGCCAATCATCGTATCAAAACCGAGTCGCTCGGCGACTGATGCCACTTTGCCCACGTCTTTGCGCAAATCAATGACGCCATCTTCGTGAAGGGTGGCGCAACCTACAGAGTCATAGCCTCGGTAGGTCAGGCTGTGTGCTGCACTGACCAGTACCGGTCCCAGCTGTTGTTCTTTATTCGTGACAATGCCGAAAATCCCGCACATAAGCTCCTCTCATGAATTCCAGGTGTGCCGCGCCCTTTTCTGGAGATGCGACGCGGTTGCATAACTCTCAAATCAGATTCTCAATCAGCACGGGTTCTACCGCTTCTGCCAGCTCAAAGCCGAAGACGCGACTGTAGAAATACAGCTCCCCGTCCAGTGCGCGGCGGATGTTCTCCGCACGCCGGAAACCGTGTTGCTCGCCTTCAAAGGGCACGTAGGCGACAGGAATACCCTTAGCCTTGAGCGCAGCAACCATCGCCTCGGCTTGATTGGGCGGCACAACGGGGTCATCTAGCCCCTGGAAGAAAATCACCGGGCACGAGAGCTGGTCTGTGAAATGGATGGGCGAGCGCGCTCGATACAGGTCTGCGCGTTCGGGGTAAGGCCCAACGAGCCGGTCGAGATAGCGTGACTCGAATTTGTGGGTATCTCGCGCCAGGGCTTCGATGTCTCCGATGCCATAGTGACTGGCGCCCGCTGCAAAAACCCTGTGGAAGGTGAGGGCGCAGAGCGTGGTGTAACCCCCAGCGCTCCCGCCACGGATGGCTAGGCGCACACCATCTACTTCGCCGCGTTCTACGAGGTAGCGTGCGCCATTAACGCAGTCCTCTACATCTACAATGCCCCAATTCCCGTTGAGGCGTTGCCGGTAGGCGCGCCCGTAGCCGGTGCTGCCCCCGTAGTTTACATCGAGCACCGCAAAGCCCCGACTGGTCCAGAATTGGATGCTCAAATTCAGGGCGCCTGAGGTTGCCCCTGTGGGTCCGCCATGGCTAAACACCAGCAGGGGAGGGCGCTCGCCTTCGGGCGCGGTGAAATCGCGGTTCTTGGGACGGTAGAGGAGGGCGTGCGCTGTCAATCCATTGGCTGTGGGGAACGTGAGCGCTTCCGGAATCGAGAGATAACCTGGGTCGAGCGGCAGATTGCTGGAGCGGCGGACAACTGTGCTTGAACACGTAGCGGTGTCAAGAAGGCATAGTGCAGAGCTTTCCGTGGGCGAGCCTGCTAGCAACGCTATGCAGCCAGCTGTGCCGGCTACGGGAGATGCAAGGTTGTTGAAGGGCACCTCTAGCCTGGTGAAACCCAGCGTGTGCAGGTTCAGTTTGCCCAGATGCTCTTCTCCATCCTGGCTGTAGACGCAGACCAGCGTCTGTGAATCGGTGAAGACGAAGGTGACTTGATCGAAAACCCACTGTGGTCGCCCAAATTCTGCCTCCATGGGCAGAAGCGCTTGCGCGTTGCCGTCTTCCAGACGGTAGAGATTCCACCAACCGGTACGGTCGGAGACAAAGTAGAGCCGTCCATCCGGTCCCCAGGTGGGTTGAAAGATGGATTCCTCCAACCCGCCGGCGATACACTGTGCATTAGCCAGGTCCCCATTGGGCTGCACGTCTGCGAGCCATAGCTCACAACCATCCCACGGCATGTTGGGATGGTTCCAACAGAGCCAGGTGAGCTGATTGCCGTCGGGACTGAGGCGCGGCGTGGCATAGAAGTCATAGCCTTCGGCGATTACCACACCCTCTTCGGGGTCTGCGGCGAGCATGACCCGCACCAGGGTGTTTTGGGCTTCTCTTTTTGGGTCGCGGTGATCCTCGCGCACGCAGAACAACAGCCCCCGCGCCGCGTCCACGGTCATATCGGCGTAGCGCAGGGGTAGCGCCGGGGTGATCGCCTCGGGCGCGCTTCCTGGATTCAGGCGGTACAACCGTTGGTCGCTGAAGTTAGAGAAAATCACATTTTCCTGATGGATGGTATAGGAACCACCACCGTATTCATGGACGCGCGTTCGTGCGTTGAAGGGGGCAGGCAATAGATCTTCAATGGCGCCATCGGCGGCGCGCCGCACAATCACGTTTCGACCACCCTCGCTGGGGCGTCCCTCAATCCAGTAAAGGGTGGCGCCATCAAATTTCGGTGCGCCCAATCGTACTGCGCCTGCCACGATCAATTCCGATGTGATGGGTGATTTCCATGAACCATAAGCTGCAATCGTCATCTCTTTACCTCCAATCATTACCAAATTAGCGGGAAGCCTTGTGTGGCTTTACTAGTTTCTAGTTTCACCTTACCCTATTGCCAATACGATTGCCAGGGTCGCGCCGAGCATGGCAAGAAAGCCTGGCAGCAGTGCGCGGCGCAATTCGGGCGCGCCACTTGCCAGCACCATCCCCCCTTTGACCACAGTGTTGGAGATGCAGGCAAAGACAATGCCGCGAGCGGCGGTTGCCGTGTCGAGGCCCCCAACCCCGCTGCTGCTCAGCTGCGAAAGCGAGAGAGTGATGGCATCCACGTCCGTCAGTCCACCCACGATGCTGGACAGGTAGATGCCTGCTTCGCCCAGGTAGACCTGCGCTGCCTTGGCGGCAAAGAGGATCCCTGCGTAAAGCAAACCGAATTTCATTGCCGGGCCAAGATCGAAGGGATTAGCGAAATCTATATTGCCGGTCTCATGCGTTCGTTGCACCAGGAACAGGTAGCCGCAATAACCAAGCCCGATGCCAGCAGCGATTCCAAGGGGCAACCAGAGCTGGGTGAGTAATGCGCGGTTCAATGCGCTTACAACCACCAGCACCCGAACGAACATGACGGTCCAGGCAATCATGATGGCCATCGCAAAGGGCTTCGCCAGCGCTTTTTCCTGGTTGCTCCGTTGGCTGAAACTCAGCGTCACCGCTGTGCTCGAAGCCAGCCCTCCGAGCAGACCGGTCAATCCAATGCCCTGGCGCGGTCCTACAATTTTGATGAGAAAATAACCCAGAAAGCTAATTCCGGAGATAAAGATGACCATCAACCAGATCTTATAGGGATTGAGCACATTCAATGGGCCAAAAGTGCGATTGGGCAACACGGGCAGTACGATAGCGGTGATGACGGCGAATTTGAGTGTGGCATAGATGTCTTCCTGGCTTAATTTCTGCGCGAGAGTGCGCATTTCTAGTTTGAGTGAGAGCAGGACCATCGTTGCTACAGTCACCGCTGCTGCAAGGGCAAATTGCTCGCCGTAACACATTGCCCCTAGCAGAAAGGTGATGACGGCAGAGACCTCTGAGGTCATCCCTATCTGTCCTCGCTGCGCTCCCACTGCGTATGCAATAGCGATGAATAGACCGATCAACGCAGTGATGGCGACAAAGGGGAGGGGCGAGCTGAGCACTTCGCTCAGCAACATCGCCGTGCACCCTGCCAGGCTCAATAATGGAAAGGTGCGCACACCCGCAAAGATTTTCTCTTGTTCGCGACTCGCAGCATGCTCCCGTTCCAGCCCAATGAGCAAGCCGATTGCCAGTGCTGCTCCAAAACGGTAGAATAACGTGTTCATCGTCGTCTCCATGTAAGCAGAGTCTGTTCACCAGGACCACGGAGATAATGGCAACGCTCTCTCGATACTCTCGGTGAGGAGGAGTGCGTCTAGAAATCCCAGTCCATTTCTGGGACCGGTAGCCGCAGCACACGATCGAGCGCTGCAAACAGTTCCGGCGGACCGCTGAGCGCATCGCTCAGCGCCAGGTATGAAGGCTGACGCACCCCAAGCCACAGCCGTGTAAAGGCATTGACCGTGGCTTTGAGGGTAGGCAGCGCCGCATCGTTGCCGGGGACGGCAGCGGATTCGGGTCCCAGCGTCACAATGTAGTCACCGCTCAACCCGCGCCATGCGATATCGTCATCCAAAAAAGCGCTGACGGGATCGGTAAGCGCTAGATTGAAACGTACGGTCTCGCCCGGCAGATGCGTTTGCGCCAGGGAGCCTTCCAGATCGCAGATGCGGTATTGTTGACGGGCATCCGCTTGATTGTTGTTATCGAACTTGCCTTCGGAGGTGAGTATCTGGAATCGAAAGGGTTGCCGAATGAAATCCTGAAATTGTACGCCATAGGGTTCCTTGAGTCTGATAAGGCGTATTTGGTCACCCAGGGTGTGCATCAGCGCCACGAGCTCTAGCAACTGCGCCCCGTTCTGGTAGGTCATCCATTGCACTGTGTAAGGGCCACTTTCGTTGCCCTCACTCATCATCCATAGATAATGGCTGAGCTCTCCCCCGACGCCATCGTAATAGCCCAACCCGAAGCCTGAGTGAGCGATCATTTCTACACGGCTGACATCCGGTGGGAAGAGAATGCAGGCGCCGTGTCCGCGCATCCGTGTTAACCGTGCAGCGTGCACTGCCTCCCAGTCATTGGATGTAAGGCGCTTGGGGATGCGCGCTTTCGCCGCAATCTGAAGTTGTGCCGGGTCAAAACTCACCCAGCGTGTATAGGGGGCAGTGCCAAAGCCGAGTTGATTGTAGAAACCCTGTTCAAACATGCCCAAGCCCATTACCTGGATGCCGGCTGCGGTGTCTTCTGCGACCAGGCGCGCGGTCAGCCGCGCTGCAAGTCCCTGCTTGCGGGCTACGTACCCCGTTGCCACAGCGGTAACGCCGGAGAAACGAATATTTGTTTCCAGGTACCGCATTGCTCCAGGCATGGAACTTACCTGGCATTCGGTTGTGCCATCAATTTCAGCGACTAAGGCCCGCCCGCTGCTGACAAAACTGTTAGCCGTTACGTCAAGCGCCTCGCTGCGTTTGATCCAACCCACCTCTTCCCAGATGCGAGGGATCGCTTCATAGTCTTTTTCCGAATTGTAGGGGCGAATATGGATCACGATATACCTCACTCCTCCAGTGCGTGCTGGAGGTAAGGGATGGTGAAGCTCAGAAATTGCTCTGCTAGTGGTGCGCAGTCGCCCTCAGCCGGTTTCAAATCACAACACAGGCTGCTGCCAAGGTGCTGTTTTACCTGCTGCATGAACTCCTGACTGGTGGGCTTAAGCTGTGAGCGATGATAGCCGTGTTGCCCGCCCCATACGCCAAGAAACATCAATGCTCCCGTGACCAATCCACACAAGCCGCCTACGCCGCCAGCGCCGGGCATTACGCCGGCAGCTGTGAGAACTTCTGGGGAGATGGGCATCTCGAATATCTCGCCCAAGACCCGCAGCACCGTCATGGCGCAGTTGTTATCACCCTCGACGAAGTAATGCTTCACGCGATCGCGAATAAAATCATCCATTTCCCCATTCCTTTCTTCATGATGGTATAATGCCGTAGTTTATCACAATTGCGTGAAAGGGCAGCTTAATGACTGGTACAACGCGTCTTCTTTGGGTTCGTCATGGTTTGGTACATAATCCTGAAGCCATCATCTATGGTCGTTTGCCGGGCTATCGGCTCAGCGAACTCGGGCATCGGCAGGCGCAGGCGGCAGGCGATGCGCTTCGTGCGCTGCCCCTCGTCGCGCTGTTCAGCAGTCCGCAGCTTCGCGCACAGCAGACTGCTGCGCATGTGCTTGTACACCATCCGCATCTCACATCAGCAATCTCGCCGTGGCTCGACGAAATTCATGTGCCGCTTGAGGGACATCTCCTGGCGGAAGCAGCATCTCGCGATTGGGACCTCTATACGGATTCCCCGCCCGAGTATGACCAACCCGCCAGTATCCTGGCGCGGGTACGGGCTTTTATAGCAGAGGTGCGTGAGGGTTACGCGGGGCAAACTGTTGCTGCCGTCACCCACGGTGATGTTATTGCCTTTGCCGTGCTCTGGGCGCTATCACAACCGGTGACGATGGTGGGCAAGCGTCAACTACACACCTTCCCAGGTTTCTATGATGGCTATCCCCAGACTGCCTCTATTACCACGTTCACGTTCAATGGTGCTGCGGAACTTCCCATTACTGTCGCCTATCAGCGCCCCTACGGCGCGGAATTTCTGGATGACTCTGCGCCCAAATAAACAGGGCGACTTGCGGTAGTAAAGACACAGACGCGGAGGGGATTCCGCGTCTGTGTTTTGCTGCGAGTTTTTTCGACTGTGAATATCCTCAATCTCAGCCGAAGATCAATGCTTCAAGCCGGCGAATATTATCGGGCGTCACATCAGGAAAGCGCAGCCCGCCTTTCACTTTGGCTCCTGTTTCCTGGAATTCATAACCGCTCATGCTGAGCATGACATCGCGTGAGCCTTTGATGGCTTGAAATATGCCCCAGAAGGGGCTGCTGGACCAGTTAGTATCCAGAACCTGTATTTTCCCCTGTTTCAGATAGATGGCATCGGCAAAGCCGTGCCGACTTGGATCTGGGGTGATCAAAATGATACGTTTGTCGGTGAGAATGAACTGCCATTGCTCGTAAAGTAGCAAACTCTGCAAGCCATATCCGAACAAATATAACCCCAAAACCGCCATTGCTCCAAACCAAAAGCGCGCCGAGGGGGGCCAACCTGGCAGAAATGAGAGCCCCGTCAGCACCAGGCTGATGATCAGAATCAAGCCGCCGCCGCGGATGAATGTCCGCGGGACATTTTTGCGGTAAGGCGCCATGCGAATAGTCAGTTTCAGAATCTCGCCATCGAGATAATGTACATCTGGCAAGACGCTTTGACTAAGTCGTCCCCACAATCCCGCAAGTCCTGTGCGCAGGTCCTTGGGGATAGTGGGGGGCGCCGGCGCCCCTGGCGTGGGCGTTGCTGTCGGATTCGCGCTCACGGTACGGGTATGATGAGAACCTGTCCGGCCTGGATATTTGTGGACGTGCCCAGGCCATTCCGTTGTTGGATTGCGGCGATGCTCACCCCGAACCGGTTGGAGATGCGATATAGCGTATCGCCTCTCACTACTGTGTACGTCTGCTCGCCCGCCCCCGGAATAGCGGATTGGCTTCTGGCTGGGGCTTCATCTCCGGAGCTGGGGACCGGCGCCGGGCTTGTGGTTGGCTGCGGTACTACTGGCGTGGTGATGACGATGGGAGGCGTGGCGCCCGGATTCCCGATGGCTTCCTGCCACATCTCTCGTCCGATGGTTTCAATCGCCTCCACATTTCCTGAACTCCGCGCAGTTAGCAACCGCTGCAGGGTCCATTGGGGCAGGAACGTATCCACCAACCAGCCGATGATGATAAAGGTGATGACCACACCCAGAAAGTAGGTCAGCAGTTTGACAATATTCTGGGACAGGAGATCGCGTTTGAAAATCAGCCAGATAGCCCATACGATGCCCAACACGACCAGGAAAGCGGGTAACAATGCCATGATATCCATATCGTTTCACCCCTCATTGCTGGATTGATTATTGCATAGGTGGGCAGGTTCCCACGGGTAAGAATCCCACCGGATCCACAAATGCAGCCTGACGCTTGTCGTATACGGCATAATGAACTGCCGTCCAATCACTATCAACTCCACTGACTGCGCCGACAGGCGTTCCTGCCTCGATTGCTCCGGGCGCTGCAATATAAGAGCGTAGTCCTAACAACCAGACGCTCCACTCCTCGTTCTCGATGAGCACTGCGAGCCTACCGCTTTGATCGGTATACCGCATTAGTGTACCATCAATTGGCGCCACAACCAGTGCCGGTTCCGCCGGGAGCAGCTCCACACCCGGCAGTAACCCACACACAAGGCTGCCTCCAATGGTCGCCTGCAATAGCGGGCTGAGGGAAGGACGTAGTTCAGCACGTCCCCCCGAACTGGCAGCACTGAAGCAGGCATTTGCTTGCGGTTCACGGCAGCGGTCGAGCGCAGGTGCAGGTGAAATATCGCGATGTTTCGTCTCCTGATAACTCCAAAAGCGGTCGAGCACTTCCTGGAGCAGCATCGCGGGCGCCAGAAGTGCACGCGGGACGGGTAACATATCGCTGTGGGCCAGCTGTGCTTGAATCGCCAGATGTACAGGCCATGCGCCTAATACCTGAAGCTGGTAGGCGCGTCCTTCAATATCTGTGTGGATCATATTCTGGTGGGCAGCGTCATAGCCATTCATTACATAGGCTGAACTACTGGGGTTGCCGCGGCTGCGCGGTCCAGCGTTGTAATAGAGGTAGCAACGCTTCAACAGTTCTGGATCGGTTGTGGTGTAGCTGATTTGTGGGCAGTACTCTTTGAACACGTGCGTGCCCAATTGGAGTTGGTATTTGACATCCTGCGGCATCACCTCGCCCGGTGGAAAACACGGGTGTTGCCCGGTTTTGACGGCGGTGTATAGACCCATGATGCCTTCACAATTTGCCGGATTCTCAGCGCGCAATCCGCCCTCCTTGTACCACAACACAAGAGGCACAACGGGCGGCACGTCCTCTGTGTAAGCGATCAGGTTTGCTACACTGGCCCACTGCTGGACCTGCTGTTGCTGCTCTGATGTCAATGTATATCGTGTCTGCCATACACTCTGACTGCTATAACTTAGCGTAATAGGGAGGGTCAGGAAGAGAATCGTATCCAGGATACCCCGTCCCAGGATTCCTAGAAGGTGGCGGATTTCCAGGTGTAGGTTTGGTGCTATGTAGACCTGTATCCACTCTTGTAACCATTCAGGAATAAGTCCTAGTAACGCCTCCATAGTTCTTTAGATCCCCGACTTTCAGTCAGTTTAGACTATTATACATTAATTTAACTATTAATGCAATACGGGTTGGTGGTGGCGGCAGCGTTTCAGAATGGGGGCGGCAATCTCAAACGCCCTGATAGGGTGTGTTAGAAAGGTGATTTTGTGCAGCGTGACGCAGCCACGCTGCACAAAATCACCCAAGGAAAGGCATTTGTATGATAGCCGTCTCGCTTTTGCCCCAAAGTTGAAACGTACCCTAGCGGGGAGGTAAGGCCCTATCAATCTCCCTACGGGCAATACGTCGCAGTTTGAGAGACGGCCAAAGCCGTTATTTTTTCTGATGTTTTATGGTGATGGGCAACTGTCCGTCACCGCAAAACATCCTCTTTCTGGGCAGCTTCACCTGCAAAGCCTGGCGAGTGGGTAGAGCCTGACAAGAATGATAAGCCCCTGCTGGGCGAGGTATACGACCACACGGAAAGCATTGCGCCGCGGTTGTGCCGCGGCGCAATGCTTTCTGTGGCATTTTACTCGGCGTATTTCAGCGTGAGCCGGTGCTGGCGCATGCGGAATTGCTTCATGCGTTTGAAGACTTTGTCAGCGTGTTTCTCAGCGACGTCCACGAAGGTGTGGCGTTCTTGAATATCAATGGCGCCGATGTCGCGTCCGGGAATGTCAGCCTCGCCGGCAATGGCTCCAACGATATCGCCGGGGCGAATGCCCTGCGCCTTGCCTGCGTTGAGGATGAAGCGTACCATACCCTTTTCACGGTCGCGCTTTTTGCCGGATTCACGTGAGCGAGCGCCGTGCGGACGCTCATCCTGGGCGCGCGTCTCTCGCGTTGCTGCCGGGCGCCGATGCGCCGGCAAATAGGGTTGAATTTCGTTGACCGGCTCGATCGGGCGATGTTGCTCTTGCGCGCGCACCAGTTGGATGGCTGCTGCCGCGAGTTCTTCGGGCGTGTGTCCTGCCGCGCAAAGCTGCTCTACCATCTCGGTTGCAGCGTTATCTTTTTGAGCCAACGCTGCTTCCACACGTTGAATGAAGAGTGTGTCTCGATAGGCGAGCACGTCTTCGACGCCGGGCAACTTGCCGCGATGGATGGGTTGGAGCGTGTACGCCTCGATGCGACGCAGTCCTTGTTTTTCGCGTGGGGTGAGCAGGCTAATTGCCACGCCGGCGCGCCCGGCGCGCCCGGTGCGTCCAATGCGGTGGACGTAGGCTTCCGCGTCGAAGGGGAGATCAAAGTTGATGACATGTGAGATGCCTTCGATATCCAACCCGCGCGCTGCTACATCGGTTGCTACCAGGAAAGTGAGTCGTCCCTGACGGAAACGGTTGAGCACGGTTTCGCGCGCCGCCTGGGTAAGGTCGCCGTGCAGGGCCTCAGCCTGGATGCCGCGTGCCACGAGTGCATCAGCAACCTCCGCCGCTCTGACTTTGGTGCGTGTGAAGATCAATGCTCCGGTGACGGTTTCTACTTCCAGCAACCGCATCAGTGCTGCCAGTTTGTCCTCTTCGTAGATCAGATAGTGCCGCTGCTCGGTTTCTGCTACGGTGATGCGTTCAGGGTTGACTGAGATCGTCTCTGGGCTGTGCATATAGCGCTCTGCCAGTTGCCGGATGGCTTCTGGGAGGGTGGCAGAAAAGAGTGCTGTCTGGCGTTCGGATGGCGTTTCACGGAGAATGGCTTCAATATCCTCGACAAAACCCATGCTCAACATCTCGTCTGCTTCATCCAGAACCAGATACTGCACCATGCTGAGATTCAGCACGCCACGATTAATCAAATCCAACATCCGTCCTGGCGTTCCGACCACGATATCCACGCCACGTTCCAACCGGCTGATCTGTCTGTCGTACGATTGCCCGCCATACACGGCGAGCACTCGCACCCCACGCAGGCGCCCGTATTCGTACACTGCCTTTGATACTTGCAGTGCCAGCTCGCGGGTGGGCGTCACGACCAGACCTTGAACCCCACGCACGCTGTTATCGAGCTTGTGGAGTAAGGGTAGCGCAAAGGCTGCAGTTTTGCCGGTACCTGTCTGCGCCTGACCCAAAACATCCCGTCCTGCCAGCAGCGCCGGAATGGCGCGCTCCTGGATCGGGGTAGGTACTTCGTAGCCCAGGTCAGTAATCGCCTGCAGTACCTGCGGATGCAATTCAAACATACTAAAATCGTTACTCATGGTTTCCTTATTCAATTCTGACACTACTCATCAAAAAAGGCCCTACCAGGATTGGCAGGGCCCGCACTTCACGACTGTTTTTGACTATCTTAAAGTGGCGCTCCAGCGCACCGGGGCGAATTATACCACGGACGCTTGAAGCTGCAACTCATAGTTTTCCCATAAGTGTTCAGCGTTTTCTCGTTTGTCGCTACGAAGAGCGGCTGAAGCCGCGGTTTTGAGGGTGATTTTCGATGCCGCGCGCAGCGCGGCATCGAAAATCACCCTCTTTAACGGACTTTAGTCCGCAATGTGTGCCTTGTGATGGAAGTCTGAACAGCTATGGCATTCACCGACAGTTGACTTGCTCCAACTTGGGCATATTATTGGTTTTGTGTTGCTGATTGTTGGTTGTCGAGGATAGCGCGCTGGTCATACTACTCACAACTTCAAACTTTTCGCTTCCAGTTCTAAACTGGTATTGATGGACACTCTGCCACACTTCGAGCGCATTGCTATGGTCGCCCGGTGGAAACCTGTTCACCTCGGGCACTTGCCTGTGTTGCATGCCCTCTGCCGATGCGCGGAACAAGCTTTTATCGGTATTGGTAGCTCCAACCGTTACAATGCGCGTAACCCTTTTACCCTGGAGGAGACAACTGAGATGCTACACTTGGCGCTCGCCGGGCACGTGAATTATGTGCTTGTCCCCGTGCCCGATCTCGACGATGGACCTCGCTGGCGCTTGATGGTTCGCGATATCTTTGGTCCTCTGGATGCCTTTGTGACGGCTAACCCTTACGTTGCCAGTTTGTTGCGGGAGGACTATCTGTTGCTGCGCCCGGTGGCGTTAGTATCTCCGGAAGCTCGTGTTGCTGTGGACGGTACCATGGTGCGTCGCGAGCTGGCGCGTGGTGGCGATTGGCGCGCCCTCGTCCCGCCGGAGATTGTGGACTACATCACCACCCGCCATTTAGATGAGCGCTTCCGTCGCGAATTCGGCCTGGAAACCCTTGCGCTCGACTCCGTGGTGAGCTAATTGGGGGCTGTCTGCGCTGACACTCTCTGACCTGTGATTCATGATATGACTCTTTGACTCTCAACTATTGACTACGGAGGTACCTATGTATTCTTGGGATGAAGATACCACTGAGTGGTATGGTGATGCAAAATATGCCTATGGAACGCGAGGTGCGGCACGCCGCAAGGAGGCGGCGGAGCGTGCTGATGCCAGTGGCCCGCGTACTTATAAGCAAAAACATGAACCTAATGAAAAGGTCATTGACCCGAGCAAACATATCTCCACGCAATCAACCAATCCTCTCATCATCGCGGTGGATGTGACCGGTTCGATGGCCAATTGGCCCTTTGAGATTTTCGACCGCTTGCCGTTGCTCTATAACACGCTTTCCCAATACCGTGAAGACCTGGAAGTCTGTTTCGTCGCCATCGGCGATGCGGGCTGCGATACCTGGCCCTTGCAGGTGACCACCTTTTCCAGCGGCTATGACCTTGAGCAGCAGCTTGGCTCGCTCTATGGTGAGGGGGGCGGCGGTGATGCGCCTGAAAGCTACGGCCTTTTTGCCCATTGGGTCAACACGCATGTTCAAACCCCCAACGTTGGCGAGAAGCCCTTCCTCATTGTATTTGGCGATGCGCCGATGCATCCCATGGTGCCCGAAGCGCAGATTCAGCATTATCTGGGCCATGCTGATGGCGGCGATGTAGATGCTTTGGCTGCGTGGCAGCAGGCGACCGAGGATTGGAATGTCTGGTTCCTGCGTCGCCCCACCGGGCGCCCTGGCGATGCCGTGGATCAGCAGTGGGGTCAGGCGATTACGGAGCAGAAAATCTTCCGCATCGAGGATGAGCAACGCGCCGTGGATTACGCCATGGGTCTCATTGCCCGTGCTTGGGGGCACTTCGGGGATTTCCAGAACAATATGCGCGCACGCCAGAGTGAGGAGAAGGTTGCCGAGATAAGTAAACCTATCGAACTCAAGTGCCCACGCTGCGGCGCGCCCATCCCTGTGGATGCTACCGGCATGTTCAAATGTAAGTATTGTGATGCGACGTTGAAGATCTAGAATCTTCAGCATCGCCGGCAGGAATCTGACCGGAGAAAGTCGCCTACTTATTGTGGGCCTGAGGTTACACTGCTATGAAAGTTCAGGCGATTGTTACAGTGCCGCCCTACGCACCTTTCCTAAAGGATGTGGCGCGGCATCCGTTGGTCTGTGGTCTGCGGCTCAATACTGTGATGCCGCTCAAGGAAAGCCCCGCCGAAGTGCTGGAGCGGCTCAGTGCTTTGGGACAGCCGCTATGGGTGGATCTCAAAGGGCGGCAGCTGCGCGTCGTGGGGGCGGCTATCCCTCCGTACACGGAGGTGCGCGTGAGCCATCGCCTGCGCGTGCCCACGCCCGTGGACGCCTTCCTTTCCGATGGCGACGAGCAAACCCGCATCGCGGCGGTGGATGGCGACCGCCTGATTCTTGAGGATGGGCCTCGGCGGCTTATCGGACCGGGTGAGTCCGTGAACATCATCCATCCTGCGCTGGAAATCGAGGGCACTCTCACCGACTTGGACTGCACTTACCTGGCGGCAATGCGTGAGGTAGGCCTCAAACAGGTGATGCTCTCTTACGTCGAGCGTCCTTCTGATGCGGAAGAAGTGCGGTCGTTGCTGCCTAGGGCAGACGTGTTGCTCAAGATTGAATCGCAGCGGGGTTTAGCTTTTGTGCGCGAGCATGGATCGGGGCAGGGGCGGTTAATGGCAGCGCGGGGTGACCTCTATGTGGAAGTGCTACAGCCGCATCGTGTTGTAGGCGCGCTGCGTGATATTATCAAGGCTGATCCCCATGCCGTGGTTGCCAGTCGTATTTTCGATTCCCTGGCGCGCTATCCCGTTCCCGAAAGCGCCGATATCGGCGATGTGGCTTTCTTGCTAGGTTTGGGTTACCGTACCTTTATGCTGGGCGATCAGGTTTGCTTGCGGCGTGACTCTGTTCTGGAGGCGCTCAACTTGCTTGAGGCGGTGGCATCGGAGTTCTGATCTTCTGTTCGGCTTATGAAAATTGCATTAGCGCAGGTTAATTCCATCATCGGTGATCTGGAAGGCAATGTGGAACGTTGCCTTGCGGCAGTTGAAGCGGCGCGTGCTCAGGGCGCCGATCTGGTAGTATTGCCGGAGATGACGATTCCCGGCTATCCCCCGCGGGATATCCTTTTTGATGGCAGTTTTATCACCGCTGTCGAAGCAGCGACCACTGATCTGGCTCATCAAGTGGCGGAGGGACCGCTCGTGGTGGTGGGGACGGCGATGCCTGGCGGAATGGTTGCGCCTGAGCACCCGGGGCTTCTCAACGCAGCGGTCATGCTCCACGCCGGTGAGGTGACCCTGGTCGCAGCAAAGCGGTTGCTCCCGACCTACGACGTCTTCTACGAGGCGCGTTGGTTCACGCCTGGAGCGGTATTGCCCCCGCTTGACTTGGGTGGGCGGCGGATGGGTTTCCTTGTGTGTGAGGACCTTTGGGACGAGGGCTACGCGTTTCATCCGCCCGCGGACCTTCTTGCAGCTGGGGCTGATTTGCTCATCTGTATTGCCGCTTCACCCTTTCGCAAGGGTATTTTGGCGCAGCGATTTTATCATGCCCACCGCCCGCACTGCCCTTTGGTCTATGTGAATCTGACCGGCGCGAATGATGAGATCATCTTCGATGGACGTAGCTTTGTGTTGGATGGCGATGGGAGACTCCTCGCGCAATTGCCGGGCTTCGAACCGGCGGTGCAGGTGATCGAGTTCCCCAGCGCCCCGCTCTCAGCTCCGCCAACACCTGCCCCTGAGGCGATCTTGTTCCAGGCCCTGGTTTTGGGAATCCGCGATTTTGTCACCAAGAACCGCCTGGGGCGCGTGACTTTGGGGCTTTCGGGTGGGGTGGATTCCGCTGTGGTGGCGGTACTTGCTGCTGAGGCGGTGGGTGCTGCAAATGTGACCGGACTGGCAATTCCCTCGCGTTACACCGATCCGCGTTCCACAGAGTGTGCGCACGAGCTGGCGACAACGCTCGGCATTGGCTTCGAGGTGGTGGACCTGGAACCCCTGCATGCAGCGGTGGAGACGGCTCTGAACGATTGGCTTGGTACCGGGGTGGGGGCAGAGAATGCCCAGGCGCGGTTGCGCATGCTTGTTCTCATGGCTTATGTCAACCGTTATGGGGGAATTTTGCTCAATACGAGCAATAAGACGGAGCTGGCGCTGGGCTATGGCACGCTCTATGCCGATTTGGCGGGCACGCTCTCCCCGCTAGGTGACCTCACCAAACCGGAGGTCTATGCGTTAGCGACGTGGATTCAGGAGAACCGCGGCGTTCCCATCCCAGCCTTTATCCTGGAGCGCCCGCCCTCGGCGGAGCTCAAGCCCGATCAGGTGGATCCCTTTGATTATCCGAAAATCGCCCCCTTGTTGGAACAGTTGGTACTTGAGAATCGCAGCAATGCGGCTCTACGCCGGTCAGAGCACAAACGCTGGCACATGGGCGTGATTCTCAAAGTGAGCGATAAAGCCTTCGGCACGGGGCGCCTCATCCCCATCACCCGGCGCTAGCTGCAAATCTGCCACAAATTTGCGCGGATTTCGTCCCATGAGTTTGCGCCACTGCGCGGCAAACAACTCCCCCTACCACAGTAGCGCATCGAGGTTGGCATTTCCCCCCGAAAGGATGATACCTACACGGCGTCTCTGAAATGCGCCGGGATGTTCAAGTAGCGCCGCGACCGGCACCGCCGCTGAAGGCTCGATGATAAGCTTTAGCCGTTCCCACACCAGGCGCATGGCAGCGATGATGGCTTTTTCACTGACCGTGACGATATCGCTGACGTGCCGGCGAATGATGGGGAAGTTCATATCACCCAGAAATGTGCGCAGCCCATCCGCCACCGTTGGCGCGTTGGTCGGCGGATAGATGACGCCATCGCGGAAGGAACGCGCGGCATCATCTACAGTTTGTGGCTCAGCAGCGAAAACTTGGGTCTGTGGTGAGCGTCCTGCCACCGCGAGCGCCGTTCCGGCGAGCAGGCCGCCTCCACCCACCGGCGTCATCACGATATCCAGGGCTGCGATATCTTCGAGCAGTTCCAGAGCTGCCGTTCCTTGCCCGGCAATGACGCGGAAGTCATTGGAAGGGTGGATGAAGATGGCGCCTGTCTCTGCCAATACTGCTTCGAGGCGTTGTTCCCGGTCCAACGCCTGTGTTCCTGCCCATACGATACGTGCGCCGTATCCGCGCACTGCCGCGACCTTGACAGGTGGGGCATCCTCGGGCATGACCACGGTGGCGGGAATGCCCCGCAGCCCTGCGGCGTATGCCACGGCTTGTGCATGGTTGCCGGACGAGTGTGTGGCAACTCCGCGCGCTGCCTCGGCATCGGAGAGTGCGAAGACCGCATTGCAGGCGCCTCGGGCTTTGAACGCCCCCACCTTTTGCAGATTCTCTGCCTTCAGGAAGATCTCCGCACCGATTAGCTTGTTTAGCGTTTGGGAGGTGAAAACCGGTGTTCGGTTTACATAGTGGCGAATGCGCTCGGCAGCTTCGAGAACATCGGTGAAAGCGGGCAAATTACTCATACAATCTCCTTTCAGGAAATGGCAACCACTTGCAGTCTTTCGGTTGGTGAGCAGTATATTCATTCACTTTCTCGTATTATACTGTCTTTTTGTGTGATAAAGGGGTATAAAAAAGCGTTAGTGATAGGCGGTAATTAGCTCTTGACAAAATCGCGAAAGTGAATTACAATATTACACGTAAGGCACTAACAAGTAACTCGATTCAACCTTACCGTGATTTGCGGAGATGCTCGTAACAGCATTTGGATCATTCATAGAGGAGGAAGACTGATGGAAGAAGAAATCAAGCACACTGTTGAAGAGGAAGTTGGCACAGCTTCAGAGGCTGAGCCAGGGACGCTACCTGAGGGGGCTACTGCGGGACCGGAAGCTGCGAAAACGGGCGGAGCGCGCCCTTCATCGGGCTCTAGTTTCATCAGTGCGCTCGAAAAGAGCATGGAATCTCTGAGCAAGGCCTTGGGCACAGCGCTTGAGGATCGCGCCAATGTGGTGATGGTACGGATCAATGATGAGGCGCTGCGGCACCTGGATATGCTCGTTGAAGCGGAGGTAACCAAGAGCCGCAGTGAAAGTGCTGCACTCCTCATCAGCGAGGGCATTCGCGCCAATCAGGCGCTCTTTGATAAGATCGGCGATATCACCCGGCAAATTGCCGAACTGCGTGAGCAGTTGCGACAGAGTATAGCTGGCAATGAGTAATCTATTGAAAGGGGAAGGGTACAATGACTGACGAAACGACTGCAACCTCTGCATCTGAAACTGCTGCGCGCCCTACAACAAGTTCGGGCGAGGACACCTGGCGCGCCGTGCTGGATGGCACCGTGAATTTGTTGGAGAACCTGGGTGAAGCGCTCGTGAAGAGTGCGCAGGATCTTTCACAGCTCATGGTCATTCGCGTGGATGAGGATACCCGCGACCGCCTGGATATGCTCGTAGAGGCGGAGGTCATCAAAACTCGCCGCGAGGGTGTGAGCTATTTGCTGGAGGCTGGCATCAAGGCGAAGAGTGATGCCTTTACCCGCATTGCTGCTGCTCGCGAGCGCATCACTGCGTTGCGAACGCAGCTCCGTGAGGGTGTGCAAGACTTCCGTTCTGCTTAGGTGCTACTATTGCCTTCACGGATGCTGTTGGCTTGATTGTGGACGTGCAAGCACGGGCGTGCTTTGCGCGTCCACAATCATTTCTGAAGTCTTTAGCCTTTTGTCGCCAGCAGGATTGCGGCGAGGAATACTCCGATGCCGAGGCCTATCCCCGCTAGAGTTTGCATTAAGGTGTGGCGGCGCAGTTTTACCCGCGACCAGGCGATGAGTGGCACGCTGATGGCTACCGGAGCTGCCGCCAGCCCTGCCACGCTCAGAATTAACACTGTCATCCCGGCGGCGGTGCTGGTGTGCATGCTGATTTTCCACTGTAGCGTGATCAGAAAGACTAGCACCGCTTGAACCAGTGAGGCGCCTGCCAGAATACGGAACGGCAGGGGGGCATGCCCCACGATGAACAGCAGCTCCGCTATCAGTAAGCCGCTCAGCGTCACAATTAACGGGCGGGCGCGTTGCTCACGGCGCGTGACATCCATATCACTGATACGACCCCGTCGTAGCAGATAGCCCAGATAGCCCATCGGAATGCCTATGGCACAGACGGTGTAGATGGCAATCCAACGCCAGATGCCCTCAGCCGGTAGAAGGGTAGCTGTGACAATCAGTCCCGCTAATGCCATCATGGGGGGGCTGCCTACATTAGAGATCCAATACGCCAGCCATTCGCTGCGCGTCGAGGGTTTTACGTACTCCTGCATGACTCGAACATCCTTTCCCACATTACAACGTTAAAGCAATGGGAATTATACCACACCCCGTACCGGTTCTGTGCCGCGAAACGTTGTATGAGGGAGCAGGTCTTTTCAACGGCGGGTTACGAGAGATTGGGCAGTCCGTCGTTTTGTGCTACTTGCTGTCCAGATCTGCTATTTGCCACAAAATCCGGCGCCCCTTTCCCAGCCGCAGGGAAAGGGGCGCCATCGAGGAGGAGTCGCATCACATCGTTGCGAATGTGGCGCGTAGCGCGGGATACAACCCGCGGTAGATTGGGTAAGTATGGGTGTACGCTTCGACCTGCACCGGGTCTGGTTGGACACTGCCGGTGATCTGGATGGCAGCTGCGCAGGCCGTGGGCACATCGGGCCAATGCCCGGCGCCTACTGCCGCGAGCAGCGCCGCACCATAGGCTGCACCCTCGGTGGTGTTGAGGGTGACCAGCTCAGTTTCCAGGACCGAGGCGAGAATCTTTCGCCAGAGCGCACCCTTTGTCCCGCCGCCGGAAGCCCGGACTTGCCGGATCTGGCCCAATCCGGCTTCCTTGATGAGCGTGAAACTATCTTTCAAGCCAAAGGAGACGCCTTCGAGCAGGGCGCGCGTCAGATGTCCACGGGTGTGGCGAAGCGTTAGGCCTACCCATGCGCCGCGTGCCAGGGGATCGGGGTGGGGCGTGCGCTCGCCGCTGAGGTAGGGCAGGAATTGCAGACCCTCGCTACCGGGGGGAATGGATGCCGCTTCTTCAAGCAGCTCTGTAAAGCTCATTTGCGGCGCCAGGGTATCGCGATACCACTGCAAGCTGCCCGCTGCCGAAAGCATTACCCCCATGAAGTGCCATAGACCGGGGACGGCATGACAGAAGGCATGCAGGCGACCCTGTGGCTCGATGAGCGCGGTGGGAGTGGTGGCAAAGACGACGCCGCTTGTTCCTACGGTGAGGGCTACAACCCCTGGTTCCACGGCGCCAACTCCCACTGCCTGTGCTGCCTGATCGCCACCGCCAGCCATCACTGGCGTGCCTACCAGCAAACCCGTTGCTGCTGCTGCCTCAGGTGTGAGGACGCCGGTGATTTCCGGTCCCTCATAAAGCGGCGGCATCCAGGCGTGCGGAATTTCCAACGCTGTCAACACCTCATCCGACCAATTGCGTGCGCGCAAATCCAACAGCACGGTGCCTGCGCCATCGGCTTTGTCCATGGCGCAGACGTCAGTCAACCGGTAGCGCACATAATCTTTGGGCAGTAATACCTGTGCCACACGGGAATAGAGGTCCGGTTCGTTTTCCTTCACCCAAAGGATTTTGGGGGCGGTGAAGCCAGTGAGCGCTACATTGCCCGTGATCTGAATGAAACGCTCGCGTCCCAGGCGCCGGTGAATCTCATTGCATTGTGCTTGCGTTCGTTGATCGTTCCACAGGATGGCTGGACGCAGGACTTCACCTTGTGCATCCAGCAGCACCAGTCCGTGCATCTGTCCGGTCAAGCCCACGGCGGCAACATCTGAACCGCTGACACCGTTCTCTGCCAGCACATGTCGAATGCAATCAGTTGCCGCTTGCCACCACTCGCGTGGATTCTGCTCGGACCACAACGGTTGTGGCGTTTGAAGCGTGTGAGGGCTTGCCGCGACACCTGCTACGGCACCGTTCGCATCTATTAGCAGTGCCTTGCTGCCGGTGGTAGAAATATCAAGGCCTAAGAAATAGCTCATGCTGCCCCCTTCGGGATACTAAAGTTGGCCATTGGGTGTGCGGTCCGGTCTCATAAGGCTTCCACCGGGCAGAAGAAGACGCGCCGCTCCACGGTCATCCGCTCCGGACCGGTAATCTCTAGAGCGCCGCGCAGGCGGATATCCTCGGCAGAGCTGCCCAGCAGCACCTCAATGCGTCCCGGTTCCAGGATCAGGTCGAAATCATGGTTGTAGAATGCCAGCTGGTTTGCAGGCAGGTGGAACAGGACGGTTTTGCGCTCGCCGGGATCGAGCGTGAGCCGCGCATAGCCTTTGAGCTCCTTGACCGGGCGCGGCACACTTGCGTATTCATCGTGCACATAGAGCTGCACTACCTCATCTCCGCGTCGGGCGCCGTTGTTGGTCACCTGTAGACCGATGGTGACTGTATCACCTGCTGTCGCTTGGGTTGGTGTGATGGATAGCAGCTCGTAAGTGAAGGTTGTATAGCTCAAACCATGCCCAAAGGGGTAGAGCGGTTTGACGGACTCATCCATATAGTCGCCGTACCAGTTGGAGGTCATGGCAGAAGGTTTATGGTTGTAGTGGATGGGGATTTGTCCGACCGAGCGCGGGAAGGTGATGGGCAATTTCCCGCCGGGATTGATTTCGCCAAACAACGCCTCGGCGATGGCTGTGCCGCCCTCTTCGCCGGGCAACCAGGCCTCGAGGATGGCGCCGGCACGCTCATCCAACTCGGGGATGGCGTAGGGTCGTCCGTTGATGAGTACAACGATGACTGGTTTGCCGGTGTCGAGAACGGCTTGCGCCAGGTCGTTCTGCACACCGGGCAACTGCAGCGAAGCGCTGTCGCGCGTCTCGCCGGTGCTGCAATGAGGTAGCAGTCCGGAGCGATCGCCCAGAACCAGCAGCACGATATCCGCTTGTTGCGCCAGGTGCACTGCTTCGGCAATGCCACTTCGATCTGGGTTCAAATTATCACAACCGGACGCGTACAGAATCTGCGTTGCCGGGTTTGCCAGCGCGCGCACTGCTTCCAACACGGTCACGACAGGTGCGCCGGTCATCAGGTCGGTGGGCAGGGTCGTCGCATGTTCAACCTGAACGGCAGCCAACTCGCGCTGTGAGGCGTAGGAATAATCGCCCAGGAAGACGCGTCCGCTATGGGCATTGGGTCCGATCACTGCCAGTGTTCCCACGGAGCGTCTTAGTGGCAGCAATTGCTCGTTTTTCAGCAATACCAGGCTTTGGCGTGCGATATCTCGTGCCAGGGTGCGGTTTTCGGGGGCGGAGTAAATTTCCACCACGCGGTCCTCATCGGCATAGGGATTTTCGAAAAGTCCGAGCTTGAATTTCATTTCCAGGTGCCGCCGTACCGCCTGGTTGATGTCTTCCAGGTCTACTTCACCTGCTTCTAGCGCCTGTTGCAGCAATTCCCCGTAGCATACTGTGGTCGGTAGCTCAACCTCGATGCCGGCTTGCAGCGCCAGCGCTGCCGCGCGCTGCAGGGTGGAGGTCATCTTGTGGTAGCTGTGGATCATAAGGATGGCTTCGTAATCGGAGACAATCAGGCCCTTGAAACCCAAACGCTCGCGTAGTATTCCGGTGAGAATGCGGCGTGAGGCGGCGACGACTTCACCATCCAGCTCGGGGTACGAGTTCATGATTGTGGCGATGTCTGCTTCGTCAATCACTGCCTGGAAGGGTGCCAGGTAGAGATCGTAGAGCTCGTGCCACCCTAGATGTGCCGGAGCGCAGTTCAGCCCACCTTGCGAAACGCCATGCCCGATGAAGTGCTTGCCGGTTGCCAGTACGCCCTCTGTGAGTGAGTCACCCTGAAGTCCGCGCACATAGGCCACTCCAAAGTGGGCAATCAGGGTGGGGTCCTCGCCGAAGGTCTCCTCGATCCGGCCCCAACGCGGGTCGCGGACCAGATCGAGCACGGGGGCAAGCGCCTGGCGGGCGCCCACCGCCAACATCTGGCGGCGAATCGCCGTCGCCATTGCTTCAGCCAGGGCGGGTTTGAAGGTACTTGCCAGCCCGATAGGCTCCGGGAACATGGTTCCCTCGCGTACCATTGCGCCGCAGCAGGTTTCTTCGTGCAGGATGGCGGGGATGCCCAGGCGTGTTTCTTCGATGAGATAGCGTTGTAGCTGGTTGGTGGTTTGTGCCAACGCCAGCGGCGGCAGCGTGGTTCTGCCGCCGGGGCGGGTGATCTGGCCTATGCCCAGCTGCAGGTATCGCTGCATCTTAGCCGGATCCAGGGCGCCTTCAGTTTGCAATTCGTTCATCCAGCAGGAACCTATCTGCGCCAGTTTTTCCTCCAGCGTCATGCGGGAAAGCAGGTCGTCTACGTGGTTTGGGGTGGCTGTACCCATATAAAACTCCTAGCGCACGCCGAGCAGTAGATCAATGGTTAATTGGTCGAGACGTTCGTATTTCAGCCCCCGGTTGGCGATGACGGTCCGGTCGAAGGGTTGCGCCTTGAGCGCGGCGGCCTTTTCCGGCGTGTATTTGCCGAAGAACGGGTGCATTGCGCCATCATCGGCGTTGATTTCAGCGAGCAATGCCTGGATTTCCGAATCGGCGTTGAAGCGGGCGGCTTTCTCTTTGAGGATGAGGTAAGTACGCATACAGCCGCGCGCGAAGTCCTTTACCCCTTCCAGGTCCTCAGTGCGGTAGGCGTGGGCATCGTAATGGCGCGAACCATCGTAGCCCACATCTTCCAGGAATTTGACGAGATAGAAGGCGGCTTTGATATCGCGCGAACCAAAGCGCAGGTCTTGATCGTAGCGTCCCGGATACTGGTCATTCAGGTCAATGTGGAAGAGCTTACCCGCCTCCCACGCCTGCGCCACACCGTGCATGAAGTTGATGCCCGCCATGTGTTCATGGGCTACTTCGGGATTCACGCCAACCATCTCGGGATGGTCGAGGGTCTCGATGAACGCCAACATGTGCCCGGTGGTCGGGTTGTAGAGGTCACCGCGTGGCTCATTGGGCTTGGCTTCGAGTGCGACTTTCATATCGTAGCCCTGATCGAGGATGTACTCGCAGAAGAAATTCATGGCCTCGCGATTGCGTTTGATGGCTTCGACGGCGCTCTTGCCCGAATCTGTCTCGGTGCCCTCGCGTCCACCCCAGAAGACATAGACCTTCGCGCCGAATTCTGCACCCAGGTCAATGGCGCGTAGCGTTTTCTGGATCGCATAGGCGCGTACTCGAGGGTCATTGCTGGTGAAAGCGCCATCCTTGAAAACGGGGTCGTAGAAGAGATTCGTGGTTGCCATTGGCACTACCAGGCCTGTATCTGCCAGCGCTTGGCGGAAGTCCTTCTTGATAGCCTCTGCCTCCGCGGGTGTTGCATCAATGGGGATCAGGTCGTTGTCATGGAAATTGACGCCGTAAGCGCCCACTTCGCCGAGCAGATAGACCAGCTCTGCGGGTGTACGCGATGGTCGAACCGGTGCGCCGAATGGGTCAGAGCCGCGTGAACCCACGGTCCACAGGCCGAAGGTAAACTTATGTTCAGGTTTAGGGGTATAGTCAGACATGGGAAACTCCTTATATTAAGATATCTGAATCGTTTTCTAAGATAGCCTGCTCTCAAGCTTTCGTGGTGTGCCAGGGCTTCAGTGCGTCAAGGTTCGCAGGCTGATAGTGGGAGGGTCAGAGCCGTTGATCCTTTCTCATTTAGCGCGAATTTGATTGCCTGCGAACCGCTGCGCAGCTCATAGTCGCCCAGGAAGGCAGTAAAGTGGATCTGTCCCTGTTTATCCGTCGTCATGGTAGTTGGTGATAGCCACCATTCGCCTTTGATCAGTTTCAGCAGTGCTTCGTAAGCGGGTTTGGGCGTCTGATCGTGCCGTAACAATCCTGATGGGGCTTTCAGCCAGTGCCCATCGGTGATATCCCACCAGGTAATCGCTTGCACCGCTGGGTGTGCGAATAGCGTTTTGTAATGCAAAACCGTCTCTTCTGCCTGGCGTTGCTCTCCTTCGGGGGTGCTGGGCCATTGCTCTACCTGATAGTCGTTTAAGTCTACTATCTCAGGTGGCATAAGCGCGCCAGAGATGAGGGTTGTCTCGGTGAAGGCGATGGGCAAATTGAAGCGCTCGAAATTCTCCAGAACACGCCGGGTGCGCTCAACGCCCCAATATCCCTGGTGCATGTGGGATTGAATACCAACCATATCAATGGCGATGCCTGCTGCTAGACAGCCTTCCAACAGAATGTCGAAGGCGGATGATACATCGAAATCGTTTAATAGCAGCGTGGCTTTGGGATTAGCGGCGTGTGCTGCCTCGAACACCGCGCGGATGAGCTCGATGCGTCCCATCCATCTGCATAGCCGGGTGATGCCGTTGTCGTAGCGGTCGAAAACCGGCATGATGACGGCTTCATTGACTACATCCCATTGATCAATCAAGCCCGCGAATGTTGTCACCTCGCGCTCGATTCGCGCCAGCTGCGCTTTGAGAATCTGCTCCGGGCGCAGCTCCAGCAGCCAATTTGCGGTGAGGGTGTGCCAACACAGCGGGTGTCCCTTGACTGTGCACCCGTGCGCGACATACCATTGCGCCAGATTGCGGAGGCGTTCGGTATCGGGCTTGCCACGCTCCGGCTCGAAGCGCCCCCAGTAGAAGGGGAGTGTTGCCTGATTGAACAGGCGTAGAAAAGCCTCGTTGCGCCGTTCGGCTTCTGCCCTGGCAGCATCGTTCAGCTCTCCGTTCACCCAGGCAAGTGTGCACTCGCCCCAGTTCGCGCCAAAGAGGAATTTATGGCGTAGCTGTTGCACCTGGACTTCCTGTCCGGCGACCGGCGTGCCATGGTTTGTCAGAGTGAGGGTTACATCCGCTGTTCGGTGTTGGCGGATGCTGGAATCAATAGCGTTCATGGTGATTCTCCAGATTTGATGTTACGCCAATATCAGTTCGGCATGTAGATGCGGAAATTTCCGCTGACCTGTAGCAGGGCGAGCATGGTGAGCAAGCCATCATAGTAACGATAGGTGCCGGTAGGCAATTCCAAATCCCAGAGCGCCTGTACGAAGGGTTTGCCAATTCCGGGGTCGGCGGCGAGCGCTGCTACGGCGTTGGTCGCCATCAGCCCTGAGGAGCGATGCCCGACCAGGGATTTGCCCTCAAGGGTGTATTCGGCTTTGTAGGCATCTAGCCCCTCTACCGTGAAGAAACTCAGTAGACGGTTCGCTTGTTCCCGGTGCCAGTCATCGGGGCGGAACCAGAGATAGTCCACACCAATGTTCGCGCCCACACGGAAGGCATCGTAGCGAAATTTGCCATGATAATCGTCGTTGTGGGGATTACCATCAAAATAGGAATAATTGGGCGCCAGACCTGTTTCCGGGTGTACCGCTGTTTTCAGGTAGGTACGGCTTGCGGTAACGGCTTCAGCCCAGAAGTCGTTGTCTTTATCTGCCCAACGCGCCCAAAGTTCGTAATAGTGTGGCATGTGGTAGGAAGGGTCGGTGAACTGCGAATTCTTCCCCAGCATGGGGACGAAGACGATTTGCTTTGTCTCGGCATCGAAGAGGTTGGTAGCGATGTCGCCGCTAAGCTGGTCGGCGTGCAGCGCCACATCCAGGATGCTTTGCGCTTCTGCCCGGTAGTTGAAGATACCCTCGCTGCTGCCCCAGCGCGCATCGGCGAAAATCAACGTAGTGATGAACCATACCTCACCATCCGAGGCGGGATTGGCATCTAGCTGCGTCCCATCAGGCTTGCAATGCCAGGCAAAATAGCCCTTGTAGCCCCCGTTGGTCTGGAACATGTAGGTCTTTGTCCATTTCCACAGCCGGTTGAATTCCTCTTGTTTATCCAGCTGTACCGCAATCATCATGCCGTAGGACATGCCTTCGCTGCGCACATCATCGTTGGCAACATCGAGGATATACGCCATATCCTCGCCAACGGGGTAATAGACACGCTCGCGGTACTCGTCACCGTAGAAGAGCTGCTGAAACGCGGTCTCGACCTTTGCCTGGATTTCGGCGTCGGATTTGCCGAGGTACTCGGCAAATAGATTACGGTAGTCTCCGCTTTCAAACGCGGGGGCGAAGAAGACCGGTGCGGATGCAGTTACAGGCGTGCCGGGCGCGGTAGTGGGCGTCTGGCAGGAGGTGAGCAGCATACAGAGCACTGTATCGAGCATGAGAGAGCGTCGCAAGCTTGACATGAGCTAACCCTTGAGCGCGCCGGCAGTCAGGCCAGAGACAATTTGGCGCTCAGCAAACATGTAGAAGATGATCGTGGGAATAGAAGAAAGCAGCACAAAAGCCGAAATCAATGCCAGGTCGCTCCCATATTGCCCTTGGAACTGCATCGTCCCCAAGGGCAGTGTCCACAACTTGTCATTATTGAGAATCACCAGTGGGACCAGTAAATCATTCCAGCTCACAATCATCGTCAGCGCGGCGACGGCGGAGAGCGCCGGGCGTGCTAATGGCAGCAGGATGCGCCAAAAGAAACCAAAGGCATTACATCCATCAATGTAGGCAGCATCTTGCAGTTCCGCGGGAATAGCAGTGAAGAAACTTCGCAAAATGACGACATTCCCGGAAATCTGGAATGCAATCTGGACCATGATGACACCCAATAGAGTGTCAATCATGTGAATACCCATATCGTTCATCTGGCGAAGAACAAAATAGACCGGGAGAATGGCAACATTAATCGGGAACATCAGGCCCATATTGAACAAATTAAATAGCCAGTTTCTCCCGCGAAAGTTCATGCGCGCGAAGACAAAAGCCGCCAAACCACAAACAAATACAACACCCGCGGTGGTGCCGAACATCACAAAAATACTGTTCCGCAGCATCCGCCAGAAAACATCAGTACCTAAGATGTGAGTAATGTTGTCCCAGTGCGGAGGATTAGGAAAAGTATAAGGGTGAGAATACATCATTCCGGTCGTTTTGAGGCTACCAAAGATCAAAATGACCAGTGGGACGAAAATCACAATCACGACGACTGTAAGAACCAGGTACTGGAAAAACCGGGGCATCATCCGGCGCAGTTTATTTGATATAGGAGCAAAAGTAGTAGTTGTGGTTGCCATTGCGCGTGTCCTCCTATAAACCGGTAAGATAATCGGGTTTCTGAGTGAAAGAATTGTAGATCAGTGAGAAGATCAGGCAGAAAGTGAACATGTAAATTGCAACGGCTGAGCCATACCCCAACTGGAAACGGACAAAGCCAAAGCGGTACATGTACGTGGCCATGGTTTCGCTTGCATTCACCGGTCCGCCGTGAGTCATGATCCAAACCAAGATAAACTGCTGAATAGATCCCAAAACAGACATATAAACAGACGTACGAATTGGGCTGCCCAACAACGGCAATGTAATATTCACGAAGCTTTGGAAACTATTGGCGCCGTCAATTTTTGCAGCCTCTTCAATTTCCTTTGGAATATTTTGCAGCCCCGTCAAATACAGCAACATATGGAAGCCGAAGAATTTCCAGGTCAGCGTGATAAAAACCGCGATCAAAACGACCTTCATATTCCCCATCCAGGCAACAGGCTCAGCGCCTAATTGCACCAGGATCGCATTAATAAAACCGCGATCAGGGTCTGCATTGTACAGTAACAACCACATGACTCCAACATTCACCTCGGCAAGAACATAGGGCAGGAAGAAAATGGTCCGGAAGAACCCACGCCCAGGCAAGTCCCGTCCCACCAGAACAGCCAGCATCATTGCTAGAGGCAACTGAATGCCCAACGACATAACGATGAGCAACAAGACATTTCCTATTGCCTTAATGAATACTTTGTCATTAAGAATAGTCTGGAAATTCTGTAGTCCCACAAAGTCTGTCGCCTTCCCCAGGCCATTCCAATCAAACATACTGTAATAAACCGAATGGAAAATGGGGTAAATGACAAAAATCAAAAACAGAATGAGTGCAGGCAAGAGGAACAAAAACACAACCAACCTGTCTTGGAAACGCCGAGACATTCTTGAAGTGCTAATTGGTTCTGTGCTTTCAGTAATGGCAGGGACCTGTTGCATCAAAAACCTCCAAAAAAACTATCTTGCAGTTTCACACCGCTCGTACCTAAAGGAGGTTCGTGAACGGTACGAGCGGTGTGGTGATTAAGGCCAAACGAACCCTTCGGTCTTTCACACGGACGTAGGTGTGGGATGAGCGTTGCGGCCCATCCCACACCACCAACAAAATTACTTACTTGTCCAACTCTGCCTTAGCAGCGTCTTCGATGATCTGGCACACCTGCTCGGGTGTGGAAGTGCCAGCATAGAGACCCTGGACAGCATCGTTGATCACAGAACCCATCGCGGGGGGCAGGTACTGATCATAGTACAGCTGGAAGTAATCGGCAGCAGCAAAGGTCTGCTGGACGAGCTTCATGTTGGGATCAGCCAAACCAGCCTCACCACCCTTGACCACCGGGATACCGGTGTTAGAGGCAGCGATCACAGTTTGGTTCGCAGCGCTGGTCAGATACTTGACGAAGTCGACAGCTTCCGGTTCAGCGTTCTTTCCGATCGCGAAACCATTACCGCCACCAATGACATCGCTGACCTTGCCGGCACCGCCCTCGATCGCCGGGAAGTTGAACAGGCCCAGAGCCTCGCCAATGCCTTCGCCGCTCGCGCTGTTGGATTTCTGAGCGCCAGCGGACCAGTGACCACCCAATTCCATAGCAGCCTTGCCATTACCGAAGGCAGCCTGCATGTCGTCATGGGTCGCGCCCAAGAAACCATCCTGGAAGGGCTCGAGAGCAATTAGTTCTTGCAGTTTCTTGCCAGCTTCGACGAAGCAAGGATCGGTGAAGGAACCAGTGCGGTTCGCAGCAGCCAGGAAGCCTTCCTCGCCGCACATGCGGGTCGCGAGATAGGACCAGACATGCATGCCGGGCCATTTATCGCCTTCACCCACGGAAATAGGGGTGATGCCGGCGTCCTTGAGTTTCTGTACAGCGTCGATGAACTCGGTCCAGGTGGTGGGGGGAGCAGCGATACCGGCCTGGGCAAACAAATCTTTGTTGTACCAGAAACCGACCATACCCATGTCCCACGGCACGCCGTAGTTCTTGCCCTCATAGGAGTAAACTCCCAAAGCACCAGGGGCAAACGAATTGCGCCAGGCGCCGCCATCCGCATCCAGGTCAGCGGTGATGTCTTTCAACAAGCCAGCATCCACCTGCTGATTGAACGTGCCGCCGCCCCAGCTCTGGAAGATATCAGGAACATCGCCAGACTGCATAACGGTGGTGAGTTTGGTCTTGAAGGATTCGTTTTCCAGAACGGTGATCTCAATGATCACATTCGGATTCGCGGCCATGTAATCATCGGCCATCTTCTTCCAGTCAGAAAGACCGGGATCCTGGGTCGAAATATGCCACCAGGTGACGGTGACAGGCCCAGAGGACACTTCTTCTGTCGCCTTGGGACCGCAACCAGCCAACACGGTGGCGACCATCACAATCAGAGCCAATACACGAAACAGCTTGCGTTGCATGGAATCTCTCCTTCTTCGTATGATTGAATAGAATTGGAACATGTGACGAGGGTCATTGTCCGATTGCCTTACTTATCTTGTGAAAGCCCATCACCTCCTTAACCGATTAAGTGCTGTTGGCAGTATTGAATACATCAGAGTGAGTCCCTTGTCTTGAACAACACGAATCCCGGATGATTAATTTCGTGGGGAGTTCGATACGTTGAATTTTGCTCTCCGGAGCCTCCAAAAGATCAAGTAACATTTGGGTCGCTACGCGCCCCATCTTTTCCAGCGGTTGTTGGATCGTGGTCAACGCTGGACGCACCAGTGCTGCTTGGGGAATGTCGTCGAAGCCCAATACAGCGATATCATCGGGAACCCGCAGACTGCGTTGCCGTATGGCATCCATTGCGCCCATTGCCATCACATCGTTGGAGGCAAAGATTGCGGTAGGAGGATCTGGCACGTCGAGCAACGCCAGCGCGCCCGTGAACCCATCGGGTTGGAAGAAGGTGCCTTCGTAGATGAGTTCGTCGGTGTAGGGGATGTGATGGGTACGCAGGGCGGCGCGATACCCTGCCAGACGATCTTGCGCGCAACCAAGATCCATGGAGCCGGTGATGAAGCCGATGCGCCGGTGACCTAGTTTGAGGAGATGTTCTGTAGCGTCGAACGCGCCTTGCCAGTTCGTCGCTCCTACCGCCGGACATTCTTTGCCTGTGCCTTGATGATCAATCAGCACAAAGGGGAAATTTCGCTGTGTCAACGTGCCCACATAATCCGCTGGATTGCGCGGCAGCACTAACAACAGCCCATCCACCATACCCTGCGCTAGATTGGCGACGTAGTTCGCCTCTTTGCTGGCGGTACGGTGGGTGGTGTAGAGGATGAGGTCTAGCTCTTGTAGCGTCAGTTCTGCGTCAATACCACGAATGATTTCCCCGATATAACTGGTGCCCAGGTCGGGCACCAGCAGTCCAATCGCGCCAGTTTTGCCACCTGCGAGGCTGCGTGCCTGCCGGTTAGCGACGAAGCCCAGTTGCTCCATCGCCTGCAGTACGCGTTCACGGGTTGCCGGTCGCACGTGGACATCGTTGTTGATCACGCGCGAGACGGTGCCGAAGGAGACTCCCGCTTTGGCCGCAACATCTACAATGGTGGTTTTTTGACTTGACATAGTTGTTATTTGTAAGCGTTTACATAGAAATCTATTTTTTAAGGACCTGTATGAAACAATCAGGTCCTTTATCCGAGAACCTTTAAGGTGGTCGAGCTTTGCCTGAGCAATAAATGCAATTGCGCTTGTTGCAGCATATCACCTTTTGGAACCGGTTTCTCGAGTCTTTTTTGCCAACTATTCAAAGGTTTTTGGCGTTTCTTCGCCCGTTTCTTGTGTACTTCTGGGATTATGCCGTATTTTGACAGCAATATGCCAGTACCAAAACTTGTGACTGGCGAATAGTTATGCTCTCTGCTAAGGTCTCCTTGCCGGAGAACGCTGCAAGACTTTTGTTGGTCTCGTGTTGTAATTCCGGCAATACGAACCTGGATTTGGAAGCGTTTACATGATTATTCTAGCATGAGAAAATGACTTGTCAAGAGCTTTTTGGGGAATTCGGGGTAGGAAATTCCAGAATTGGGGCTGTGCAAACAGCCAAAGAGTTTGGCGCTCTTGGCTCTTGACAATCGCCCCGACTCGTAGTAAAGTAGGCTCCAATGGCGGTGTGAGCAAATCATATCGCCACTCATCAAGAGAGGTGGAGGGACCGGCCCTGTGAAACCTCGACAACCCGGCGCGCTGGCGTGACGGGGTGCCAATTCCGGCAGAGACCCAGATTGGGCTTCTGGAAGATGAGGATGGATACGAAGATCTTGGTTGTCGTATCGCCTCTCTTTCGGAGAGGCGTTTTTGTTGCATGTGGTTACATGACCTGCGTATTACAGGATGCACTTTGTGTGGTCTGTAGTCGCTTTTGAGGGGAGATTTTGCGATGACGGTATACAAGACACAAACTGTAGGTTATCCGCATATTGGCAGGGAGCGCGAACTCAAGCGCGTGCTCGAGGGTTATTGGAAAGGTGCTCTGGATGCTGAGACGCTTATGGCGACCTTCCGGCAGGTGGAGGAGGCAGGTTGGCTCACGCAACGCGATGCCGGTATTGACTATATCGGCGTGGGTGATGCTACGCTCTATGATGCTGTCCTTGATTGGACCTTGCGGTTGGGATTGATCCCTGAGCGTTTTGCGGCGCTTAAGGGCTTGGAACGACTTTTTGCTATGGCGCGAGGCGTCGAGGGTATTCCTGCTCTTGAGATGACCAAGTGGTTCGATACCAATTACCACTACCTTGTGCCCGAAATTGCGACGGACACTCAGCCGGTCGCCGATTTTGCCGGTTTCCTTGACACCGTGGCGCGGGCGCAGGCGCTCTTGGGTGAGCGCGCCGTGCCCATCGTGCTAGGCCCGATGACGTTCCTGCGTCTTGCGCGGCTTGAAGTCTCCTTTGACGTTATGCTACAGCAGTTGTTGCCACTCTATACCGAGCTATTCGCTGCCCTCAAGGCATTGGGTGTGCCGGAAGTGCAGCTTCACGAACCAGCGCTCATCCTTCCGGATTCTGGAATCCCGGATTCTAGAATCCCGGATTCTGGGGACTTTCGCTCGCAGACGGAAATGGCGCTTGCGGCACTGGCATCGGTTGGGCTACCCATCAACCTCGTTATCCCCTTTGATGACGCCGGCGAATCCTTCCCGTGGATTGTTGCCCTACCAGTAGCGGGTTTGACCCTCGATTTCACTCGCGGTGAGACGATAACATTGTTGGAGCGCTGCGGTTGGCCCGTGGGCAAAGTCCTTGCGGCGGGCATGGTGGATGGGCGCAATGTCTGGCGCTTGCACGGTGCTGAGGTGCTGCCGCAGTTGCGCTCTCTCAACTCGCTGGCGAGTCTGAGATTGAGCGTTTCATGCTCTCTGCAGCATGTGCCTTATTCTGCGGCGCGGGAGACGGCGCTGCCTGCACCTTTGCGTGGTGTACTCGCCTTCGCGGAGGAGAAATTGCATGAGTTGATCGCGCTGCGGGATACGCTCGCAGGCGCAGCTGTTTGGGATGATAGCCCATGGGCAGATTTCCGTGCTTTCACGCCGGAAGATGCTGCCCTACGAGCGCGCTTGGGGTCGCTTGCCGCGGGCGATTTTTCCCGCACTGAAGGCTACGCCGGGCGACGCCCACAGCAGGTCGCGTTGCCGGCTTTCCCGCTTACCACCATTGGTTCTTTTCCGCAAACCGCTGCGGTGCGCCAGCTGCGCGCCCGCTTCAAACGCGGCGAGCTGAGTGAGGCGGCTTACCGTGCGGGCGTGGATGCCTGGATTGCCTATACCATCGGTGTGCAGGAGAGTTTGGATTTCGACGTGCTGGTACACGGCGAATTTGAGCGCTCGGATATGGTCGAATACTTCGCAGAGAAGCTCACCGGTTTTGCCTTTACCCAGCACGGTTGGGTGCAAAGCTTCGGCAGTCGTTATGTCCGCCCGCCTATTATCTACGCTGATGTGACCCGCCCCGTACCGATGACGGTACGAGAATTCCAGGTCGCTCAAAGTTTCACCCATAAACCGGTCAAGGGTATGTTGACCGGTCCCGTGACCATCCTCAACTGGTCCTTCCCGCGTGCGGACCTTCCTAGACGGGAGGTGGCGTTCCAACTGGCGCTGGCGTTGCGGGATGAGATTGCCGACCTGGAGCGCGCCGGCGCGCGGATCATTCAGGTGGATGAGCCGGCGCTGCGCGAGGGATTGCCCTTCAAAGCCGACCGGCGTGCCGCCTATCTGACCTGGGCAGTGGATGCTTTCCGCCTCGCTACAGCGGGCGCTGCTTCTGCGACGCAGATACACACGCATATGTGCTATGCTGAATTCGGCGATGTATTGCCGGCGATAGACCGCCTCGATGCGGATGTCATTTCCCTGGAAAACGCGCGCAGTGACGATGAGACGCTGCGTGCTCTGGCGGAGTACGGCTACGCGCGCGAGGTGGGTCCCGGTGTCTACGATATCCACAGCCCAGTTATTCCAGACAAGGATTTCATCCTGGAGAAACTACGCACTTTCAGGCTTCACCTGGCGGATGTACAGCTCTGGGTGAACCCCGATTGTGGTCTCAAGACCCGCGCCTGGGAGGAAGTGTTGCCCGCCTTGCGTGTGATGGTCGCCGCGGTGCAGGAGCTCCGCGCTGAATTGTAGAAAGCAGGTACATTCTATGAAAGACAATCGTTTCCTGAAACTCCTGGAGTCCTCCCCGCTACCGGTGTTGCGCGATGGCGCGATGGGCACTTTGCTACATAGCCGGGGAGTGGGTTTCGAGAGCTGCTTCGATGCGCTCAACTTGAGCAATCCCGCGCTAGTGGGCGAGATTCATCGCGCCTACATTGATGCGGGGGCGCAAATGCTTCAGACCAATACCTTTGGCGCAAATCGCTACAAGCTGGCAGCGCACGGCATGGAAAGCCATGTTGCGGAGATCAACCGCGCGGGCGTGGACCTGGCGCGACGCGTGATTCATGCCTCCTTTAAGGATGTGTTGGTTGCAGGGGACGTAGGTCCGTTAGGGGTGCGCCTGGCGCCCTTTGGGCGCGTACAACTTGAGGACGCGCGCACTGCTTTTGTTGAACAGATTGCCGCGCTTGCTGCGGCAGGCGTGGACGTAATCTCGCTCGAGACGTTTACCGATCTTTACGAGATTCGCGAAGCCGTGGCTGCCGCCAGGCAGGTCTGCGATTTACCGGTTATTGCCTCAATGACCTTCACCCGAGATGACCGCACGCTGCTGGGGGATGGACCGGAGAAGGTGGCGCGCGCTCTGGTGGAGATAGGCGCAGAGGCGATTGGTGTCAACTGCTCTGGTGGTCCCGCGCAGCTGCAGCGCATTCTCCAGCGGATGAAGCTCGCTGCTCCGGAGGCTCGCCTATCGGCGGGGCCTAATGCTGGTTGGCCCGAGCAGGTTGCCGGGCGCATTATGTATCCGGCAACGGCGGATTACTTTGCCGAGTACGCGTTCGCTTTTCGGCAGATTGGTGTGGCGTTGATTGGCGGGTGTTGTGGTACCACGCCTGAGCACATCGCTGCGATGCGGCGCGCTCTCGATGCGCCGCCCGGACCGGAGGTGGAGCTTGCAGTGTTGCGGCATCTGGATCCGGAACCCTCTGAGAACGGCGCTACCCCGCCGACACGGTTGGCGGAGAAATTCGCGGCAGGTAAATTCGTGGTGGCAGTGGAGATGGACCCGCCGCATACTATTTCCAGCCATAAGCTTTTGGCCGGCGCCAGTCTGTTAGCGGATGTAGGGGTAGATGTCATCAATGTTGCGGATAGCCCCATGGCGCGGATGCGGATGAGTCCTTGGGCGGTCTGTCACCTTATCCAGAAGGAAGTGGGCATGGAAACGGTGCTGCACTTTCCGACGCGCGGACGCAATCTCTTGCGTGTTCAGGGTGATTTGCTCGCCGCACATACCCTGGGCATTCGCAATGTATTTGTGGTCATGGGCGATCCTACCGCTATTGGAGATTACCCTGAGGCGATGGACAATTATGACCTGGCGCCCTCGGGGTTGATCCAGTTAATTAAGGAGAAGCTCAACGCGGGACGGGACCACGCAGGCAGCGATATCGGTCGCCCCACAGCGTTCTTTGTCGGTGGCGCGTTGAATCTGGATCCACCTGAACCCGAGCGGGAGATCAAGGTGTTGCGGCGGAAATTGCGCAACGGGGTGGATTTCTTGCTCACGCAGCCTGTCTTCCAACCGGAACGGGCGGCAGCTTTCGTGGAGCGTTACGCTGCTGAGTATGGGCCTTTGCCGGTACCGGTATTGGCGGGCATCTTGCCGCTCAATAATCTGCGCCATGCCCGTTTTCTCCATAACGAGGTGCCCGGTATTATCATCTGCCCGGAGATCTTTGAACGCTTGGAGCGCGCGGATAAGGAATCGGCGCATGAGGGTGTGCTCATCGCTGCGGAACTGATGGAGCAGGTACGACCCTGGGCATCCGGTGTTTATATCATGCCGGCGTTTAGTCGCTATGATCTTGCTGCGGAGGTTGCTGAGGCTGCGCTGCGCCTCTAGATTGGAATGCAGCTACCGTGAAGAGTCAAAATGGCGCGCCAGCTAGCGCGCCATTTCTGCAATCTAAAATAGTCAAAGATTTGATCTCACGTGATTTCCTGGCGGAAATCATCCACTAAAACGTCGGTTGGCTTCGTCGTCGAGCAGTCCGATAACAGTGTAGGCGCCGAGAAAGGTGCCAAAGGGGAAGAGCGGAATGCTCAACAGCCCCACGATGAGCGCCAACACGCGCGCCCAGTCGCGGTACCCTCGCAGCCCCAGCCCTGCAATCAGTCCTGGTAGGGAGAGCGCGGCTAACCCTAGCCCGCAGACACTTCCCATAATTGCAAAGATAGTCTTCGCATCACCATCCCGCGTGATTGCTCCAGCACCGATGAATGCCGCTAACAGGCTACACGCGGTCAGCAGCCCGACTAACCCGGTCAAAATGTAGAGCCAACTCAGGATCTTGACATGATCGCGCATGTTATGTCGCCTCCAGTTATGTGTTTGTATTATTCATACGTTGTTGAGTGGCGTGAGGTTTCACGCTGGGTGAGGCAAACGGTGTAGAAGAGGTGGTAGCTGAGTGATTACCATTTTTTTGAGCAATTGACCTTCTTCAAAAAGCACATTATACTGAGGTAGATTCAACCGGAACTAGTTGTAGTAGTGAGCGAGGTCTCTCACGGACCTGCTTATGCCTTTGTCATGCTGATTTCAAAGGAGAGCTGCCATGGAAAACCAATCACGAACTCGAACGCAGCGTGGACGCTATTTACGATGGGTGGGCGTTGGTATTGTGCTGGCGGGCTGGGGGGTGTTGCGTTTGTGGCAGCAGCGTGCCGCTCTCCGCACACGTTGGGTGGCGCCCGGCTCTGAAGTCTCTCCATCGCCTACACGGGTGGAGGTGGAACCGGAGCCGATTGAGATTCCAATTGTCAGTACCCCGCAGGCGCCGGAGACGCTGGCTGAAGCCGAAACGCCTCCGGTCCTCCCGGCAGTGGCGGAGACAGCCATAGCGCGGGAGGGTGATACCTCAAAGGATGCTATCACACCTGTTGTTGATGATCTATGTCGCATCGCGGGCATTGGTCCCAAAGTGGCGGCGTTACTCAACACCGCGGGGGTGAGCACTTTTGCTGAGTTGGCTGCTGCGACGCCCGAGCATCTGCGCGAGGCTCTGCAGACTGCTGGACTGCGCTTCATGAATCCCGATACCTGGCCCCAGCAGGCGGAGCTTGCCGCCCAAGGAGATTGGGAGGCGTTGGCGTCGTTGCAGACTGCGCTCAAGGGCGGTCGCCGCGTTTGAGCCTTTGTCTGTGACCTGCGCGAATACCATTGGAAGAGAAAACAACCTTATTAAGGAGGTCATAACCTATGGATTTTGAGAAACTGGGAGCTTTTTATCTTGGAAAAGTGTTCGATTTGGCTAAGAACCAGTTGACCGATGAACTAGTGATGTATGATGCCCGTGACCTGACTACACATGCAGTCTGTGTGGGTATGACGGGCAGTGGTAAGACCGGTTTGTGTCTGGATTTGCTCGAAGAGGCGGCGATTGATCATGTCCCTGCTCTGTTGATTGATCCGAAAGGGGACATCACCAATTTGCTGTTGATGTTCCCCGATTTGTTGCCGGAGGACTTCCAACCCTGGGTGAACGTGGATGACGCGCGTCGCAAGGGTTTGAGCGTCGAGGAGTTTGCCGGTGCGCAAGCAGCGCTCTGGCGCAAGGGGCTTGCGGAGTGGGGGCAGGATGGGCAGCGCATTCGCATGCTGCGCGATACCGCCGATTTCGTCGTCTATACTCCCGGCAGCGACGCGGGTATTCCCATCTCCATCATGCACTCTTTCGAGGCGCCGCCGCTCAGTTGGGATACAGACGCTGAGCTGCTGCGCGAACGTATTCAGGGAACGGTGAGCGCCTTACTGGGATTGGTGGGCATTGATGCCGACCCCGTTCGCTCGCGGGAGCACATTCTGCTCTCCAATATCTTCGAGCATCATTGGCGCAACGGTGAAAACCTGGACCTGCCCAAGATCATTCTCGCCATTCAGAACCCGCCGATTCGGCAACTTGGGGTTTTTGATGTGGATACCTTCTTTCCACAGAAGGACCGTTTTGGCCTGGCGATGACGATCAACAATATCATTGCTTCCCCTTCCTTCCAGAGCTGGCTTCAGGGGCAACCGCTAGATATCCCCAGCTTTTTTAGCACTCCGGATGGCAGAACCCGTCATTCGATTTTCTATATCGCCCATCTGAGCGATGCCGAGCGGATGTTCTTTGTCACCATGCTGCTCAACCAGCTGATTACCTGGATTCGTACGCAACCGGGGACCACGAGCTTGCGGGCTTTGCTCTACATGGATGAGATTTTTGGTTTCTTCCCTCCCATCTCGAATCCGCCCAGCAAAAAGCCTCTGCTCACGCTGATGAAGCAGGCGCGCGCCTTCGGCGTGGGGGTGGTGTTGACCACGCAGAATCCGGCAGACCTGGATTACAAAGGTTTGACCAACGCCGGTACCTGGTTTATTGGGCGACTTCAAGCGGAACGCGATAAGGAGCGGTTGCTGGATGGCCTGGTAACCGCATCTGCTGAGGCTGGTCAGGCGCTAAATCGCTCAGAGATGGCGCAGTTGATCAGCAAACTGGGCAACCGTGTCTTCTTGCTCCATAACGTCCATGAGGATGCGCCGGTGGTGTTCCAGACCCGCTGGGCGATGAGCTATCTGCGTGGACCGCTCACCCGTTCGCAGGTGCGTGAGCTGATGGCGGGTCGCAGTGCTGAAATTGCGCCAGCGCCTAAACCGGCAACACCTCTAGAGGTTCGCGCCACTCCCACAGCTGTACCCGAGACGGCGGTAGCTACGCCTGTAACGCCTGCACCTGTCGCGCCGACGCGTGCTGCGGCAACACCTGCCGCAACGGCTTCTGGCTATATGAGCACACCGCCACTGCTTCCCGATGGCGTGCAGCAAGTTTTCCTGCCATTGCGCAAAGGCGCCTCCTCGGCGGTTGCTGAGGTTGAGGAGAGCGCCGGTCCGCGTGTGGAAGTTAAGCAACGGCAGTTGCTCTATATCCCCGCGCTGTTAGGGGTGGGGCGCGTGCATTATGTGAAGCAAGCTGCGGCGTACTCGGTGAACGAAGCGGAGGAATTCGCCTTCCTGGCTCAGCCGCCTGAAGGCTTGGGCATTGTCCGCTGGGAGAACGCCCAGGCGCTTTCGCTTTCCGCTCGGGATTTGCTCACCGCGCCTGAACCGGATGCGCTCTTCGACAGTATTCCCGAGACCTTGAACGAGGCGCGCGAGCTGACAGCGCAACGCAAGAGCCTTGAGGATCACCTTTATCGCGCTTCTACTTTGACCTTGCAGTACAGCCCGGCGACGAAACTCTATTCGAGTTATGGGGAGTCGGATCGTGACTTCAAGATGCGCCTCCATCAGGCAGCGCGCGAGGCGCGCGATGCAGAGGTGGATAAGCTGCGGGCGAAGTACGCGAGTCGCATCAATACTCTAGAAGATCGCCTGCGCAGGGCGCAGGCAACGCTAACCAAGAAAGAGGCGGACGCGCGTGCGCGCAAGCAGGATGCACTTATCTCCGCCGGTGAGACGGTTTTCAACCTGTTTTCTGGGCGGCGGCGCTCCGTTTCCGCTGCGGTCAATAAGGTCACGCGTTCTGCGACAGTCAAGCATGATATCGAGGCGGCTGAAGAGCAGGTGGAAGCCGTGCAGGCAGACCTCTTAAACATGCAGGAGGAACTCAAGGTACAGACCGAAGAGATTACCGCGAATTGGGAGCGGACTTTGGGAGACCTGGAGGAAGTTGCTATCAAGCCGCGTCGAACCGACGTCAATGTGGCGCTCTTTGCCCTGGCGTGGGCGCCGCACTGGCAGATTGTCTATCAGGTGGGCGCGGTAACGCAAACACAGACGGTGCCAGCTTTTTAGGTTCCGGCAAGTTTTGCATTCACAACCTCTTTTTTGTACTTCATCGCGCTGCGGCAAAGCCGCAGCGCGATGAAGCCAGTATAACCCTGATCGAAGGAGTTGCTTATGAAATCGAAGCTGCGAATTGTCATGATTTCCTCCGAATGTGTCCCCTACGCTAAAACCGGAGGGCTTGCCGATGTGGTTGGCGCGCTGCCGCAAGCGCTCGTGGCTTTAGGGCACGAGGTGATTGTCGTGCTGCCCAAATATCGCGCCGTGAACGTCCAGAAGCACAAAAATGAACCCTTCATGTCTCCTATGGGTGTATGGATGGGAGATACTGAGGAATGGTGCGCGGTTCATGCGACCCGGATGGATGACACAGTACCGGTGTATTTCATTGAATCGGAAAAATACTTCGACCGTGATGGGCTGTATCACGATGCGGAATTCAACGACTTTGGCGATAATCCGCGTCGTTTTGCTTTCCTCACCCGCGCGGCGTTGCAGCTCTGCAAGGACATTCGCTTTGTCCCTGATATCGTTCACGCGCATGATTGGCAGGCAGCCCTGGCGGCGCCCTATCTCAGGGTTTGGCATTGGAACGATCCCATTCTGGGCAACGCGGCAAGCGTTCTGACCATTCACAATATTGGTTATCAGGGTGTGTATGGTGCGGAGCATTTTGACTACCTCGGCTTACAGTGGGGCAATTTCACTTCTGATAAACTCGAAGATCATGGACGGATCAACTTCCTCAAGGGCGGCATTGTTTACGCGGATATGGTCAACACCGTCAGCCCTACGTATGCAGATGAGACGCGTACCTCGGAATACGCCTACGGGATGGCGCCTTACCTAAACGATAAAGGGCCTAACTACGTGGGCATTCTGAATGGCGTGGATTACAGTCAGTGGAACCCTGCTGTGGACTCGCTGATCCCTGCGCAATACTCGGCAGAGGACCTCAGTGGGAAGGCTGCCTGCAAAGCGGCTTTGCAGCGGCAATTCCTGCTTGAGGTAGCGCCGGATATGCCCATAGTAGGTGTGGTGAGTCGCCTGGCGGATCAAAAGGGCCTGGATTTGCTCGCTGCTGCCATCGAAGGGATGGTGCAAGCAATGCGGGTGCAGTTTGTGATTCTGGGATCTGGCGATAAAGCCTTAGAATCTTATTATGGCAATTTGCCAACGCGCTATCCTGGCAGAATTGGCACGTATATTGGTTACAATAACTCGTTGGCGCATCTCATCGAGGCAGGCAGCGATTTCTTCATTATGCCTTCGCGTTATGAGCCGTGCGGCTTGAACCAGATTTACTCGCTCAAGTATGGAACGCTGCCCATTGTCCGGGCAACCGGCGGTTTGAATGACACAGTGCAGCAGTACGATGAGGCGACGGGTGCAGGAACGGGCTTCAAATTCTGGGAGCCTAGTGCCAGTGGCATCTATTACACGGTGGGGTGGGCTGTCAGCACTTACTTCGATCGTCCTCAGCATATTCAACAGATGATTCAAGCGGCAATGGCCCAGAACTTCTCTTGGGAGGAGAGCGCCAAAGCTTACGAAGAGGTTTATCGTCGCGCAATTCTCAACAAGATGATGTTGTAAAGAGAGACGTAAAACGTTGTGCGTGTCAGGTGCTGAGACTTTGGGTCATTCCATAAATCACGTGGACACGGCTTGCCGTGTCCACGTGATTTAGTTTTCCGGTTCATCACCTTTTCCCGGATATCCTGTAATCTCCTGTATCTCCTCATACAACGGCTTGAGCCGCTTGTACATGCGTTTGTAAACCCGGTGGAACAAGCCATCGTACAGGTCGCGGGTTTTGGGGTCAGGCTCAAAGACTTCGCCCTGATGGGCCATCTCCGCAACGGCGCTCTCAAAATCCGGGTATAACCCTAATCCCACTGCGGCATCCATCGCTGCACCCAAGCCTGAAGTCTCGTAGGTGTGTGGGCGTATGGCAGGTAACCCAAAGATATCCGCAGTGAGCTGCATCGCTGCATTGCTCTGTGAGCCTCCTCCGGAAATTCGCAGTTCTGTAAGGGGTGTGCCGCTGCGCTGCACCGTGCGTTCCATCCCCTCACGCAGGGCGTATGCCAACCCCTCGAGGATGGCGCGGTAGAGATGCGCGCGCGTGTGAACATCGCCAAAGCCGATGATCGCGCCTTTAGCCTCCGGACCGGGCACTTTTAGTCCCGGTGACCAGTACGGTTGCAGCATCAGCCCCTTGGCGCCAGGTTCTACCTCCGCTACAAGATGGTCGAAGAGTGTCTCCGGTTCGACCCCATGGCTTTCTGCCAGGCGGCGCTCCTCGTGTGCGAATTCCTGCTTAAACCAACTTACCATCCAATAGCCCCGGTACACTTGCAGCTCCAAACTGTAGGCGCCCGGCACTGCGGAGGGGTAAGGTGGGATGAGGGGAATCATCTCGACGTAGCGTTTCTGGGTCGTGTTAATCGTGGCAGTGGTGCCGTAACTCAGGCAACCGATGTGCGGGTCGAGCGCACCGCTGCCGATGACCTCGCAGGCTTTGTCGGCGGCGGCAGCAATTAGCGGTAACCCTTCTGGGATGCCTGTCGCAGCGGCAGCAGCAGCGGTGATTTCCCCGAGCTGCCCGGCAGGTGGAATGAGCTCCACCAGCAGCTGTGGGTCTACGGGCACTGCGCGCCACTTCCAATCCCATGCTTGGGCCCAGGTGAGCGCTTTGTAATCGAAGGGCAGGTACCCTACCTGGCAACCTACGGAATCTGCAAAGCGCCCGGTCAGCCGGTGCGTGAGATAGCCGGAAAGGTAGAGGATTTTGTGCGTCGCCTGCAGCACCTCTGGTTGGTGGCGTTGCAGCCAATTGATCTCCGCCTCTGCCTGGAGGTAGGCGACGGTTTTCGACATCCCGCTGAGGGCGAAAGCTAAGCCCCACAATCCTTTCACTGGTTTGACCCCCGCCGTACGGCGCTGGTCAAGCCAGACAATTGCGGGGCGCAAGGGAGTCCCTTGTGCATCCACGTTGATGATGGTTGAGCGTTGTGTGGTCAAAGCCACACCGGCGATGGCATCCCGCAACTCGGGACGCTGCTGCCAGAGCTGCCGGCACGCCGTGCAGAGCGCTCCCCAGAAGACTTCCGGGTCTTGTTCAGCCCAACCTGGTTGTGGTGAAGTATAGGGTGTGAAGGGGACTTGCACCTTGTGCACTAACGTCCCATGCAGGTCGAAGATTAGTGCCCGCGCAGATTGCGTCCCGTTATCCAGAGCGAGAATGAGGTCTTTCGCCATGGTAGCTCCTGAGAGTGCGGTCATGACTTTCTTTTGCGCCAGTATAGCACGCCCACCACTGTCGCCAAACCCAACAGGATGCCGGCGATGGTGCCAGCAGCAATCTTTTTGCGGCGCCGCGGCAGATTGGCTTCGCGGCGCTCCTGCGCTGCGAGCAGGGTGGGTTTCCAGTCTGGAATGGTTTCGCGGGGTGGGAGGCTGTAGCAGCCTTTCCAGAGTTCCCGGTATGCGGCAGTTTCCGTATCCCAGCGGGCGTCATCCCAACCTAATTCTGTCTGGCAAATGCGACGGGCGTCTTCGAGCAGGGCGGCGCCGCCTTCGGGGAGCAGTAAGCCAATTCGGGTACGCCGCAGGAATAGATCATCCAGGTGTGCTACGCCCTCGCTGCGCGCTGCCCAGCGCAGTTCTGCCCAGAGGGTTTCCGTGCCAGGGATAGGTTCCAGCTCCCCAGACTGCGCAGCACGCACCAGTGCGGGGGCAGCTGCACCGTAACGACCGAGTAGCCGGCGGCGTTGCGCTCGGGTCAAAGTGTTGCCGTTGGGCAGCGGGGTGTTCACAGGATTGAGCACGGGCATATTGTCATTGAGTTCGGGCATCGAGGGAATCTGTGTCTGCGCCGCCTTGAGTGCGTCGAGGGCAATACGCCGGAAGGTCGTGAGCTTGCCGCCGGTTACGGTGAGTAGCCCTGCCTCGTTCCAGACTACATGGTCGCGGGATTCCTTGCTCGGGTCGGTTTTGCCGCTGTCAATCACCGGGCGGACGCCCGCGAAAGTGCTGATCACATCATCGAGGCCGAGCTGCAATGCCGGGAAATGTGCCTCGACGACTTGCATCAGGTAAGCGACTTCTTCCGGGGTGATATGCGGTTCTGCATCGAGGGCTTGCTCATGGTCGAGATCCGTGGTTCCCACCAGTGTGATTCCTTCCCAGGGGAAGATGAAGACCGGACGACGGTCCACGGGGTGCAGAAAACTGACCGCTTGGGCTATAGGGAAGCGCCACGCAGCAAAGATGAGGTGACTTCCGCGCAATGGGCGAATGCGTGGAGATGCACCAACCTGCGCTCGAAGCGTATCTGCCCACGCACCTGTAGCGTTGATCACCACCCGAGATCGCGTCTCCGCGCTGCGCCCGGTGACCTGGTCTTGCAGCTTTACACCGGTCACACGCCCCTCTTCGCGGAGCAAAGTGTCCGCGCGGCAGTAGTTTAGTGCGGCGCCGCCAGCGAGAACCGCTTCGAAGATGACCCGCAGAACCAGGCGCGCGTCATCCGTCTGTGCATCGCCATAACGCCAACCGCCCTCAAGCCCCTTACGCGCGATGCGCGGAGCAAGCATCTCGAAGTCTGCGGCGCTGTAATAGGTGTGGCTCCACTGTAATGCCAGCAGGTCATAGACGGTAAGCCCGGCGCCATAGGTCCATTTGCCGGGAAAATCACCTTTGTAGGTTGCTAGAAGGAAACCCAATGGGTCAATCAAGCCGGGACCTTCTTCCATCAGGCGCTCGCGCTCCTGGACGGAAGCGAGGGTGAGTCGCAGTTTGCCTTCCTTGAGATAGCGGATGCCTCCATGGACCAGCTTTGAAGAGCGACTGGAGGTTCCCCAGCTGAAGTCGCGCTGTTCGACAAGCAGCGCCTTCAATCCCAGGCGGGTGGCTTCGCGCAGAATCCCCGCGCCGGTAATCCCGCCGCCGATGATGATGATATCCCACGATTGGTCCAATTTCGACCAGACTTCGTCGCGCCATTGTGGTGTGAGCATGTGTGCCTCCTCGGTAAGTCAAAAGTCACGAGTGACAAGTCAAGCGTTGTGCTATCATGACTGCTGATGGATAAGTTTTCCCGGATTCATGACCCCCTGAGGGTCAAAGACTCGCAGCGCCGCACGGATAGCGGATATCCCCAGGGCACCTTTCTCGGTTTGCAGATATGGCGCGTGATCTACGCCTACGCCATGTTGGTGGCTAATGGTCCCGCCGTTGGCGACGATAGCTTCGCTGGCAGCTGTTTTCAAGGTGCGCCAGCATTCCAGAGTTTCCTCTGGCGTTGGCGCCAGTCGGAAGAGAAATTGTACATAGATGCTGGAGCCGTAAGGGTAAACATGGGAGAGATGGGTGAAGACGTGCACGAACTCATCCTTGCACAGCAGACTGGGGCGCAGCGCCTCCTCAATGGCTCTGACCATCGTAGGCACATTGCTCCATGAGGTCGCGGTTTCCAGCGTGTCAATGCCGTAGCCCTCTTCCCAGAGGGCGTTGCGCAGATAAGGCGACCGGAAGCGATTCTTGTGCCACGTTTTCCCGAAGGTCTGCGTGCCATAGACGCCGCTGTACTTGCCGGTGATATCGAAGGTCGCTTTGCTCGCTGCATCGGTCAGCGTTTCAGTGCCGGTGACGCCCACGATGAGCATACATCGCTCGTCGCCGGCGCCGCGCAGCGCGAGATACTTCTTCAGCGCGCCTAGCAGCGTCTCGTGACCTGCCATCGCCAGTGTGGTCTCCGTTTCCATGGCGGTGCTGAGTCGTAGCATGGAAAGGGGGATGCCCGCCTGAACGATTTCGCGTACGGCAGTGCGCCCTGCCTCGAAGTTGGGGAAGAATACGGCGTGGAAGGTCTCCTTTTCCGGCAGCGGTGTCACGCGGATGGTCGCTTCGGTGAGGATGCCCAACCGCCCTTCAGAGCCGAGGACCAGCTCCCGTAGGTCAGGTCCTGCGGCGGAGGCGGGGAACGTGGCGGGCAATTCCAACGGTCCAGTGGGTGTTTCCAGGTGCCCACCGGCAAAGAGTTTCTCGATACGTCCGTAGCGCAACGATTGCTGCCCGCTCGACCGGGTGACAACCCATCCGCCGAGTGTGGAATATTCGAAGGATTGTGGGTAATGCCCGAGTGTGTAGCCGTGCGCGCGAAGTTGCGCCTCCAGCTCCGGTCCCGAGACTCCCGCGCCAAAAGTCGCCAACTGACTCTCCTGGTCGAAGTGTGTCAGGCGATTCATGCGCGTCATGTTTACGGTGAGGGTGGGGCGTTCCCCTGCCAGCGGGTTGACATGCCCGACAACGCTCGAACCGCCGCCGTAGGGAATCAGGGCGATGTTGTGCGTCGAGGCGAACTCCAGTAGCGCACACACCTGCTCGCGGTTCTGCGGAAAGGCGACGCCATCGGGATATGCGTCTAATTGCCCGCTGCGCATCGCGACCCAATCCGGGAAGCTCTGCCCGCGTGCATGACGCACGCGCGCCTCGGCATCTGTGCTGATCAGTGGATGCGTGGGCAGGCGCGATGCCGGTACCTGTGCGAGCACTTCATCCAGGGGGGCATCCTTGGGAGGACGCCCTGGACCGAGAGTCTCACGAGCGTAACGCGCCGCCGAATCGGGCAGCTCGTAAATAAAACTATCATCTCCCCAACCATTCCAACGTCGCATAGAAACCTCCTGACTCCTGACTTATGATTCCGGATTCCCGAAATCCGCCGCTGCCCGCCAATGACTGATACTTTCTTCCATAACGCGACGGGTGATGTTTTCCGCGCTTACGGTATCACCGTTCATAAAGGCAGCATACAAATCGGTGTAGAACTGCCGGGAAAAAGCCCGGGCTTCGACGCGCGCAAAATACTGGCATGCCATGGCCTCGTAAAACGAGGCAAAGCCATTGAGGATTAACGTGTAGATGGGATTGCCGGACGCAACGGTGAGCAAGTGATGCAGTTGCCAGTCATAGCGCGCGAAGGCTGCGGCATCCTCTTCCAGAGCAGCTGCGCCTTGAAGATGCCCCAGCATGCTCTGTGGATTATGCTCTACCGCAGCGGCAGTATAAGCGGGTGCCATAGCCAACCGAACCTCGAGTAAGCGGCGCACAAAATCATCGGGAACATGCCGGTAACGTACCAGCGTGCTTAGCACATTCAGTCCCCCATCCCGCCAGAAATCGTTCACCAGGGTGGGTTTTCCTTGTCGAATTGTAATCCAGCCATCGCGGGCAAGCCGTTGTAGCGCCTCGCGCAGGGTGGGGCGGGTAAGCCCCAGCTGTGCGGCAAGGTCACGCTCGCCGGGCAGGGCTGTGCCGGGTGGATAGTCACCATTCAAAATAGCGGTGATCAGACTTTCTTCGGCGTAATCCGCAGGCTTTTGTGGCGCATTCCATTCAGGCATTGCCGTCTTCATCCTTATACTGGTAAGTGGTCTTACCAGTATATCATAGCACCAGTTTTTTCGACTGTCAAGAGGGTAAGTTTAACGGTTTAATGGGGGCTTTTCATTGACATAATACAGATACTCGCCTACAATGAATGTAGAAGCGCCGCGTTTTGGTGTTGTTCTGTGATTTCTGCTCTGTGACCGGGCTATCGAAGCTCTATTGCGGTGATTGCATAGCGCCTTCCTGTTCCACATCCTTTAACCGTAGTGGCTCACTCTCCGCTCGTATGTCTGGACGTCATCGTTACTCAGGGTATTCCAGTATTGTCTGGTATCACCGTGTGAGGCTTCGTCAATCTCGGTGCCTGAATAGAAGCCAATTGGAGCGTTGAGGGAGGGGGAAATGAAGCTCAACCGGTTGTTCATCGTTGTGGCGTTGACCTCGGGATTGCTCCTGGGGCTGTTGATTCTCACCATTCCTGCTGCTCTTCCCACACAGGCGTTGGTGATGTGTGATCGTTACGTGGTCAATGGCGGCGACAACAGCTTCCCCGGCAATGATTGCAGCGATCCCCATTCGCCTTGCAAGACTATCCAATACGCCCTGCAATGGGCCATGGATGGCGAAACCATCTGCGTGGCTGACCGCAGTGATGTTGCCGGTCCGGCAACGTATTATGGTACGGTTGTGATCACCAAGTCGGTGGTGCTGGATGGGGCTTGGGACGCGGCTTATTCTGGATTGGGCTGGAGTTTCAACCCCGTGCCCTGCGTCCCAGAAGACGTAGTGATTGATGGCGATGGCCTCCAACGCGTAATCAGCATCACCCATGCGAGTCCCACCATTCACTGCTTCACCATCACCGGCGGGAATGCGGGCGGTGCGGCGGAGGAACCTAATCACGGCGGGGGTATTGCAGCGGTAAATGCGGCGCCGGTTATCCTCAACAACATCATCTCCGATAACTACGGCTGCACCACCATGGCGTGCACGGATTACGGGCGCGGCGGCGGCATCTACCTCGTTGATGCCCCGGCGACCGCCATCATTAGCGGTAATCAAGTCATCAACAATATTGCCGATGATGCCACCTGGGGACAGGGCGGGGGTATTTACCTGGAAGATGCCTCGCCACAGATTCTGACCAACACCATTCGTTCCAATCGCGCCGGGCATTCAGCGGGCGATGGCGGCGGCATTGCGGTGTTCGAGGGCAGCCCTACCATCGTGGGCAACCACATTCAGCAAAACACTGCGGGTCGGGCCGTCCTCGCTAATGGCGGCGGCATCTTCGTTCATTCATCTGCACCGGTGACGATTGCGCGCAACCTGCTGGAGGCGAATGTGGCGTTGCGAGGTGCGGCGGATCCGGGGTTCTATAGCACCGGCGGTGGGATTCACTATCATGGACCTCTGGCGTTCATCCACGATAACGAGGTCTATGGCAACGTAGCCAACCTCTTGAGCGAACGTGGTCTGGGTGGCGGCATGTATCTATCCAGCCTCTCGGATGCTGCTGTGGTGCGCGCCAATGTGCTCGCGCGCGATAACCGCGCGAGCTACGTCGCCGATGGTAACGGTGGCGGATTATATCTAGCTGAAAGCGAGGCGACCGTTGCGAACAATAGCATCTTTGGCAACATCGCCGCATCCGATACCCCCGGTTACGGCGGTGGCATCTACGTCAAGGGTGGCGCCGGTTTGTTGCTCAACAATTCCATCGTCCAAAACACCGCGGTGCTTGGCGCGGTAGGCGGTTGGGGTTGGGGTGGTGGCATTTCTGCTCGCGACAGCAACGTCTGTGTTAAGGGAAATGTCATCGCCGAAAACATCGCGATCTCCGCGCCTAATGGCAGGGGGGCGGGTGGAGGCATTTACGCTTTTAACGGTGCGCCTCGTTTCATCGCGAACCAGATTCGGAGTAACACTACGGGAGGTGGGGATACGGGTTACGGTGGCGGTCTTGCGCTCACGGGTCGGGTATGGGTTGAGGGCAATGAGATTCTGGATAACCGGGCGCCTGGGCTGACGGTGTCTGAAGGGGGTGGCGTGCGTATCGCTTCCAGTGGGCCTTTCACGCTCACCAATAACATCATTGCACGCAACGCGGTCAGTATCACCGGCAGCGGTGTGGTTATTGGATACTCCTCCGCTGGTCGGATCGCCCACAATACAATTGCTGCCAATCTAGACGGTGATGGCGTTGGCATCTATATTAAGGGCCACATTGACATTTCCCTGGTCAACCATATTGTCGTCAGTCAGACTGTCGGCATTGTTAATGCTACGCCTGCAGCGATCCAGGTCTTGGCGGACTACACGCTTTTTGATGGCAATGGGTCAAATGCCAGTATCGGGGTGATTAGCACGCACGTGGTTCCTGGACCCGCGGCTTTGCTCGCAGATTACCATTTGAGCAGCGCCTCAAATGCTATTGGGCAGGCTTTGCCACTGACGTGGGTAAGTCGCGATATTGACGGAGATCCACGTCCCTTTGGCTTACCTGATGTGGGCGCCGATGAGTTTGTGAAATCGCTCTGGTTGCCGTTGGTACTGCGGCAATATCCATAATTGAACAGTCCCTTCCGGGCAACTTTGACACAAGGGATCGGCTCGGTGTGTGTTTGGGCCGAACCGGTCTTGTTGTTGCTTGAAGGGTGCTAGCGGCGCATGCGGAAGCCCACCAGTGCAATCGCTGCAAGGGCGAGCGCAGCAATTCCCAGCATCGCCCAAGGTGTGCCGGCGGGTGTTGCTTCCGGTTGCGTCGCTGCGCCTGTTGGCGAGGGCGTTGGGGTCACAGTGAAGTATTCCTCTAGTTCTGGTAGCTCCGGCAAAAGCACTCCGCCGCTTGCAGTCGCTGTTTCAATCAGCGCGGGCAGTTTTTCGGGGACATCCCGGTTCCCTACCAGCATGGTCTCGCCTATAACCACCGCGGGCACGCCTTCCAATGCCGGCTTGTAGCGGGTGACTACCGCTTCGTATAATCTTCTCCCTGCGGGGTCGGTGGTGTTGATGGTGGTCACCTGTAACCGGTCAGCGTATGTAGATCGCAATTGCGTCAGTACCTCGTTCTCAAACTGCCGGCAACCGCTGCAGCTGGCCGATTGGAAGTAGAGCAAGTGCACAATAGCATCTGATGCAGGAACGGGTGTGGGAGTTGGCGGTAAGGCTGATTCCGGTACACCGGGGAGTTTTGGCAGTGAGGGCCAGGGTATACCATCTTGCTGGAGATAGTATTCGATCAGCTCCGGCAGACGCTCGGGAATCTGCACCGAGCCTACCAGTACCTCCTCGCCTATGACCAGCATCGGCACGCCACGCACCGCGGGCTTGTATTTCTCGAGGGTCGCCTGGTAGACGGCTGAGCCTTCCGGCTCTTGCACATTCACCTCAAGGATTTCCAATTGCGCTCCATAGCGTTCGCGCAAGGGGGGGAGCACCTCTTCCATGACTTTGTGGCAGTGCCCGCATGAGGGTGAGTACAGTAACACGGCGTGCACTACCGGGCTTTGCGCTTTTACTCCCCCGGCTAGAAATGTCAGGAGCAGTACCGCTAAAAGGCTAAATCTGTGTAAATACCGTGGCATGGCTGACCTCTGGTTTGAGTCTATTCTTATCCGGTCATGGTTGTTATCTGTTTTCATACTGAGCCAATCTGTCTGAGCGCAAACAATGCGCTCCCGGCTATGTCGAATGATTCAGATAGCACCGCGCATTACTATATCACATTCGCCTCTGGAGACAACTTTTGGGATATGCTGCAGTGTTTGTGCTATAATCTATTGCATAACCCCATCACAGGAGGTGGCTATGGACTACTCTAAACTGGCCGATGATTTGGTGTTGTGGTTGCAGGAGACTGCTCGCGGTGCAGGGATGCAGGGTTACGCTCTTGGATTGAGCGGTGGTATTGACTCCGCCGTCTCAGCTGCACTGGCGGTTCGCGCTGTGGGACCTGAGCATGTCTGGGCGGCGTGGTTGCCCTGCCATAGCCTGGAAGAGGACGCCACGTACGCACGCATGGTGTCGGAGGCGCTGCACCTGGAACCGGCAACGGTAGACCTCGGTCCCGCTTTTGATGCGCTGATGGCGGCTTTGCCCGCTGGCACGGATATGGCGCGCGCTAACATCAAACCGCGTTTGCGGATGACGACACTCTATTATCTGGCGCAATCCAATCGCGCCCTGGTTTTGGGGACCGGAAATAAGCCCGAGATTACAGTGGGCTATTTCACTAAATATGGTGACGGCGGTGTGGATTTGGAGCCGCTGGGCGAGCTGTACAAGCGCGATGTACGCGCGTTGGCCCGCATCTTGGAGATCCCCGAGCCTGTCATCACTCGTGCCCCCACGGCGGGGCTTTGGCCTGGTCAGACCGACGAAGGTGAGCTGGGTATCACCTATGATTTGCTTGATACTATCCTCGAGGCTTGGGAGGCGGGCGTAGACCCTGATGCGCCACCGGAGGCAATTGTCCGAGTGCGGCAGATGTTCATCGCCTCGGCGCACAAGCGTGCCATGCCGCCTGTTTTTGCTGTGCAGCGTCATTAGGGGGCAACTGGTGAGCGCCTACCGCGAGGAACACGACGCTCTGGGGACCGTGCATGTGCCCGCCGGCGCCCTCTGGGGCGCGCAGACACAACGCGCCATCGAGAATTTCCCCATCTCCGGACAGCGTTTTGGACGTGACTTTCTCGCAGCATTGGGCGAGGTGAAACGCGCTTGCGTCCGTTCTAATACCGAACTGGGGCTATTGGCTCCGGAGATAGCCGCGGTAATGTTACAAGCCTGCGATGAGCTTATCTCCGGAGCGCTAGATGCTCACTTTCCGGTGGACATCTTTCAGACCGGCTCAGCCACCTCCACCAACATGAACGCCAACGAGGTGCTTTCCAATCGGGCGATTCAGTTGCTCGGCGGCAATGTGGGCAGCAAGTCACCGGTACATCCCAACGACCACGTCAATTTGAGCCAATCCAGCAACGATGTGATGCCCACGGTTGCTCATGTGGCGATTTTTCTGGCACTGCGTGACACTCTGCAACCGTCGCTCGTGGCCCTGCACGGTGCGCTGCTAGAGAAGGCGCTCGCCTTTGATTCTGTTATCAAGACGGGACGCACGCACCTTCAGGATGCGACGCCGGTACGTCTGGGACAAGAATTCAGCGGCTATGCGGCACAGGTGGAGCATGGCCTTGCGCGTCTGCGGACGGCGCAGAGTGCACTGCGCCCTCTGGCGCTGGGGGGTACAGCGGTGGGGACCGGCATCAACTGCCCGCTGGGCTTTGCCGCGCGGGCAATCGCACACCTCAATGCCGCTTTGGGCACGGATTTCGTGGAGGCGCCGAATCATATGGCGGCGAATGCGAGTCAGGAAGCGCTGGTGGAGGTCTCCGGGCAGCTCAAGACCGTAGCTATCAGCCTTTCGAAGGTGGCTGATGATATCCGTTGGTTGGCTTCAGGTCCCCGCTGTGGGCTGGGTGAATTGCGCTTACCGGAGGTGCAACCGGGTTCTTCCATTATGCCAGGGAAGGTGAATCCTGTGATGGCGGAAGCGCTGCTGATGGTCGTGGCGCAGGTTATCGGCTTTGATAGCGCGCTCACCCTGGGTGGGTTGGGGGCGCGCTTTGAATTGAATACGATGCTCCCGCTGATGGCGCACAACTTACTGCAGGGCATTACCTGGTTGGCAAACGCGGTACGTGCCTTTACTGAGCGCTGCGTGACCGGTTTGGAGGCAGATGCGGAGCGTTGCCTGGCGTTGGTGGAACGCAATCTGGCATTGGCAACAGCGTTGACCCCGTTAATCGGTTATGATGCTGCTGCCAGTATTGCCCAGGAGGCGCATGCTAGCGGGCGTACGATCAAGGAAGTTGCTCTTGAGCGCGGAGTGGCGACGCCCGCCGTATTGGAAAGCCTGCTCGATCCTGTGCGGATGAGCGGTTGATGCTGTCAGACATGATAGGGTTGCGGTAAACATTCCGCTTAATAAAATTCGGACTTTCGCGTACAATAGGGTTATTACAGAGGCGTGTTGGTGCCTTTAGCGCAGGAGGATCTTATGTTGGAAGTGGGTTGCGAGATTTGTAACGATCTGAATATCTCCTCTCGTCGCGAGTGGTTGGTGACCAATGGCTTGGGCGGTTATGCCTCTGGGACTGTCGCCGGTATGGTCACGCGGCGCTACCATGGCTTGTTGATTGCCGCTCTGAATCCACCACGGCAGCGTATCCTATTGGCTGCGAAGATTGAGGATAGCGTGCAATATGGGGGCCGTTTTTACAAGCTCTCAACCAATCAATGGGCGGCTCAGGTGATTGAACCTGCCGGGTATCGTTATCTGGAGAGCTTCTGCCTTGATGATGGCATTCCAACCTGGACGTATGCGTTGGAGCCTGGGGTTCGTTTGCAGAAGCGTGTGTGGATGCAGGTGGGCGCTAACACAACCTACGTGCATTACACTTACCTTGAAGGCTCGCAGCCTCTCGTGTTGGCTCTAGAGACCCTGGTCAATTACCGCGATCATCACAAGTTGACCCGGGCAATTGGGCAATGGATGCGCGTTGAGCCGGTTGGGAATGGGGTGCGGGTGGTCGCCTCTAATCAGGCGATTCCCTTCTACATCTTTAGCCGAGACGCCAAAGCCTCGACCCGTTATGAGTGGTATCGTGATTTCTTCCTGCGTGAAGAAGCCGAGCGGGGCCTGGACCGGGTTGAAGACCACCTCAATATTGGCGATTTCCACGGTACCTTGAAACCTGGAGAGGTACTGACGTTGGTCTTTAGCACAGAGGTGACGCCCAACCTGGACAGTGCTGCTGCACTCGAGGAGCGGCGCGCCTATGCCCGGCAGATCGTGAAGACTGCGGAACTGGGTGACGCGCCACCGGAGGTTCAACAACTGGTATTAGCAGCGGATCAGTTTGTCGCGCGCCGTGCCCTTGCCGATGGCGGCGAGGGTTACACCATTGTGGCGGGATACCACTGGTTTGCTGATTGGGGACGGGACACAATGATTGCACTTCCCGGACTCACTCTGGCAACAGGACGCCCGCATATTGCCCGCGAGATTCTGCGGACTTTTGCGGGATTGGTGGACCAGGGAATGCTGCCCAATAATTTCACGGATACCGAATCCGAACCGGGTTACAACACGGTAGATGCTACGTTGTGGTTCTTTGAGGCGTTGAGGGCTTATTTTGCGGAGACGGGAGATACGGCTTTCTTGCGCGAGCTGTTTCCGGTGTTGCAGGATATCATCGCCTGGCACGAGCGGGGGACGCGCTATCAGATTCATGTGGATTCAGAGGATGGCTTGCTCTGGGCGGGTGAGCCTGGATCGCAGCTTACCTGGATGGATGTTAAGATTGATGATTGGGTTGTCACGCCGCGTGTTGGCAAGCCCGTTGAGGTGAACGCGCTGTGGTACAACGCTTTATGCAATATGGCGGAATTTGCGCTTGCCCTGGGTGAGCCTGACACGGCTTACCGGAAGGCGGCGGCGCGCGCCGAGGCAAGTTTTGAGCGTTTTTGGAGTGAGAGGCACGGCTATTGCTTTGATGTAATTGATGGTCCTGAGGGTGATGATGCTACTCTGCGCCCCAATCAGATTTTGGCCGTAGCGTTACCCCATAGCCCTCTCTCGCCCGAGCGCCAGCGCGCTGTGGTAGATATCTGCGAACAGGAATTGCTCACGCCAGTTGGTTTGCGCAGCCTCGCGCCCAGCGACCCGGCGTTCGTCCCCCATTACCAGGGTGACCAGCGACAGCGCGATAGCGCTTACCATCAAGGGACTGTTTGGGCATGGTTGATTGGACCTTTTGTAAGCGCGCATCTGCGGGTGTATGGCGACCCCGACCGCGCCGAAGCTTTTCTCAAGCCGCTGCTGCAGTATGTGGATGGGCAGGGCTTGGGGACCATTGACGAGATTTTCGATGGCGTTGCGCCCTTTTCCCCGCGCGGTTGTATCGCGCAGGCGTGGAGCGTCGCGGAAGTGTTGCGCGCCTGGCGTTTGTTGCACCCACGGAATGAGATTAAGGGCTGACCTGGATTGCTGTTATTTGCCGGTCGCGGGTTTGGGGTTCAGATTCCAGGCAGAATTGCAGGCGAAGCCATCAACCAAGGAGATACCATGAGCGATATTGCCCGATTCCAGGAGGAGCGTCTGGAACTCAATGAAATCGTTATGGCGCACGCCAATCGTGATATTAAGCGCTTTTTCAACCTGGATACCCAGACCTACACTGATGGGGCGTTGCCGAAGAAGACGAAGGAATTATTGGGGCTGGTCGCTTCGATGGTGCTACGCTGTGATGATTGCATTAAGTATCACCTGGTTGAATGCCATAAGGTGGGCTTCACTACCGCTGAGATTACCGAAGCGTTCTCCGTTGCCCTCATTGTCGGCGGTTCCATCGTCATCCCGCATCTTCGTCGCGCTTACAAAGCCTGGGGAGAGCTGTTGGATCAGGAGAGTGAGTGAGAAGGCGGGTGGGTCTACCAGCAATAATACGGCTTTGAACTTCTGGATTTCGACTTTTGACTTCTGACTACGGAGTATTTATGGATACGACACAACTGATGCAGATTGCCCTTGACCTGGTGGGTTTTGAGACGATTCCTGATGACAGCGCTATCTACGTTCCTGGCGAGAATATCCGGCGCGTGTTGTTTGGGCTGGATATTGGCGTCGCAGAGTTGTTGATGGCGGGGAATCTCGGCTACGATGCCGTTATCGCGCATCACCCGGTGGGCTTGCCGCACCGCGCCTGGCGCGTCTTCGAGCGCCATGTGGCGCTGTTGACCGGGGCGGGTATCCCAGAATCTGTGGCACGGGCTGCGGTTGCCCCAAAGATGGCGACCCTGCGCCTCAACGGGAGTGTCACCAATTATGAGCAGGTTCCCTTGGCGGCGCGGCGCCTGGGCATGCCTTTTATGAATGTCCACGCGCCCTTGGATGAATTGGGGCGCCGGGTCATGCAATCTACCGTGGATGTGTTGCTGCTCTCAGCGCCGGATGCCACATTGCGCGATGTGACTGCCGTGCTGGGAATGCTGCCTGCTGCACAGCGCGCCGCTGTGCCCGTCGAGGTGCTATTGGGTGACCCGGATGCCCGTGCAGGCAAAGTGCTGGTGTGTCACGGCGCCTATACCAACGGCGGCGATGCCGTCGCGCGCGCCTGCTTTGAGCACGGCATTGATACGGTAATCTATATTCATATCGCGCCAGGGGATTTGGCGTCTTTGCAGCGCGATCAGCGCGGGCAGCTTATCGTCACTGGGCATATCCTCGGTGATGCTTTTGGCATTAGCCCGTATATTTCTGCATTACGCGCACAAGGCATCGAGGTGGATGTTCTCAGCGACATCCTTGCTTGATCGTTGCGGCGCAACCCGACTGAATGCCGGGTGTTTTCGCGATGCGGCATAGCTGCGTCGCGAAAACTGTATTTCAAGAGCATTGAATAACCATAAGGAGATATATTGTGAAATACCTACAGCTAATTAGTCTCGTGTGTATTTTGTGCCTGGGGCTGATCCTGAGCGCATGTGCCCCTACTTCAACGCCCACGGTTAATCCCACCGATGAGCCTGCAGTGCAGCCCACCACCGAGGTAACTGCCGTACCGGAAACACCTGTGGAGACGTCCGCACCCGCTAACGCTTCTGATCCTGCTTCGCGCAATGATATGTACTCCGCTGCCCCAACGATGCAGATTGACTCCGATAAGTATTATGTGGCAACTATCGTTACCGAAAAGGGTGAGATTTCCCTCGAACTATACGCCGCTAAGGTTCCGGTCACGGTTAATAACTTCGTCTTCCTGGCGCGTGAGGGCTTTTACGATGGCACCACCTTTCATCGCGTGATTCCTGGCTTCATGGCGCAGGGTGGCGACCCTACTGGGACGGGCACGGGCGGTCCGGGCTATAGTTTTGCCGATGAATTCGATCCCAGTCTGGCGCACGACCGCGTGGGGGTGCTTTCGATGGCCAATTCCGGTCCGGGGACCAATGGCAGTCAGTTCTTCATCACTTTTACGCCGACGCCCTGGCTCGATGATATGCACACAATTTTTGGGCGCGTGATTGATGGTCTTGATGTGTTGTTCTCGCTGCGCGAGCGCGACCCGCAAGCGGCTACGGTGCCGGGCGACCGTATTGTGACGGTGCGTATTACCGAATCCAATACCCCACCTGTCTCAGCGCTGCCCACCAACACCGAGATTGCGATGCCGGAGGAGCCTGCTGCGCGTTACGAGCTCTATGTTCAGCCGCCGGAGATGATGATTGACCCGGCGAAAACCTACGTCGCTACGCTCCAGACGTCAAAAGGCGCGATCGAGGTAACCCTGGATGCTCAGGCGGCGCCTTTGACGGTGAATAACTATGTCTTTTTGGCGCGTGCGGGGTTCTTCGATGGCATTAGCTTTCATCGCGTCGAACCGGAATTTGTGATTCAGGGGGGCGACCCGCTAGGCTCAGGTCAGGGGGGTCCGGGTTACCTGATCCCCGCGGAGATAGGTTTGCCCCATGAGGAAGGTTCAATTGCTATGGCGCGGTTGCCGGATCAGGGAAACCCGCGTCGCATGTCGAGTGGAAGCCAGTTCTACATCACGCTATCGGCGACCTCACAGTTGGATGGGGCTTATACGGTCTTTGGCAAGGTCACTTCAGGGATGGATGTCGTCAAATCTATTGCTGTGGGCGATGTGATCGAGAGCGTCACCATTTCGGAACGTTGATGGCGCCTGTGTAGAGTGGCGCAGTTCTACAATATTGTGCGGGATGGGTTTATCAGGATAGGAAGGTGATACTATGGTACCGATTCGATCGTCAGAAATTACGCCGGAGCATATTTATCTCTCCCGTCGTAAGTTCATGTTGGGGTTGGGGGCAGCGGCGCTGCTCGCTGCGTGTGGGCGACTTCCGGATGCCCCCGAGGCGACTGTGATACCGGAGGATGTTGTCACTCCAGAGGTGCTTTCCACACCCAGGCCCACACCGACTCCGAAGCCTGATATCAAGACGGCCTTTGATGCGGTCACGGGCTACGTCAACTACTATGAATTCTCCTTGGATAAGGAAGCCGCTGCGGTTTTAGCCGATGAATCTTTGCAGATAAGCCCATGGACGGTCACGGTGGGAGGGCTGGTCAACAAGCCGCGCGTTTTTGATATCGAGGAGCTCCTCAAGTTCGAGCAGGAGGAGCGTGTCTACCGGATGCGCTGCGTTGAGGGCTGGTCCATGGTGATTCCATGGTTGGGCTTCCCTCTCTCGCGCCTCCTCAAGGAGGTCGAGCCGCTCTCGAATGCCAAGTACGTGCGCTTTCAGACCCTCGCCGACCCTGACCAGATGCCGGGATTAGCGGATATGACCTTCCCCTGGCCCTACATCGAAGGATTGCGCCTCGACGAAGCCATGCACGACTTGACCCTTATCGCGACCGGGCTTTATGGTTGGTCGCTGCGGCCCTCGAATGGCGCCCCATTGCGTTTGGTGGTGCCGTGGAAGTATGGTTTCAAGAGCCTGAAATCTATCGTGCGGATTGATCTGGTGGAAGAGCAGCCCACGACTTTCTGGATGGCGGCGGGCGCGAGCGAATACGGTTTCTGGGCGAATGTGAATCCAGAAGTGCCGCATCGCCGGTGGTCGCAGGCAACCGAGCGCCGTATCGGCGAGACACGGCGCATACCTACACTGTTGTTCAATGGTTATGCGGACGAGGTCGCGGACCTGTATCCCGACTTGACCAATCGGGACTGGTTCTTCTAGGCGCGCCGCACTCAATGCGGATGAGCTATTCCTTGATTTTCGAGTTATGAAGACGACATTCCTTAAACGCCATGGGTTGAGGCTTCTGGTACACCTCGGTGCTCTGTTCCCTGCCGTGGTGATGGTGTGGAATCTGGCGCGCGGCAATTATCTCGACCCCATACGGCAAATGACGACGGCGACGGGTAATACCGCGCTAGGGTTGCTGGGATTGACTCTCGCCTGTACCCCACTGGCACGCTTAGCGGGCTTCCGGGCGGTGCTGCGAGTTCGGCGCACGCTGGGACTTTGCACTTTTGCCTACGCAGCTTGGCACTTGCTCATCTTCGTGGGCTGGGATTACGGCTTTGCGTGGGACCTGCTTATTCCTGCGTTGTTCGACCAACGTTTTGTGCTGGTGGGGTTGGGGGCATTCGTGATCCTCTTGGCGCTTGCATTGACCTCGACGCGCGGTTGGCAGCAGCGTTTGGGACGGTGGTGGAAACGGTTACAGCGTTGGATTTACGCGGCGGCGGGCCTGGTGGTATTGCACGTCCTCTGGTTATCCAAAACGCCGGATAAGGCGCTGCGCTATGGCATCTTGCTGGTCCTGCTGCTGGCGCTCCGCTGGATGCCCATACCTCATACGGCGCGACGCGCTGCAGATAGCCCCCCAACCGACGGTGGTTTCAATATCTCGTAAACGGCCTTCATCCGCAATCAGCTCTCTGCGCCTTTTTTCTGCATGTGTGATTTTCGTGGACGGCGAAGCCCACCTGTGGGCTTTTACCCCGTCCACGAAAATCACAAAACAAACCACCCTCTGCGTCGCTTTGGCGCGTCAAAGTGACTAAACGCATGGTCTCACCAATCTAACCTCTGAACCTCCCAAAAATCAATTATCCCAGGCGCCCTGTAGGGGAGCTTGAGATTTTCGCCCCCGTTTTGAAACGCACCCTTCAGCTTGAAATACTATGAATTTCATGTATTTTAATTAAAAACTCTTGACATTTTACTAAAACGGGTGTATCTTTTTAGTGTTCGAATGCGTTTTCAAGCCTCGGAGGTTTATGTCTGTGAGTGATCAAGTCACACTTGCCGATGTCGCCCAAGCCAGCGGGTGCTCTTTAGCCACGGTCTCCCTGGCGTTGCGCAATAAGCCGGGCGTCTCCCTGGAGACCCGTAAGCGTATTCTGGATATTGCTGCGGATTTAGGCTACGTTGTCCGTTCGGCAGAAGCACCCGTTCAGACGGTGGGATTGTTGATCAAATCTGAATCAGAATCGCTTCAGCGCGGTGGACCTTTCTATGCCTATGTTCTGGCGGGCATTGAGGAGATTTGCCGGCGTCATCAGATCAACCTTCTTTACGGCACGCTACTCGTAGATGCGAGCAATCATGCACTTGAGACACCCCCCTTGCTATTCAATGATAGTCTGGATGGTCTCTTGCTGGTCGGCGTGCGGCTTGATGAGACTCTAGGGGCGACGCTTGCGCGCCTTCGTACGCCTTTTGTGCTGGTGGACGCCTATTCCGAAGCTCTGAAGGTGGATTCGGTGCTCTCAAACAACTACCGCGCTGCGTACACTGCCGTGGAGTACCTCTGGCAGCTGGGACACCGGCATATTGCTTTGGTAGGGGGTGGTCCTGCATCCTTCCCCAGTATCGCGGAGCGTTATCGCGGTTATCAACAAGCACTCTTCGATCATGGCATGACGGAAACCTATGCGGCAGACTGTGAATTGCGCAGCGATGCTGCTCTCGAAGCGGCGCGCTCGCTTCTACTCAGTCATCCCGAGATTACCGCGATTTTCGGTTGTAATGACGAAATGGCGATTGCGACCATGCAGGCAGCGCGTGAATTAGGAATCGCGGTGCCACAGCGGCTTTCGGTAATCGGTTTCGATGACATCGAATTGGCGCAGCATGTTGTTCCTGCGCTGACAACCTTGCATGTGGACAAAGTTTTGATGGGACAGATGGCGATGCAGTTGTTGCTCTGGCGTCTGGAAAATCTCGATGCGACGCGCGTCACCACGCTCATTGACGCGCCACTGGTGGAGCGCCAATCCGTCGCTGCGTGTCCCTAAATGATCATCGTTGTGGAGGCAAAAATGTCTGATTTGAAATTTGTGGCTGATTCGCTCCCGAATATCCCTTGGGAGGCGCGCCCTGCGGGGTGCAGTGAAGTGCTCTGGCGCTTTAGCCAGAATCCCGTAATTCCTCGCAATCTATTACCGATTTCTAATAGCATTTTTAACAGCGCCGTGGTGCCTTATCAGGGGGCTTTTGCCGGTGTCTTCCGTGTGGACCATCGCACACGCCAGATGACGCTGCACAGCGGCAAAAGCGCAGACGGCATCAACTGGCAACTCAGTCCCGAGCGGATTCATTTTGTGGGCGATGATCCTGAAATCAATATTTTCGAATACGGTTATGATCCCCGTGTGTGTTGGATTGAGGATCGCTATTATGTAACCTGGTGCAATGGTTATCACGGTCCCACGATTGGTGTGGGCTACACCACGGATTTCGAGACCTTTTACCAGCTGGAGAATGCCTACCTGCCCTTCAACCGCAATGGTGTGCTCTTCCCCCGGCGTATCAAGGGCAAGTTTGCGATGTTGAACCGCCCAAGTGACAATGGGCACACGCCTTTTGGCGATATCTTCTATAGCGAAAGCCCGGATATGATGCACTGGGGGCGCCACCGGTGGGTCATGAAGCCGGTGGGGGGCTGGCAAAGCACCAAGGTGGGCGCCGGGCCTATTCCCATTGAGACTTCTGAGGGGTGGCTCATGATCTACCATGGCGTGCTCACCTCCTGCAACGGCTTTGTCTACAGCTTTGGTGCAGCCCTGCTCGATCTCGATGAGCCGTGGAAAGTGATGTACCGCACTGCCCCGTATTTGCTCTCCCCGCAAACGCTTTACGAATGTGTGGGCGATGTGCCCAACGTGGCTTTCCCCTGCGCGGCGTTGTGCGATGGGGATACTGGGCGCTTAGCGATTTACTACGGTGGCGCTGATACGGTGACGTGTCTGGCATTCACCTATGTTTCTGAGTTGGTAGATTTCATCAAGGCAAATTCACTTTAGGCGATTTTTGGAGGGCTTGTGGCAATCTATACGCGAATTAAGAGTGCGCGCTTTCGCGAGCAGGGCAGTCTTGAGTGGCTGCCCGCGCAAATCCCTGGCTCTGTACAGACCGATTTGCTGGCTTTGGAGTTGATCCCAGACCCCTTTGTGGCGGATAATGAGCTGCGCGTGCAGTGGATTCCTGAACGTGCCTGGGAATACGACCTGGTTTTTGAGGTTCCCGAGGCGCTGTTGGCTGAGGAACACGTCTTCCTCGTTTGCGACGGTCTCGATACCTTTGCCGAGGTATACCTGAACGGCGAGGTATTGGGCGATGCCGCGAATATGTTCCGCCGCTACAGTTGGGAAGTGACCGGCTTGTTGCAGGCGGGTGAGAATCACGTGCAGGTGCAATTTGCGCCGCTGTTGCAACCACTGCGTGCGCGGCAGGAGCGCGAAGCTCTGATTAGCCCGACCCAGGCGATTCCGGGTGGTCCTTTTGTGCGGAAAGCCATTTGCCAGTTTGGTTGGGACTGGGGTCCGCAGCTGCCGCCAGTGGGCATCTGGAAAGAACTCCGCCTTGAGGGTTATAGCGCAGCCCGCTTGGGCAACGTACATGTCCGCCAGCATCATGCCGGGAATATCGTGACGATCAGCGCGATGGTGGCGCTGGAACGCTGGCAACCTGAAGGGGTGACGGCGGTCTTGCGACTTACCGACCCGGAAGGCTTTGTTCAGGAAACAGCGGTGACCCTTTCCGGCGATCAGGGAACCCTGGCATTGACGGTCGTTAAGCCGCAGCTCTGGTGGCCCAACGGTTATGGTCCGCAGCCCCTCTACCAGGCTGAAGTGCTCCTGCGCGATGGTGAACGGGTGTTGGATAGCCAGACGTTCCAGCTGGGCTTGCGCACGCTGGAACTACGGCGCGAGCACGATCTCTACGGTGAATCCTTCGTTTTTGTAGTCAATGGGGTGCCGGTTTTTGCTAAGGGCGCCGATTGGATTCCGGCGGATTCCTTCCCCACGCGCCTCACCGATGCGTTCTTGGAGCACCTTATCCGCAGCGCGGCACAGGTTCACATGAACATGCTGCGTGTCTGGGGTGGTGGGCTTTATGAAGAGGAGCGCTTCTACGATCTTTGCGACCGTTACGGCATTCTGGTCTGGCAGGATTTCAGTTTCGCCTGCGCCATTTACCCGACCGAACCAGAATTCTTCGACAATGTGCGACAGGAGGCGGTGGAGAACGTACGGCGCTTGCGACACCGTGCGAGCCTGGCACTGTGGTGCGGCAATAATGAGATGGAACAAGGTTGGGATTCTTGGGGATGGAACCGCCCGGAAAATGCGCCCTATCGGGAGGCCTATGACCAGATGTATCATCATCTGTTGCCGGAAGTCTGCGCTGCCGAGGACCCCGATACGCCCTATTGGCCCAGTTCTCCTTCTTCTGGGCGCAATTTCGCTGCACCCAACAGTGTTCATGCAGGCGATACGCACAACTGGGAAGTCTGGCACGGCAATCAGCCCTTTGGCCATTATCGCAACCACCCTTCCCGTTTTGTGAGCGAGTTTGGTTTCCAATCGTTGCCGCCGCTGGAGACCGTGCGCACTTATGCGGACCCGGCGGACTGGAACATGACCTCCTATATCATGGAGCACCACCAGCGCAATGATGCGGGCAACGGCAAGATCATCCACTACATGACTGAGCATTTCCGGTTGCCCAAGGATTTCCCCGCGTTGGTTTATCTGAGCCAGGTGCTGCAAGCGGAATGTGTGCGTACGGGTGTGGAATTCTGGCGCCGCAGCCGTGACTGTACCGCCGGCACGCTCTACTGGCAGCTGAACGATTGTTGGCCTGTGGCGTCTTGGGCAAGCCTGGATTACTTTGGGCGCTGGAAGGCGCTGCACTACGCCGCGCGGCGCTTTTATGCACCGGTGTTGCTCTCTGCTGAGGATTGCGGTCCCGAGGTGGGACCTAAACCGGTAGCTGATCCCGACGATGATGAGCGTCGTCTGGTCCATTGGACGGTGGAGAAGCCCGGTGGGGAGGTTCTCGGCAGTGGCGAGCAGGTGCTGAGCCAGGAGGCTCTTGGCTATCTGTTGGGGCATGGTCCTGCGAAACCCGCAGCCTGGCGCCCTTTGGCGACGCTATATGTGACCAATGATCTGGTCACTGCCTGGAAGGGCCTGGCGCGCTGGTCGCTGGAGACGCTGGACGGTAAGGTCCTGCGTACCGGCGAGGTCCCCGTGAATGTGGCAGCGTTGAGTGCGGCGCAGGTTTGCGCGCTGGATTTCTCCGATGTGGTGACGGTTGAGAACCGGCGTGAGATCGTGCTGGTCTATGAACTGTGGCGCGAAGATGCGCGCGTGAGTCTGGGTGTGCTGCCTTTTGGTCCATCCAAGCACTTGCAGTTGACCGATCCAGGGCTGGAGGTGACGCTTGCGGCAGAGGGTGGGGAAGCTGAAATCACCCTGCGCGCCGCGAGCCTGGCGCGCTTTGTGGCGCTCACAGTCGAGGGCGCGGATGTTATCTTCAGTGACAACTTTTTTGATCTGCCCGTGGGGCGTGAGTTCAAAGTGCGTGCTCCCTTACCTGAAGGTTGGGATCTCGCGCATTTCCAGGCAGCGCTACAGGTGCGCAGCCTGGTTAATTCGTATTGACAAGTCATGCGTTAAGAGTCATGGGTCAGGAGTCGCTCTCGATTCTTGACTCATGATTTTTGTTTGCTTTTTCGCATCTATGGGGGCATAATGGAACTTGAAATGATTGCCGATTACGCATGTGTGACTGGTGAGGGTCCACTCTGGCATCCGCTGGAGCAACGCTTGTATTGGGTGGATATTCCCACCGGGCGAATGTTTCGATATGAGCCTGCGACAGGGCAGCATGAGCAGTGTTTTGCTGGCGAACCTATCGGTGGTTTCACCATCCAGGCGGATGGCGCGCTGTTGCTGTTCATGGCGCGGGGTGCGGTCGCGTTGTGGCGCGATGGAGTGCTCACACCCGTAATCTCTGAGATACCGGAGGAGCGGGAGAGCCGCTTCAACGACGTGATCGCCGACCCCGAGGGACGCGTCTTTTGCGGCACGATGCCCACAGGTAAGCGCGGTGGCACGCTCTACCGTCTTGATGTGGATGGCGTGCTGACGCGGGTGCTTGAGGGAATACAGATATCTAATGGTATGGGTTTTTCGCCCGACCTGACACAATTCTACTACACCGAATCGCTGGCGCGGACCATTTGGGTGTATGATTATGACCGTGCTACCGGCGACCTGAGCCATCAACGCGTCTTTGCCTGTGTGCCGGAGATTCCCGGTGAGGGCGTTCCTGATGGTCTCACCGTGGATGCTGAAGGCTACATCTGGTCGGCGCGGTGGGATGGCGGTTGCCTGGTGCGCTATCGTCCTGATGGAACGGAGGAAACCCGCATTCATTTCCCGGCGCAGAAGGTTTCCTGTGCCACATTTGGCGGTCCCGATACCACTGACCTTTATGTCACTACCGCGGGCGGCGATGACAAAGCTGCAAACGGGTCTGGCGCCGGGGCACTCTTCCGGTTACGTCCTGGCGTTCAAGGGCGCCCGGAGTTCTGCTCGCATATCCAGATCAAGTGAGGCATCGTGAGCTACGATGCCTGACGTTTTGTCGTTCTTACCATAATCACATAGCTCAGGAGTTACGATGACACATTTTCCTCCATCCTTTGTCTGGGGCGCCGCTGCAGCTTCCTATCAAATCGAGGGTGCGGCTACCGAAGACGGTAAGGGTCCTTCCATCTGGGACATGTTGTGCCGGAAACCAGGGGCGATTTGGGAAGGGCACTCGGGTGATGTGGCTTGCGACCACTATCACCGCTATCCGGAAGACGTAGCGCTGATGCGGAAGATCGGATTGCAGGCTTACCGCTTCTCCATCTCGTGGCCCCGTGTGCTTCCTGATGGCGTGGGTAAGGTGAACCCTGCCGGCTTAGGCTTCTACGATCGCCTGGTGGATAGCCTGCTCGAGGCGGGTGTGGCGCCCTATGCCACGCTTTTCCACTGGGATTTCCCTTATGCGCTCTATTGCAGGGGCGGTTGGCTCAATCGGGATAGCGCGGATTGGTTCGCCGACTATGCGCGCGTGGTGGTCGAGGCGTTGGGCGACCGCGTGCGCGATTGGATGACGCTGAATGAGATTCGGGTCTTTGTGGGCATGGGGCACCTGGATGGTGAACACGCTCCCGGCGATAAGCTGGGCATGCCGGAGGTGCTTCGTGTGGGGCATCACGCCATGCTGGCGCACGGCAAAGCGGTGCAGGCGATCCGCGCTGCAAGTCCCGGACCGTGCCGTGTGGGTTGGGCGCCGACGACGTTCCCGATGATTCCTGTGACCGAGTCGCCCGAGGATATCGCTGCGGCGCGGATGGCGATGTTCTCGGTGGTTGAGGAATTCGCTATCTGGTCCAATACCTGGTGGCTTGATCCGGTCTTCTTTGGGCGCTATCCGGAGGATGGGCTGCGTTTATTCGGCGCTGCTGCGCCACCCATTCAACCCGGTGATATGGAGACGATTGCACAGCCACTCGATTTCTGCGGCTTCAACATCTACCAGGGCAGCGGGGTGCAGGCGGGTCCCCAAGGTTATCCGATTTCTGTGCCGCACCCGGTTGGCTATCCTAAGACCTCTTTCAACTGGCCCGTGACGCCGGAAGTCCTCTACTGGGGTCCACGCTTCATGTATGAACGCTATGGGGTTCCGCTCTTTATCACGGAAAATGGCCTGGCAAATGCCGATTGGGTTTCGCTCGATGGCGCCGTACACGACCCGCAGCGGATTGACTTCACCCGGCGCTATCTGTTGGCGCTGGAACGTGCTATTGCAGATGGTGTAGACATGCGCGGTTACTTCCACTGGAGCCTGATGGATAATTTCGAGTGGGCTAACGGCTATCGCGAGCGTTTTGGCCTGGTTTTCGTGGATTATGCCACCCAGCAGCGGGTGCTCAAGGATTCTGCCCGCTGGTATGCGGAAGTGATTGCCTCCAATGGCGCCAAACTGCACGAGGGATTGTAGGACGACTGAGGACCGGTTCCCTCAAGACCTCTTATGGTCGCCGGTCTTCAGTAATTTTTGCGACACACTAATCGAGGAGAAAGACACTCATGAGTTCCGCTTCTTTTGATTTCAATGCACTCGCGCCTGAAATCGAGGTGCGGGTGGAAGCGCTGTTGGCGCAAATGACGCTCGAGGAGAAGGTCGGGCAGCTGTTCCAAGCCAACCTCCGCTGGCGCGATGATCTCGATGATTGGATTCGCCAGGGGCATGTGGGTTCGCTGCTCAGCCTGAATGGCGCGGAGCAGATCAATCGTTTCCAGCGTCTGGCGGTGGAAGAAAGCCGTCTGGGTATCCCGCTCATCATCGGCTTTGATGTGATTCACGGTTTCCGTACCATTTTCCCCATACCCGTTGCCGAAGCCTGCACCTGGGATCCCGGTCTTGCGGAACAAGCGGCGCGGGTCGCGGCGGTAGAAGCCTGTGTGGAGGGCATTGACTGGATTTTTGCACCGATGGTGGACATTGCCCGTGACCCCCGCTGGGGGCGTATTGCTGAAGGCGCCGGAGAGGACGTTTTCCTCGGCAGCGCGATGGCGCAGGCGCGGGTACGTGGCTTCCAGAGTGCGAACCTGCCCGGCGGACGGCGCATCGTCGCTTGCCCCAAGCATTACGCGGCGTATGGTGCGGCGGAGGCGGGCAAGGATTATAACACGGTGGATGTCTCCGAGCGCGCGTTGCGCGATACCTATCTGCCGCCCTTCAAAGCCGCCTTCGATGCGGGCGCTGCGACGGTGATGTCTGCCTTCAACGAGATTGCCGGCGTCCCCGCATCGGCGAATGCTTTCCTGCTCAAAACTATCCTCCGCGAGACCTGGAATTGGGATGGGGTGGTGCTCAGCGATTTCGATGCACTCGGTGAATTGCTCCATCACGGTTTTGCTGCCGACCACCGTGAAGCCGCGCTCCGCGGTTTCCTCGCGGGTGTGGATATGGACATGATGGGTAACGCCTACCCCTTCCACCTGGCGAATCTGGTGCGCGAGGGTCTGGTCGAGGAAGCGCAGATTGATGGCGCTGTGCGTCGGGTGTTGCGCCTTAAATTCGCGCTTGGGCTTTTCGAGCAGCCCTATACCGATCCGGCGCTTGCCGCGCAGGTGCAGCTCACGGAAGAACACCGTGCGCTGGCGCTGGAAGTGGCGCAGAAATCCATGGTGTTGCTGAAAAATGAGGGGAATCTGTTGCCGCTGGGAGCGGACCTCAAGACGATTGCCCTGATTGGACCGCTGGCGGACGATCACCACAACCCGCTGGGTTGCTGGTACGGCAGAGGGCGCGATGCGGATGTGGAATCCGTGCTCGATGGGCTGCGCGCGGTGCTGCCGGAGGGGGTGGCGCTGCTCCATGTTCCCGGTTGTGCCATTGAAGGCGACGCCGCTGCGCACGCGGACGCGGATTTCGATGCCGCGGTGAGCGCGGCGCTCGCTGCTGACGTGGCGGTGCTCGTGCTCGGCGAGGCCGAAATGCAGAGCGGTGAGGCGCACTCGCGGGCGCACCTGGGCTTGCCGGGGCGCCAGCAGGAACTGCTTGAGGCGGTGGCAGCGACGGGAAAGCCCGTGGTCGTGGTGCTGATGGCGGGGCGTCCCCTCGTGATTCCCTGGATGGTGGAGCACGTTCCCGCGATTCTCATGGCATGGCACGGCGGCATCCGCTCGGGGCAGGCTATCGCGGATATCTTGTTTGGCGCGGTCAATCCCTCAGGCCGGCTTGTGGTCAGTTTTCCGCGCAGTGAGGGGCAAATTCCGGTGTACTATGGGCGCAAGAGTACGGGACGTCCTGCCGATAGCGAGGGCGTGATTCAGTTTGACCGGCGCCATCGCTCGGTCTATCTCGATGAGGCGAGCACTCCGCAATTCCCCTTTGGTTATGGGTTGAGCTACACTACTTTCAGCTACAGCGATTTACAGGTTGAGACGCCCGAGGTGACCCTCGACGGTGGTGTGGTCGTTTCGGCAGAAGTGGCGAACACCGGCGCCTGTGCAGGTGTGGAGACCGTGCAGTGCTATGTGCGCGACCTTGTAGGCAATGTCACCCGACCCGTCAAGGAACTCAAGGGTTTCCAGCAGCTCACGCTGGCATCCGGCGAGCGGCGCCGCGTGCGCTTCGAAATTCCCGTACGAAGCCTCGGTTTCCACAACCTGGAGATGCGTTATGTTGTGGAACCAGGAAACTTTCGCGTGTGGATCGGTCCTAACGCTGCGGAGGGCCTACAAGGCGAATTTGTCGTCAAAACGCCTTAGTTGATTTGCCGGGAGTGAAGCAACGGAGTTCCCTTTGGTTTTATGGGCACGCTTCGCGCGCCCATATACACCCTGGTACAGATTGTTGGAGGATACCATGACCTATTACCCTTTGGATGACCGCTACGATGCCATGCGTTACAACCGCTGCGGGCGGAGCGGGATGCAGCTGCCCGCCATCTCCCTGGGGCTGTGGCACAATTTCGGCGGTGTGGATACGCTGGAGAATTCTCGCGCGATGCTGCGCCGCGCCTTCGATTTGGGCATCACCCATTTTGATCTCGCCAATAACTACGGTCCGCCGCCCGGTTCCGCCGAGGAAACCTTCGGCAAGCTCGTGGCGCAGGATTTCCGTCCCTATCGCGATGAGCTCATCATCTCAACCAAGGCGGGTTACTGGATGTGGAACGGACCCTACGGTGAGTGGGGCTCGCGCAAATATCTCATCGCCAGTCTGGACCAAAGCCTCAAACGTATGGGGCTGGATTATGTTGACATTTTCTACAGCCACCGTCCCGATCCCAACACACCGCTCGAGGAGACCATGGGCGCGCTCGATTTTGCCGTGCGCAGCGGGCGGGCGCTCTACGCGGGCATCTCCTCCTACAACCCCGCGCAGACGCGTGAAGCGGCGCGGATTCTGCGCGCGCTTGGCACGCCCTGCCTCATTCACCAGCCCAACTACAACATGTTCGACCGCTGGATTGAGGATGGCTTGCTCGACGTGCTGGATGAGGAAGGCATCGGTTGTATCGTCTTCTCGCCGCTGGCACAGGGCATGCTCACCGATAAGTACCTCAAGGGTATCCCGCCGGATTCGCGCGCGGGTAAATCCACGGGTTTTCTGCGACCCGAGCAGGTGACCGAGGACCGGGTAAGACGGGTGTGGCAGCTGCGGGAGGTTGCACAGGCGCGCGGGCAGACCATGGCGCAGCTCGCGCTCGCCTGGGTGCTGCGCCGCCCGACCGTGACCTCCGCGCTCATCGGCGCGAGCCGCGTGGGCCAGATTGAGGATTGCGTCGCGACGTTGGATAAGCTCGCGTTCACTTCAGAGGAACTGCAAGCGATCGAGGATATTCTGGCGTAGTTGGCAAAGGGGCGTGTTTCAAAGTAGAGGAACCGCCCTCACTGCATTGGTTTGGGGAGTGCGCACAGGGCATTCCCAAAATTACCTGCTATTTCAGGAGGGCAGCTCATGGTTATTCCTCCCATGCTCGGTGCGCAGTTGTTCACCATACGTGCGTTTACGCAGACCGCGGACGCTATCGCCGCGAGCCTCAAGCGTATTGCTGCCACCGGTTACCCGGCGATACAGATTTCCGGCTTCGGACCGGTAGCACCCCAGGAGGTCGCGCATCTGGTAGAAGAGGCTGGATTGACCGTTGCGGCGACGCACATGCCCTGGGAGCGTTTTCTTCGCGCCCCCGATGAGGTTATCGCCATCCACAAACTGTGGGGCTGTCGCCATGCCGCTATTGGTGGATTGCCTCCAGAGTATTACACCGTGGAGGGCATTCGTCGCTTCATCGAGGAGCTTGAGCCGGTTGCCGCCGCTCTGGCAGCGGAGGGCATTGATTTCTCGTATCACAACCACCAGCACGAGTTCAGGCATTACCCCGTGGATGGTGGTCACAAGCCCTGGTTGGAGCTATTGCTCGAACAGGCGCCGCCAGCGCTGCTCAACATCGAATTGGATACCTACTGGGTGCAGGCGGGCGGCGGCGACCCCGCGGCATGGATTCGCCGCTGTGCAGGACGGTTGCCGGTATTGCACGTCAAAGACATGACCATCGGTCCCGAGGGTGAACAGCGTATGGCGGAGGTTGGTGAGGGCAACCTCAATTGGACGGCTATTCTGCGCGCTGCTCAAGAAAGCGGCGTGAAGTGGACTCTTGTCGAGCAAGATGACTGCTATGGCAAGGACCCCTTTGAGGCGCTGGCGTTGAGCTACCGCAACATCCACGTCCTCTGGCGGCAGGACCGGTAGGAGCGTCTCGCCGTAGCATTCGCCATTCGGCGCGTTCATTGAGCGCGTCCTGCCAGCCTCTTCCGCACCAGCCCCATCGGGTGTAAAATGGCAACGGTGCTGGGCATCTGATTGTGCCCGCCATACACCTTTTTCTAATACATAAAGGAAGGTGCAACCATGAGCAATCGCCCAACATCCCCTGCCGTAGTCCCGCAAGCTGCTCGAATCCAAGAGCCTAGCCCCGCCCCGCTGAAAAGCCCAGCATCCGCCCACCCTCATCCGCTCGCGAGAGTGATAGTTCTCCTCGCGACCCTGACCTTCCTGGCATTGCTGTCTGCGTGCCAAAGCGCCCCTGAACCAGCGACGCCGCTCCCGCCGACCGCGCCCGCGGCAACGCCTGAGACCGGGACCACGCCTCAAGCCACCGCCACCGCGGAACACCTGCCTTTCGACGGCGCGGTGGACATCGAGGTCAGCGCGGAATCCGAAGGTGCGCTCGCGTTTTCAACCTATAGCCTGGAGGTGCTGCGCGAGTCACTGCGGGAAAACTACAGTTTCAGCCAGGACCTCACCCTCCTCCTCATCGTCGATGGCGAAGGTCGAGCCTTGCTCATGCCGGCGGATGAGGAAGCCATCAAGGGACTGTCCATCAGACACCGTGATCAGACCAGCACTGGCGCGACCCCAGCAGCCTCCTATGAAGTTAATGGAGATGGAGTGTTGTTCTTGCCGATGAAGGGCGGGACAATTCTGATGACGGAGGCGAGCAAAGAGGGGTCAATAGTGTCATGGGGGATCAGTAATCAACCGGGAGTTCGGGGTGGGAATGAGATTATCGCTTATAGAATTGAAGAGACGAATAGAGAGAGGGTGTATGTGATTACGCATAGGGTGGATAGTGCCGGGAATTGGGTGAAATTGGCAACGCCGGAGAGACTTAGCCAGAGCGAGACGATATTCGCGGAGGCGGGGGAAGCGGCGGAAGTGGTGGAGGCAGAGCCACTGGATTGGCAGGAAGCAATGGGATTGTTATTCAATGGCTATGAAGTGATTGATAGTAAAGAAGAAGTAAGACAGATGCCCGGTTATGATTTTGATCATCCGGTCTTTGACGAGACTGACAGCGAAGGGACAAGATTTTCAATATATTGTGAGACGACGATGTATAGAGACGGCGAGAGACCGACGATTGCTTTGAGTGAAGAATTGGGTGGGAATGTGACTTTGGTTAATCAGATTAAAGATTGGTGGCGGAGATACCAAGCAGCTTATAATCAAGGAATGGGAGGGAGTAAAGAGGGAATAGAAGGAGCTTATATTACGGCGATTGATCCGGCTCGACTGAGACAATTTAGCGGGGAGACAGCGCCGATAAGTCCACTGCGAAATGATGGAGAAGGAGCGCCACTGCGAGAAATGCCGTTTGACCTTAGTAAGGTGAGCAGAGTGATTTTTTTGAGAGGAATAAGTAGAAGTAGTAAACCGATAGATATGGGAGATCGGTTCTCACCAATAATAGTTGATGGAAAGAAACTGGATGTGTATCATGCGACGGCAACTGTAGTTGAAGCGGGAAATAATATTTCAACAGCTATGGTTTTTCCTGACTTGGATGATCTAAATGGAGAGAAGATGGTATTAGTATTTATGAGTAAGGGGAATATTCTTGAAGACGGCATTTTAGGTACATATGGTCATATTGGCAGATTAGTGAATCAAATAAGATATTTGTTTTTACCAAGAGATCAGGTATCAGTACTAACTAATAATATTTTAGGAGGTAATGGTCGATCACTTGAATCTCAAGCTAATTATAGCGGAGATATACAGAAATTAACTGAAGGAGTTACAGCCGAGATATCTGCTGAATTAGCTAAATATGATGTTGATCAGAAATTTATGTACAGTAAAAGATAAATAGTTTATTACTTGAATAAGAAGATGGGAATAGTCATAATAGGAATTGATGTATTGGCATAATCCAAGAAAAACTAGACAGGTGTTAATAATAGGACTGATTCTGATGGGAATGGGTCTAATTGTACTGGGGATAAGATTATGGCAGATGAAGAGTCAAGAAGATTTGGGAATATATGAACAGACGAGAATGGCGGAGATAGAGCTGATTTTAGAGCACCCTCAGATAATATTAGAACTAGCCAGTGATTATCAAGCTTTAAGTGAATGGCTAGTGAAGAAATTGGGATGGGGGGAGAGCTGGCAGGAATTCAGCTTACCGCGGATGAGTGAAGGGCAGGAAGAGAAGAGGGCCAGTAGCCTTAAAATAATAACTAGACCGATGAGTAGTTATAGCGGGGATAAAGGGAAACTGTTGTATCTGCGCAGTGTAGCCGAAGGACTATATCGAGGGATGAGCTGTGGGCAGAGGGAAGCAGAGATAGAGTGTCAGCTATATCTGGAGGATGATTATTTTGAGAGTGATAAACTAGACGCAGGGCAGAGATTTTTAACTCGCTCGATAGTTGAGATAGTAATGTTACTAACCGGTCAAAACAGCCGGATAGAAGAGGGGGAGAAGTTGATCGCAGAGATAATAAAAGAATTGGAAGACAGTGATAAGAGTTTGTTTGAACTAGTCAGAGATAATCAGCAGGGTGGGAAGATTGGGCAGAAGTGGTGGTTAGCTTTAAAAGAAAATCTCAGAATAAGAGAAGTCTATGCTCAGAGTACGCCGTGTTCGGGGTTCGTACAATGTTATGTGTGGGAAGAAAGATGTTCATGTCCAGATGGGACCACTTGTCTTCGTGGACAATTTTGTAATAATGGAATTGAATGTGCTGTTTCTCCGAATCCGGCGTGTGAGAATGTGTGTGGGAATACTTATGATACGGATAATGGTGACTTTTGTGAATTACCAGGTTGGATAGGCTGTCCTGTGATATGGGGGGGATGGTGTGGCGATGGTGAGCCGAGCTCGCCTTATTGCCGAACGGGAGGATCATGCTATCTAAATGCAGCGCCACCACCGCCACCGCCGCCGCCGGGGTGTGGGGGAGTTTGCTGTGTGTCAGGCCAGTGCCAGGTGAACAATTATCTTGGGGATGATGGGACTTGTGGGACGGGACTAACCTGCTGTGATAGCTGTGTCCAGATACCGGTGCCGGGTTGTAGTGGAGTCTGCTGTGCTAGCGGTAGTTGCAATGGGAATACAGGTGAGGGAGGTTGTGGGGAGGGGCAGAGCTGTTGTAGTAGTTGTACGGTGCAGCCGTCTTTCCCGCCTTATGGGTCGGTGAGAATGTTTGCTTTCTATGATGTGAATGAGAATGGGAGATTTGATAGCGGGGATGGGCTACTGCCGGATGAAGTCAAGAATAATGCCAGCGTGAGCATCGCGCCAGCGGGGGCAGGAGGGCAGATCTTTAATCTAGGGATTGGGACGACGGGGGGAATACCGGGAGATAATCGGGCGTTGTGGGGAAATGCAGGACGGAGTTGGGATTATGTGTGGCAAGCGGGGATACGGGGGGAATTTGACAATCCAGCGGTGAATCTGTGTGGGAACAATATCTGTCCGTTTGAGAATCGAGGCGATGGAGTGAATCGCTGTTGGGGGGTGGTGGGAGAGTTGGAGGGAGTGCCAAGAGTAAGGTGTGTAGGCAGTTGGAACAAAAATGGGGCGATAACAGACAGCTGGTTTTTCAAGGATACTTTGTTTTGGGGGGAATATGAGGGGATGAAGATGCATCATCTGTGGACAGAGAGAATGGAGATTGGACCGTCAGGAAATTGGGGGGGAGTGAATTACCGGTCACCGACGAGATTTACCGTCAATCTGCCCAAAGACTATCAGGTATCGGTGCTACGCTGGGCCGAGCCGCAGTCATCAGCAGTGGAGATTAGCAATAAAACCAAGACAAATGGAGATAATTACATAGATGCCAGCATCACTTGTGATTATTGTGGGCAGGGAGGCAGCTGGGTAAGCACCAATCTGCTGGTAATAGGAGTGAAAGATAAATTCATCCCGCCGGAAGTCATCAACTATTCAGTTTATCCCAATCCGACCATGGCCCCAAATACCGAGGCGGTGGTGTGCAATACCAGCAATCCGGCTCAGACAGTGACTTTTTATGGAGTATATCGAGATCTAAATGGGTCATGGTATCCGGCCAATGAGGTGATTAACCATGGTTTTGAAGATGGCTGGGTGAATTGGGGGGAATGGAATGGGGTTCCCTCGACTGATGGCTTTTCCTGGATATAATGTCTCTGTATAAGAAGCCTGCTTGCCTGGTACAGAACTTTTCAGGAGAAGATCATGAATCCCATTCGACTCGCTGTCATCGGCATTGGCAACATCGGCACGTTGCACCTGACAAACATTGAGAAACTGCCCTCTAAACTGCACCTTACCGCCGTTTGCGATATCATCCCCGAAAAGGCGCAGCGGGCTGCAGAGCATTATGGTTGTGCTGCGTACACGGATGCGGAGATTTTGCTCAAGGATGGCGTTGCGGATGCCGTCATCATTGCCACGCCACACTATGCCCACACCACCATCGGCATCGCGGCGCTGGATGCAGGGCGCCACGTGCTGGTGGAGAAGCCTATCTCCGTGCACAAAGCCGATGCTGAGCGGCTCATCACCGCTTATGAGCGCGCCCGCGCGCGCGGGGAAACTCCCACCTTCGCCGCGATGTTCAACCAACGTACCGACCCTCGCTACCGCAAGGTGCGCCAGCTCGTGCAGCAGGGCGAACTCGGCGCGTTGATGCGCGTCAATTGGATCATCACCAACTGGTTCCGCACCGAAGCTTACTATGCCTCGAGCGACTGGCGCGCGACCTGGGCGGGCGAGGGTGGGGGCGTGTTGCTCAACCAGTGCGTCCACAACCTCGATCTCTTCCAGTGGATTTGCGGCATGCCGTCGAAGGTCTGGGGCTTCTGCGGCATCGGCAAACACCACGAAATCGAGGTAGAGGATGAGGTCACTGCCTACCTGGAGTATCCCAATGGCGCCACCGGGGTCTTCGTTACCTCCACGGGTGAGGCGCCCGGCACCAACCGCCTGGAGCTGCATGGCGAACGGGGGCGGGTGGTGCTCGAGGACGGGCTTGGACCGGGTCGTGACTTGACCTTCACGCGGACCGAGGTCTCCGTGCCCGAATTCAACCGCACCTCGAATTCTGCCTACGATCAACCGCCCGCCTGGCAGGTGACCTTTCCCATCAGTGGCAGCGGCGGGCAGCACGCGGAGGTGCTCGAGAACTTCGCCGATGCCATTCTGAGCGGAGTCCCCTTGGTCGCACCGGCAGAAGAGGGGCTACACTCGGTCGAGCTCGCCAACGCCATGCTCTACTCCACCCTGACCGGGGAACCTGTCACCCTGCCACTGGATGGCGTCGCCTTCGAGCGCGAGCTGCACAAGCTTATTGCCACTTCATCCTACATCAAAACCACCCGCGATGATATCCATGTGGACATCCAGGCATCGTTTTGATGGCATTCCGCATTGTTTGTCAGGTGTTTTCGAGGCGCAAAGGACAGACTTGGGATCGCCGCTGTCCGAGTCGTGAATTTTCTTTGCGTCTTTGCGGCTTTGCGTGAGCCAATCTGTTTTCTCGAAGGAGGACCCGATGCACCTTACTGGATTTGCCGACGAAGCCGCCTCAGATATCGCGGGGCAGATTCGCGCCACCCAAACCCTGGGCTGGACCGCGATCGAATCCCGGAATGTGGATGGCGTCAATCTGCACGACCTCTCCGACGAGGCTTTTGACCGCGTCGCCGAAGCCCTTGCTGAAGCAGGCATCACCGTCAACTGTTTTGGGTCCGCCATCGCCAACTGGGGAAAATCGGTTCTCGACCCTTTTGAGATCACTCTAGAGGAGATACAGCGCGCTATTCCCCGCATGCAACGCCTCGGGACGCGGCTGATCCGCGTGATGAGCTATGCGGTCCTACCCGACCGCGCGCCCGACGACCAGCTGGAGGCGGAACGTTTCCGCCGCATGCGACTCATTCACGCGCTGTTCACGGATGCGGGCCTCACCCCGGTCCACGAAAACTGTATGAATTACGGCGGTATGAGCTGGCAGCACACGCTGCGCCTGCTGGATGCTGTGCCGGGATTGCAGTTGGTCTTCGATACCGGCAATCCCGTCTTCACCGATGACCGGAGCAAGCCCAAGCCCTATCCCAAGCAGTCGGCGTGGGAGTTCTACACCCACGTCAAAGACCATATCGCCTACATCCATATCAAGGATGGCATCTGGGACCCTGCCACCGGGCAGGTCACCTACACCTATCCTGGCGAAGGCGAGGGCGATGTTCGGCGCATCCTCACCGACCTGCTTGCCTCCGGTTACGATGGCGGCATCTCCATCGAACCGCACATGACGATGGTGCACCACCATGGCGGCGGCGCGGCGCCCGAGGACCAACGCTTCGAGAATTACGTCACTTATGGGCGACGTCTAGAGCAGTTACTGGTTGAGATTTGATTCTGATGCCCTGATGGCGTGCTGCGCGCACATCGTCGCTGCTATGGTATACTTGTTTCTATGAACACAACAACAACGCCCGAGAAAGACGGGTTACATAACCATCTGGCTAACGTTTCATTCGACCAATTGTCAGAACCCATGCGCGCGGCGGCAACCCGCGCCGGGTGGGCGCAGCTGATGCCGGTGCAGGCATCTGCAATTCCCTACCTGCTTGCTGGGCGGGAAATGATGATCCAGGCGCGCACGGGTAGCGGCAAAACTGGCGCGTACCTGCTACCGATGTTGGAATGCCTTGATCCAACTCTCGCTCTGTGCCAGGCGCTTGTTCTCACACCGACGCGGGAGCTGGCGCGCCAGGTGATGCGTGAGGCGGAGTTGTTGTGCGCTCCTGCCGGATTCCGCGCTGTGGCGGTATATGGTGGTGTGAGCTATGGGCCCCAGAGTGATGCCTTGCGTGGGGGTGCGCACATCGTTGTGGGCACCCCTGGGCGTGTCCTCGACCACTTGCTCAAGCGCACCTTCACACTGAAGCATTTGCGAATGCTCGTTTTCGATGAAGCGGACCGCATGTTGTCAATGGGCTTCTATCCAGATATGCGTGAGGTGCAACGCTATTTGCCGGAACACTCGGTCAACACGTGGATGTTCTCGGCGACTTTCCCCCCTTCCGTGCTGCGTACTGCGCGCCAGTTTATCCGAGACCCGGAGTTTCTGTCGTTGAGCAGTGATCATGTTCATGTCACTGATACGGAGCACGTCTACTACACCCTGCCCGACATGGAAAAGGATCGTGGGTTGGTGCGGCTCATCGAGGTTGAGAACCCTGCTTCAGCCATCATCTTCTGTAATACTAAGATGCGTGTGCACTACGTGACGGTGGTTTTGCAGCGTTTTGGCTATGACGCTGACGAACTGAGTTCGGATCTCTCGCAGAAAGACCGCGAGCGGGTTTTGAAACGTGTGCGGCAGGGAAAACTGCGTTTCCTGGTGGCGACGGATGTGGCAGCGCGGGGCATTGACATTCCCGAACTCTCCCATGTGATTCTATACGAATTACCTGAAGATATCGAGAGTTATATCCACCGCGCCGGGCGGACGGGACGCGCGGGCGCTGCTGGTGTCGCGATTTCTCTGGTCGGGCTGACCGAAGAGTTTCTGCTCAAGCGCATCAAGCAGCATTACAAAATTGATATGGAAGAGCGTCAAATGCCGACTGACGATGACGTTGCCGAGGTCGTGGCGGAACGATTGACCGCCCTGCTCGAGGCGCGCCTGCGCGCTCGTGATAAGTTGCAGGCTGAGCGCAGCCGGCGTTTTGCATCCCTCGCGCGTAGCCTGGCTGAAGATGAGGCAGGCTTAGAGATCATCACGATGTTGCTAGATGACGATTATCAGCAAATGCTCCATGCGCCTGTCCCGCAGCCGGCCGACGAGTCCAAAGAATCTTCGGCTGAAGCCGAGGTAACGCCAGCGGCAAGCACAGGCGCAAAATCATCGCGCCGTCGCTCGCGCCGTCGCTAGAGCTGTGGCTTTGCAGCAGGTCGCTGACCGAAACCGCACGCTGTATTCAGCGCGCACGCTGTATTCAGCGCGCACGCTGTATCCAGCGCCTATGCCCCTCACGTAACATCTGGAGCCGGAGCAAGGCATTCGCTCTGGGGGCGACGCGTCAAACTAGCACTGTGAGCCTCACAGAGGGCGTCGAAGCCGCTCAAACTGCTATGAAGAAAGCCCTCTTTGGGGGAGGTCTCGTATCAAATACCTTTTTGCCAGATGCCGGTGCACTCTGGAAGAATGGGCGGTTCGAGGCTGATCAGGCGGTCGCTCATATCGTCTTCGAAGAAGAAGCTCGTCAAATCGCGCGCCTCCTCAACCGATTCAAAGCGGTAATCCGTGCGAATCCAGCTGTGCGTGAACCCGGCTTCGTTCTCTAGATAAGCCAGATATGGTAGCATCACTTCTGGCGGATGGGGAACCCCGATGCCGGTGCCCAGCGTCTCCAAGATGATGATTTTCCCACCGGGACGCAGCACGCGCGTCAATTCCGCCAGTGCTTTGCTGAGCTCTGTGCGCCAATCCTCCTCCCACACTACCGTGTAGACCACGCTCCATCCGGCGAGCACGATGTCGGCGGATTGATTCTCGGCGGGTAGCTGCCGGTGGTCGGCGACTGCGGCATGCCAGTGCGTCAGCCCGGTGGCGCGCAATTTTGCCGCGGCGAACTCGAGCATGTGAGCGGAGCTGTCGTAGACGCGCAGGGAGCGCGCGAACGGCGCCACCAGGCAGGCGAGTCGCCCGGTGCCCGCACCCGAATCTACAATGTCGCGTCCTTCCAGCGGCGTGATGCGACGCAGCGCCGCCAGGATATTTCCCCCGTAATCCTCCCGCGAGATGAGCTGCTCGTAGCGGTCCGCATGGTGCTGGTACACCCCAGCATAATGATCGGGCATTCGTTTCCCTCCTCGGTCAGTTTTCCACCACTCGACTGGCGCCCACCAGCGCCAGGATATTCTCCGTAGGCACATCATTCTGCACGTAGTGCGCTGCCGAAAGGACATAGCCACCACCGCGTCCCAGGACATTGCACAGGCGGTGTACCTCGGTTGTCACCTGTTCTGGCGTTCCGTGCGGCAGCAGTTCCTGCAAATCTACTCCACCGTGGAAAGCCACCTGTTGTCCAAATTCATCCTTGAGCCGTTGCGGGTTCATATCTTTGGCCTGGGGTTGCAGCGGATTGAGCACATCAATGCCTAGCTCGCGAATCAGGTCCGGAATCAGCGGGTAGATGGCGCCGCAGGAGTGATACATTAGCTTGACGTGCGGCGGTGCAGCCTGCCGTATCGCGGCGTTGAGGCGTTGGTGCCGTGGCATGATGTGCTTCCGCCACATGCGCGGCGACATCAGTAGACCCTGTTGATGCGCCACATCATCCCAGGTGTAGATCATGTCCACGCGCCCCTCGGCGGCTTTCAGATAACGCGTGACATTGGCGATGTACAGGTCCGTGATACCATCCATGATGGCGCACGGTACTTCGGGATTCTCTGCCAGGTCTACCAGAAAACGTTCCATTCCCAGCAGCCCCCACGAGCGCTCGAAAATGCCGCCCAGGTCGTAGCAGATGAAGTAGTCATCCTCAGCTTTGAGGTCGTCGAGTTGCGCGCGGATGCTGTCCATATCCCAATATTCGGTGCGGGACCAGTCCCACGCGCGTACATCGTCCGCCGTGCGCGCGTCTGCCAGCGGATAACCGGCATACTCGTGGTAGACGCCGAAGTCGTGGTGCACTTCTTTGCGCCACATGCCGTAAGGGTCAACTGTTACACCGCCGGGCAGGGTGCGCTCCGGTCCGATGTAGTCCGGCGCTACCCAGCGGATGTCAGCTCGCACGCGGCGTAGCACTTCCATCCAGGAAATGTCGCCGAAATAAGCTCCCAACCGCGCCTGCACTTCTGGCACCGCCCACAGGTCCAAAGGCACACGGTCGGGTTGCTGGTGCGCCAACGCCATCCGTACCCGTTCCCTTGGCGAAAGCGCCCCAGGTCCGGGATCGGTGAAGCGGCATTCATGCCGGGCGAATTTCTCACTCATGCTTTTCTCCTTTGTTAGCCGGTGTAGCTTTGACTCTATTTCCACAACCATGCCAGGTCGCTCTCCTTTTCCACCGCGCGGCGGATGAGCGCGCGCCCGCGTTCCTGCGCCTGGGCTGCCAGTTCGGTTTCGTTGGCGGTCAGGAGATGCCTGTTTTGCACTACGATGCGCCCGTTTACCATCACGGTGTCCACATCTCGCCCATTGCAGGCATAGACGATGTTATCCAGTAGCGAATAGGTGGGTGCGGCGTGAAGCCCGCCCATTTCCAGCATGATGAGGTCTGCCAGATAGCCCGGAATCAGCGCGCCGAGCTGGTCGCCCATGCCGATAGCAGCGGCGGCGTCCACTGTGACCATTTCCAGAATTTTGGCGGCGGGGAGCGCTTGCGAGTCGCCCGTGAGCTGCTTCTGACTTGCTCCCGCGATGCGCAACTCGCTGACCAGCGCCATCTCGTTGTTGCTGGTGACGCAGTCGGTGCCGATGAGCACGCCTGCGCCGCGTTGCAGGAGCTCCCAGGCGCGCTGCGGTTTGCCGTGTAACGCGTGTCCCATGGGGCAGTAGATGGGATGTGCGCCGGATGCAGCTAACAGCTCCAGCTCCGCGTCGTCAATGTAGATGCAGTGCGCGGCGAGCACATCGGGTCCCAAGAATCCGATATCGTGTAGATAGGTGACGCAACCGGATCCGAAGTGCTGTTGGATGGTGTTTAGCTCTCGATGGCTCTGCGCCACGTGCAGGTGCAGCCCTACGCCTTCAGCGGACGCCACATCGCGCAATTGCAACAGCCACTCGCGGTCCACGGTATCGGTCGCGTGGGGCGCAAGCCAGGGTGTGATGAGCGGATGGCGTCCCTTCCAGCGCCGGACAAAGTCAATGCCCTCTTCCAACTCCTGTTCTCCGGTGAAGGGTCCAAGCCGGCTCATAATGGTGTGTCCTAGTACACCCCGCAAGCCCAGCGTGATGACTGCCTGCGTGATGCCTTCCATGTGAAAATAGTGATCCACGACACACGTTGTTCCCCCTAACAGGCTCTCCGCGCCGCCGATGAGTGCTCCTACCACAATATCCTCTGCGGTGAGGGTGCGTTCTACGGGCCACATCACCCGGTAGATTCCTTCGGGGACTGCCAGTGTGATGCCCTTCTGCAGGCTCATGGCAATGTGCGTGTGGGCATTGATGAGGCCCGGCAGGACCACTTTGCCCCGCCCATCGAGGCTCTCCGCACCGGGGAACTGCGACCGCAGGTCTGATGTGGCGCCTATCGCTGCAATGCGCTCGCCCGTCACCGCCAGGCTTGCGCCGGTCAGCACCTCGCGCTGCGCGTTCATGGTCACCAGCGTTACATTTTCGATTAAGAGAGTCTTTACCATTCAGTGCTCCTTTTCGGGACTATATATTTGTTGCCTGCCGTTCCACCAGAATAAGGGCCACGCTGGTACATGGCGTTCCCAAATGGCTTTCTTTGAGATAGATTGTTTAGTGTCGCGTGCGTTCCAGAATGAGCGCGTGCGCCTTGTCGGGATCGAATTCGCCATCCAACAGGACTTCCGTCTGGCAGGCAATCTGGGGGACCAGATGCTCGTAATCATAGTTGACCTCAAAGTGTCGTAGCACTTCGGCGCCCAGCTCGCTGAGTATGCCAGCATGCACGCGGCGTATGCCAAGCCGTACAATCAGTAGCGCCGCTGCCCGCCCGATGATTTTATCGCGCAACGTCAGGCTTCCGGGATCATACGGCATGAATGCCGCGGAGCGTTCTGCCAGAAAGTGCTCCAGGTCCAGCAGGGGGTACAGCCATTTACCATCGCTGTGGAAGACCAGCGTTTCGCCTTGCATAACCTCTAGCGCGTGATGGGCAGGTCTTGTCTGCAAAAACGCTTCAACATCGGCACGTAAGGGCATCGCTGATGCGGTTCCCATCTTGGTGACTTGCAGTGCGGCTGTGGCGTTGGCGAAGGTGACCGCCTGCGGCAAGGGGTGCCCCTCTGCCAGAGCTACTGCCAGCGCCCCGTTGAAAGCGTCGCCTGCGCCAGTGGTATCTACCACCTGGACTTGCCATGCGGGAATGTGCTGTGCGCCTTGAGGTGTGACGCTCAGGGCGCCGAGTGTGCCCAGGGTAATCACCACAGCCCCGACACCTTGAGCCAGCAGATGACTGCCGGCAGTGTGCGCCTCCTCAAGATTGCTCACGGGCAAGCCGGTGATGATTTGCGCTTCGGTCTCGTTGGGGGTGAGCACGTCCACGCGGCGCAACAGCTCTGTGCTGAGCGGTCGTCCCGGTGCAGGGTTCAGAATCACCCGAACGTTAAGCTCCTGTGCCAGGGCTGCCGCGCGCTCAATGGTTTCCATGGGCACTTCCAAATCCAATAGAAGGATATCGGCTTGCGCGATGGTTCTACGGGCGGCATCTACATCAGCCGGGCTGAGGGCCTCGTTAGCGCCAGGCGCGACCACAATCGTATTGTCGCCCGCGTCATCTACGATGATGAAGGCGACTCCCGTGTGGGTTTTCTCTGTGCGCAGCACGGCGTCGGTCTGAATGCCCTCACGGCGCAGGTTTTCCTCAGCGCGGTCGCCGAAATCATCCTTGCCCAACCGGGCGACCATGGTGACTATCGCGCCAAGTCGCGCCGCTGCTACAGCCTGATTGGCGCCTTTGCCACCCGGACCGGTGAAGTACGTCCCACCCAGGATGGTTTCCCCTTTTGCGGGCATGCGCGGCGTCCGCACTACCAAATCGGTGTTGAAACTGCCAATGACGGTCACCTGTGGTTTCTGGATCATATTCTCCTGACTTCTGCATTTTGATTCCGGACTTGTGCCGGGAGCGTTGTTGGGGTGTTCTGGCGCTCAACGATGCTGGTGAAGCGCCCCCGTCTACCGGACCTGGTGTGTTGTGGGGTCATCATACCTCCACTGGCGCTGCCGGCGCTTTGCCAGGGGATTTGTGTCGGACAATCCGGTGCGTTAATAGCGCAGTGACCAGCGCCGCCCCTGTGGAAAGGTAGAACGGTAGTGAATAGTTCGAGCGCGCCAGCAGCGCGCCCGTGATGAGCGCTGCCACGCCTTGCCCTAACCAAAAGGTGATTTCGAGCCAGGCGGAGGTTGCCATCTTTGAATGTTCTGACGCGAGATCCATGGCGAATGCGAACCAGAGTGCTTGTGACATGGTGAAGAGTGCCCGGTAAGTCCAGAGTGCGCCAGTTCCGACCCATGCATTAGCCGTCAACGCGAGGGTCACGGTACTGAATGGGATTATGTAGCGTGACACTGCAATGGTGCGGCCCTTGCCATAGCGAGAAACGAGTGAGGGACCCACAATCGTCATAAGGGTGACCGGGAGCACGCTGAGTGCAACGATGGTGCTGTAAGATTCCCGGTCCACGCCAAGGTTGTAGATGAAGAAGATGTTCATGAAGGGGATGATTAGTCCCAGGGTAAGTCCAATAAACAGCTCTATTGCTGAAGATTCGAGGGTGAAGCGCTCAATGCCCCAAAGATAGGGGCTGAGGCTGATTTTGTAGCGGTGCTCTGTGGGAATGGGGGGCACATGGAGGTAGACCATGGGCAATACTGCCAGCAGCGTTAGCGCACCGGCAAAGATGAGGGTGTAGCGGTATTGCAGGGTCAGCTCCAAGCCGAAGCGTTGGAGCATATTGGGGAGGTAACCCGCAAGCAGGGACCCCACTGCATAGGAGAGACCGCTGAGCACGCTGTTGAGGGTGAAGACGTGGACGCGCTGCGCCGGGGTGCTGTTGGCAGCGAGAAAGGGGATGCGCACCACGAAGTTCCCCGAGACTGCCAGCCCTCCTACGAAGCCGGCAGCGGCGATTAACGGTGCGTTGCCCGTGGCAGCTTGCACCAGCTGCGAGAAAGCCGTCACGGCGTAGATAACCAGGAAAGCTGTTCGATATCCAAGCACTTCGCCCAGGAAACCGATGGGGATTGAGGAAAGCACGTGTGCAAAAGGCCCGGCGCTGAGAATTTGTCCCAGACTATCGGGGCTGATTCCTAGCGAGAGAACGTACAGGTTGAAGTTGATGTCAATAATGCCGCCGGCAATACCACCGAGGATTGAGGCAATCAGGAGCAAGCGGATATTGTGATTGAACTGCTGGACGCTGGCAAAGGTCTCCTGCAGCCCTTGGCGTAGTCTGAGTGCTAATCTCATCGTGCTCTTCGCTTGTGGAGCGGGCGATTGTTCTGAATCGGGAATACCGTCTGTATTCAGGTCGGGGTGCGGTTATCGCGCCATGCCTCCAGCTGTTTCAACACGTCTTCAATATGGGTGCAGATTTTCCCGCGATTTTCAAGGACCCCACGGACAAAAAGGTTGAGCCCGAAGCCGTGCGCGCTCTTGCGCAGCCCTCGTTCATCGCTGAGCAGCCCGACAATGCCCTTCTTGGTGGGGTCCTGCAGCATAAGCCCATAGAATAGCCCCAATTGGCAGGCAACACCGTCATCCACCTGTGCGCCATCAAGAATGACGACCAGAGCATCTGCTTTGCGGAGGGCGGTTTCCTTTTCGTCGAATAGTGCTTGTGGTGTGGTTGCCAGTAGATCTGGCGCGCCCATGGCATCGAAGCCATGTTCCCTAAAGTGCCGGATGTGGCTTAACAGGAATTCCCGCGCGTGAGGCGTGAATGTGGGTCCTGCAACATAGATTTTCATGCTTAGCTTCCTTCCCCGTCGCGCCAGTCTTCGAGCACGGCGATGGCATCTTCGAGGCGATGGACGATGACGCCTGATTTTAGCAGACAGCCGTGGACAAAGGCGTTTAAGCCCTTGCCCTCGTACGGTGTATCCAGTGTGCGCCAGTCATCGTGAATGGCGACAATTCCTTTCTTGCTTGGGTCCGTCTCCATCAACGCCGCGAAGAGACCGATTTCGCAGGCTGTGCCGTCGTCCACTTCCGTGCCATTGATCACGGCGAGCAGTACATCGGCGTCCGCCATGACAGCGGAGTTTGTCTCAAAGACCTGCTGAGCTGTCGAACTGGGAGACAGCCCCAATGCTTTGCGGGTGACAACGCGTGTCTGTGTCAGATGGCGAACCAGGTCGGCGGTGGAACGCTCGCTCAGCGGATGTTCCGCCAAGGTTTCCGGAGTCACTAATCCCAATGTAAGAAGCCGGTCGGTGATGTCTGGCGGCAACTCGATGGCGGTGTTCTCGTGTGGTACGAAAGGCTCCATACCCCCCGCCGCACGGATTGCTTGCCCACATCTGGACATATACTCTCGCTCGCAGAGCGTAAACAGTGGTCCTGCACAGAAAACCTTCATGCTCGTGGCATTCATGCTGCATGCTCCTTCGTCAGTTTCACGCATAATGGCGTGCATCCGTCCCAAAAACCATTATCTTTTCCTCTGAAAATACTACAAGTCATGTAGCAACGCTTCCAGCACTACCGCTTGGAAACGTGCGGTGTTGATAGCGGTGACAACAGCCACATTGGGGGGTGCTGCGTTGGGCGCCAGATGCCGGAATCTCCGGTTATCCACCAGCGTCATCCCGCGAGTGTGCTCACCGCGCGTCTCTATGGCAACGTGGCGGTTCTCAGTTGTTGCCAGGTGCGGTTCTAGTGCTACCGCGGTAGCAGCAAGATCGGGCGGGCTGATGGGGGCATGGCGCCCTGATAATCGTTCTAGCTGAATCAGATTCCTCCGGAGCAACCGTCCCATCGCCCAACACCACGGGTTTGAACAGGCCTCGATTTGTGCTACCTCGGTTTCATCCAGGAGGGCATCTCTGCGAATAGGCTCGAGACTGACCATTGTCTTTGGAATACGGGAGCGGAAAATGATATCGGCGGCTTCGGGATCCGCGTATACGTTGAACTCAGCGGCAGCAGTGGTATTTCCGCCGGTTAAGCCTCCAGCCATCATGACGATGTGAGGAATGCGTTCTTCCAGCTGTGGTTCTCTCAATAGCGCCAGGGCGATGTTGGTCAGCGGTGCCAGGGTGATGAGGAGCGGGGGCGCGTGCGGTGGTTCAGGCGTTTCCATGAAGGCGCGAATCAGGTAATCTACAGCATGTTCCGTAGCAGGAGCGCCCTGCGGTTCAGGGAAGCCAATATCGCCCAAGCCATCGTTGCCATGCGCGTATTCTGCCGTGATGGGCGCTGCGAGCAGGGGACGTGCTGCGCCCTGGTAAACGGGGACATCGCGGCGGGCATGTTCCACCATTGCCAGTGTGTTGCGTGTCACTTTGGCTAGTGGTATATTTCCACCCACGCAGGTAATTCCCAGGACGTTGCAGGCAGATGAGCGCAAGGCGAACAGCAGCGCCAGCGCGTCATCCACGCCCGTATCGCAGTCAATAATCACATTCATTGTTGGCATCGGTGTTTCCTTTGATAGAGCTTATCACACGTTACTCACAATTGCCATTACACTTCATCCCACGTGTGCGTTTCAAAACAGGGGTGAAAATCTCAGGCGTCCCTACAGGGCGCAGGAGAAAATTGGTTTTTGGCGGCGGGGCAAAGCCCCGCCGCCAAAAACCAATCAAAGGAAGGCATTTGCATGATCTCGTCTCACATTTACCCCGAAGTTGAAACGCACCCTCATCCCACTGCGTCTGCTTGTGCGAGGGCTTTCACTGTCTCGATGGCAATACGGATGGCATTTTGTTCCCCTCGCCGGAAGGCTTCTTCGCCCCATACCGGTTTGATTTCTTTCGAAGTGCCATCGGCGACGTAGAGTGCACCGGTGCGCCAGCCTCGGTAGGCGCCAATCACGAAGAGCGTATCGCTCTCCATCTCGCCCGAGAGGATTCCCACTTGTTTCAGGGTCTCGCGCAAGGCGTCGTCGTTGGGCGCATAGAAAGCATCACCTGCTGAGCCGAGTCCCACGTGGACTTTCAGGTTCAGGCGTGCAGCGGCTCTGACCAGTTCGCGCGTAATGGCAAAGGTTGGCACCGCCGGGAATGCGGGAGGGAGGTAGGCGTTCGCGGTACCGGCGGACCGGAATGTCCCTGTGGCGATAATCACGTCACCACAATCCACATAATCCTGTGGTGTGCCGCAGGAACCGACGCGGATAAAGGTAGTTGCACCCAGGCGCGCCAATTCTTCGAGCGCGATGGCGGTTGAGGGTCCGCCCATGCCGGTGGAGGCAGCGGTGATGCGAACGCCATCCGCAAAGCCGGTATAAACCAGATATCCCCGGCTATCGCTCACGAGCCGGCAATCCTCCAGATGTTGGGCGATTAGCTGTGCGCGAGCATGGCTGCCCGGTACCAGTGCGTAGCGCGCAATAGCTTCAGGCTGGCATTGGATGTGGAATTCCATGTTAGTGCTCTCCCCTGGCGCTTGGGCGCGCCGCGTCCTCTTGTGCTGTATTCAGCGCCGCGATACGCTTCATCGCTTCAATAGCGACCGTGATTTCCTGTTCTTCACCCCGGCGGAAAGCCTCTTGCCCCCAGGCAGGTTTGATTTCGCCCACAGTGCCGTCGGAGGCAAAGATGGCGCCCGCGCGCCACCCCCGGAAATTTGAGATGATGAACAGCGTGTCCGCTTCCATTTCAATGGCGAGCACGCCAGCCTGTTTGAGTTTTGCAGTCAGTTCGTCGTCAAAAGGCGCATAGAAGGCATCGCTTGACCAACCCAATCCCACATGCGCAGGAATTCCCAGTGCCTCAGCCGTCTCAACCAGGGTGGTGAGCATTGGAAAATCTGGTGCGGCAGGGAATGGGGTTGGCAGGTAACGATTGGCGGTCGCGCCGCCGCGGTAAACCCCCGTGGGAATGATGAGGTCGCCGGGCATGATGCCCTCTTGAAGTGTGCCGCAACTACCCACGCGGATGAAGGTGTCGGCGCCCATATGCGCCAGTTCTTCGATGCCCATGGCAACCTGCGGGCCTCCCATGCCGGTAGAGCACACGGTCATTGGAATACCGTCAACCGTGCCGGAGTAAACCCAATAGCCGCGGCTGTTGCTGACCAATCGTGGATTCTCAAAGCGCTCGGCAATTTTCTTCGCCCGGTCGTGTGCTCCGGGCACGAAGACATACCGTGCTATATCGTCTGCGTGGCATTGAATGTGAAATTCCATCATTAGCTCCTGCAAAAGGCGAATGGCCCGTTAGTCTCTGGCGAAATTCCGGTCCCGGAGTTCATAACCCTCATGCCTCCCGTGCCGCGCGCTCCAAAGCCGCTTTTTTTGCTTGCTGCTTGCGCAGGGTGAAGGCGGTCAAGGCGAGTAACGTTGCCAGATAGGGCAACATGGAAATGAAATATACTGGCATAATGCGCTCGCCCTGGAGGCGCCAACCGATGGTTTCCACAATGCCAAAGAGCAGGCTGGAGAGGAAGACCCCTACCGGTTCACCGCTCCCAAAGGTGTTGACGGCCATGCCAATAAAACCGCGCCCGGCAGCCATTTGTTCTGTGAACATCTGCAGGTGCCCAAGCGAGAGATATACGCCAGCGAGTGAGGCAAAAACGCCGCTTGCCATCACCGCGCCAAAGCGCACCCGCTGGACATTGATGCCGAGGGTCTCAGCGGCTTGCGGGTTTTCTCCCACCGCCCGGAGGTGCAAGCCCCACGGTGTGCGGTAGAGGAATACGTAAGTCAACGCTACCAGAATCCACGCCAGGTAGACAATGAACGTGTAGCCGCTAAGCAGCGGTCCCAAAACGGGAATATCTTTGAGGATGGGGATCTCGATAGGAGGTAACCCCACGATGTTGGGATCTGAGAAGGCGCCAGCAACGCCGAAGACCTCTCGCGTGAGGAAAATCGTTGCTGAGTTGGCAAAGATGTTGATGGCGATGCCCATGATGATGATGTGCGCCCGAAATTTGAGCGAGAAGAGTGCAAAAAGCCCGCCCACGACAAGCCCACTCAGCACAGCGGCGAGCAATCCCATCCAGGCGCTGCGGAAGAAGTAACTGCCTGCTACCCCAAACCATGCGCCAAACAAAATCATGCCTTCTCCGGCAATGTTGAGAATTCCGGCGCGGGAGGTAATCAGCGCGCAAAGCCCGGCAAGCACTACCGGTGTTGCCAGACGGAGCATGCCCTGGAGATTGGCGATGTTGAACACATAGCGTTGTAGAATGTCGAGTAATCCACTGAGATCCATGGTTCTTCTCCTTGACTGAGCCGCCCGCTCAGATCTCCAGATCCTCGGTTGTGCGGCGTACGGTGCGCGCACCGCGTACCCATTGGATTCGCCGGACAAAAGCCCACATACCCTCTGCTGCCATGAAGAAGATAATCAGCCCGACGACGATATCAATGAGCTGCCTCGGCACGCCAGCTGACCATTCCAAACCCAGTGCGCCAGCTTCCATGCCCCCGTAGAACAGTGCCGCGATGGTGGAACCGATAATATCCTGCCCCCCCAGCAAGGCTGCCAGATTGCCCCTGAAGCCGAAGCCGGCGGCGAAGAGGTCTTTATATTCGCGCCAGACGCCCAGGATTTCCACCACACCTCCAAGCCCTGCAATGCCGCCACTGACGAGCATCCCGCTGATGAAGGTGCGGTCGAGATTGATGCCGCCAAACTCCGAGAAGGGGAAAGATAGTCCTACCATGCGCCACTCGTAGCCGATGCGGGTGCGTTTGAAGACGATGACCATCACCACCACGACGAGGAGCGCGATGAAGATGCCGACATGCGCCTGTGTGCCTTTGCCGAATGTCCCACCGCTGAGTTCTACAAACTGCGCCAGCTGCGCTGTGGGTTGTACGGGTGGGGTTTCTGGGGTGGTGGGGGTGTGGCGTAAGGGATAATTCGTCAAATAGGAGATCAGGAAGGTGGCGATGTAATTGGTCATGATCGTTGTGATGATCTCGCTGATGCCCAATTTCTGCCGCATGATGGTGGGGAAAAAAGCCCACACCGCGCCGCCCAAAAAGCCTGCTGCCAGGGTTAGAGGGAGGTGAATCAGCATCGGCAACTTCACGGCGTAGCCGACAAAGGCGCCGCAGATTGCGCCAATGAAGAATTGCCCCTCAACCCCAACGTTGAAGACGCCCGTGCGGAAAGCCAGTGTTGAGGCAATCGCAGTGAAAATCAGAGGCGTAGCGCGTTGCAGTGAGATCATCAATCCGCGCTGACTGCCCAACGCGCCCTTGATGAGTAACCAGTAAATCTCCAACGGGTTTTGTCCTGCGATCAGCATGATGATGGAACCTACCATCACTGCTGCCAGAATACTTAGCAGGATACCGATGGAACGACCGAAAGCATTACGTAATAGTTGGGTTACTGTCCGCGGCGCATTGCGCTTGGCGAGATTCAGTTTCTCTCTCAAGGTCCGCCTCCTCAGTGCCCGGCAGCGCCAGGGCTGCTCTCGCTGGTGATGCCTGCCATCCACAAGCCCAAACCCTCTTCTGTGGCGCGCGCACCCTCGATGGTGCCCATAATCTTGCCTTCGTAGAGCACCACAATGCGATCGCTCAGCGACATGATTTCCTCCAGCTCCGCCGAGACCAGCAAGACCGCGGCGCCGAGGTCGCGGGCTTCCACAATCCGCCGGTGTACAAATTCAATACTGCCGATATCCAGGCCCCGGGTGGGCTGTGCAGCAATAAATAAGTCGGGTTGGGTGCTCAATTCCCGCGCCAGTACCACTTTCTGCAGGTTCCCTCCGGAAAGTGCATAGGCGGGCACATCTTTGCCCGGCGTGCGTATATCGAAAGTCTCAATCAAATCTTGGGCATGTTTGCCGATCACATCGGGTTTCAGGAGTGGCCCTCGGGCAATAGGTGGCTTAAAGTAGTTGTTCACAATCAGGTTGTCTTCGATAGACGCGGGGAGCGCCACGCCGCGCACGTACCGATCTTCCGGTACACAGGAAACACCTACCTCACGCCGCTGCCGGATGTTGAGTGTCGTGAGATTTTGCGCTTTGACCTGAATTTCGCCACTCCATGCCGGGCGTAGTCCTACAATTGCTTCCACTAATTCACGTTGCCCGTTACCCTCTACCCCTGCGACGCCTACAATCTCACCGGCGCGAATGTCGAAGGACACTCCCTGAACGGCTTTGAGATTGCGGTCGTCGAATACATGCAGGTCGCGCACCTGCAATACCACATCCTTTGGCTGTGCCTCGGTTTTGGTGACTCGCAGCAGCACATCCCGTCCTACCATCATGCGCGCCAGTTGGATGGGATTCGTCTCGGTGGTATTGGCGACGCCCACAACCTTGCCATCGCGCATTGCTGTCACGCGGTCGGAAATCTCCATCACTTCTTGCAGCTTATGGGTGATGAAGATTACGGTTTTCCCGTTAGCAACCAGTGACCGGATGACCCCAAACAGGTCGCGAGTTTCTTTGGGTGTCAAGACAGCGGTAGGCTCGTCGAGGATGAGAATGTCTGCCTGGCGGTACAGCGCTTTGAGAATCTCGACGCGTTGCTGTACGCCCACGGGCAGGTCTTGAATCCGTGCGTCTGGGCTGACCTGTAGCCCAAAGCGTTGGGAGATTTCCACGACGCTATCGTGAACGGCTTTGCGATCGAGGAAGATGCCCCGGCGTCGCGGTTCGTTGCCCAGTGTGATATTCTCTGCAACGGTAAACGACGGGACGAGCTTGAATTTCTGATGCACCATGCCAATTCCCAGGGCAATAGCATCGGCATTCTTGCGGATATGTACCTCTTGGCCTCGGATTCTAATGACACCGGCCTCGGGATGATACAGCCCGAATAGGATATTCATCAAGGTGGATTTTCCGGCGCCATTTTCCCCAATAAGTGCGTGAATTTCGCCTTTCTCAACACTCAAATTAACACTGTCATTGGCAACAACGCCTGGAAACTCCTTGCGGATACCTAGCATTTCTACAGCTTTGGTCACGCTTCGACCTCCTCGTAGGCGCTATCCTTCACGCCGCGGGTAGACTTCTGGCAGTATATTCATGTGTGTCAGAAGTCTGTGCTTTTCGGGGCTTTTCGCGACGCAACAGATCCGCGTCGCGAAAAGCCTTGATGATCTTCCTGCTCTCTGGCAGTGCTCAATTACCCATGCCGCCGGGCTGAGCCGGCTTGTCGCAGGGAAAAACTTCGACATAGTCGGTGACGCACATCGTACCCGCCTTTATCTCTTCGGCAGCGGCTTTGACCGCAGGGACGACTTCCTCTTGCATCATCTTTGCCATGTCTGCAGGACCATTGTTGATAAATTCCTGGTCAATGCCGTAGAGGTAACACATCCCCACAGCCTCTTCCTTCAACCCATAGACGCGTGTGCCTCCCACAAGCTGGCCCTCGACCAATGCCTTGATGGTATCGAAGACCGCGCGGTCCACCATCTTCATCATTGAGGCAATCACGTGACCGGGCTGGATGTAGCATTGATCGGAGTCCACGCCAATGGCGTAGAGGTCTTTCTCCGCCGAGGCTGCCAGAACGCCTTCACCGCTCTTGCCGGCGGCAGCGAAGATGATGTCAACGCCTTCTTCATACTGAGTGAGGGCCAGTTCCTTGCCCTTTGTAGGGTCGATGTACGAGCCTACCCAACCGGAGATGACCTCGATGTCGGGATTGACGTACCTGGCGCCCTGGATATAGCCCAGCTCAAAGCGGTGTAGCAGGGGAACATCCTGTCCGCCAATGAAGCCAATCTTGCCGGTTTTCGAGAGCATCGCCGCTGCCATACCGACGGTGAAGGAGCCTTCATCCTCGCGGAACGTCAGCCCGGTGCCATTGGCCATTTCTTTGCCCTCAGCATCCAGCAGCGTTGAATCCACAATAGCGAAGTGTGCATTGGGATATTCCTGCGCAATCTCCGAAGTCCAGTCTGCGGAACCGTAACCTATGGTGATGATCAGGTTGTAGCCCTCTTCTGCCATCGCGCGAGCAGCCAACTGTTGTTCGCCAACATCCTGATTCTCGATGATCTTGGTCTCAATGTTGGGGAATTCCGCTTTTGCCATTTCGATGCCGCGTGCAGCGGAATCGAGGAATGAGCGGTCACCCAATTGTGAGATCACCAGTGCTACCCGATATATTTCGGTAGTTTCTTGCTCCGCGGGTTCAGCGCCGCCACCGCACGCAACCAGTAGTGAAAGCGCCATGATTGCAGCCAATGCCATCAACAGACTTCGATGAAACATGATTCCCTCCTCATTAAAGTTTTTTAGCCGTGATTGGACCCATCCGCTAACTCCATCCGTCTTCATCAAAGTTTTCCTTCTAGGAAAGGTTTCATTCAACCTCCTTATAGGGGGTTCCGGGACGCTGTCAATACGCATCTCTGAATTTTCTTGATTGTTCCTGCGGCAGGGCAGCAGGCATGGTCCCTGCCGCTCGGCTTCCGCAGCCCGCGTTCCTCGATTATGCCTCTTGGGTTTTCAGAAGCTCCAGAATACGCTGGTAATAGGTTTGATCCCGGTCTGGGAGTTCCGGCGCCAATTTTGCGCCCTCCTCCCAGAAATGGCGCGCTCCGCGTCCCAGCGTCCGCCCCTGAGCGGTGTGCATATCCAGGGCATAATCCGGAATGATGGGTCGCAGCCCCTCTTCTTCAACCTGGTGTTTTAACCAGTTGATCATCTCATCGCTGCCGCGATCTTTGGGCGCAGCGCAGAGCGTGCGCACGGCATGGATGATGAAGAGCAGCGCTTCGCCACCGCGATGCCCAAAGCGCTGCGTCATCTGGTAGAGGGTGTGAATTAGCACCGGCGCCTGCGGGTCGCCCCATCCGATATCTTCAACAGAGATGACCAACAACCGGTACCAGAGATAGTCTTCCAGCTCCGGGCTGGTTGTCGCCATCTCATAAGCCAGCAGGGCAGCGTTTTCCGTGTGTCCGCGCCGTATCTCTTTTTGCAGCGCGGAAATCACCTCATCTGCTGCAAAATCGTGACGGGTTTTTACCTGCGTCCAGGGATCGTGTTGTGCCACCATGGTGTGCTCCTCAAATGCTATAGGAATATGCCGCTTAAACTCGTTGCAGATACTTCTGCACAATGTCTGCAAACATGACGACCGTGCGCGGCAGGCTTTCCAACTCGACCCACTCATCGGGCGCGTGTGCATTATCGCCGGTAGGGCCGAAGCCGCAAAGGGTGGGGATACCGGCTTCAATGAGCATGTAGCCCTCATTTGCCGGTCCCGCTCCGGCGATGGACCAGGTTGCGCCCGTGACCTCTGCTGTAGTGCGTTGTGCCAGCACCGCCAACGGATGATCCATGGGAATTGTCGCGCCCGGTAGCCGGTTCTTCACCTCCAGGCTTGTGCGCAATCCTGGGCGGCGCTCGACCTCCTCGGCGATGAGGCGCTGGATTGCGGTAAGCACATCTTCCGGGTTTTGGCCCGGCATGAGTCGAATATCCACAAGTGCTTCGGCGTGGGCAGGGACCACGCTCTCGAATTCCCCACCGCTGATGCGTGTGCCCGGGGTGAGGGTGCAACGCAGTCCCTCGAAGCCCGGCGGTGCAGGCGTGGGCAAGTCGAGCGTTTCGAGCCGCAATAAAATCGCTGCCAGGCCCGTGACGGCGTTGATGCCACCCAGTCCCTGGCTCCAGGCGGTGCTGCCGGAGTGGATTGATTGCCCTTCTGCTCTCAGGATTACCCGCAGCAGCCCGCGATGCCCGATACAGACGATGTCGCTGGTGTAAGCGTAGATGGCGCCGCGTGTCCCCGCCAGCACTCCCTCATCCAGCAGAGCGCGCACGCCCAAGGGGCTGCTCGCGCCGGATTCCTCATCTACTACACCTGCAACCGTGACGTGGACTGTAGCCGGGTCTAGCAAGCCCTCATCGCGCAGGAGCGCCAGGGTGTACAAGCCGCAGACCAGCCCCGCCTTGTTATCGGCGGCGCCGCGTCCATAGAGCCGTCCCTCGCGGAGTGCGGCTTCGAACGGTGGTGAGCGCCACGCCGCCGGATTCCCCTCTGCGACGGTATCCGTATGGGCGATGAAAGCGAAGCCCGCAGGACCTTGTCCCCAGGTCACGAGCACATTGGGCCGCGCAGGGTCGCGCGCTACCAGTTGCGCCTCGAAATTCAACCTTGCGGCTTCTGCGGCGACGCAGCGGGCAACCGCTCGCTCTGTCTCGCGCCCGTTCACCGAAGGTGTACGGACCAGTTCCTGCAGAAAGGCGGTCATTTCGGGCAGGCGCGCCTTCGCCGCTTGAAGGAGGCGGTTGCTCATTTCAGTGCTGCCTGCAGCAGTTCATACACGCGGTCGGCATCCATCTCTAGCGCCAGCTCGATGTTGGCTTGCTTTCCAGAGACATCGTACCAATCTACACAGGTCTGGCCTCGGGTAAGCGCTCCGGAAAGCTCCACTGCAACATAATGCGTGGCTTTTCGGCGCACAATCTCCGGCTCGAGTGCCGCAGCCACTGCCAGTAAATCTGGCTCCAACATGACCGGACGCCCGAAAAGGTGCTCCAGGAAAGCCAGGGAGCCTTGACTGATGCGGCGTAGAAATTCGGCGCGCGGGGAGTCGAGCGCCAGCAGCGCTCTTACCTGCGCTTCGGAGAAGGGATGCTCCACCGTGGTTTCCCACGAGACCAGGGTGAGCGGACCCCAATCGCGCAAGACGATAGCGGCAGCTTCTGGGTCGGCATGGAAGTTGAATTCAGCGGTGAGGGTGGTGTTCCCCATGCCACGAATCGCGCCGCCCATCACCACCAGGCGCCGGAATTTCCGGGGCAGCGAGGGATCGAGTCGTAATGCCAACGCAAGATTGGTGAGTGGTCCGAGCGTGACGAGGGTGAGCGCCCCAGGTTCGGCGTTTGCCAGGCGTATCAGCGCGTGGACTGCGTGTTCTGACTCTACCTTGCGCGGCGAGGGAGGATAGGCGCTATCCCCTAGACCATCCGCGCCGTGAAAGCCCTCTGCGCCGCCATGTTCCGCGACCAGCGCTTTTCCGCAGCCTGCGTAGACGGGCGCATTGATGCCCATTACATCGAGGATGGTGCAGGCATTGGCGGTAGTGCGCTCCAGCGACACATTGCCTTTCACCGTAGTGACTGCTTCGATGCGCGCGCCGGGATAGGCAGCTGCCGCCATAATGGCGTGGGCATCATCTACGCCAGGATCGGTATCAATAATCAGTCGAATCATAGGTCCTCCCTGAGTCAGTCATGAGTCACAGGTCAGGAGTCAGGTGTTAGTGTTAAGGGCTGCTGCGCCGCGCAGCAGCACAGGCGCCGGGCACGCGATTGGATTCATCCAGCATACGCCCGCAGGGAGCTCATGGGCTTGCCCACCATGCGGAAGGCGCGGCGTTCGGCTTCCCAGCGGATGCGCTCGATATCGAGGGTGAGGAATTCGCCCTTGCGGTAGAGCAGCTGCCCATCGCACCACACGTATGCCACATCACTCGGGTGCGCGGTGTAGACGATACCTGCCGCCAGATCATGGCGCGGAATCCAGTGCGGGGCGGTCGTATCCAGCAACAGCAGGTCTGCCGGGCGTCCCGGCGCCAGTACACCGCTTTCGGGGAATCCCAGCGCCGCTGCGGAGGTCTGCGCCGTCATGCGGAGTAACTGCGTGCGTGGTAGAACTTCGGGATCGAGCCGTGCACCTTTCCAGTACAACCCCGTCAGGCGCAGGATTTCCAGCATATTGAAGTCGCTGTTCGAGGCGGGACCATCGGTTGCCAGCCCAACCTGCATCCCCTGCGCGAGCATCTCCGGTAGAGGGGGCATTTCCATGCCCAGCTTCTGGTAGGTCTTGGGGGCGTGAGCGATATAAGCTCCCTTGGCTACGAGCAGTGCCTGGTCCTCAGGTGTGGCAACGTTGCAGTGCGCCAGCAATGCCGGGCGCGGCAGGTCTAGCAAGCCCAGCTTCGCGACATAAGCCGGCGGGGTGAGTCCATAACGTTCTAGCGAATTGTGGTATTGTTCGCGCGATTCGCTCAGGTGGAAATGCGCGCCCACGCCCAGGCGTTCTGCCTCCGCAGCAAAGCGACGTAGGACTGCAGTTGGCGTCATGTACGGCGAATGGGGTCCCATCGTTGTGTGGATGCGCCCCTCAGCGGCGCCATCCCAGGCCTCGACAAAGGCGACGGTCTCTTCGAAGGAGACCCCGCCGACCTCTTTGTCATCGCCGATTCCAAAGTGGCACCAGGCGAGTAGCGCCTTCATTCCGCTTTGCGTCACTACCTCGGCGACTTTGTCCATCCAGAAGTAGTGGTCGCCAAAGCCTACGGTGCCGCTGCGGATCATCTCGGCGGCGGCAAGTGCTGCACCCCAGGTGACGTCTTCGGCTTCCAGGGCGGATTCCGCGACCCAAATTTTCTCGTTGAGCCAGCGGTCGAAGGGCAGGTCTTCCGCCCAACCGCGTTCCAGCGTCATGGGCGCGTGGCAGTGTGCGTTGAAGAAAGCCGGCAACGCGACCAGGTCGCGCCCGTCAATCACTTCATCAGGGGCAAAGTTCGGTGGCGCTTCACCCACAGCGATGATACGCTTGTCCTCCAGTGCGATATCTGTCCCGGAGAGGATGCGGTCGGCTTCATCGAGGGTAATAGCCGTTGTGTTTTTTATTACCGTTCGCATGGGCATCTCCTATCACCGTGAAGTGGATGAACAACTCAAAGATGCTACCCTTTAACCCCTGACTTCCGATTCCTGGACCTATTCCACTACCAGCGTGTAGCTGTGGCTATCCACTTGCCCGGAGACATTCGTTCCGAAGCACATAGCTCCGATTTCGAAGGTGAAAGTCCCGGTTTCCAACGGTTCGCCGCTGATTTCGGCGGTATTTGTATTCTCGATATACGTGAACTCAAGGCCTTGTGGCAGTGTCCCGTTCCACATACCGATATCGAAAACCGGCGTGTCGTTGTTGCTCACTGTGATAAGCACGGAATACGGTTCGTCTACGCGTGCGTCGGGTAGGGTCACAGGCGAAAATTCCAGCTCGGAACTTGGTGTTGGCATGGGTTGGGACCGGTAGAACGCGAAAGCGCCCAGAACGACGGCGGCGGCGCAGCAAAAAACGATCAGTAGTATTGCGCCAACTCCTAGCAGAATCCACAAGCGAGAATTTGTTTTCATGTGCGCCTCTCTGTCCGCGGTGTTTTCATAGGTTCCGGCATTTATGTCAGGATGCTATTCACTGTTGCCGTGTCCGATGAAGTGTAATGCCAAATCTCTAAAAGGGCAACTTAAGCGGGGTGTGGGCATTCGTAGCAGTTCGGCGGGCTTCTGCGTACCCTGTGAGGCTCGCTGTGCGAATTGGTTGCTGCGTCACCCCGGGGCGAATGCCTTGCTTGCGCTACAGGTACAGCACAAGGGGCGCAGCGCGGTTTCGGTCAGCGACCTGCTACGAAATCCCGGTGTATGGCGTGTTTCAAAACGGGGGTGAAAATCTCAGGCGCCCCTACAGGGCGCAGAAGAAGAGTGATTTTTGCGGCGGGGCAAGGCCCCGCCGCAAAAATCACTTGTTGAAGCATAGTGGTCTCTTAGCGCCGTTCCTCAATCGCTTTGAGTAGTACTGTGAAGGCATCTGAGAAGGAGGCGACGCCTTCATCCTCAAGTTGCTGCGTGACCTCGGCAATCGAAATTCCCAATGCCTCCAGATCGGCGAAGACCTGGCGTGCGCCGTCGAGGTCCTCTTTCAGACTTTGCCGCACTTGCCCATGATCGAGGAAGGCAACGACTGTCTGGGGCGGCATGGTGTTGACAGTGTGCGGCCCAATCAATTCTTCCACGTAGATCACGTCGCGGTATGCCGGGTTCTTGGTGCTTGTCGAAGCCCACAACGGACGCTGCACCTGCGCTCCTTGCGCGGCGAGCGTCTGGAAGCGCTCAGCGCTGAAGACTTGTTGGAAGGCGTCATACGCCAGTTTCGCGTTAGCGATGGCAGCTTTGCCCAACAGCGCCTGTGCTTGTGCCACTTCCGCTCCGCCTGCTGCGATGATCTTTTGCAGACGGGCGTCCACGTTGGTGTCCACCCGCGAGACAAAGAACGATGCCACGGAGGCAATGCCATGCAGCGGCGCCCCTGCCTCTGCGCGGCGCTCTAGTCCTTGCAGGTAGGCTTCCATCACCTCGTGGTAGCGCTCGAGTGCAAAAATCAGCGTCACATTCACGTTGATTCCTGCCGCAAGCGCCTCGGTGATGGCGGGCAAGCCAGCTTTGGTCGCCGGAATCTTGATCATCAGATTAGGGCGGGCAACCCGTTGCCACAGGTCTTTGGCTTGTGCCAGGGTGCCGGCGTAATCGTGCGCCAGATACGGGCTGACCTCAAGGCTGACGTAGCCATCGCCGCCATGGCTTTCCTGGTATAGCGGCATGAACAAATCGGCGGCGTTTTGGATATCCTCGATTGCCAATTCGAAGAAGATTTCCTCGTTACCCAATCCACGCTCGATGAGCGGCAGCAGACTACTATCATAGTCCTGCGATTTGGTAATCGCATTCATGAAGATGGTTGGGTTAGAGGTCACGCCGCGAATCTCGCCACGCGCAATCATCCCTGCCAGCGTACCGTTGCGCAACAGGCTGCGCTGAATGTTATCATACCAGATAGATTGTCCTGCTTCAAGCAGCTGCAAAGTCGTATTCATGGCCTTTTCCTCACTTCTGTTGGAGCAGTTCCAGGGCAACTTCTTCGACATGCGCGACTGAGAAGCCCAGGTTTTCAAAAACCAGATTGGCTGGTGCGGAAGCGCCGTAGCGATCCAGGCCAATGACGCGCCCCGCCGATCCGACCCAGCGATGCCAGCCCTGCGATATGCCAGCCTCTACAGAGAGCCGCAGCGGAATATCCGGTGGCAGGACGGCGTCGCGGTAAGCGGCATCCTGTTCGGCAAATAGCTCCCAACTGGGGAAAGAGACCAGGCGGACGGCAAAGCCTTGCTCTGCCAGGTGCTTTCCGGTTTCGATGGTCAGGCTTATTTCCGAACCACTTGCCATCAGAATGAGCTGTGGTTTTCCATGCCCCAGATCTGCCAGCACGTAGGCGCCACGGCGAACGCCTTCCGCTGGCGCGTAGACGCTGCGGTCGAGGGTGGGGAGGTTCTGGCGCGTCAGCACTAACGCCGTCGGGCGGTGGCGGTTTTCGATGGCAATCTTCCATGCCTCAGCAACCTCATTGGCATCCGCGGGGCGCAGGGTGACCAGATTGGGGATGGCGCGGAGGGCAGCGAGGTGCTCCACTGGTTGGTGTGTTGGCCCATCCTCGCCCACGCCGATGCTGTCGTGCGTGAAGACCCAGATCGAACCCAGATGAGAGAGCGCCGCAAGCCGCACCGGGGGGCGCATGTAATCGGAGAAGACCATGAAGGTGGCGCCAAAGGGGATTAGCCCACCGTGATAAGCCATGCCGTTCACTATCGAACCCATGCCGTGCTCACGTACACCAAAGTGAATATTGCGTCCGGAGCGGTCATCGGGCGCATAAGCCCCGCTGGCGTTCATCCATGTGTTGTTGGAAGGCGCCAGGTCAGCTGAGCCACCCACCAGTTCGGGCAAGACTTCTGCCAGAGCGTTGAGTACCTTGCCGGAGGAAGCGCGTGTCGCCATGCCTTTCGCATCGGCAGGGAATTGTGGCAGCGCTGCTTCCCACCCTGCGGGCAATTCACCGGAGAGCCGGCGCCGCAGTTCAGCCGCCAGTTCGGGGTATTCGACCGCGTAGGCTGCGAGCTGCTCTTGCCACTCCGCCTCCAGCTGCGCGCCGCGAGTCTGTGCTTGCCGGAAGAACGCTAGCGCCTCTTCTGGAATGTGGAAACGCGGCTCCTTGGGCCAGCCCAGGTTCTCCTTCGCTCCGTCAAGTTCCGCTTGCCCTGGCGGTTCGCCGTGTGCCTTTGGGGTGCCCGCGCGCGTGGGCAGGCCATAGCCAATGATGTTGCGGACCATAATCAGTGAGGGGCGCGGGTCTTGTTTTGCAGCTTCGATAGCGCGGTCAATGGCTTCCACATCCAGGCCATCTTCGATGCGCTGCACGTGCCAACCGTAGGCTTCGAAGCGCAAGCCGCGATCCTCGGTGAAAGCGATATCCGTTGATCCTTCGATAGAGATGCGGTTATCGTCGTAGAGATAGATGAGTTTCCCGAGTTGCAGGTGCCCGGCGAGAGAAGCTGCCTCAGCGGCTACGCCCTCCATCAGGTCACCATCGGTCACAATCGCGTAGATGAAGTGGTCGAATAGTGTGTGTCCGGGACGGTTGAAAACCTGCGCCAGATGGGCTTCGGCCATCGCCATGCCCACGCCGTTCGCAAAACCTTGCCCCAAGGGTCCGGTAGTGGTCTCGATGCCAGGAGTTAGCCCATACTCTGGGTGTCCTGGGGTCAAGCTGTCCCACTGGCGGAAGCGTTTGAGTTCCTCAAGCGGCAGATCATAGCCTGTCAGGTGAAGCAGGGAGTAAAGCAGCATCGAGCCATGTCCGCCTGAAAGGATGAAGCGGTCACGGTTTGCCCACTGGGGGTTGGCGGGATTGTGCCGCAAGTGATGCGTCCAAACCGCGTAAGCCATCGGCGCCGTTCCCATGGGTAAGCCTGGGTGCCCGGAGTTTGCTTGTTGTACACCATCCGCTGATAGGAAGCGGATGGTGTTGATACACAGATTCTGAAGCGTTTTATCTTCTTGCATGAGTCCCTCGCTAATGTTGAATTGGTCTCTGTGACCCTTCTTCTCTATTTGAAAATCACCTGACTATGTTGAGTGTGTACCTGCATGTCCGGTATCGAGCTGCTAAAGCGGCTTTTATGTTTCTTCTTGTCTTTAGCCATAACCATGCAGTGTAGGTCAATTTTCGAATAGACTCTACGCATGCTGCTTGCGGTAGACAAGTATCTTCCGCACTTCTTCAACCACTGAAGGGATGAGCGCTAATCCTACCGCTACCATCCATTCGCGGAAGGTCAGGAATGTCGTGTTGAAGATAGGCTGCAAGAAAGGCACGTTGACCACCAGGAGTAGCAGTACTATCGAAAGAATCACTGCGCCCTGCATGTACTTATTGCTGAAGAAGCCTAACTTGTGCAGTGGGGTGCGCTCGGAGCGAACCGTGTTGGCGCGGAAGAGCTCCACCAGCGAAAGCCCCACAAAGGCCATCGTCACGGCGTGGGTTACATCCACCCCGCGCCAATCGTGGCGCAGAATGTAGCCGAGCGCGTTCTGACCTGCCGGGATTGCTTCGTCGAGGTGCCAGTACAGACCTAACAGGAATGCGCCAAGCACAGCGGCGGTCTGGAAAATCACCCGGCTAACCAGGCTGTTGCGCATTTCCTTGTTGATGATGGATTCTTCTTTGGGTCTCGGCGGCACCAACATCACATCGGGGTCACCCTTCTCCATCGCCAAGGCCAGCGCCGGTGCGCCATCGGTTAGCAAGTTCAGCCACAACAACTGGATGACGGTGAGCGGCATCGGTAGCCCTGCAATCGTCGCCAGGAAGATAATCATAATCTCGGCGATGTTGCAGGAGATCAGGAAGAAGACGAATTTGCGGATGTTGGAGTAGATGACGCGTCCTTGTTCTACCGCGGCGACGATGCTTGCATAATTGTCATCTGTGAGCACCATATCTGCGGTTCCCTTGGCGACATCGGTGCCGGTGATGCCCATCGCCACGCCGATATCGGCTTTCTTGAGAGCGGGGGCGTCGTTGACGCCGTCGCCCGTCATTGCGGCGATATGCCCGTTGTTCTGGAAGGCGGTCACGATGCGCAACTTGTGTTCCGGCGAGACGCGGGCAAAGATCGAGACGTCCTTGACGGCTTCTTCCAGTGCGGGATCCGTCATCTGTTCCAGTTCCACGCCAGTGATTACACGGGCGTCCTGTGGGGCAATGCCCAGTTCGCTGGCGATGTAGCGCGCTGTCAGCGGGTGGTCGCCGGTGATCATCACGGGGCGAATGCCCGCGGTGCGGCAGGTGTGTACTGCGCCCTTCACTTCGGGGCGGGCAGGGTCAATCATTCCCACCAGACCTACGAAGATGAGGTCCTTTTCCAGGTCCCCGGCGGTTGGTTCCTCGGGCAGCTCGGTGAGGTTGCGGTATGCCAAACCCAAAACCCGAATACCCTGACCTGCCATCTGCGCATTGGCTTTTTCGATGCGCGCGCGCCATTCGTCGTCCATTGCAACGATCCCATCGTCTAGGCGCAGGTGGCTAGAGAGGGTGAGTAGCCCGTCCACCGATCCTTTAGTGTACGCGATGTAGAGGTGTTGGCCGAATTCTAATTCCCAGTTCCACAGCGGCTTGAATGGCGGCAATACCTCATCCCAACTCTGCGGTATGCGGTGCACCGTTGTCATTCGTTTGCGCTCCGAATCGAACGGCACTTCAGCCACGCGCAGGAACTGCTTCTCGAGCAGATTTTTGGGTTGCCCCATGCGTGCAGCAGCCACAACCAGGGCGCCTTCCGTCGGGTCGCCAATCATCACAAAGCGACCTGGCGCATCCTTTGCCGGCTCAATCACTGCGTCGCTGCACAGCGAGCCACCTGCCAGGAGCAATGCCATCGCAGGATGATCGCGCAGCACTTTGCGTTGTTCCTCTGTGGGCTCCTGCACCGTCAGCACCTCGGCGATGTTCGTCAGCACATTGTCTTGTTCCTCTTGCGTCATGCTGAGCGTGTTATTCGCCATGTCGAGCAGCGTTACCGTCATCCGGTTCTCTGTCAGGGTGCCTGTCTTATCTGAACAGATTACGGTCACGGAGCCTAATGTCTCGACCGCCTGTAGTTTGCGGATCAGGGCGTGTCGCTCTACCATCTCGCGCATGCCCAGCGCCAGGCTGATGGTGACTACCGCGGCCAAACCCTCGGGAACGGCAGCGATTGCCAGACCGACCGCAATCATGAAGGCTTCGACGATGATATCCATTGTCTCCGCGTTGATGCCCTGCGCCAGGACTCCGCTGCGTAATACTGTCAGGACAAAGACGACACCGCAGATGATGAGCGCGCCGATGCCCAGCGTCTTGCCAAGCTGGTCGAGGCGGATTTGTAGCGGCGTCGCTTCATCTTCCATGGTTTGTAGCATATCCGCAATCAGACCAATTTGAGTCTGCATCCCTGTGCCCACTACAACGCCGTGTCCACGTCCGTAGTTGACCAGGGTTCCCATAAAGGCGGAGTTTTTTCGGTCGCCCAGGGAAGCGTCGGCGGCAAGCGTGAGAGTCGCGTTTTTCTGCACCGGCACCGATTCGCCGGTTAGCGCAGCTTCCTCGACGCGCAGGTTGACGGCTTCAATCAGGCGCATATCTGCCGGGATGAAATTCCCCGCTTCCAGGTAGACGATGTCGCCGGGCACCAGTTCGCTGGCGGGCACGGAGACACGTTGTCCATTTCGCAGCACCTGGCATTCTGGCGCCGCCATCTTCTTGAGTGCGGCGAGGGCTTCTTCGGCTTTACTTTCTTGGACCACACCCAGCATGGAGTTCAGCACCACAATGAGCATGATGACGCCGGCTTCGATCCAGTCCCCCAACAAGGCCGAGATGATGGAGGCGACAATGAGCAAAATGACGATGAAGTTGTTCAATTGCGCCAGCAACAGATGCCAGAAGGTAGGGCGGGGCTTTTCCTTCAGTTCGTTAAACCCATAACGCTCCTGGCGCTTTTGGATTTCTGTTGTTGTTAGGCCCGCAGTGGCAGAAGTCTGAAGCGTTGCCAGGGTGTCCTCAACAGATTTCGCGTGCCAGTCTTCAGTCACCTCGGGCTTTGGATTGGATTTTTGTTCTATCATGCTAAGTCCCTCCTCATGTTAATATCAGAAAGCGAAAATGTTTTACTTCCTATTCCCATTGGGTGTGGAACACGCCTTCGCGGTCTACGCGCCGGTAGGTGTGCGCACCGAAGTAATCCCGTTGCGCCTGGGTCAGGTTGGCTGGCAGCACTGCAGAGCGGTAGGCGTCGAAGTATGCCAAAGACGCGCTCGTTGCCAGCATTGGAATGCCCAAACCCACTGCCGTCTGAACGACCTCACGCCAGGCCGATTCGCGGCTTAACACTGCCTGTGTGAAGGTTTCATCCAATAGCAGGTTGGGCAACGCCGGATTGCTCCGGTAGGCATTGGTGATGTCACTCAACAGTGAGGCGCGGATGATGCAGCCTGCACGCCACACCGGCACAATTTGTGCGATATCAAGCCCCCAGTTGTATTCCTGAGATGCCATACGTAGCAAACTGAGCCCCTGCGCGTACGATGTGATTTTGCTGACATACAGCGCTTGCTCCGCGGCAGCGACCAGCGCAGTCTTGTCCCCGGTATAGGCTTTTGCCTGGCCCAAAACGGTGGCAGCGACGACTCGCTCGGCTTTGAGCGCTGAAATCAAGCGGCTCTCCACCGCGGCATTGATCGTCGGAATCGCTGCGCCAGTGTCCAGCGCTGTTTGGCTCGTCCACTTGCCCGTGCCCTTTTGTGCTGCCTCGTCCAGGATTACATCCACCAGGGATTCCCCGGTCTCTTCATCAATCCGCCGCAGAATGTTGGCGGTGATCTCGATCAAGTACGAGCGCAATTCACGCTCGTTCCAGGCAGCGAAAATCTCCGCCAGCTCCTCGTTGGGAATGCCAGCCCCGCGGTGTAGCAAGTCGTAAATCTCCGCGATCAGCTGCATATCGCCGTATTCGATTCCATTGTGCACCATTTTGACGTAATGCCCGGCGCCACCCGGTCCCATCCAGGCTACGCAGGCTTCGCCATCCTCTGCTTTGGCTGAGATGGCTTCGAACATTTCCTTGACCTGTGGCCATGATATCGGCGATCCTCCTGGCATCATGCTAGGACCCCACAGCGCACCGCTTTCGCCTCCCGAAACGCCCATGCCGATGAAGTTCAATCCTGCTGCGGTGAGTTCTTTCACCCGGCGTTCGGTGTCCGCAAAGTAGGAGTTCCCGCCGTCAATGATGAGGTCGCCGGGCTGCAAATAGGGTTTGAGCGAAGCGATTGCGGCGTCCACCGGCGCGCCCGCGGGCACCATCAGGAATAGGGTGCGGGGCGGGGTCAGGGCTGCAACGAGCTCCGTCAGTGAGGTGACCACCTTGACGTCGAAATCTGCTGGTAGTTTGGGGTTCAGGTCGAACCCGATAGGTTTAAATCCATTGCGCTGGAAGTTCTTTGCCAGGCTGCGGCCCATCACTCCCAGCCCCAGGATGCCAAGCGCATATTGTGTTCCCATGATTTGCTCCAGTTTGCCTATGGACTTCTGATGTGAGAATTCCCGGATAGTTTTTAATTGTACCGCGAAATCGAAATTGGTCACGGGGTGGTAGATAAGGCTGTGCCTCGCTCCCCGCAGGTCTTCACCCTTTGAAGCGGTAGAGCACCTCGCCGGCTTTGGGTACATACAGAATTCCCTCAGCCTCGCGGTTCTGCCACTCTGTGATATCAATCTCAGCAGGGTTTAGGTAGCCCAGATTCAATCGTGCGCAGTCATCTACCGGCACTTTGCTGGCGAGTGTGACTTTGACATTGGGCCTCTCTATGCCATTGTCCATTACCCCGGACCCCCGAACATGTGTGCTGTGCGCCAACACTCCGAGCGGGATATGCTTGAAGTGATCCCAGTCGTGCAGGAAATACGGCAGAATGTGATAGCCCACTTCGTAGATATAACGCCCGTGAACGTGGCTGACCACGTCCAGGTGGGGTGCGTAGATAATGACCTCACCACCTACGGCGACGGCAGGCTCCAGTTTGTACATTGCTTTTGCCGCCGTCCACAGTTCATCATACATCGCAGGCGCCCAGGAGAGCACGCGTTGATAGGGGTGCTCGCACCAGATGATATTGCGCTGCGCGGAAAGGTCAGCTGCCAGACTCCAGGCTTCGTAGAGGTCGCCGATGAACATACCTGCCAGGTCATGCCCGGTGACTACCAGCGCTGCCAGGGTTACGGGTGTGGGCAACCGGCGCGCAGCAGCATGAATCATCGCCCGTACCGGCGTCTCCTTCACCCCGATGGTGCCAACTACCTGTGCCAGTGCGCCTAGCCAGTGCGTGGCATTGATCATGTCGGGTCCTGAGATGCCGGGGAACAGGTATTTCGCACCGCCCGACATGCCCACTACCTCATGCGGAAAGGTCGGTCCCAGGATCAGGATGGCATCGTAGTCCAACACCGCCTTATTGATGCGGATATCTACCATGTCCGGGAGTGAGGGGTGCCAGTTTGCCCCTGCCAACGCCTTGATTTCATCTTGCTCCATCACGCCTAGCGAGGCCAGCGTTTCGGGATCATCCCAGGCATGGTTGAGTAAGCCGATGTGCTTGTAGATCGAACTGCGCTCTTCGACAGTGATGCCAACGAGTTGGTTCAGGCTTTCCTCCGGCAGTGCGGGGTGCGTGCCCAGCGCCACCATAAAATCGAGCTGGCGAACATCATGCAGGACCTCGACCACCATGCGGAACAGCAACGGCAGTGGCAGTGAGCGCGTGTGATCGGGGATCAGCGCGAGCACTTTCTGACCTCTGAATCGCCTTGCCAGACCCTCTGTCAGTGTCTGGCGCATGCTCTCCTCGCTGAGGATGCCCGAGTCTGCGACGGTCTGTGCGTAAATCATGTGTATCTCCTTGCTTCCCGCCGGGCGGGCTTATACGCCGGCATAGGCCGAGAAACCGCCATCTACGGGCACGGTAATGCCGGTGACGAATTCGGAGGCGGACGAGAGCAACCACAGGACACAGCCGATCAAATCCTCGGGATTGCCAAGCCGCCCCATTGGGGTGTGGTCAATCACCTTCTGCCCGCGCGGGGTCCAGTTTCCGGTGTCCTTGTCCACCATCAGGAAACGATTTTGTTCGCCCAGGAAGAAACCGGGTGCGATCGCGTTCACACGGATTCTGCCGGAGTAGTTTTGCGCCAGATAGACAGCCAGCCACGCGGTGAAGTTGGTAATCGCTGCTTTGGCTGCGGAGTAGGCAGCGATGTTGGTCAGGGGGCGATAGGCATTCATGGAGGAGTAATTCAGAATCACGCCTTCGCCCGTCTCTGCGAACTCTTTGGCTAGAACCTGGCAGGGCATAAAGGTACCCAGAATGTTCAGGTCGAGTACAAAGCGCATGCCCTCGTCAGGAATATCAAAGAAACTCATAGTCGGGCTGGCAGTAGCCTTAGGGCTATTACCGCCTGCTGCGTTGACCAGACCGTAGAGCGTCCCAAAGCGTTGATGAATGGCATCTCGAGCTGCTTCGAGACTTTCGCGATTGAGAACGTTCACTTCGCAGGCATCTACCTGACCGGCGCGTTCTCCCAGTCGTTCCTTGATCGCCGCGACGCCACCCAATCTCAAGTCAAGGATCATGACGTTTGCACCTTGCTCTGCCAACGCCACGACCACATCACTGCCGAGCGCGCCCGCGCCGCCAGTGACCGCAAAAGTCTTGCCAGTGAAATCGTATGCTTTTTGAATGTCTATGATCATCGTTTTGCTCCTTTAGGCTAAATTCACAGACGATAGGCCTTTTTTGCCAGACCCACAGCCAGATCCACAACCATGCTCTCCGCTTCCTCGCGTTCAATCATGCCGCGTACGAGCAGCCCGGCAAGCCAGTTTGCGGATGCCCGGCGCCAGACATCGTGCCGCGCCGGAATGGATAGGAATGCCCGCGTATCATCATTGAAACCGGCGGTGTTGTAGATTCCGGCGGTTTCCATCACCTGGTCGAAGAAACGGCGCATTCCGTTCAGCGAATCATTGAACCACCAGGGGGGACCCAGCTTCACGGAGGGGTAGGCGCCTGCCAGCGGCGCGAGCTCGCGTGCGTAGGTAGATTCATCCAGGGTGAACAGCAACAGCCGGAAATTGGGATGATTGCCAAAACGCTCCAGAAGGGGGTGCAGGTTGCGCGTGTATTCGGTGGCTACGGGCATATCGAAGCCCCTATCCGCGCCGAATCTGCTATATACATCCGGATTGTAGTTGCGGTATACCGCCGGGTGAATCTGCATCAACATGCCATCTTCCACGCTCATGCGCGCCATTTCGCACAACATGTGGGCGAGGAAGCGCGCTGTATCCTGCTCTGTGGCTTGGTCCTTGAGCGCCCGCTGGAAGATGGCCTCGGCTTCCTGGTCGGAGAGCCATTCTGTAGCCGGCTGATAGGGTCCAAAGTCGGAGGCGGTGGCGCCAAGGGACATGAAGAAGGCGCGGCGTTGCTCCAGAGCGCGCACAAAGGACTTGAAATCGCCCACCTGGATGCCGCTCACCTCGCTCAGGGCTGAGATGTTTTCCTTCCAACCGGCAGCAGCCAGGTTGATCACGCTATCCGGGCGAAAGGTGGGGATGATCCTTCCATCCCAACCCGAAGCGCGAATTATCTGGTGCTGCAGAAGGGGATCGGTTGCCGAATCTGTGGTCGCGAGTACCTCGATATTCAGCTTCTTAAACACGTTGCGTGGTGAGTATTCTGGGGTAAGCAGTGCAGCCTGGATTTGGTCATAAATTTCTGGGCCTGAGTCGCCGTTGAGTTTCTCCGTCACGCCGAAGACGGCTTCCAGCTCGTGCGTCAGCCACACTCCCGAAGGCGTGCCACGGAACAGGTAGAAGTTTTGGGCAAAGAGCTGCCAGATATGTCGTGGGTCTTCTTCTTTGGAAAGCAAGACTTCGTAGGGAATGCCCTGTGAGTACAACATACGCAGCACATAGTGGTCGGGTTGGATGAGCAATTCGACCGGCCCATCGAAGCGTCGTTCTGGGTCACTGAAGAGCGATGGGTCCACATGTCCGTGTGGCGATATAATGGGTAGATTGCGCACGCGCGCGTAAAGCTCGAGCGCCGCGGTCTTTTGTGCGGGGTCGGGGTCAAAGAAACGATCAGGCGCTAACATCACCATGCCTCCTTATCTCGCGTATATGAGGTTTTGAAAGTTAGGGTCCACTGAGAACGCTTGTCCGATTTTGAGCTAATTTGCCGAAATCTGCAAGTTAGCGCTAACGTAACTAATGTTATTGTATCATGGATTTTTTGGATTACAATAGGTAAATTGATGAAAGCGCAGATTTCGGTGCAACCAGCTGAGATTGGGGATGGCAAGGATATAGTGAGGCTTGCCCACGTGGTGTGATACGTGCTCTAGCGAACCTGGTGACTGGCAATTTGCACAACTATAGTATCTGAAGATAGAGGCTGATATGATAAAACGTCCCACACTCGCTGATATCGCTGATGCAGCTAGCGTTTCATTGATGACGGTTTCCCGTGCCATCAACAACAAACCCGGTGTGAGTGAAGAATTGCGCCAGGAGATTCTGGCGTTGGCGAATGAATTGGGTTACCACCCCAACCAGATTGCCCGGGGTCTGGCGACAAATCAGACCACCAGTGTGGGGTTGATTGTTCCCGATAACACCAACCCTTTCTTTGCCCAGATTGCCCGCGGTGTGGAAGATGCGGCTTATGAGCATGGCTACAGCGTCTTTCTGGTCAATACGGTTGAGGATCCAACGCGTGAACTAGAAGCACTTAATTCCTTGTGGCAAAAGGATGTGGATGGATTGATCTGGTGTAGCGCCCGCGTATCTGTTGAGGACCTCAAAGTCCAGCTGAACCGTTTCCCTGCTGTGGTGTTGCTCAATCGCGAGTTGGAAGAGCCCTTGTCGCACGCGATGACGCTGAATGTACACGATCACCGCGGTGCGCGGTTGGCGGTAGCGCATTTTGTGGGGCGAGGGCGGCGGCGTATCGCCTATCTCAACGGTCCTTCTCATTCATTATCCGCGCATCGCCGTTTGCAAGGATATTATGCTGCGCTGACGGCGGCTAATCTGCCTTTGGACTCACTTTTGGAGGAATGTTGTATTCCGGATACTGAGAGTGGGTATGAGGCGGCGTTGGCTTTGTTGAAGCGCTGTCCGGATGTGGATGCCATCCTCGCGTTCAACGATCTGGTGGCGGTTGGCGCTATGCAGGCTTGTCAGGCTCTGGGGCGCCGTGTCCCCGAAGATATCGGGATCATCGGTTTTGACGATATTCCGCTGGCGACAATCATCAAACCTCAACTCACAACTTTGCATGTGAACCTGATGCATATTGGGAAAGTGGCGATGCAGTCGCTACTAGATATGATGGGGGGCGTGGTCTGCCCCGCGGCGATGTTGATTGAGCCGGAGCTGTATGTGCGTGATTCGGCGTGATTTGTGCCTGTTGTGGAACCATCAGGCAGGACGCTCTGGTCGAGGTGTGGTAAATCTGTCTGATTGACCCTGGCAAAGTGAAATAGCTTGCTTTATGATAATGCTAGCGCGACGTGGCTAAACTGCGTCGCGCTAGCATTATGTTGAATATCTGCGGCGCTGCGCGTGGCACGGTGCCAAAAACACTCTTTCTAGCGAGCCTCAGCCCGAAATTCACGCCCCGTAATGGAAATCTGAACACTTTCCGGAGATTTGGGTATTGACAAACATCATATCCATGATAAGATAGCCATATAACGTTAGCGCTAACGTGAATCGCATGTTACAGTGATCCATATTAGTGAGGAGGTGCTTGCATGAGTAGTGTACCTGTAGAAGTTGCGCAGCCCCGGTTGAGCGCCGAGTATAAGAAGACGCGTTGGGCAGGGCTGGCTTCAATGGCCGTTGCCTTCATCAGCGACGGTATGGAGGGTGGGTTGATCAACACCCTTTTCCCTGTGATCATGGATGCTTTAGCGTTGCCCTTGGGAGCCCTGGGTGTTCTTTCTAGCATTAGCAAATATGCCCGGATGTTGTTTGGCACGCTCTGGTCCATGCTTGCCGACCGCTTCGGTCGGAAGAAAATCCTCATTCTTGTTACTGGCATTTGGGGTTTGTGGACGATTGGTGTCGGCTTTGCTCAAGACTATACCCAATTGTTGATTCTCTACTCCATCGCGGTTATTGGCACCGTAGCAGGAGAGCCGATTGCCAACGGTTTACTCCGGGATATGTTTGAAGATGATGAGCGTGGTAAAGCTTATGGCGCCATGCGCTCGGTTTCATCATTGGGCAGCCTGGTTCTTACCCCTGTGATTGGCCGGTTGGCGAACATTCCGGATGGTTGGCGCATCGGTATGTATATTATGGCTGGCACAAGCATCCTGAGCGGTATCCTCATTGCGTTTTTTGTTAAGGAGCCTCCTAAGGGCAAGGTTGATGAGACTGACCCAGAGGCGGGTAAGTTCAACCTAAAGGACGTCGGCACGCTCCTCAAGACCCCCACGATCCTGTTGCTGGCAGTGCAGCTGCTTTTCATCACCTCGCTGGTACTGTTTGCCTTCATGGTGACTTTCTTTGTGAAAGCCCGTGGCTGGGATACCCCCAGGGCGGCTGTCCTCAACTCCGTCTTCTTCGGTGGTTTCATGCTCAGCTCTTTCATCGGTGGGTATTTGGGAGATATGTTTGAGCGGAAGATGGGACCCAAGGGACGCATCACCCTCATGCAGTTGTACCTGGTTGGTTTTGCGATTATGACCTTCTTGATGACGCAAATTGACTGGGGGCAGGGCTTCATGGCTTACGTGATTGTCTTCCTTGCTGGTCTGGTAGGCTCCATCGGCTTCTCTGGGTGTGTGCTTCCGATGGTTGCCTCCGTGGTGGAGCCGAAATACTCGGCGACCGCTTTCGCTCTGCTCTTTTCCTTTATCCAGGGTGCTATCAGCGCTACGATGATGCTCGCTATTGCTCCGTTGACCAAGACGTTGAGTCTGGTACAGATCATGCTTTACCTGGTGGTCATTCCCTACGCGATAAATGCAGTTTTCTGGTTCTTGTTCTACAAATTCTATCCGAAGGATGTCGCTGCTCTGAAAGCAAAGCTGGCTGCAGCTCAATAGATGGAGTAACTCACTGGAAAATGCGGTAGATATAAAGGGCGCTGACAAAATCTTGAAGGCGCCCTTTGTACAAAAGCGGGTAGGATCGTTATTTTCAATTCAGGAGGCAGGGATGTTATATCCAGTTCAAAACAGCCATCGCAACAAACTCGATCTTTCAGGTATATGGGATTTTCGGTGTGACCCCGACCGCACTGGTGAAACCAATGGTTGGGCGAATGGCTTGAGCGATGCACGTCCAATGGCTGTTCCGGGCAGCTGGAACGAGCAGTATGATGACCTCTTTGGCTACCTCGATCTGGTGTGGTATGCCAGGAAGTTTTATGTTCCCTCGGTCTGGAAGGGCCACCGCATCTTCATTCGTGCTGGCTCTGCCGTCTATTTCGGAACCGTCTATGTCAATGGGGTAAAGGTGGGCTGGCACGAAGGCGGGCACCTGCCCTTTGCTTTCGAGATCACGGATTACGTGAAGTGGGATGAGGAAAACGTTTTGGCCATCAGTGTTGAAAACGAGCTGCGCCCTGAGCGTGTGCCCTCCGGCAACGTCACTGGCTCAGCGATGAGCATGTTTGCCAGTACTCCCAAAACTACCTACGATTTCTACCCCTTCTCGGGCATTCACCGTCCGGTTGTGCTGTACTCTGTGCCGCAGACCTATATCGAGGATATTACGGTGGTTACCGATATCGTGGGCGCCGACGGTCTAGTGAAGGTCACCGCCCGGCTCAACGCCTCCGTAAGCGGAGAAGGCACTGTGCAACTTAAGGGTGATGGCGTGGGCATTCATGCAGTGCTCGCCTTTGTGGATGGCCTTGCCGAAGTTACGCTAATTGTGCCTGGCGCCAACCTGTGGTCGGATAAGGACCCATATCTCTACGATCTGACTGTGACATCGGAAGATGATAGTTACAGCCTCAAAGTCGGCATCCGCACCATCGCGGTAGAGGATGGTAAAATCCTGCTCAATGGCAAACCGGTGAAGTTGAATGGCTTTGGACGGCACGAGGATTTCATTGCCAGCGGCAAGGGGTTGAATCTTCCACTGATGGTGAAGGATTACCAGCTCATGCGCTGGACTGGCGCCAACAGCTACCGTACCTCGCACTATCCTTACAGTGAGGAAGAGATGCAGCTGGCGGATCGTGAGGGCTTCTTGATCATAGATGAAATCCCCGCCGTCAGCTTGCAGATGGGAGATGAGGCCAACTATCCCGAACGGCTACGCATGTGTTTGCAGCAGATTGAGGAGCTGATTGCCCGCGACAAAAACCATCCCGCAGTGGTGATGTGGTGTGTGGCTAACGAACCTATGCACGCTGGCGTGGGTGTTGGCTCAATCGGTGAAAGCCAGACGTCCATTGAGGAGACAAACCTTCCCGGTAAACGCTTCTTGGATGCACTTCTGGACCGCGCCCGTGAGCTCGATCCAACACGCCTGGTTACCATCGTCACGGTGATGGGCGGACCTCAGAACTGGATGGAAAATTGCGATGTTATCTGTATGAACCGCTATTGGGGTTGGTATGCCCTGGGCGGTCAACTCGATATCGCGCGTGTGATGCTTGAGAAGGAGCTGGATCAGGTATGGGGCCGATTCCACAAGCCGCTCATCATGACCGAGTTTGGCGCGGATACTATTGCCGGTTATCATGGGAAACCGGATGTGATGTGGACTGAGGATTATCAGGCTCAGTATATCCGTTTCCACCTTGATGTGGCAGCGGAGCGCGAATTTGTCGCCGGCATGCAGGTCTGGAATTTCGCGGACTTTGCTGCGGTGCAAAGCATTGCGCGTGTGGGGGGCTTGAACCATAAGGGCATCTTCACGCGCATTCGCACGCCCAAGATGGCGGCGCACGTGTTGCGCGAATTCTGGTTCGAAGCTTAATCTTAACCTTTAGTTCCATAGCGAGGAGGTCAATTATGGCAGTGATTACTGTTTCCCGGCAGTCGGGGAGCGACGGCGATGCCGTGACTCGTTTACTCTGTGAGCGACTTGGTTATCGGTATTTCGATAAGAAGCTCATGGCAGAACTTGCACAGGAGATGGGGATAGATCCCAGGGAGATTGTAGATGTCTCCGCGGACAAACACCAGGCTAAGGGTATTCTCGAGCGTATCTTCGGCAATTTCCAAACACCCTTTGGCGATCCCAGCAGCTGGACGCTTGCGGCACGGCATGATGCCCATGAGGCGCTTTCTGTGGAGCGTGTGCGGAGCATGATTGAAGCGGCATACGAGCAGGGCGATGTTGTGATTATCGGTCGCGGCGGGCAGATTGCCCTCGCTGGCAAGCCGGATGTGTTGCACGTGCGCATCGTAGCGCCATTCGAAACCCGTGTCAGGCGCTGGCAGGCTCGCGCTGTTCTGAGCGAGGAAGATGCACAACAGCGGACCCGCGAGCGTGACCAGGCACACATTGACTTCGTTCAGCGTTTCTATGGCGCCGATATTGCGGACCCTGCATTGTATGATCTCGTTATCAGCACGGAAAAAATCACACCCGAAGGGGCGGTCGAATTGATCGTCAAGGCGCTGGAACTGCTTCAGTAGCCGCTCCAGCGGGAGGCTCGTCTGCGGCAGCTACTTCACTTCGAGGTAGCTGCCGAAGGCTTATGATGGTGTAGGGATTTTCCTGGTTCAGAGCTGTTATCAAAAAGGAGTTTCCATGGATACATATCTCGATATTCCACAACAAGGGTCATTGGACTTGCTCTCCCTCGGCGCTCTGGTTCACCGTGTGGACCCGGGGAACATTCCCTTTCGGAAGTCCACGCAGTGGGCGGTACACGTGAGCGGCGGGGAATTCAACGTCGCGGCTAACCTTGCAGATTGTTTCGGGTTGTGCACGGGCATCGCGACCGCAATGGCGGATTATCCGATTGGCGATTTGATTGCTGAGCGGGTGCGCGCGATGGGCGTGCGCCCTTTTTACAAGCATTTTGCTCATAATGGTGTTAACGGGCCCAATATGGCCACAGTTTACAGTGATCGTGGACATGGGATGCGCGCCCCGGTGGTTTTCTACAACCGCTCCAACGAGGCCGCAGCGCAACTCAAACCGGGTGACTTCGATTGGTCTGCCATCATGGCTGGCGGCGTGCGTTGGCTGCACAGCGGCGGCATCTTTGCGGCGCTCTCTGAGACCACCGGTGAAGTCATCATTGAGGCTATGCGGGCAGCCAAAGCGGCGGGCGCCATCACCTCCTTTGACTTGAACTACCGCGCCAAGCTCTGGAATCTCTGGGGCGGGGCAGAGAAGGCACAATCCGTCATTCGACGCATTGTCGAGAACGTGGATGTTCTGGTGGGTAATGAGGAAGATTTGCAGTTGGGTCTCGGAGTCGCAGGCCCACAAATCGTCGCCAAGTCCAAACTCGACCCCAGTATCTTCTTTGGCATGATTGACCAGGTGATCAACCTCTTTCCTCAGGTCAAAATCGTCGCCACGACGTTGCGTGAGGTACACTCGACCAACCGTCACAGCTGGAGCGCGGTTGCCTGGATCAACGGGCAGACGTATATGGCGCCCACCGCGGAACTTGACGTTCTGGATCGCGTGGGCGGCGGCGATGGCTTTGCCGCGGGCTTCTTCTATGGCCTGCTTACAGGTGCTGAACCTCAAGCCGCGGTCAACCTGGGTTGGGCGCACGGGGCGTTGCTGACCACCTTCCCAGGCGATACGACCATGGCTACCCTGGATCAGGTGCGTGCATTTGCTACAGGGGGCTCTGCGCGCATCCAGCGCTAAGGTGCCCTCGTTTGAATTTGCTCGAGTATAGACAAGGGGGAATATGAGCACGACGCGTCTTTATCTCATTCGGCATGGTGCGACCAGCTTGAGCGCTGAAGATCGCTTCTCCGGCGGCACCGAGGTGGACCTCTCCGATGAGGGTCGCTGGCAGGCGGAGTGTCTGGCGCGGCGTCTGGCGGATGATAATATCGCAGCTTTCTATTGCAGTCCCATGCGCCGTACGGTTGAGACTGCTTCCATCGTTGCGGCGCCTTTTGGTATGACGCCTCAGCCGCGTGAGGGATTGCGTGAAATCCATCACGGGCATTGGGAAACGCTGAGCCGCGCCGATGTGGAGCGCCTCTACCCTGCCGAATACGCTGCGTGGCAGGAGGACCCTTTCACCTTTGCTCCTGAGGAGGGCGAATCCGGCGTGATGGTGATGGCACGGGCATTGCCCGTTATCCGCGACATCGTAGTGCGACATACCGGGCAAACGGTGGCAGTGATCTCGCATAAGGCAACCATTCGGCTGATTCTGAGCAGCCTTTTGGGCTTCGATGCGCGGGGTTACCGCGACCGTCTGGACCAATCCCCAGCCAGTCTCAATATCCTGGATTTCCGAGACCCTGTGCGTGCACGTCTGATGTTGTTCAATGATGTTTCACATTACGTGGATCAGCCACCTTATTCCCGAAACCGTCTTTCGGATTGGTTCGACGCTGTTCCGCATCCGTGAGGGCAACTTATAAAAATGCCACGCTCCAGCGTGGCCCAGTCGCTAAACTTCTCACACATGATTATTGACTTTTGATTTTGAGGAGGAATCTATGGCTGTTTTAACGTTGATCCTGGCTGGGGGAGCAGGTAGCCGTCTGAGCATTCTCGGCGAGAAGCGTGCCAAACCCGCCGTCCCTTTTGCAGGGAAATACCGCATCATTGATTTTCCCCTCTCCAACGCGGTCAACTCCGACCTGTACCGCATTGCCGTGCTTACGCAGTTCCGCCCCCATTCTCTTATGGAGCACATGGGCATCGGCGATCCCTGGGACCTCAACCGCCGTCCCCCCAATGGCTTGCAGATCTGGCAACCGTATCGCGGGCGCACCGATCAGGACTGGTACCGAGGCACTGCGGACGCGCTATACCAGAACCGGGGCTTTATCCGTGATGCGAAATCCGATACCCTGCTAATCCTTTCTGGCGACCATATCTACAAACAGGATTACCGTGACCTTTTGCGCTTCCACCAGGATAAGGGAGCCGATCTGACCGTTGCGGTGATGAATGTGCGCCCTGAAGAGACGCATCGCTTTGGTATTATGACGGTGAATGCGGGGCAGAAAATCACCCGTTTTGCCGAAAAGCCGAAGCAATCGGAAAGCACGCTCGCCTCGATGGGCATCTATGTCTTCAATACCCGGTTCTTGCTCGATCTATTGGAGCAAGATGCGCTGGACAAGGAATCGGTGCACGATTTTGGCAAAAATATCATTCCGCAGATTGTGCAGATGGGGAAGGCTTATGCCTATCCCTTCATGGGGTATTGGGTGGATGTGGGCACGATCCAGTCCTATTGGGAGACCAGCATGGAATTGCTTGGCGAAACGCCGGGTTTGGATCTCTATGATAAGAACTGGGTGATTCACACGCGCTCCGAGGAGCGCCCGCCCGTCAAATGCCTTCCTCCAGGAGAACTGGTCAACAGCATCGCGTCGAATGGCTGTCTCATCCAGGGCACGGTGATCAATAGCGTGCTCTCGCCTGGCGTTCGGGTGGAGAAGGGCGCGGTTGTGCGCGACTCCGTCATCATGAATGACACGGTTATCCAGGCGAGTGCCGTGGTGAACCGCTGCATTCTCGACAAGGAGATTGAGGTAGGTGCTGGCGTGCAGCTCGGCGTTGGTGACGATAACACTCCCAATGCCTTGGAACCTGCCAACATCAACACCGGTATTACCATTGTTGGTAAACGTGCACATATCCCGGCGGGTGCCGTGATCGGGCGAAACTGCCGCATTGACCCTTCCACGCTCTTGGAAGACTATGAGGCATTAGAAGTGCCCAGTGGCGGCACGATTAGCAAGAAACCCCAAGGATAACGAGATGAAGATGACGAATGTTCCGGAGGCAGCCAAAGTGCTGCTCGATTTCCAACCCCAACATGATTTCTTTGTTGGCATTGATTCTGATGGTTGTGCCTTTGATGCCATGGAGATCAAGCACAAGGAGTGCTTCACCCCCAGTACCATCAAGGCTTGGGGCCTGCAATCCGTCTCTAAGTATGCACGTGAGACCGCCGAATTTGTGAATCTCTATTCAACGACGCGCGGACTCAACCGCTGGATTGCGCTGGTGCGGGTCTTTGATCTGCTGCGTGAACGTCCTGAGGTCATCGCGCGCAATGCGCAGGTGCCTAAGGGGGACAAAATCAGGGAGTTCATTGCCTCCGGAGCCCCACTCAGCCACAAGGGGATGGAGGCTTATGCGGCAGCACATCCCGATCCTGAGCTAGAGCAGGCCCTGGTCTGGTCTCGCACGGTGGATGCCGCGATTGAGGACATGGTGCATGGCGTGCCTCCCTTCCTCTACGTGCGCGAGAGTTTGCAGAAGATGCAGGGTCAGGTGGACCTCATGGTCGTCTCGGCGACGCCTGTGGATGCACTGGTGCGTGAGTGGTCGGAGCACGGTCTGGCTCAGTATATGACGGTGATAGCCGGTCAGGAGATGGGGACTAAGAAGCAGCATCTGCAATATGCGGCTAAGGGCAAGTACCCCGATGATCACATTCTGCTCATCGGCGATGCTCCTGGTGACCGTGACTCCGCCAACGGAGTCAGTGTTCTGTATTACCCTATCAACCCAGGTCACGAAGATGAATCCTGGCAGCGTTTCCACAATGAGGCGCTGGATAGATTCCTGAACGGTACCTACGCGGGTGACTACGAGGCAGGGCTTATCGCCGACTTTGAGAAGCTGCTACCCGAAACCCCGCCGTGGAAGAGATAGGGGAGGAGATTTTCATGGTTAACCTTAGAGCCAAACCGTACTATCTGGATGACGATGCCATTGAATGGGTCGAGAAAACGATTGCTTCAATGACTCTCGATGAGAAAATCGGCCAACTTTTCGTTAACATGGGCGCCAATCGTACCTTCGACTACCTCACCGATGCGCTCGCGAAATACAAATTCGGCGCGGTGCGCTATAATCCCGGTCCTGCAGCCGAGGTTCATGAGCAGAACCGCATTCTGCAAGAGAATTCCAAGATTCCACTGCTCATCGCTTCGAACGCTGAAGCGGGGGGCAATGGCGCTTGTACGGATGGTACCTATGTGGGCTTCCCGATCAAGCTAGGCGCCGCCGCTGATCCGCAGTGGGCTTATGAGATGGGGCGCATCTCCGGCGTGGAATCCTCTGCCATCGGCTGTAACTGGGCTTTTGCCCCCGTTGTGGATCTCCTGATCAACTGGCGCAACCCCATCATCTCCAACCGCGCCTTTGGCGCCGACGCCGACCTCGTGCTTGCCTATGGCAAGGCTTATCTGCGGGGGATGGCGGAATCCGGTGTTGCCTGCGCCATGAAGCACTTTCCCGGCGATGGCGTGGATGAGCGCGACCATCACCTTTCCTCGTCCGTGAACTCCATGACCATCGAGGAGTGGGATGCCACCTTCGGCAAGGTCTACGCGGGCATGATTGAGGCGGGTGTTCAGTCTGTCATGGTCGGTCATATCATGATGCCCGCGTATCAACGCTTCTTCTCGCCTGAGATGAAGGATGCTGAACTTCTGCCAGCTTCTCTGTGCAAAGAACTCACTACCGACTTGCTCAAGGGCAAGCTTGGTTTCAACGGTCTCGTCGTGACCGATGCTTCGCACATGGTCGGCATGACATCCGCGATGCCACGGCGCCTCGTTCTGCCAACTGCTATTGCTGCAGGCTGTGACCTCTTCCTCTTTTTCAATGATCCTGAAGAGGATCTGGCATGGATGAAGGAAGGCTATGAGAGGGGCGTTATCACTGAGGAACGCCTGATTGAGGCCCTGCGCGCTATCCTCGGCACAAAGGCTGCCTTGGGCCTGCACAAGAAAGCGAAGAAGGATATTGTCGAGCTGGCTGAGACCGCCCTGAAGCGAATTGGCTTGCCGGAGAACAAAGCCATTGCGGCCCAGGTCACCGATCACGCCATCACCCTCGCCAAGAACACCCAGGTGGGCATTCTGCCGGTCACCCCGGAACGCTACAGGCGAGTTCTTATCATTCCGGTAAAAGGACCAACGAACCCTGCGGCTTCAATCTTTGGCGGCGGCGGTACACCACCATGGGTGCTTTTCGCTGAGGAACTCCGTAAGGCCGGCCACGAGGTCGAGGTCTTCGAGTCCGCCATTGATAAACTCCTCAAGTTGCCCGAGGAGGAGCGCGCCAGGGGCTTGATGAATATGTACTCTGGCAAAGCGCCCATCTCGGGTCTGACTGGCAAATACGACTTGATCATCAATGTGGCTCAGGTGGTCGGCGGTATGCAACCGGTTGAGCGGGTGAGCTGGCCCGCTTCCAAGGGAACGCCGGACTTGCCGTGGTACGTTCACGAAATACCAACCATCCTGATTTCTTTCTCTACGCCTTTCCTGCTCTCTGATGCCCCTGCAGTAAAGTGTGTGATCAATGCTTATGATGCGCGTCCGGCGACGATTGCGGCGACCGCTGCCAAGATTGCTCGGGGCGAGGAGGACTTCAAGGGCGTCAGCCCGGTAGATGTCTTCTGCGGTTTTCCGGATACACGGATATAGGCTCTGCCGCGCGCAGTTGCAGCGGCGCTCTCTTTTTTGAAGCCTTTGCTAAAACTTACTTATCCGGCGCCACACACATGGCGCCGGATAAGTGCCTGGCAAAGCGCAAGGACTTGTGACCTTCACAAACCGATACAGAAATATAGCTATGGAGGATACTCTCATGGGACGATTAGTTGATCTATCGGCTAAGCCTTATACCTTGTCTGCGGAACAAATTCAATGGGTCGAGGAAACCCTCGCTGGCATGACGGATGAGGAGAAAGTCGGGCAGCTGTTTACGAACCTCTTTTTCTTCGGTAAGGATGTGTTCAGCGGCGGAGATTTGACCGGCGCGGAGATTCTCGCGAAGTACCACATCGGCGGCGCGCGCTATCATGGCGGGCAATCGCCGCAGGTTCAGGCGCTGCTCAATGACCTGCAACGGCATTCCAAGATCCCGCTGTTGATCGCCGCCAACTGCGATTCCGGCGGGAATGGCGCCTGTGCCGATGGCACCTATATCGCTTCTGCGGCGCAGTGCGAAGCTTCCCGCGATCCGCAGGTGGCGTACGATGCCGGAAAGGTTTCCGCACGCGAAGCCAGCGCTCTCGGCGTCAATGTCAACTTCGACCCCTGCGTGGACATTCTCTTCAACTGGCGCAATACCATTGTCAATACTCGCGCCTATGGCACCCATGCTGATGATGTCATCAAGTACAGCTCTGCGTACATTGAGGGCTACCGTACTGTGCCCGATATGATCACCTGTATCAAGCACTTCCCCGGTGATGGCACCGAGGAGCGCGACCAGCATCTTGTGCTCGGCGTAAACGAGCTCTCTCCCGAGGAGTGGGATGCTTCTTTTGGGCGTGTCTACCGGCATCATATTGATAACGGCGTCGAGATGATTATGGCGGGTCACATCGCGTTGCCTTATTATCAAAAGCGACTCAATCCAAGGCTGGAAGACCGGGATATTCTTCCTGCGACCCTGGCGGAGGAGCTGATCACGGGTCTGCTTAAGGAGCAGCTCGGTTTCAACGGTATGGTCATCACCGATGCCAGTCACATGCTGGGAATGACCTCTGCTATGCGCCGTGAGGATTACGTCCCCGGCGCCATCGCCGCAGGTTGTGATATGTTTCTCTTTTTCAATAACATGGATGAGGATTTCACCTTCATGCTCAACGGGGTGAGAAGGGGCGTGATCACTCCGGAGCGTTTGAACGACGCCGTCCGGCGCGTTCTGGGCCTCAAAGCCAAACTGAACCTGCACAAGAAGCAGGCTGAGGGCAAACTGCTGAAGACCGAGGCCGAGCTTGCGGTAATCGGTTGTGAGGAGCACCTGCAAATGCGCGCCGCCGCTGCCGATAAGGGCATCACTTTGGTGAAGAACACCCTTGCTCAGCTGCCTATTCGACCGGAGACGCACAAGCGTATTCGCCTTTACTATCTGCAAGGCGAGGTTGGCGGTATAATGGCAGCAGGCTCGAAGGTTCTGGATAACATCGTGGCAGAACTTACGCGACGTGGTTTTGAGGTCACCGTCAACGACGGGAATAGTCGCATCAAGGGGCGCACCTTGCAGTATCGTGAAGAGGTGGATGCCGCTCTCGTGATTGCCGATGTTGTTGGCTATGGCGCTGAGAACAATTACCGCATCCGCTGGAAGACTGCCATGAGCAATGAATGTCCCTGGTATGTTCACGAGGTCCCGACGGTTATGGTTTCCCTCAACTTCACCACGCATCTGCACGATGCCACGATGGTCAAATGCTATATCAACGCGTATAATAGCAATGTGGAAATCATCCGGCAGGTCGTTGATAAAATCATGGGCGAATCAGAGTTCAAGGGCGTGCCCAATGATCTGGTCTGGGCGGGGAAGTGGCAGGCTAAACTCTAGTCAGGAGGCTACGTATGACGGAACTCGAAAAAACGGCTGTATGGCAGACGCTGGTACAACACCAGCAACAAATCGCAGGGTTGCACATGCGCGATTTGTTTACTGCGGATTCGCAGCGCTTTGGTCGCTCTTCACTGCGGTTGGGGGATATTCTGTTCGACTATTCCAAGAACCGCATCACTGTGGAAACGGTGCCTTTGTTGCTCGAGCTGGCACGGCAGGCTAATCTCTCGCGCCGGATTGATGCTATGTTTGGTGGGGAGAAAATCAACATCACTGAAAACCGGGCTGTGCTGCATGTGGCCCTCCGAAATCGCTCTAACACGCCTATCTATGTAGATGGGAAGGACGTGATGCCGGAGGTGAATCGGGTGTTGGCAAAGATGCGGGATTTCAGTGAGGCTATCCGCTCTGGCGCGTGGCGTGGCTACACCGGCAAGCCCATCACCGACGTTGTGAACATCGGCATTGGCGGTTCGGACCTGGGTCCTAAGATGGTCTGCGAGGCGCTCAAGCCTTATGCACAACCCGGTTTGCGGGTTCACTTTGTTTCCAATGTGGATAGTACGGACCTGGTTGAGACGCTCAAAGCGCTCGATCCAGAGACAGCCCTATTCCTGGTGGCTTCAAAGACCTTCACCACTCAGGAAACGATGGCGAATGCGCACTCGGCACGCCGCTGGTTCCTGACGACGGCAAAGGATGAGGTACACATCGCCAAACACTTTGCGGCGATGTCTACCAATACTGCTGCTGTGACGCAATTCGGTATTGATCCCGCGAATATGTTCGAGTTCTGGGATTGGGTTGGTGGGCGCTACTCATTGTGGTCGGCGATTGGGCTTTCGATTGCCATTTACCTGGGTATGGACATTTTTGAGGAATTGCTGTCTGGCGCGCACAAGGCGGATCAGCATTTTGCAACCGCGCCCTTCGAACATAACATCCCTGTCATCATGGGACTGCTGGGTATCTGGTACAACAACTTCTTCGGCGCTGAATCACATGCTATCTTGCCCTACGACCAATATCTGGTGTACTTCCCCTCCTATTTCCAGCAGGGGGATATGGAAAGTAATGGCAAGGGTGTCACAAGGCAGGGCGAGCCTGTGACGGTCTCCACGGGACCGGTCATCTGGGGGCAACCTGGCACCAACGGGCAACATGCCTTCTACCAGCTCATCCACCAGGGCACCAAGCTGATCCCGTGCGACTTCCTTGCCGCGGCGCAAAGTCACAATCCGCTCGGCGATCACCATCCGATTCTGCTCTCCAATTATCTGGCGCAAACCGAGGCGTTGATGAAGGGCAAGACCCCGGATGAAGCGCGCGCTGAGCTCGAAGCCCAGGGTTATTCGGGCGCGCAGCTCGAACTTCTGATTCCCGCCAAGACTTTCCCCGGCAATCGCCCAACCAACTCCTTCCTCTACCCCAAACTTACGCCTGAGGTTCTGGGCACTTTGATTGCCTTTTATGAGCATAAAATCTTCACGCAGGGTGTTATTTGGGACGTTAACTCCTTTGACCAAATGGGCGTGGAGCTCGGCAAGCAGCTGGCAAAGAAAATCCTGCCGGAGCTCAAGAGCGAGGGCGAGGTAGTCACCCACGATGCCTCAACTAATGGGCTAATCAACGCCATCAAGTCCATGACGCGCTGCGCGTAAGTACATTTCCCTGGACAGGTCTTTGGGGAGCGGTGGGCAACACTGCTCCCCAATGTTGTTCTAAATTCAGGAAAATTTATGAAACGTCTATGGTGTTTTCACGTATCATTAACAGTATGGCAAGGGCGAGAATCAGCTTCAATGCTGACTCGTGGCGCCACCAGGGTCTTACCCATAGACATAGGAGAAAACCATTCATGAAAGCTCTTGTGATTTACGATTCGGTTTTTGGCAATACGGAAAAGATCGCGCAAGCGATAGGAACGTCGTTGGGCGCACAGGTTCTCCGCGTGGGCGATGTGAAGCCGGAGCACCTGAACGGCTTGACTGTGCTCATTGTTGGTTCGCCGACCCAGGCATTTCAACCTCTGAAGCCGATTAAGGCATTTCTCAAGACATTGCCTTCGGGATCGCTCAAGGGTGTCAGGGTCGCCGGTTTCGATACGCGTGCGGACGTGCAGGAAGTCAACTCGCGCATCCTCACCTTGTTTGTCAAACTCTTTGGCTATGCTGCTGAACCGATCGCTGTTCGTCTGGTCAAAAAAGGCGGCACTCAGGCGTTGCCTCCTGCTGGATTCTTCGTCAACGGTAAGGAGGGTCCCTTGAAGGATGGGGAGTTGGAGCGCGCGGCAGCGTGGGCGCGCCAGATCCAATCCTGATATTCCATACAATGCCGTTGGGATAAGGGCTACATAGGGGTGCAGACCATGAGCGAAACCTTTGAAGTGATCACTGTCACCACCGAGAACCTGGATCGGGAGGGCTTTTTCTGCTACATGAGCAAGCGCAAGGCTCCCGGTTATCGCCAGAAGCACGATTGGATGGCGGCGCGCCTGGCTGAGGGCTTGAAGCTTCACATGATTCACGAGATCGGCGGGCGGACCACGGCTTTCATCGAATACATTCCTGGGGAATACGCCTGGCGTGCCATCCATGCTCCGGGCTATATGGTTATCCATTGCCTCTGGGTTGTGGGCAAGGGCAGGGGCAAGGGTTATGGCGCACATCTCCTTCAAATGTGCCTTGAAGATGCGCGCGCCCAAGGCATGCATGGTGTCGCCACCGTCGCTACCGACCGGGTCTGGATGGCGAAAAAGGATATTTTCCTCAAGCACGGCTTTGTAGAAGTGGATCAGGCGCCCCCTTCATTTCATTTGCTTGTGCTTCGTTTCGATGCCGATGCGTCGCTGCCTGCTTTTCCCACAGACTGGGAGGCGCGTCAGTCCCGCTTCGGCGCAGGTCTGACCATCATCCGCACTCCACAATGCCCGTACATTGAAGACGCAACGTTAGGAGCATTGCAAGCAGCGGGAGAACACGGTATTCCTGCTCAGGTGGTTGAGTTGCGCTCGGCGCAAGAAGTTCAGGAGCTCTCGCCTACCCCCTATGGAGTCTTCGGGATGGTCCTTGATGGCAAATTGCTCGCTTATCATTATGTGAACCCCAAAGACTTCGAGAAATTCCTGCTTGCGCTCCAGTAATGTGGTCGTGTCCGAGTGATAGCGGTAGGCGCTTTGCCTTGATTGGTTTTCGGGAGCGTCGTGCAGCGATGCTCCCGAAAACTCTTAATGAGATGGAGGGTGCGATATGAAAATCACCATTATGAACGGCAACGGCAATCCTCAGGACCAGGGTTTCGACGATTACCTGTCTCGTCTGGCTGAAGCCCTGACCACAAAGCAGCATGAGGTCACCACGTTCACCTTGCGCGACCTGGATATCAAGTTTTGCACCGGCTGTTTTGGCTGTTGGGTCAAGACACCGGGCGAGTGCGTTTTCAAAGACGCCTCGCACGTTGTGTGCCGGGCAGTCATCAACAGCGATTTCTTGCTGTGGGCTGCGCCATTGCGCATGGGTTTCCCCGATGCGGTGTTGAAGCGGATGATGGACAAATCTATCCCACTCATTCATCCCTACTTCGAAGTGGATCAGGGTGAGGCACATCACCGCCCGCGTTATGAGCATTATCCACGCCTGGGACTTTTGCTGCAAACTGAGGCGGATACGGATGCTGAAGACCTGCGTATTGTGAGCGATATCTTTAGCCGCACCGCGCTAAATATGAAAAGCCGCCTGGAATTCGCGCTCACTACCCAAGAACCTGTGGACACGGTCGTGCGCGCCATGGCGACCGAAGCTGTGGAGGGCGTGCCCTTTGCACGCGATTTGCTCGCACTCCCAGGCGTGCGCATCACCCCTCCGGTGCAGCTTACGCTCTACAATGGTTCTCCACGCGGCGCCAAGGGCAATACGCCGGTCATGCTTCAGCAGCTGGCTCAGGGCTTTGTAGCTGCCGGGGGAAGCATCACCGATACGTTCCACCTGGTGCGGCAGAACGAGCTCGCTCTGTTCTGCGATGCCTTTGCAGCTGCTGAAGCCGTCCTGGTAGGCTTTCCGCTCTACACCGATGCGATGCCGGGTATCGTCAAGACCTTTATCGAGGCGCTGGAGCCGTTGCGCGGGCGCGCAAATAATCCGGCGCTTGGCTTTGTGATGCAATCGGGCTTCCCGGAATCCACACACATGCGCCATGTCGAACGCTATCTGGCAAAACTCGCGGCGCGACTCGGTAGCCCATACCTCGGCGCGCTTATCAAGGGCGGCGGAGAGGGAATTCGTTTGATGCCGGATAACATGAATCGCAAACTTTTCAAGCAGTTGAATGCGTTGGGGCGGAGCCTGCGCCTCGCGGGGCAATTCGACCCGGATGCCGTGCGTGCGCTCGCCGGGCGCGAACGTTATCCTGCCTACCTCATTCCGCTCTTCAAAGTGCTCGTCAAGACACCGTTTCTGGCAGCGTATTGGGATAACCAACTCAAGGCAAACGGCGTCTACGAGCAACGTTTTGCGCAACCGTTCAAGGATTAAGAGCATGGGGCTGTGCGTTACTCTAGTGCATGATGTGGTATAGCTGCGCCGTGACGATCCCACGTAATGTTCTTCTGTCTCCCCGTTTGCCAGTCCTTCGAGCTGCGGTATAACCTGAACTATGATGCCGTTCACACATCTGCATGTTCATTCTCGTTATACTTTGTTGGGCGCTACACCCTCTGTCGAAGACCTTGCTGCGCGCGCCGCCACTGAGGGCTTGACGCACCTGGCGCTTACCGATACGCTTTCCCTCTATGGTGCGGTGGCCTTTGCGCGTGCGTGCCGCGAGGTTCAAGTGCAGCCCATCACCGGGATGGTTGTGCCGCTCGCCTGGCCTCCGGATTTGATGACGCTCCCCGGCAGCGAGACACCCGGCATGTTGGTGCTGCTCGCTACTGGATCAGAGGGTTACCGCTCCTTGTGCCGGATTTCCTCACTGGCTCAGGGCAATGCCGACCGGGAGGCGTTCCTACAGCATGGGGTATCGCTGGCAGACCTGCGCGGCGCCACTGCTGGGCTGATTGCGCTCTCCGGCGGGCGGCGCGGTTGGGTTGAGCGCTGCATTCGTGCGGACGCCGAACCGGCGGCGCATCGCATCGCCGCGCGACTGGCAGGCCTTTTCGAAGATAATTTCCACCTCAGCCTGGAACTTCACGGATCCGCTGATGATGCCGTTGCCCGGCAAGTAACGCGACTGGCAACGAGGCTCGGCGTTTCCACGGTTGCTGTACAGCCTGTTTACAGCCTTGTGCCGGCGGATAAGCCGCGTCTACGGTTACTCGCCGCAATTCGCTGCAACTGCAATCTCGACGCTGTTTCTGCCGACGCGCTGCCTGACGGCGGTGACCCTTCTGTCGCCGTCCATTGGCTTTCCCCACGCCAGCTGGCGCAGCGCTTCGCCGCTTTTCCTGAGGCACTAGAACGTGCGGGTGTGCTTACGGAAGCCTGCGCTCCGGCATTGCCCACGGGTGAGCGAATCTGGCCTGCCGTTGATTTGCCGCCAAAGGTCACCCCAGAGCTGGCACTTGGGGAGGCTGCGCGCGCCGGTTTGATAACCCGTTTTGGGTTGCCCAGTCCCGAACTTGCGAGCACTCGTTTGGAACATGAGATCGAGGTCATCTGCCGGCACGGTTATGCACCACTGTTTCTGGTGGTTGCTGATATCGTGCGATATGCCCGCGAGCAGGAGATTCCCGTGAGCACGCGGGGCAGCGTCGCCAATTCGCTCGTGGCTTATTGTCTGGGCATCACCACCGTAGACCCCATGGCCCACGACTTGCTCTTTGAGCGTTTTCTCAGCCCGGCGCGGCGCGATCCACCCGACATTGATCTGGACTTTTGTAGCCGCCGCCGTGATGAGGTGCTCGACTACGTTCGCCATACCTATGGCGCGGAGCATGTGGCGCTTGTAGGTGCGCTGAACACCTTGCAACTCCGTTCGGCGGCGCGCGAGGTAATCAAAGCGCACGGGTTGGATGAGAGCGTGCTCAAGCGCTTATTAGCGGCGCTGCCGCGTCATTCACACCGCCGCTGGATGCAGGATCAACGCCCGGCGGAGGAGATTGTTGCCGCCATTGAGGACCCGCACCTGCGTGAGGTAGCCCGTGATGCGTATAGCATCACCGGTTTTCCCGATCATCTCAGTGTTCACGCAGGTGGGATCGTTGTCACCCCTGGTCCTCTGACCGATTACCTTCCCCTGCAATGGTCGCCCAAGGGCTTCCTGGTCACACAATTCGACCATACCGATGTGGAGGCAGTGGGCGTCGCCAAGATGGATTTGCTGGGCGTGCGCGCGCTCACTGTACTTGCCGATGCGGTGGAATTGGTGCGTCGTGACTGCGATCCCGCTTTCCGTCTGGTGGAGATTCCCCTGGATGACCCGACGACAGCGGCAATGCTGGCGCGGGGCGATACCATCGGCGTCTTCCAGTGCGACTCCGAGGGCGCCCGGCGAACGCTGTGCAAATTACGCGCCAAGACCATCGCCGACCTGGCGATTGCCAACGCCTTTTTTAAGCCCGGTCCCGCCACGGGCGGGATGGCGGACGCCTTTGTGCGACGTTACCGGGGGCAGGAGCGTGTGACCTATTTGCACCCTGCTTTGGCATCGATTTTGGGACCGACCAAGGGAGTACTCATCTTTCAGGAGCAAATCCTACGGGTAGCGACAGAGATTGCGGGTCTCAGTTGGGCGCAAGCGGATCACCTGCGGCGCGGCATGAGTAAGATGAACCCCGAGGCGATGGTGCAGATGGCGGCTGAATTCGAGGCGGGATGCCAGCGCCGGCCTCCCGAGGGTCCAGGTCTGACTGCTGAGCAGGCGCGGCGCCTGTGGCAGCAAGTCGAGGTTTTTGCCGGCTACGGCTTCAACCAGGGACATGCGACCGCCTATGCCGATGTGAGCTATCGTTCGGCGTATCTCAAGGCGCATTGGGCGCCCGCTTTCTTCTGTGCGCGACTGCAGGACTGGGGCGGTTATCACCATCCGGCGGTTTACATGGCCGAAGCTGTGCGGTGGGGGATTGCTGTTCGTCCGCCACACTTGAATGTTAGCGCCAGGCGCCCCGTGTTGCTCTGGGAGGGTTTGCAACCCGTCATCTGGTTGGGGCTGCACTTGATTTCCGATTTGCGGGAGCGCGCTTTGACCGCGCTCCTTGCCGCGCGAAAAGTGGCCCCTTTCGCGAATTTGCGTGACCTGCTTTCGCGTGTACCTCTCCAGGAACTGGAGATTGTGCACCTGATTCAGGCGGGAGCGCTTGATGGTTTGGGACCCCATCGTGCAGCGTTGTTGGAAGAGCTAAGCAGGATTCGCCGCGCTGGCAGCGCACGGCAATTGCCTTTATTGGTCATGGAATCTACTGCGCTTCCGGAGACGGTGATGCAGCGCCTGGTATGGGAACGCTCGGTTATGGGCTACCCGCTTGCTACCTTGCAGGAGCTTTTGCCACAGCTGCGCACAACTTATGCAGGCACGCTACCGCTCACAGAGCTGCCTGAGCGGCAGCGTGTCAGGGTCATCGGAGTGCGCCTTCCCGGTTGGAGCCGTGGACCGGATTTCTTCCTATGGGATGGTGTGACCTGGTTGCTGGCAAAACTTGCTCCCAGGCAGGCGCTTCCGCCTGCCTGGGAACCACTCCTCATCACCGGCATGCGCCAGACCGATGGTTGGGGTATGACCTGGCTGCAGGTTGAGACAGCGTCAGTGTGCCCGTGCTGATATCCAACAGCGGACCATGGGGCGCCACTATTGCCTAAACGGTTTCCCGTGGTCCGCTGTCCAGGGTCAACAGTCTTTATGCCAGCGTTGCCAGATACTGCTCTACAACCCCTGGCACATTGCTATTAGTGGGAATACCCACCCAGTCATCACCGGGCTGCACCAGATTCACTACTACCAGACCTGCGCCGTTGAAGACTGCGCTGCGGGCTTCCTTCAGGTCAATCCCTCCGGCGGCAGCGATGAAGACATCGTATTTGCTGCGTAGCCGGTTGATGTGGCGATACTGGATCATCTTGCCGCGTGTGGATTCCTCATCTCGCCCCCGGTGAAGGATGACGACATTGGGAGGGCGTTTCAACGGTCGGACAACTGCCAGCGGGTCCGTTACCCCAATCATGTCAATCATCGAGAGCATCCCCAGATTGGCACAGTGGTTAACGAAAAGATCCAGCGTCTCCGTTGGGGAACTACCCAACGCGGTGATGGCGGTGGCGCCTGCCGCGCGCGCCATTTCCACCTCACCCACTGCGCCATCGGCGATTTTCAGGTCGGCGACAATGTGACCCTTCCACAACGCGCGCATGGTGCGGATACCGCCCATGCCCTCGCGTTTCAGAAAGGGCGTCCCTGCCTCGATGAGAATGCGCTCGTTGAGCCGGATGCGCGGTAGGATGCGCGCAACCAGCGCGTTATCATAATTGAAGGCGAGCTGCAAATACCGGACGTTATTGTCGAGCATTGCTCCGCCTTATTCTTTGGGTGGCTCTTGGCCCGCCAGCGTTCCCAGCGCCTTCCCCATATCCGACGGAACGAAGAGTACAATCTTCTCCGAAGGATCGGCGGCGATGTCGCGAAGCGTCTGGAGGGTGCGCAGGTGGAGAGCTGCCGGATTGACAGCGAGATTCTCCGCGGCTTGTCGCAGGTTCTCTGAGGCGGAGAGCTCGCCCTGAGAGTTGATGATCATGGCGCGGCGTTCACGCTCAGCCTCGGCTTGCTTCGCCATCGCACGTTTCATCTCTGCGGGCAATTCCACTTCCTGAATCTTGATGGATTCTACATCCACACCCCAACCGCTGGTCTCGGTGTCCACAATCTCGCGGATGCTGTTGGCAATCTGCTCGCGCTCGGTGAGCACGAAGTCCATCTCGGCATTGCCGATGACATCGCGCAGCGCCGCTTGCGTGTATTGTCGCACCGCAAAGGCGTGATCCTCGATTTTGATGATTACCGCTTCAGGGTCTACTACCCTGAAATAGACCACAGCGTTGACGAGCATCGGGATGTTATCGCGAGTCATCACCTCTTGCCGGGGAATATCGGCGGTCTTGATGCGCATATCCACTTTGCGCATGTTCTGGTAGATGGGGACAATGAATGTCAGCCCTGGCTCGCGCGTGCCGATGTACTTGCCCAATTGGAAGACCACACCCCGTTCATACTGGTAGATGACGCGCACTGAGCGCAACGCCAGGGTGATGAGGATGATCCCTGCGGGGATGACAATACAGCCGAGGATGGCAAAAATGGATTCGTTCATGCAAAGCTCCTTTCGATGGTGAGAGTTGAATCTTGCAGGCTTGCACGTTGCTAACCGTGTCAACTGCTTGATACTCACTTATTATACGTGAGGATTGTTAGGATGACCAGTGTCTTTTGGGGGCGAGAGGATACCTCAAACCGGGAAGAGATCGCGACTGAACGCTAGCGTGAGTTTCTCTCTGCCTGTGAACTTCGACGATGATGATGTTTGTCTCTCTTCTGTTTTATGTTACACTACCTCCGTTTGTATAACGGAGGTTGCCCTGATGTCCGAGACGCGACGCAAGCCTTTCCTGCTGACCCCACAGCTGCAACTCTTCATGCTGGCGATGACGCTTGCCAATATCGGCGGCAATATGTATGGACCGCTGCTGCCGCTGTACCTCAAATCTCTTGACGCCAACGTGGTGCAGATTGGTCTATTCTTCACGCTCCTTCAGATTTTCCCACTCATCCTGCAGATTATTGGGGGGTGGATTTCGGATAATCTTGGGCGTCTGCGCAGCATTGCCATGGGCAGTGTTGCAGGCGTGCTTTCCTATGTCGCATTGATTCTTGCGCCGACCTGGCAGTGGTTGCTCTTGGGGGAAGGGCTTAACGCCGTCACGCGCTCTCTGATTGGACCCAGTTACGGCGCCTTCATCGCCGAGCAATCGGCTGAGGAGCACCGCTCGCGCGTTTTTGCCATCACCGATACCTTGTTCACTGTAGTAACTATCGTGGGTCCCCCCCTTGGAGGCTGGTTGGCGGATACCTATGGCTTCAAACTGATGCTGATTGTGGCGGGCTGTTTCTATCTCGTCGCTGCGGTGATTCGTGTGCGCATGGCGCGTCACGCCTCGCGCGGGGCAGAAGCGCATCCTCGCGCACTCTCCGTTGCCGGTCTTAAGTCCAATCTCGGCGCGATGGCGGCGTTGTTGACGGCGGGCGGGTTGCTCACCTGGATTTTCCTCACCGATGGTGTGCGCGATGTGGCGTTCTCTATGTCTTTTCAGCTCATGCCGCTCTATCTTGAGGACTTTGGGTCTCTTTCGATTCAACAGATTGGCTGGTTGCAATCCATCTTTGGCATCAGCAACATGGCGATGACGATTCCGGCAGGCACCCTGGCAGATAAGACCAGTGAGCGTCTGGCGATTGCTGCGGGTTTCGCCATCCAATTCGTCGCCCTGCTCGTTTTCCTTTACGCGGGTAGTTTCTGGGGTTTCGCGGCGAGCTGGGCGCTCTTCGGTATTGGCGTGGCAATGATGGCGCCTGCTTACCAGGCACTTATCAGCAAGGCGGTCCCCGACAACTTGCGCGGCACTGCCTTTGGCGTGCTGCGCTCCAGCCTGGGCGTCTTTTCTCTGCCGGCGCCCGCCATCGGTGCGCAATTGTGGGAACGGGTCAGTCCGCGCTTCCCCTTTCAGATTACCGCAGGCGCTGTGCTTTTGAGTGTTATTCCTGTATGGCTCAAATTCAAGACTCCCGGACGCGGAAGCCCTCCGCCCGCGGAAGACAAGAGTCAGGAATCACAAGTCACGGACCCAGATTCCGATTCTGTACTCATAACTCATGATTCGTAATTCATAAGGAGCAAATCCATGCATAAGGCTCTCGATGCTAAATTGGAAAACATTCGCAACAACCCTGAGTGCCGGGAGTTCATTCTGGTCTATGCCGCCGACGCGGACATGGCGTACGGCATCCCTACGCCGGGAGCGACCTATCCCCCTCAACCCGGGGCGCGTTATGCCTACCCTTCGATACAGGATTTCTATCTGCACCTCGAAGAACTGGTTCGCGAGGAGGCTGTTGAGGTGCTGCTCGCCTCGGTTTCGGCGATGGACGTGCTGGCACGCGAGAAACGCCTCTTTGATGAGTCTTCGGTCACGCCTGCTATCCGCGCCAACGATACGACCGATATCTGGGTAGGACGCGGGGCGCGTTATGCGCAGTCTCCTTCACATCCCTTTGCTACTACCACCCTGGAGGAAGCGCGCTTCGGTACACTGTTGCCTGCTCCCGGGCAGCTGCCTGATGTGAACCTGGGGCTTTACTCTGTGACCTTCAATAACGACCTTGAAGCTGACTTGCGTAGCCTGGAAGCGTTCAAGGCCTTTCGTATCTCCGCGGTGCGCGCGGGCTTCCGCTACTTCCTTGAGGTCTTTAACCCCAACAGTGCCAGCTTGGGCTTAGCGCCAGAACAGGTTCCGCAATACGTCAACGATCAAATCGCAAGAATGCTGGCAGGTATTCCACGTGCCTCGCGTCCCGAATTCCTCAAAGTAGCTTATAACGGTCCCACCGCAATGGAGGAACTCGCGCACTATGATTCCAGTCTGGTGGTAGGAATTCTGGGAGGTTCCTCAAGTACCAGCTATGATGCTTTCAAGCTCATCGCCGAGGCGAAACAGCATGGCGCTCGTTTGGCGCTTTTCGGGCGGCGCATAAAAAACGCCGAACACCCGCTTTCTTTTGTGCGGATGTTGCGAGCTGTGGTGGATGAGGCAATTTTTCCCGAAGAGGCGGTGCGTGCTTACCGCGGCGAACTGGAGCGGTTGGGGATTCCGCCCCGCCGCAGCCTGGAAGAAGATATGCAGCTCACCTCACCAGGGCTGCTCTAAATCAACGGCTTCTGTGGGGTCATAATTGAATAGCTTCTCTGGTGCTGTGGTTGTTGCGGGACACATCTGCCTCGATATCATCCCGGCGCTGGAAACCGGCGCGGTGTTGGAACCGGGGCGCTTCGTCAACGTGGGTCCCGCGACGGTCACCACCGGAGGTGCGGTCGCTAACACCGGGCTTGCCCTGCACCGCTTGGGGACGCCCGTGCGACTCGTCGCCAAGGTGGGTGCGGATCGTTTCGGCGCCGCCATCCTCGATCTGTTGCGCGCGCACGGGCCAATGCTGGTGGATAACATGATCGTGGACCCTGCGACGGCAACCTCGTATACTCTCGTCATCGAACCGCCGGGTGTGCCACGCCTCTTCATCCACTGGGAGGGCCATAACGCTACCTTCACTGCGGCAGATGTGGATGCAGCAACTTTGGCCGAGGCGGCATTGTTGCACTTTGGTTATCCCTCGATTATGCGCCGTTTCTACGCGGACGGTGGTGTGGAAGCGGCGACGCTGTTACGGCGTGCCCGAGGTGCTGGGCTGCTGACCTCTTTAGATGTGGTGTGCCCTGATTCCGACTCCGAGGCTGGGCTTGTGGATTGGGATGTCTGGTGCGCGCGTGTCTTTCCAAACGTGGATATTTTCATTCCTAACCTCGATGAGGTGTTGTTCTTTTTTGACTGTCCTCGTGCTGCAGCGGATATCACACAGGTGGATGAAAGCTTACTGCACATGCTTGCCGGACGCATCCTTGACCTGGGTGTCGCGGTTGTGGCGATCAAATTAGGTGCGGCGGGTCTCTATCTCCGCACCACACCTGATCCTGCTCGCCTGCCGGTTCTGGGCGCCGCGTGGGTGGGGCGCGAATTGCGTGTTCCGGCATTTCGTGTCCCCGTGGTGGGCACCACGGGCGCTGGGGATTGCACGATAGCAGGTTTTCTCACCGGACTGTTGCGCGGGCTTTCACCGGAGCAGGTTGCGCTGAGTTCGGCGGCAGTCGGCGCTTTCAACGTCGCAAGCGCCCGCAACGCGGAGGATATTCCGTCTTGGGAAACCGTGCAGGCTCGAATAGCGGCGGGATGGGAACAATACCCGCTTGAGATTACCCTGCCGGGATGGCGTCGCGGGGCAGCAGGTGTCTGGTACAAAACAGACAGCCTCATTGAATCTCAACCGTGAATCTGTTCACAGGTGAACATTTATGTCGAATCTAGAAACTGAGCAGCGTCTCTTTGTGGTCACAGCTCCCGGTCTGGAGGCCATTACCGCGCGTGAAATGCGCGCCTTGGGGCTGGCAGGCAGGCGGGTGGGGCAACCTACCGTCGGAGGGTTGGAGTTCGCCGGTTCCCTACGTGACCTTTACCGCCTCAACCTGCACCTGCGCACTGCTAGCCGAGTCATTGTGCGCCTGGGCGAGTTTTACGCGGCGGCTTTCTCGGAGCTGCGCAAGAAGGCGAGCTATTTGCCCTGGGAGCGCTATCTACGCCCCGGTCAGCCTGTTGCTGTGCGGGCGACCTGCCACCAGTCGAAGCTCTATCACTCGGATGCTGTTGCCGAGCGCGTATTGGGCGCTATTGGGGATCGCATGGGCGCCCCTGCGGAGCTAGCGGCATGGGATGAGGACTCCCCGGAGACTCCTCCGCAGGGCGTGGTGGTGCGCTTATCAAACAACATGGCTACGGTAAGCATGGATTCCTCCGGTGCATTGTTGCACCGCCGGGGCTATCGCCTGGCGACGGCGAAAGCACCGTTGCGCGAAACTCTCGCGGCGGCGATGTTGCTTGCCTCGGAATGGGATATGGAAGCGCCGCTGCTTGACCCTTTCTGTGGTTCGGGCACCATCCCCATCGAGGCGGCGTTGCTGGCGCGGCAGATCGCGCCCGGCAAAATACGTCGCTTTGCTTTCATGGATTGGACTTCCTTTGCGGCTGATTTGTGGGCTGAGGAACACGCTGCCGCGCTTGCTGCTGAACGCGAGGTGATGCCGTTGCTGTTGGCTTCGGACCGGGATGCGGGCGCGATTCGTGCAGCAGAAGCTAACGCCGGGCGCGCCGGCGTTAGCGGCGCCATTACTTTCACCTGCCAGGCAGTATCCGCCGTCACACCGCCGCTGGGACCAGGTTGGGTGGTCACCAATCCACCTTACGGTGTGCGGGTGAGCGCCGATAAGGACCTGCGCAACCTTTACGCGCAGTTGGGAAATGTCCTGAGGATGCATTGCCCCCGCTGGCAGGTTGCCCTGCTCTGCAATGGCCTACCGCTCTTGCAGCAAGCTCGACTGCAACTGGAACCGCCGCAGTCTTGGGTCAATGGAGGCTTGCGCGTGCTCTTTGCGCGCGGTGTTGTGCGAGATTGACCTCTTGCTTACCATTTCATCTTGGCAGGCAAAACACGCACTTATGGTTGGGCGCACGGAGCGTGCCCAACCATAACACATGTCTTGGCTTTTGGTGTCTAGAGTTCCCAGCTGTCGGCGTACACCGTCCGTCCTAAGGTTGGGCCGGTGGATATCTGCAGGTCAGCGCTAACTCCACCATCCGGCAGAGTGCCAGCGAAGCCTCCTGGAAGCAACGGCTCCATTTCCTGGATAACCATGCGGTAACGTCCACTCGGCGGCAACAGTCCCGGATTGAACGTGCCTTCCCACAGCGCGGTGCTCTCTGTGTTGATCGCCGGCTTGAAGGCGTCGCCTTCAAGCCGCGTCCAGCCGAGCTCGCCCTGCGCGGGCGCCGTCAGTTTTTCCATCCACGCTTGCACCGGTCGTGGACCGGAGGGCGCTACGCCGGTCAGCGCCATCGTGATGTGCATCGGGTTGGAAACCAGGCGGCTGATGGTCAGCGTCCGGTCCGGAAGCGGTTGGACGAAATCGGCGCGGGTTACACGCGAAAGATACGTAGGCGGCACCGAGATGGGCTGGAAGCGTGCTAGTGCCAATCGCACCATCGGCATATAGGCTTTCAAGCTGTTCATGGTGAATTCGATATCCGCAAACCACAGTTTTTTAGCGGCATCAAATTCAACCGGGTAGCCCACGACTTTCACGGGGGCATTGGTTTCCTCCAGCGTCAACGGGGCAATGACATCGTTTGAACTGGCGGCATAATGGGTGAAATTCCCGATGCCAGCTGCCAGGTCGGCGACCGGACCGTTCCACAGCGGGTCATCAGCCCACTCGGTCACGTAAGGTCGCAGGGCTTCATCCAGTGTCGCAAAGGTCTCATCGCGGAACACTACCCCCAACAATTCACCCGCGCCGGAGGAGAACCACGGGCGCTCCAGGTAGACGCGCAAACCGCTGTTGTGCCGCGTCCGGGTGATGACCTTCACCTTGGCGGTCTGCTCTACGGGCGTCTCGATCGCGGCGCCCAACGTGGGCATGATATATGCTATCACGGGCGCCAGCGGTCGGGCGGAGTTCTTCACATCCTGCACTGCGGCATGCCGCAACGTTCCCCCGGCAATCTCGCCTTCGATTTGTGCCAGGGTCTTGCTCGCCAGCGTCTTGATCTCTACTCCTGTGGGCGCCGTGATCAGGTCTTCTTTGTCGGGCGCCAGTAGCGCCTCGGGCATATACTCCCGGAAGCGGGTGGCGCCGCGCGCTACATAGACCACGCGGTGGTAGTGCGTGTCCCCCAGGCTGTGCGTCGTTTTGACTGCGACGGAGGTCGCGTCAGGCTCGGGTACGTGGATTTCACACAGGGTGGCGCGGCTTCTGTGCTCGCCGGGGGCATCTTTGGCGATATCGTCCTCCGGGTCCGTCCACAATGCCAGTACATCCACTTTGCCCGTGGTCTGGCTATGCGGTTGGATGCTGCCGCTGACCGCGGCGGTCGTATCCCCCAGGGCTTTCTCGGCTTTGGTGATGGTTATCTTCGGCAGCTCCAATGGCTTCTGGGTCGCGTGTATCAGGTGCATCTCGCGTGGGGGCATCAATAGCCAATTGAGCCCCAGCGCCGTGTTCGACGCAATGGTGGCATGGGTGGGCGCCGGGGGATTGGTCTCCCATTCCCACACGCCCAATTCCGGAAGATCGCTCTCGTCCGTGCCGCTATTCAAGCGGACCACGCGGCTCTCGCCCTGCGGCAGCTCTACCACCAGCTCGCCCTTCTGCGGAGCCCATACGGGTGCATTGGGTGTTTGCCCTGCCGGGATGCCCACCACTTTGAGCCGGAACGGTAGCCGGGAGAGCCATTCGCCGTTGAAGGGGTAGCTGGAGGTCACGCCTTCTGCCGGACCGGGTAGATTGTGGAACACCGCCCGGCGCGCCAGCTCATCGGGCAGGTAGGTCAATGGGAAGGCCTCTTTGGTCTGCCAGAAGGTCGGGTCCTTGCGCTCTTCCGCGTCCGGGAACGTCTCTGTGCCGGGGAGCGGCAGCAGCACCCATTTGTTGTTGATCGGCGCCCAGCGCTGCGAGAGCGTGTTAGCTTCGAGCGCCGCCTGTTCATACGTCGCAGCATCGGCTTTTGGCTTGCCCCCGTTGCCATCGAACTTGCCGTGATGCTCTGCCAGCAACTGCGAACTCTTGGGCGGGACGATGTGCCGCTCAGTCACCTGCCGGTTTACGTGATGGGGGTCGGCGCTACCGGCGGCGCTGCGCAGCACCAGGCGCTCCACCGATTCACCCTCGACCGGTTTCTCGCGGAGTACCACCGCGGGCGCCGGTACCGGTTCGAAGCGGCGGTAGACGTGGATCTCGCTGTCATCCGGGTGCGCCTGCTGGAATTCGGCGTCCGCGGGACCGAAGACACTGTTACCTGCCAGGTCTACCGTGCGCATGCGCACCACGTAGCGGTGCCCGAAGCGCAGTCGCGGCAGTGACCCGCTGACGGGGGTGAAATCAACTTGCAGTTTGAACGCGGTCTTCGCTTCGTTGGTGGGGGTCTCCGCGGCCTCGCTGGGCTCAGGGTTCTCCCCGATAGTTTTGCCAGGGCGCACGGCGCTGAGGCTCCAACCGGTCCACGTTACGATGGTGTCAGGAATCCGCTGTACGTCGGGTGGGTCGCTCACAGGCTCTGTCACGCCCAGCTCCACGAAACCCTCATCCTCCACCGGGACGGCAATCTCGGGGTGCACCCCGGTGAAACGGCAGGTCCCCTGGCGCTGGTGCAGCGAACGCCATTTCTTGCTGACGCTATCCAGGTCGCGTACATCCATGCGATAACCGCGGATGACATCCTCAGCCCAGAGTTCGTTAGTGGGCTGTAGTTGCGCGGGCGTTGTGGAGAGGGTAACCTCTGGCGACCCATCCACATCTGCCACGGCGTTGTTCAGCGCCGCCGCTTGCACGTAGGTAGTTTGGAGCTGGGTCGCCAGATCGCGCTGGACGATGGCAAGCCCTGCGCTGCGGGTCGCCGGGAGCGATTCCTCCTCCGGCGGGTTGATGAGCTGCAAGCCCTGAACTTGTTGCGACGCGAGGAGGGTCGCGGTGTTTTGTTCCTTGAGCGCGGCGCCCACCACATCGAGCTGAATGATGCGATAGCGTTCTTCGTCGCTGAGGCGCAACAGCCCCTGGCGCATTTCTGCCGTTTCTTTGGGTTTGGGCGTGCGCGGTGCGGGCAGGAAATGCGTGCCGGAGAGCGTGTAGTGAGTTCGCAACGGGTAGAAGACGGCGCCTGCTACCGAGGGCGGCGTGATTGTGACGGCTACTGTTCCCTCCGCCGGGACTCCGGGAGCCCAATCCACTTCCAGGTCCACCACCAACCCCAGCGCACGCAGCAGGGTGGGGGTATCCGCCAACAGCGATACTGCCTCATGAAAATCCAGCAGCGCTTCCAGTTGCTCATCAGAGAGATGCACCGCCGGTGTGGGCGCCGGATCGAAGGGTGTCACGAAATCCGTGACTGCATTGAATGCTGCCATGACGGGATTGGTTGCCTGTGTGCCGCCGGTGGGAACGGCGGGTCTCCCTGCTTGCGGTTTGACCTGGAGCGGTGCTGGCGGGGTGATGTTTGCTCCTGTGGGCGGGAGTGTGGGGTGCAATGCCGGCGGTTGGGGGGCTGTCGCCTGATTGGCTGCCGAAGCATGGAAGGGCTGTCCCAACCCCAACGCTTTGGTGATGGCGTTGAGCACATCCAGGAGCAGCTGCAGACAGCCTTTCTTCTCGGTTCCTTCTTCTTCCCCGGTAGCTCCTGGTTGGTAATAGATTGGCACGCGGCGTTTGGCGGGCGGTTCATAGGGTGGTTCAGGTTTGCTGGGACGCGCGATTTGCGCCAGGTCGGGGTCACGTAGCAAGATATCGCGCGAGGGTTTGCTGGCGCCTAAGCCGTAAGCGGGATCGGTACCCACCTTGCGGTAAAGGTCGCGTAGCCAATCGTAGAGAAAAATCGAATCAATGGATTGGATAGGAATCTCTGCCAGATTGTCGAAGCGATATGGCTTGACCGGGATTGTCTGCGGAAAGAGCGCCGCCCACAGATCATCGCGCAGGTCACCTGCACTGACCGGCGTGGCGGGCAGTGGCGCCCCCCCGTTGAAGCTCACCCCGAACTTCAATGCGGCAACCTTGTTTGGGAAATTCTTGAACAACGGGGGGTAGTCTTTCAGATGCAGAATCTGAGTCTGCTCCTCAGAGTCTGTGATCCAGAGCCTCGGAGCGATGAATACCGAAATCTGCAGTTTCCCATCGACGCCGGGGGTGCCGGTCGCGCGATAGGGTAGGGACGTAAAGGTGATGGTGGTCTTTTTCATGGCTCAATCTCCAAAGGCGTTGCAATAGGTTTGCCAATCTGGCGGCGCCAGCACATCGCGGAAGGTGGGGTCGCTACCCTTGAACTCCCGGTGTACTGTCAACGAGACCGTTTTGCTGAAGAAGGCGATTTTTACCTTCACTTTCAGCGAGGCATCGCCGGAGAGCATATCAATCGGTGAGGGTTCGTAATTCAACCCTAGGTAGAATTCCACGGTTACGGAAATCAGCCCCAGCACGCTCAGTTTGCCCACCATGCGGATGTAGGCTGAGAGCAACGCACCTTCGCCGGATTTTTGGAAGTACACGCCGCCCATCACGGTGACCGACCCGCTGGCGACACCCAGGTTTAGGCTGATGCCCGCCCCGAACTCCAGCGCCATCTCGACCAGTTGCACCCCGTTGGTAGTCAACGTGATGCCGAAGAAGATACCGCCGCCGAACAGGCTCACCAATACCTGCCCCGGATTCTCGCGGGTGCAGAATGCCAGCGTCATGCTGACCGATTCATTGACGAACGGCAGGTAGAACTCGGCGGAAAGGCTGAGGTTCTGCAGCGAGAAAACCCCGATGCCCACGCTCGGAATGGCCAGCGTGTAGCCTAAGCCTACTCCCTTTGTGTCAATATTCAGATAGGGTGGGTCGGCGAAACCGTCTAGCGGCACCACCTGCATCAGCGCGTTGACAAAGCTGAGCGGTCCGAGGAAAGTGATTTCCTTCAGCACAACCGCTACATCAAGCTTCTGCCCGGAGCGGCTTGTGAAGGTAACGGAATCGAAAGCCAGGTCCACTAGCTCCATTCCGGGGAGCAGTACCAGGTGGAAACGGCTGAGTCGCCCCTGCGACATGAACGAGGGCGCACCGTTGGGTGGACGGCGTACCTCAGAAATAATCTCGAACTCTGCGCCTATGTCGGAGAGGAACAGACCCGTGTCGCGCAGTTCCCCGCGCGATTCATCTGGCTTCGTAGGGTCATCTGCGATCGTCTTGAGCAGATGCCAGCGATAACGGGTGATCGGCACGTCGCCTTCCAGCGTGGTGACCAGCTGCGGAAGCAGCTCACCCTTCTCCGGCGCGCCGCCGAAGCGCACCAGATTGACGATATCGGTCAGTTTGAGCCCCCCAAGCAGCGTGATCTCGGGAAAGATGGTCGCGGGATCGAAACTGCCCGTCATCATCGCATCAACGGTGGGCACCGGTCCTAGATCGCGCGAAAGCCCCTCGATGGAGAAATTGGGGCGGGCAAGCCCACCGCCCTGTTCTGGGGAGAAGGCGATTTGTGGGGTGGCGGCGGATTTCACGCGCGCAAAGATGGCAGCGGGATTCTTATCCGTGCCCGAGGCGAATTTGCCCGGGTCTGCCTTGACAAAGGTCTGTTCATACTCGATTGTTGTCCATTGGGCGGCGCCGCCCACCAGCTGCTTGATGATGGGAACATCCACTTCGGCTTCCACCACCATCGGCAAAAAGCGTGGTTCACCGCTGCTGTGGGTCCTTGCGCCCAGATTGAGACTCTTAGCTTCCAATGTTGTATCGCCTGGATTTGCCTCTGGCATAAAAGCCAGCGCTTGCCCGCCGAGTGTGACCTTGGGCGAGGGACGCGCCACCTTGGGACTGGGCGGGGGTTTCCACGCATCCTCGATGATTTTCTGCACCTCTGTGGGGTCGCAGGCTTTGCTGTTGGCAACAAACGCCAGCGGCGTCACGAATTCGATCTCTCGTCCCACAGAATCCCTGGCGACGACCTGGAATTTCACATGCCCCCCTCCCGAACGGATCCAGAAGCCGTTGGCGTTAAAACTGGCGACCAGCTCGCTCTGTTCTGGAGGATTGATATCGGGTGTGATCAGTGTTTTCAAAGTTACACGGGTGAATGGGAAACCGTTGTGAGTGTAACCCTCGCGAACCGGTTGGCGCACGATGACGAACAACCGTGTGCGGAGATAGGCGGCGCGCCTGCCTCCGCCGGAGGGCACAGCCTGGGTCTTGCGCTCCGTGATTTTGACCAATGCGGCTTCGTGACCGAAGGGGAACAGGTAGCCCTTGCGGACGACACGCACGAAATGATCCCGCCCCATCGTCATCAGGTGTTTCCACTCGGTGACATTCAGATTTGAAGGAGGTTCCCACTTGCCGGCGACCTTGAGCCACGCGCCCAGTGCACTGAGCAGCAGTTGGTCCGCTTCCACTGGGCGAGCGTAGGCGCCGCTATCCGTCGTCAACCGCACCAGCTCGTAGCGGTCGGCGCTATCCAACGACATGCGGAACGGCAAATTATTGGGATTCGGCGCGTTGGCATCGGAGGGCCAATCTTGGAAATCTGTAGCCCATACTGCGCGCAGTTTCTTACCCTGCATCGTCACGTGCCACAGCGCTGCGCGCGTGTCTGTTGCGTTGAAGGTGGGCGCTACTTGCCCAAGCCATGTTGTCCCGGTTTCGGGTGAGAGCACGAGGTGATAGGGCGCTTCAATGCGGCTGAAAAGCCTTCCCATTTGCAGATACTCTCCCAGGCTATGGAGGGTTTCGGGTGGCTGTTTCCTGCTCGTGGCGACCACCTGTGTGCCGTTCACGCAGGCGGCGAAAATCCCGGCGAGAGTATATGGAATGGGGGGTGTGGTGGAAACCTGGAAAACCAGCCACGTGGGACCGCTTACGAACGCGCGCACTGGAAACGTAGGTGTCTCGTTCGCGTCGGAAGGCGCCGGGTCGCCTGTGGGTGGTGGAATGGGAGGGGAGGGCGACTCGAAGAACGCTTCCTCACCGATGCTCTGCGGCGGGAACTCCACCACGATGATGGAGGTATCAGCACGGGGAGCCTTGATCAACTGCGCAGGTTGTCCTAACCCAGGCAATTCCTGCAACGTCAGCCCATGGAAATGGAAACGCACCAGCAACAGGTCATCTGAGCGCAGTACGGCAACGGGCGCGGGAATCTCATTAGCCATAGCCCCTCCAGTTATTGTGTCATGCAGCGATAGGTTGTGTCACGGACCAAGGTGGGATCACGCGTAGTCGGTGATTCGCTGGTCAACACGCGCTGGACATGAGTGGAATAGGTGTCAGGAAATCGAGCGTTGGCACAGCAAGCAAGTGCGGGTCCGGCAAGAGCTACGCATCCGGGTGGAGGTGGGGCTCTGGGGTCCTGCAAGCTTAGATTTACAACTCTATTTCAGTATACAATGCCAATTTCAAAAGTCAATATCTGGACTATTAGGGATTTCTGTGATTCTCTGCGACGCAAATTTCGATTGTGTCGCAAAAGCCTCACCGAAACTGCCAGAAACCCCGTTCAGTATCTTCCTCCCCAATCTTCACACTTTCTTCATAATTGTGCGTTATTATCTATTTGATTCCTCAGGAGGTAGGTTTATGAAGAAAAAGTGGGTATTTATCCCGTTATTGTTCGTGCTCGTTGGCGCAGGCTATGCTGGTTGGCAATGGCACCAAAACCGCACCGCCGATGCTATAGCAAGCACTGCTGCTTCGGAAACCACGATGCAGACAGCCGTTGTGACCCGTGGCGCCCTGCGCGGTACTGTGGAAGGGAGCGGCAATATTGCTTCAGTGACCTCTCTTAATCTGGCGTTTGATTCTGGCGGCAAAGTGGCGGAAGTGCTGGTTGTCGCCGGCGATACGGTGCAGGCAGGTCAACCCCTGGCGCGTCTTGAAACTCAAGACCTGGAAGACGCCGTTAAGCAGGCGCAGATCAACCTCACCCAGGCGGAGCTCCAGCTAGCGCAGACGCGCGAGGGTCCCGATACCACGGACCTTGCTGCGGCGGAAGCATCGCTTAAAAGCGCTCAGGTTGCGTATAACGAGTTGAAGCCCAGCGCCGCCGAGCTCGCGCAGGCACAGCTTGGGCTTGAAGAAGTTAAGCTGGCGCTAGAATCAGCGCAGGCATCCTACGACCGCGCGGGCGGCGGTTGGCGCATTGAGGTGGAGTATTCCAACACTGCCACCAGCTTGTGGCAAGCACAGCTCAACTACGAAACTGAGCTCGCTTCCTATAACACCCTGGTCGCGGGCGGTACAGATACCGAACGCTGGACGGCTTGGGCAAAGGTGCAGCAAGCGCAAGCCAACCTCGACGCCTTACAGACTAGCGTCACCACCAATACGCTGCGCCTGGCAGAAATCTCGGTGGAGCAGGCACAGCTGGATCTGCAGAAGGCGCAGCGAGCATTGACTCAGGCGACCCTGGAGGCGCCCATTGCCGGCACGGTGACGTCGGTGAATATCGAGGTGGGCGGTAACGCCTCTGGAACCGCCGTGGTACTCGGCGACCTGGATGCACTGGAAGTGGAGATTACCCTGGATGAGAACGATGTTGTGCAAGTGAGCACCGGGCAAGCCGCCACGATTACCCTGGATGCCTTTGATGACCTGACACTCTCCGGTGTCGTGGTCACGGTGGCGCCCGTAGCCACGGTTCAATCCGGGGTGGCGTTGTATCCGGTCAAGGTGGCGCTCGACCCGACTGGCGCGGCGGTGCGCATCGGCATGACCGCCGATGTCGAGATTGTCACGGTGAACGTCGAGGATGCGCTGCTGATTCCCTTGAATGCCGTGCAGACCTTTGCCGGACGGACCATCGTATTGCGCCAGCTGCGCGAAGGTGAGATGATGGAATCGGCGATGGCGCAAGGCATGGGCGGTGTATGGCAACAGCCGTCGCAACCGGAAACCGGGCAGAACGCCCAGCAACCGGGAAATGGGGCAAAGCTAGGGCGCCGGGGATCGAACGGTACCCCAACCGCCGGCGGAGGTTTCCGGCAGCAGCTGAGCACGGGCGGCTTCGTGCCGGTGCTTGTCGAGCTCGGCGCGCAAACCAGTAGCGAGGTCATCGTCCTCAGCGGTTTGGAAGAGGGTGACGTGATCAGCCTGAGTACCGTCACCACGGCTGAAGAGGGCTTCGAGCCCCTCTTTGGCGGCGGGAGGATGCTGCTTCCTGGCATGGGCGGTGCCCCAGGTGGCGGCGCCCCTCAACCTTGAGTGATTCTACCGGCGGTTTTTGCGCATCGCAGTACCGCTGCGATGCGCAAAAACCACCATACATTTTCTTCCTTCATCATAATATCAGGAGTTCAAAATGAAAAAAGCCTGGTGGGTACTTATTTTAGTCTTAGCCGCTCTCGGAGCGGCTGGAATCTGGATCTACACCACCTACCTCCAGCCCGGTGCTGTGCAAACGACCGCCACCGAGCAGGTCACCGAGCTCGTCTTGGTGACGCGCGGCGCGTTGCAGGATTCGATTGAGGGTAGCGGCAACCTCGCGGCGGCGCAGGAGCAATCGCTGGCATTTGGCAGCTCCGGGCAGGTCGCTGAGGTATGGGTCGCGGTCGGCGACATCGTGACCGAGGGGCAGCCTCTCGCGCGTCTGGACACCACTAACCTTGAGCTGTCTGTCGCAAAAGCCGAGCTGAGCCTGGAACAGGCGCAGATTCAGCTGGCGCAGGTACTCGAACCGGCTACAGCGGCTGAAATCGCCAAAGCCGAGGCGGCTTTGAGTGCTGCCCAAGCCAGCTATGTCCGAGCCAAAGAAGGCACCTCTGAACAGCAGCTCACCCAACTCAAGGGCAATATGGAACTGGCAGCGAAGAAAGTACAGCAGGCGCAAGGCAATTATGATCGCTATGGCGAAAGAATGGCAGTCTCGCTTCAGGATGCTACGATGGCGTATGAAGCGGCGAAACTCGCCTATGAGATTGCCGCCTCGGGACCCGCCAGTAGCAGCATCATCTCCGCGTGGAGCCAGGTCGAACAGGCGCAAGCTAGCCTCGACGCTTTGCTTGCCGGACCCGACGCGGACACAGTGACCGCCGCGGAGCTCAAGGTGCAACAGGTGCAGCTATCGCTGGATCAGGCGCGTCGCAACCTCGAGGCGGCGACGCTCGTCGCGCCCTTCGCTGGCGTCGTCACCGCGGTGAACGTTGCGTCGGGAGAAGCAGCTTCCGGCGTAGCGGTCACGTTGGCGGATTTGGCGACGCTTGAGGTCAAGTTCATTCTCGACGAATCTGATATCACCCTGGTGGCGGTGGGGGAAACCGCGCGGGTGAGTGTGAGCGCTGTGGACGACGCAGCCCTGCCGGGCACGGTGACGGCGATTGCGCCCGTCGCGACACTGCAATCCGGTGTCCCGCTCTACCCGGTGACCGTGCAGCTGCAACAGATTCCGGAGCGGGTACGCGTGGGCATGTCCGCTGATGTGGAAGTGATTACCGAAGTATTGGCGGATGTGCTCTACCTGCCGCAGCGCGCGGTGCTTCTGGATGGCGATGCTGCCTACGTGATGCAGCAGACAGATTCGGGTGAATTCGTCACCACACCGGTGACGTTGGGGCGGAGCCTGGCAGGAAACGTGGAGATTCTCTCCGGTCTGGCTGAAGGCGATGTCGTTGGCGTCGTGATCGAAGTTGCGGCGGCGGATGGGGAGGCGGAGAATGGCAATGGGATGCAGTTCCCCGGCATGGGTGCGCTCCTAGGGGGGAGGCGTTAAGATGAGCCTGATTGAAGTGACGGCAATAACCAAGGTGTATTTGATGGGGCAGGTTCAGGTGCATGCGCTGCGCGGCGTCTCTCTCAAGATTGAAAAGGGTGAGTGGGTGGCGGTTATGGGCCCTTCGGGTTCGGGAAAATCTACGCTGATGCACCTCATCAGCTGCCTGGATACGCCAACCGAAGGGACTTACGTTCTTAATGGTATGGATGTCAGCCGCATGCGCGAAAACGAACTGGCACAAGTGCGGAATCGCGAGATCGGTTTTGTCTTCCAATCCTTCAACCTGCTAGCGCGCGCTACTGCCCGCAAGCAGGTGATGTTGCCCCTGCAATACAGTCGCAACGGCAATCGCGTGCCGCCAGCCGAACGTCGGCGCCGCGCCGAAAAGGCCTTGTCGGAAGTGGGGTTGGTGGATCGTATGGAGCACCGCCCTTCTGAGCTCTCCGGCGGGCAGCGACAGCGGGTGGCTATTGCGCGCGCTCTCGTTAACGAACCACAGATTTTGATGGCGGACGAGCCAACCGGTAACCTGGATTCTACCTCCGGCGCCGAAATCATGGAAATCCTGCACCGTCTTCATAGTGAGCAGGGCATGACCATCGTGATGGTGACCCACGACCAGAGCCTGGCAAACGAGGCTGAGCGGATCATCCATCTCAAAGATGGTTTGATTGTCGAATAACCGCGCCATCGCAGACGGCAGGATTAAGAGAGGAAGCGTATGCTCACACAATTTGCGGATTTATTGGAGAATATCAAAGTGGCGCTGGACGGGTTACTGGCGAACAAGATGCGCTCGCTGCTTACGATGCTGGGTGTTATCATTGGCGTCGCCGCGGTGATTGCGCTCATGTCTATCGGTAACGGCGCGCAGGCTTCGATTACGCAGGAAATCAATAGCATCGGCACCAACATGCTCATCGTCACCTCAGGTGGATTCGGGCGGATTGGCGGTCCCGGCGGCGGTTCGATGGGGGTCACCATGGACGACGTCGAAGCCCTTGCCGACTCCAACAATGTGTCGGCGGCGGCGATGGTCGTGCCGCAGTATGATGGCAACGGGCAGTTGGTCTATGGCGATGTCAATCTCAATGCCACCGTCTCCGGTGTGCCACCGGAGTATCTGGACCTCCATGAGCTCACGCTGGCGCGTGGCGCATTCATTACCGAGGCGGATGTGGATAAGCGTTCCAAGGTCGTCGTGCTTGGCGCGACCATTGCCGATGAGCTTTTCGGCGATTTCAACCCCGTAGGACAGAAAATCAAGCTTGCCGACGCAACGGGTTCCAAGACCACTCTCACCGTGATCGGAGTGCTGGCAGAACAGGGTGGTTCGATGTTGAACAGCGCCGATAGCAGTGTCTTCGTGCCCATCTCCACCGCGCAGACCAAGCTCTTCAACGCGCGCAACTCGGTCGGCGCACTGCGCGTGAGCCGGATCAACATCATGGCGAAGTCAGAGGAGCTCGTAGACGCTGCGGAGACGCAGATTGATGCCACGCTGCGTGAGGCGCACGATTTAGAAGTTGAGGATGACGCGGATTTCAACATCACCAATCAGGCGGCAATACTGGAGATGGCGACCAGCATCACCAGCACGCTCACCGCTTTCCTCGGCGCCATCGCCGGGATTTCCCTCTTCGTCGGCGGTATCGGTATCATGAATATCATGCTCGTCTCCGTCACCGAGCGCACCCACGAGATCGGTTTACGCAAGGCGCTTGGGGCGCGCAAGGGCGACATTCTGCTTCAATTCCTCATGGAAGCCATTCTGTTGAGTGGTCTGGGCGGCTTGTTTGGGATTGGCTTGGGCTGGGCGATTGCCTCCGCCGCGAGCCTTACTGGTGTGGTCACCGCCGTGGTTACCAGCGGTTCTGTCATTCTCGCGGTCAGCTTTGCCTTGGCAACCGGGCTCTTCTTCGGCATTTATCCTGCTAACCGTGCTGCGAGTTTGAACCCTATTGAGGCATTGCGTTACGAATAAATAAGTGCTGTCGGGCGCGCGGAGCGCGCCCGACAGCACCCACAAAAGACCCTCTTTGTGTGCGCGATCCTCCCGGCTTAGCGCTGTTCTTCCTCCCCAATGGGTTCAAGGTCGCCCGTTGCGATTAGCCCGACTAGATTACTGAGATTCAAGTGCAATGTCAGGGGCCTTTCGTGGCGCAATATCCCGGTCACGTCGCCGAAACGGCTGATGGGGAACTTCAAATCAGGACCGTTTTCGAACGTCGAATTCTCGGGGATGACCTCTCCCTCCTTGAAGAAACTGATCCTGCCCACGCATGCACCATCCTTATAGCAATAGATATGCGCGGCATCTATCCTCCCGCTGTAATAGAAAATCCGGTATGTGTCAAATTCCTTCGTAATGGTAGCCATCTCTCTCTCTCTCTCCTTTCGCAAAATGCACTCCGCCAACAACCTCGCCCTGTCACCAGGGCAGAACCCGCCTGCAAGGTGCAGCGCACCCCCAACGTTCCCTTCATCTGCGCTCACTCTGCATGCATGTGCTCTCTTTATGCACTACGCTATCGGTGTGGCGCTTTACTTCCACCTACCTTACTTCCTGCTTCCGCTTCCCCGCCCACACCCGCGTTCCGGCGCGAGTGGCGCCTCCTGGCGTTCATGCTCGAGGCGGCAACCACCGCCGCACATCGGCAGGTCGGGGCAGTCCCAGCAGGCTTCCGATAGCCCTGCTGCAAGCGGGTCCGTTTCCCGGTCGCGGAAGCTGCGGAAAAGTGCGCTGTTCCAGATGGCATCCCAGGGATCATTGAGGATATTCCCCGCGCTGACGTAATAGGATTGGCACGGCAGCACGTCCCCGTTTGGCTCGATGCAGATGGAGTATTCGCCGGCGTTGCAGCGTTTGGGGTCCAACCCCAGTTCCAGGGGCGAAAGGCGGCAGTAATCGGTCACGGTATACCAGAGGAAGCGCATGCCCAGCGTCGCTGCACGGTCTCGCACTGCCATCAGGAGCGCCGCCATGTCCTCGCTCGGTAGGGCGTCCGGCGCGCTCGCGCCGCCACCCGCATAAATCATCCCGTTCATTGCGAAAGTGTGCAGGCCCAGTTCGTGGACGAAGTCTACTACCTCCAGAGCGTGATCCCGGTTGGCAGCGGTGAGGGTGGTATTGGTGATGGTGTGCAAGCCGCTTGCGACCGCATTCCGAATGCCCGCGACGGTCTGCGCGAAAGCCTCTGCCCTGGCTTCTACGAAGCCCACCATCGTGTTGTGTACCTCTGCGCGGCTTGATTCGAGGGTAACTTGCACATGGTCAAGTCCGGTTTCTGCCAGCGCCTCGGCAAAGGCGCGCTGCGCCAACCGGCGCCCGTTGCTGTTCATACCTACCATAAGCCCCAGACTCTCGGCGTACTGAATAATGGGGAGCAGGTCGGGGTGCAGCGTGGGTTCGCCGCCCGTGAGGATGATGTGGGGGACGCCCAAAGCAGCGAGTTTGTCGAGTACCTGTTGCCATTCCGCCAGGTTTAGCGATGCCATCTCGAATCGCCCCGCCTCGTTGTAGCAGTGCGCACAGGCGTTGTTGCAGGCATAAGTGAGCGCCAAATCGGCTTTGAAGGGCGCGTTGACCGGTGTGCTAAACACCGGTTTGAATTCTACCCAATCGGCGATGGCGCAGGTGGTACACTCTGTGGTGGGGTTCTTTAGCCGCGCGACGAGCAGGTAAATCTTTGCAATCGCTTCATTGCGCTGCTCGCGTGTGGTATTTCCGTAGCGGCGCCAGAGGGTGCGCTGTGCCTGCCCTGGCGTCATCCCATCCAGCGCCCATTTAGCGATCTCCGTGGCGGTGGCGTTGAGGTGGATGACCTCGTTGACGTCCACGAAAAGTGCTCCTGCGCCGTTAGCTTCCACGCGCAAGTGTAACCGCCTCTTCCCATCTGGTAGATCGAGGCGGTACGTCGTGAGTCCTGGCGCGGGCGGTTTCACCCACCCTAACCAATCTTTTAGTGACATTGCATCTCAATAGTCGTGACTTCTCACCACTTGGGAGCTTCTTCGATCTGATAGCTGGTGCCGCAATAGGGGCAGTTGACGAAGATAGCGCCTGCTCGCACCTCGATGGCATCTTTGCTCAGCGCGCCATTGCAGGAACGGCAGCGCATTTGCTCCAGAGAGACGTCGCCGCTCAGATCAATCTTCTGAACAATCGTAGTCTCTTGTTTCCGCGGGCGCATTTTGGTAAGATAGACCATGACGCCAGCTCCTGCCATCAGGACCAGGCCGATGATCAGGCGTATGAATTCCCCTTCCATGCCCACAACGAACATCAAGCCAAAAAACGCCAGCACCGCAGCAATGATGTAAGTGACCAGTTCCATGGTAATCTCCTCTCGATACAGTTGAAAGTTTCAGTTGGAAGTTGCCGGTTGCAAGTCGGCAACTGGCGTGCTTTGTATCACTTCGATAAATCTCAAGGGTCGTTAGTAAACCCTTGATGCTCTTGTCTTCTGAAAACGCATCACGGATGGCGTTTATGCCAGGCAATCACAATATCCCGGTTGGCAGGTATGGCTTCCAGGAAATGTCTGCGGTCATTCTCATTCTGCAGCCCTGCAGCGCGCCCCTGCAACAGCTGATAGGCTTGTTCGAGTACCAGGTCTGCTCGTTCATCCTCCGAAGCTGCAAATACCCGGTAGCAGGCAAGATAAATCCGCGCCGCGCTATCCGTGTTGCTCAGCATCTGGTTCTGCAAGGCATGCCAGATATCCTCTGCGTGTTTCTGTGCCATTGTCAGCGCGCCTGGCGTCGTGCCTTGCTCCAGTGCCAGCTGGGCTAATGCAGCGCGGCTTTTCAGGGTCAGGTGATACTGCCCCATTCCGCGTTGGATGTCCAGAGCTTTTTGGAAATCGGCGCCTGCCAGTTTGGCCTCACCTAGATGCTGGCGGATGTAGCCCAGCTCAATCAGCGCCTCTGCTTCAGTAGCGCGATGGTCCAACTCTTGCGCAATTTGGAGTGCCTGTTCGCCAACCTCGTGCGCCAACCGGAGCTCACCACGCTCATGGCGCAGCTGGCATAATGCCAACAGGATATCACATTCGGCGCGTCGTAGTCCCAATTCTCTAGCGCTTTCAAGAGCCTTCTCCAGCAGCTCGCTTGCAGCGGCATAATCCCCACGTTGTAGTGCGGTTACGCCGAGGTTGCCGAGATTGCCGCCCACGCCCTGGCGATTGCCAATTTCGTGATTGAGCTGCGAACTCTGTTCAAAGTAGCTCCGCGCTTCCTCGAGCTGCCCTCGCTGGAGCGCGATCTCTCCCAGGTTGCTTAGAACCACTGTTTCAGCCCAGCGATCTTTTGCGGCGCGGCGCAATTCCAGCGCCTGCAGATAAGCAGTGTGTGCGGTGTCCAACTCACCACGGGTCACCAATAAGCTGGCGATATTGCTCAGCGCGCTACCCTCGCCGGAGCGATTGCCGATCTCGCGGTATTTCGCCAGCGCCTGCCGGTGAAAGTTTAATCCCTCATCAGGGGCGCTATCCGAGACGAGCACACCCAGGTTGTTCAGACACTGGGCTTCGCCGCGAGTGTGAGAAACTTCCCGGTAGAGTTGCAGGGCTGTTTCATAGCAGGTTCGGGCTAAGTCGTATTGCCCCTGATACCAGTGGACCACCCCCAGTGCGCGATTGATATCAGCGAGGACTTTTTGCCTTTGGCTTGCCGTCGTCCCGTCGCACTGGATTGTTGATTGGTCGAGTGTTTGCAACAGCGCACTCGCTTGCTCGAACTGCTGTTGTGCCATCGCATAGTGTCCCTGACGGGTGAGCGCGCGTCCCCAGAGCAACTGCCCTTCCGCTTCCTTGCAGGGCAGTTGGAGCATTTGCGCCAGCGTGATGGCGCGTTTGGCAGCAGCAATGGCTGAGGGGTAGGCTCCCGTGGCTTCGGAGGATAGCGCTTGCCGCAGTGCGACTTCAAGGCGGCGGTGGTCGTCATCTAGCCTTTCCACGAGACCCTCCAATGTGACAAGGGCCTGTTGTTGTGCGCGGCTGTCGCTAGTGGCCTCAAAGGTAGCTTCCAATGCCAGGTATAACGCATACCGTTGCTCACTGTCGCTATCCTGCGTGAGTGTGAGTGCGCGGGTGAAATACTCGATGGCTTGCTCATTCGCAAAACGCGCTGCTGCTTGTTGCCCGGCTTGCAGGAGCGCGGCGATGGCTTCAATCCTGGCTCCGGCGTTGAGCAAGTGTTCAGCCACCCATCCAGAAAGGTCTCCGGCACGTTCTTCATTGTGCGAGCTAAACCATCTTGCAGCGCGAGCGTGATAGGCGCGCCGCAACCGGTGCAGTGTGCTCTCGTAGACCACTTCGTGCATCAGCACATGCCGGAAGGCATATTCTTGGGTACCCACAAACGTTGAGTCTGGATGGCGTATGAGGATGCCGCGCTGTGCCAGCAATTCCAGAATCGCTGCGCAGTCCTCTCTGTTTCCGGTAGATGTTGTTTGCCCGAGATTTTCGGTTACCTGCGCTCCGGTCGCCGATGCTTCGCCTGCCGATGCCTCGACTTGCAGTGCCTGGACTGCCGCGGTCCAGAAAAGGGGACCGATCACGGCAGCCTGTCGCAGGGTCTCCTGCATGGCTTTGGGCAGGGCATCGAAGCGGGCTTGTAGCAGCCCTGTGAGCGTCTGTGGTACATTGAGGGCGACCAGGCGACTGGGGTCCACCTGCCATTGCGGCGTCGTTCTGAGAATGATGCGGTTTTCAATGAGGCTTTGAATGAGCTCCTCGATGTAGAAGGGGTTGCCCTGCGCCTTGTTGATGATCAATTCTTCCAATGCTAGCGGGACAGTGGGCATCCTGCTCAAGATGGCAGCGATCAGGCGCCGGCTTTCTTGCTGGTCGAGCGGCTTTAGGGGCAGATGTTGTACTGGCAAAGAGTCAAGCTGCAGGGGGACCTCTTCCTCTCCCGTGCGAGTGATACTGATGACCAGCAGTGGGGTTTCGGCAAGCGCATGGATGAGCCAGTTGAGCAGCTGCAGCGAGCTGCTATCGGCCCAGTGCAGGTCTTCCAGCACCAGTAGCAGCGGGTTGGGGCTACAAGCTGTCTTGAAGAACTCTAGCAGAGCAAGGGTTGCCCGGTGGTACAGTTGTTCGGGGTCGTTTTGCAGTCTCTCCAGGTAGGGGCTATCCCCAATGCCAAAGCCCAGCAAGCCTCCAATGGTGTGCGCCTGGCCTGTGGCAAGTTCTGGATCTGCCAGGCATTCACCGATGCCTTTTTCCAGTTTGCTCCTGACGGTGGCGCTGCGGTCATTTTCGTAGATCCCAAAGCGCCAGCTGAGCATATCGCGCAACATCGCATAGGGAAGCGCTTGCGTTTCCTGGCGCGCCCGGCTCTTGAAGCGCTGCGCGGGCGGGTTCAGCTGCAGAGTCCAGTTCTCAAATTCCTGCACCAGGCGCGATTTCCCGATACCCGCCTCGCCTGTGATGGAGATGACTTGGGCACGCCGCTCTGTGTTGGCGGCTTGATACGCTGTCTGTAACCGTTCCAGCTCTGCCTGTCGCCCGACCATTTGTGGGGTGATTCCCTCGATGCCGCGCGCCTCACGTTGGTAGGCTTGCGGGTGCGCCTCGACAATCTGGTAAGCCTGCATCAGGTCGGCAAAGCCTTTGAGGTTGAGCGGGGGCAGTGCATGGCTCTGAAACAAGTTTCGCACGTGTTGATAGGTGTCTTGTGAGATCAGGATGCCGCCAACCGGCGCGACGCCTTCCAACCGGTACGCCAGATTCACCGTAGGCCCGATCGCCGTGTACTCTCCTGTGGTGCTCAGCGTTCCCAGCACTACAGGCCCCGTGCTGATGCCGATGCACAGGTCGAGTGGGATCGGCGTGGTGATCTGCGAGCGCAATTCCTGGATCAGGGCTTTGATCTCCAGGGCTGTGCGGATGGCTTGTTCGGCATCATCCTCGCGGGCCTGGTCGGCCCCCCAGAATGCCATCACGGCATCGCCCATGTGCTTATCAATGCGTCCCCCGCGCTGCAGAATGAGCCGGTCAATGTGTTGCCAGAGCAGGTTCAGTAATTCGGTGACTTCCTCGGCATCCAGACTTTCGGAGAGGCGCGTGAAGTCGGTGATGTCTGCGAAGAGCACCGTGATTTGCTTACGTTTCTCTGCGGCAGGGAGAGGTTCCTTGAGCCGGGCGAGCTTTTCGCGCAGGGCGAGTACAGCAGCATCCACGATGGCATTGCCCAGGGGTTTGCGTTGGCGTTCCAACGCGAGGATGGCTGCTTGAATGGTCTCGCTCTCGCGATGCTGTTCCATGTTTGCTCCCGCTGTGATGGTTGTCTTTGAAAACCACGCCGCAGAGTTGAAAATACTCCGGTTCAAGTATACCAGAAAGCGCCAGGGAGAGAAAACACTTCACAAACACACCCTAATGAAAGCCACTTTTGCGGCTCGATACCAGGCACTCAGGTTGCACACTCAACGTAGCTACGGTGATTTTCGGATAGATACTCAGTCAAGACTCAAAATGAGCGGCAGGTAAAGCTGCTTCAATGGCAAGGCGGTGCTGCGAATCACGGCGCTGGCGGTGACCGCGGGAACCGTCCTGGAAGTAGCCGTCACTGTGACCACATCGGTTCCTATAACATTGAAGTCCAGCGTTACGGTAGCGCTCAGCGCCACCGTTTCTCCAGCATTCAGCGTCCATGCCTTCGGACTAAGAACCGTACTCCACGCTTCCTCACCTGTGGTGTCAAAATCAAAGGTGGCAGTTACATTTCCGGTATTCAGCGCTGTCAGCTCATAAACGACCCGTTTCCCGGGCATGCTGCTTTGCTCAAGGTGTGTGGGGGTGAGCATGATGCCGTAAGTGATGGTCACGGGACGAGCCTGCACCTCAACTGTGGCGGTAGCAGTGATTGCCTCGGAGGGTGGGGCGCCGCAGTTCCAAACGGCTATCGTTGCCGTTTGTACTCCGGTGATATCGAAGGTGTGGTTGATGCCGCTAAGAGGATTTGCGCTGCCGCTGGCAGGGCCGCTGGGTCCGGCGCCAAAATCGAGTGTGTAGGTGTAGGGCGCTGTGAAGTCCTCAGGTTCCAGCGTGGCCTCGAAGGTGGTGACCGTATCCGTGTAGATGGGCGCCGACGTCATCAGGGTGAGTGTCGTACCCGTCACCGGGACGCAGGGTGGGGGAGGCGGCTCAATATTCAGGAAAACGGCGGTGTAGGGTCCCCATTTTTCCTGGTTGTTGCGCCCGCGAACGAAGACCGTATGCCGTCCGGGCGTCAGAGCGCTGGTGTCGAGGGTCGCCTGCACCCCTTCGCTGGCGCTACCCCAGGCGCCGTCGGTCGGGGTCATGGAGGTCCCTGTGCCTTCGTCACCCGGAGTATCCACGAAATACTCCGCTGCCGTGATGGGGAGCAGTCCCGAGTTTTGATAGCGCCTGTCGGTGATGGTGGCTTGCAGGGCGATAGGGGCGCCGGGTATTCCTGAAGGTGGCGTCACGCTGATCGTTAGCGTGTCGGGTCCATACACGGTGCGATACGGCGTGGCTGCGATTTTGTGCGCGTAAATGAAGGCGGGCTTGTTCTCTGCCCAGAAGTTGCGCGACATGCCATCGGTGCCTTCAATACAGCCGTAGGGGGGGAAGAAGCCGTTACAAGCGCTGTAATCATCGGGACCGACCTCGAATGTGAACGAGGCGATGCCGAATCTGCCGTAGGTCCAGTCATCGGTGGCGCCATCCACATCATACCAGATGGAACCATCAGGATTATAGCCGTTGAAGTAGGCAAATTTGCGCCCAATGGCTTGCATTTGCGCGAAATTGGGTGAGTTCCCGTAGTCTTCAAAGCCCCAGGGCCAGAGTACCAGGTCGCTATAGCTGTGCAGGCTGACGAAAATGCCCATTGCGGTCTCGGGCGCCGCCGGCGGAATGATGTAGTCGCCGGTTGAGCCATTTTGATCGCGCATCACGGAAGCGAAGAACGTCTGGAAGGCTACCGTCTCCGGTTCGGAGGCGGCGCTGGAACCCCGGTAGGTGTCATCGCAGGGATCGGGGCTGGAGCCATCACAACAGCCCCACATGAAGCTGTGATTGCGGTTCAGGTCCACACCGAACCTACCCGTAGGGCAGAGCGTGTTATTCAGATTTTTGCGCCGGTTGGCGCTGGTGTTCATCTCGTTGACCAGGTGCCCATCGGGGTTCGCCATAATCAGGACATAGAGCACGTGGCGATCTACCAACCAGGTGGCATCCGGGTCCGTGCCATAACCGCCTTCACCGTTGTAGCCCGGAAGTAGATGCTTGATGTAGCGGATGGCGAGCTCTGGTGTGGCAACCTCGCGTGCATGCACTGTGGCATAGAGGAAGAAAGTGGGTTTATCGGCAATATCACCAAAGGCAGGATCCTCGTTGGTGATGCGCAAGACCAGGATGTCGCGGGCGTTCTGCCAGGCATTGCCGATATCGTAGAGCTCAGTCAACGCCGGATAGGTGCTGTTCATCGTTTGGAGGAAACTCACGACATAGCGGCGGTTGGGATTGGTATACGACATCTGATCGAAATAGTAAAAGCGACTATCCAGCGCGGCGCGGTCACCCTGCAGTTGTGCAGTTTTGAAAGTGTCCACGACGGTGGCATAACCCAGGTTTTCAAGCCAGCGCTGCTGCTGCACAGTCACGGCGGCAACGACATAGCCTTCCTCTTGGTGCGTTTCCCAGATATCAAGGCTTCCAGCTACCGCATCGAGATGAGCTTTGTCCCGCACATAGAGCTGGATGACCACCGGTTCGACACCTGGTTCCTGCACCTCCGGTGGGTCTATGGGGCGCGCCTGTCCGTTCGCCGGTTGGAAGATCAGAGCCAACAGTACTAGAAGCACGAGAACTCGGTTGCCAAACTTGCTCATGACTGGAATCCTTTGCGCTGAGATTGTAACTGGCGCCGGGCACAGCTACACGATTTTGGGGGAGATTATCCTCATCGTTGCTGTAGTGTACACCTGCCCGGGAAGCTGTCAAAAGAAATCTTTATGGGCATTCGTAGCAGATGCCCTTTCATCTGCCACGAATGCCCGCGACGCCGAGTCATTGACAACCATCCCGGATTAATGTATAATCTGCTCATAAAATGAGTATTCGCTCATTTTATGAGCATGTTCTAAAAGAGATGTGTGCACCGCGGAGCTGCGCGTGTTACTCAGTGCTATCTGGCGCTACGAAAGGGTGGCTTGATGAGTGTAAAACTTGGGGATCATACATTGCGGGCGCGCCGGCAACGACGCATTGAACGGCGCCGGCAGGAAATCATGGCGGCGGCGGTGCATCTTTTTGCTGTCAAGGGTTACATTAACACCACCACCAAAGAGATTGCCGAAGCTGCCGATGTGGCAGAGGGTACGCTCTATAACTACTTTGCTGGCAAACGCGAAATTCTGCTCGCAGTGATCAGCGAGACTCAATCTGCCATCGAAAAGGTGCTGAGCGGCAGTGGCGCACTTCAACAACGTTCGGATATTGTTGAAGTGGTGGCGACGCTCTTTGATCTGGTGGTCTCGCGGTTGGCCTTTGTCCGCACGCTGCTGACTGAAGCCTGGCTTGATAACCTGATCCTGCAGGATTTCGTTATCGAACGCACGCGGCAACTTGACCAGCAGATTCAGAGTTTTATCGTCGAGCGGATTGCCGCAGGCGCCTATCGTGCCGTTGAGCCGGCGTTGGTTTCACGAATGCTGATGGGAATGTTCGCTGCGGCAGTGATTCCTGTGTTGCGCGGCATTGCATCACCACCGACCGCCGAGGAACGTCAGCTTCTGGCAGAGGAACTTGTGGATCTCATTCTCGATGGTATTCGTGTCCGCTCTGATTCTTGATCCCTGAATAACTATGTGGAAACGCATCTGGGCGATCACACAAAAGGAATTCATCCATACCCTGCGCGATCGAAGCACATTGGGGCTGCTGCTCACACTACCTTTGCTGCAGCTCTTTCTGTTTGGCTTCGCCATTGATATCAATATCAGCCATATACCGATGGCGGTAGCCGATCAGAGCCTCGATTCAGCGAGTTACGCTTTTGTGGCGGCGATGCAAAACTCGGGCTACTTTGATGTGACGATGGTAGTCAACAGTGAGGCTGAAGCCACCCGCGTGATTGATGCGGGTGAGGCGCAGGTAGCTCTGATCATTCCCACAGACTTTGCGGCGTTGGTGGCGCGCGGTGAGGCGCAGGCTCTGATGCTCATTGATGGCTCAGACCTTTTTACCACGATGGCGGCTTTCAATGTCGCCACAGTCATTGCTCAGACGCACGCTTCCGAGTTGGTGATGGAGCGTGTGGCGCGCTCTGGATTGCCTATCACCGGTGCGTTGCCCCTGGATACCCGTGTGCGCATCCTCTATAACCCCGATCAGATCCAGATTTGGCTCGTGATTCCCAGTATGACGGCGATGCTGCTGCAGACGGCAAGCGTGGCGATGACGGCGCTCGCCGTGGTTCGCGAGCGTGAGGCGGGCACGATGGAGCAGCTGTTGGTGACACCCATCCGCCCGCTGGAATTGATGCTTGGAAAGATGGCGCCCAATCTGGTGATTGCCATGATCAATATGCTGACCGTCGTTGCGGCGGGTGTAACCATCTTTGGCGTGCCATTCCGCGGAAGTTTCTGGCTTTTCTTCATGCTCTCGTTGTTATATGTGTTTTCGGGTCTATGGTTGGGGCTTTTCATTTCCACCATTTCCAAGAATTTGAAGCAGGCGCAGCAGTTAATCACGATGATTATTATGATCGGTACGGTATTAGGAGGCTTCTTGTTTCCGCGACACAGTATGCCGCAGCTTTTACAATGGGCAGGGAATCTGTTCCCGATGACGTTCTTCATCCCCATTGCCCGGGGTATTGTGACCAAAGGGGTGGGGGTGGATTCTTTGTGGAGTCACGTGATCGCTTTGGGATTGTATAGCCTGGGAATGATGATCCTGGCAGCGCGGCTTTTCCGGCAGCGCCTTTAGTATGGCGCTCAGCAACCGCCCATTCTAGTCCTCTTTGTGAATGACCATGTCACTAAAACGTATTGCCGCCATCATGCGCAAGGAATTGATCCAGACGTTCCGGGACTGGCAGACGCTGGTTCTGACCTTGATGCTGCCGATATTGGAGCTCTTTATCATTGCTTACATCGGCAATATGACCGTCGAGCACATTCCCACCGTGGTTGCGGATATGAGTCGCGATACACGCAGCCGAGATTTCGTCACCGCACTCACGATTTCGGGTTTCTTTGATGTGCAAGCTTATGTAGGTAGTGAGACCGACGTGATTCATGCCATTGATGATGGCGTCGCGCAAGCTGGAATCGTGATTCCACCGCGTTTTGCGGAGCAGGTAGAACGGGGGAACGCGCAAGCGCTGATCATCATTGATGGCAATGACCCCTTTCTGGTGCAGTCGGGCTATGCTGCTGCAAATGCCATCGCCCAGACCCACGGCATGGCGTTGCTGTTGGAAACCGCCGCGCGGCAGGGCATGGAAGGGCTGGGAACGCTCCCTATTTCCACTTCAACGCGCATCCTCTACAACCCGAATATGACGACTGTGATTTTCCTGGTACCAGGCATCGTGGCGCTGGTGTTGCAGATTCAGGCCATCACCACTGCGGCGATGACGGTGGTGCGCGAGCTCGAGCTGGGCACAATGGAGCAGCTGCTGGCAACGCCTGCGCGCCCTGTGGAGATCATCATTGGCAAGATGGTCCCCGGTATATTGGTCACGGGGGCCATTATGGCGGTGATCCTGGCCATTGGTATCTTGTGGTTCCGGGTGCCCTTTCAGGGGTCAATCTGGCTCTTCATCTGGCTATCGCTAATTTTCATCATCTCGGGGTTGGGCCTGGGCTTGCTGATGTCCACCATCGCTAAAAACCAGCGGCAGGCACAGCAACTCTCGACCTTATTGATGCTCATTACCATGCTTCTGAGCGGCGTCGTCTATACGCGCCTTACCATGCCCAAGATTGTGCAGCGTGTGGGCGACCTCATCCCGGCAACTTATTTCATCCGTATCGCTCGGGGGATCATCACTAAAGGGGTGGGAATGTCTTTTCTGTGGCGGGATGTGGTAGTGCTCATCATCTATGCGCTTGTGGTGGTTATCATCTCTGCCCGTACTTTCAAGAAGCGCCTGGATTGAAGCTATGAGCCGGTCGCATCTCTCTGACCGATGAGTTTCGAGTGGGGTTTATTTGTATGCAATCCGATGTTACCATCACCGCACAAAACCTGGTTAAAACCTTTCGCACACGACGGGGGATAGTGCAAGCCGTTGCTGGCGTGACCCTGGAGGTGCGTCGCGGGGAGACGTTTGGTCTCATCGGACCAGATGGCTCCGGCAAGACGACGACCACACGCGTGATCCTGGGCTTGTTGCGCCGCACATCTGGCGAAAGCGCGATTCTGGGCTTTGATTCTATGCGCGATACCTACGCTATCCGTGAACGAGTGGGTTATATCGCGCAGAAATTCGCCCTGCCCGCCGATCTCACCGTGCTGGAGAGCATGCGTTTCTTTGCTGATATTCACGGTGTAAGCCTCGCCGAGCAGAAGCGTCGCATCCCAGAGTTGTTGGAATTTGCCGGATTGACCGCTTTTACCGGACGCTTGGGGGGAAGGCTTTCCGGCGGCATGAAGAAGAAATTGGCGTTGGCGTGTAGCCTGGTTCACGAGCCGCAGGTGGTGATGCTCGATGAACCGACGCTCGGTGTGGATCCCGTGAGTCGCCGTGAGTTCTGGAATCTCTTGGGCCGGCTGCGCGCTGAACAGGGGTTGACCATCTTTGTTTGCACGCCTTATATGGATGAAGCCGAGCGCTGTGATTGGGTGGGGCTGCTTTATGAAGGGCAAATCATCGCCCGTAATACGCCTGCGACTATCAAGCGCATGGTTCCCGGACGGCTACTGCAATTCGCGCCGCAACCTTTTCCACTGGCGCAACGGCTTGTCACCGGTATGGAGGGTGTGTTGGAAGTGCAAACTTACGGTGCACAACTGCACGTTTTTGTGGATGATGTGGCATTGCGCCTGCCGCAGCTCGAGACCGCGCTGCAGGCAGCGGGCGTTCACTACGAGGGTTGCCGTGAAATCGAACCTCGTATGGAGGAAGCCTTTATTTCTTTAATTCGCCGTCGCCGCGACGCCGTCGCCGCGACAACCCTGGCGCAGGAGGGCGTAGAGCGATGAGACTTCCCTGGCAGCGTCGTAGCGTTGAACCGGAAACCCTTGAGCACCCCATCGTTGTTGAGCAGCTCACCAAGCGCTTCGGCAATTTCCTGGCGGTGGATGAGGTCAGCTTTCACGTCAACGCGGGCGAGGTCTATGGCTGGTTGGGACCTAATGGGGCGGGAAAGACCACGACCATTCGCATGTTGCTCGGCTTGATGGCGCCCACATCCGGGAGGATGCGGGTGCTGGGTTACGACCCGACGACACAGACGAAAGCCATGCAGGAGCATGTGGGTTACATGTCCCAGCTCTTCACGCTCTATGAAGACTTGACCGCGGCGGAGAACATCCGCTTCTACGGCCTGGCTTATGGTTTATCGCGGGAGATGTTGCGCCAGCGTCAGCAGGAGATCATCGCTATGGCGGGTTTGGAGGGGCGTGAAAACGAGCTCACGGCGCACCTCTCTGGTGGTTGGAAGCAGCGTCTGGCTTTGGGTTGTGCTATTGTCCATAACCCCCGGGTGGTCTTTTTGGATGAACCTACAGCCGGCGTGGACCCTATCAGTCGCCGCGAGTTTTGGGGTTTGATCTACGCCATGGCGAAGAAGGGGGTCACTATTTTGGTCACAACGCATTACATGGATGAAGCCGAGCTCTGTCAGCGTGTGGCTTTCATCAGCGAAGGGCGGCTTATCGCTTTGGATTCTCCGGAGCGACTCAAATCTACCGCGATGCACGGGCAGATTTTGGAGGTGAACACGCCTGCCCCAGATCGCGTGATGCAGGCGTTGCTGGCAGCACGAGGCGAATTAGCGCTGATAGACGTGGCGCTCTATGGTGCACAGCTGCACGTTGTGGTCGCAGATGCGCTCGCCGGAAAATCGCAGCTGCAGGATTATCTGGATCGTCAGGGTGCTCCGGTCACCGCGATTGAATGGATCGCGCCGACGTTGGAGGATGTTTTTATCTCTTCTGTGAAACCGCGCGAGGAATAAGCGTGAGGTCTGGTTGCAGAGCTCGTTGTTTGAGGTGGTATATGCGAAGGTTTATCGTTGTTCTATGGTGTTCCATGTTGTTGTTGAGCGGGTGTCAGGGGGCTCTGATTCCCTCTTCTGAGGGTGCAGTTCTGGAAGCGTCGGGCATCATTCAGGCAGAACAGGTCTTGATCGCCAGTGAATTTGGAGGTTTGGTTGCCGAGCTCGCTGTGGCGGAGACAGACGCCGTTCAGCAAGGGGATGTGCTGTTAAACTTCGATACTGCTGTGGTGGATGCTGAAATTGAGTCCATGGCGGCTTTGGTTGCCGTTGCGCAGGCAGGCGTCGCACAGGCTTATGCTGGCGCGCGCCCCACGCAGCTCGCTGTGGCTGAGGCGCAGCTGGCGCAGGCTGAAAACGGTCTGCTTGCCGCGCGACAGGCGGTGAGTGATACAGAGACCCTGATTTCGTCACCGCAGGATCTGGACTTACAGATTGCCGTCACCCGTGCACAAATTGCGGCGGCGCGCCACCGTGAGGAGCAGTCGGCGGCGCTCAAGGATTATGCTGAGAGTGCTCTACCCCAGGCTGCGGCAGCCGTAGCGGAGTATGGTGAAGGCGGGCGTTATCGTTTCCCTGTGAGTTGGCAAGATGTGCTCGACCAGCTGCCCCCAGAGCTGGTGGCGCTGTTGCCGGGGGACCCTTCGATTCCACCCGGAAGCATTCCCGATGGCGACTATACCTTGGGGGATTGGGAACTGATTGTTGAGGGTGGGGAGCCGCAGCTATACAAATGGGTCAACGTCACCGTGCCGGAGATGGCGCACCTTGCGCCACATTATGCCTGGCAGGCATGGATCGGTGTGACTGCCGCCAACATCACCCGCGAGGGCTTGGAGGCGCAACTCGCAAACCTCTATGCGCAGCGTGCTAATCCACAAACTTTGATCTCCGCGGCAAATACGGCCCTGACCGCACAGGAGCAGCTGGAAGCGCAGGTTGCCATGGCGCAAGCCCAGGTCATGGGGATGGAAACCGGGCTTCAGCCCGCTGACCTTGCAGCACTGGAAGCCCGATTAGCGCAGGCGCAGGCTGGGCTGGTCGCGCTGCAGGAGAAGCGGGAGATGCTGACGCTTCACGCGCCGGTTTCGGGTACGATGGTCAGCCTTGCCGTGCATCCGGGCGAGGTTGCTGCTGCAGGTGCCACTTTGATGATGCTCGCCGATTTGAGCCATTTGACGCTCACGGTTTATGTGCCGCAGACACAGCTGGGACAGGTCTATCTGGGGCAACCCGCCACGATCACGGTGGATAGTTTCCCCGGACGCGTCTTCGCTGGTTCGGTGAGCCATATTGCGGATACGGCGGAGTTCACGCCGCGCAATGTGGCGACCAAGGAGGAGCGCGTGAATCTCGTCTTTGCAGTCACACTGGAAGTCCCTAACCCCGATGGCGCGCTCAAACCGGGTATGCCTGCGGATTTGGTGCTACCATGAGGGGATGCGATGGTAGTGCTGCCAGCTGGAGGAACTCGATGAAACGATTCTACCGCAACAAACCCTTTGGCGCCACAAGCACGTCCTACTGCTTGATGATTATCCGCTCCCGAATTGTGACGAGCAGACGACGCTCTATGTTCTTCGGGTTGCCGCTTGTTTTGGTAGTGCTTGCCGCGCTGTTGCTCACCGGTTGTGTGGGCAACTTGGGGAGCGTTTCTGATGAGGCGCTTACAGCCTCGGGAACGATTCGGGCGACCGAGGTGCGCATCGCTACCGAACTCGGCGGGCGTTTGGTGGGGATGCCTGTGCAACTCGGGCAGACGGTGCAGGTGGGCGATGTGCTGGTGCAGTTGGATGCCACACCTTGGGAGTTGCAACTTGGACCTGCTGAAGCGGGGGTGGCAGTGGCACAAGCGGATCTGGAGGCATTACGTGCGGGCGCACACCCGGCGGAGATTGCTGCTGTCCGGGCAGCGGTAGCGCTGGCTGAATCTGAACGCGATGGTGCGCAACGTGCTTTGGAAGAAGCGCTCGCGCAGGTGGAGCATCCGCAGGAATTGGAAACGCAGATTGTTACGGCGCGGACGCAGGTGGCGCTGGCTGCTCAGGGTGTGGCGAAGGCTGACTCGGATTTACGGAACGTGCAATACCGCTATGACCGGCAGCGTGCCACGGATTGGGAATTGCGCGCGGCGCAGGCAGCTCTGGCAGCTGCGCAGGCGGATGAGCGCACTGCAAAGACGCTCCTATCGCAGCTGCTGGCGATTCGACAGAATCCGCTGGGCTATCAGGTTCAGGCGAATGCTGCCCAAGGAAAACTCCGTGCGGCTGAGACCGGCGTCCTCGTGGCGCAGGCGAAACTGGAGGACCTGCTCGCTGGGCCTACGCCAGAAGAACTGGCGGTCGCTGAAGCCAAAGTGCGTCAAGCTGAGGCCGAGGCAAATGTCCTACGGGTGAAGGTAGCGAAATGCACGCTCATCAGTCCCATCAATGGTGTGGTGGTCACTAAGGTTTCGCGTGTGGGAGAGCTTGCAGCCCCGGCAGCGACCATTCTGACCATCGCGGATCTCAGTGATGTCATCCTGGAGGTCTATGTGCCGGAAAACCGTATTGGCGCGGTACAGCCTGGGCAGACGGTGCGGGTGACTGTGGATGCTTATCCCGGGCGTGACTTTTCGGGGCAGGTGCTGCGCATTGCCGATGAGCCAGAATTCACGCCGCGCAACGTTGCGACGGCTGAGGAGCGCCTCAATACCTTCTATGCGGTGCGGATTCGTTTGGAGAATCCCGACGGAGCACTCAAACCCGGCATGCCCGCCGATGCAGCCTTCTAACTTTCACTCTGTGGCTGTTTGGTGTTCCCACTATCATGCAGATGCATTTCCTTCGATTGATTTTTGGCGGCGGGGCTTTGCCCCGCCGCCAAAAATCAATTTTATACTGCGCTCTGTGGGGGCGCCTGAGGTTTTCACCCCCGTTTTGAAGCGCACCCGATCCCCACTCCACATTGCACGTTTCCTGTTTTCAGCAGATAATATCTGGGATGCATGACTACAGTACAGGTGCTAAAAAGAAACTATGCCCTCCACCATCGGCGAACTGAATGAAAAGTCGTTACATGCAGCCCTCAAAGCCTGGGTTGCGCAGCCCGGCGATGTTCTCGAAACACCTCTGGATGGCTATGTGATTGACGTTGTTCATGGGGAGCAGCTCATTGAGATTCAGACGGGCGGGTTTACGCCGCTCAAGTCCAAGCTTGCGGCATTACTGCCACAGCATCGTGTGCGTATCGTCTTCCCTGTGGCGCAGGAAAAATGGATTGTGCGTCTCACGCCGGACGGCGAAGTGCTTGGGCGACGCAAATCCCCCAAACGCGGCGACGTGCTCGATGCCTTTGTCCCCCTGGTCAGCATTGCCCGGCACGTTAAGCACCCTAACTTCTCTCTGGAAGTGTTGCTGATTCGTGAGGAGGAGCGCTGGATTCCCCATGCGCGTCGTGGTTGGCGGCGCGGCGGTTGGATCATCCACGAGCGCTGTCTGTTGGAGGTGCTGCGTGGGCAGTGTTTTGAGACCCCAGCTGCTTTTGCAGCGTTGCTTCCACCGGATTTACCGCAGCCCTTTACCACGGCTGACCTGGCGACTGCGTTGCATCGTACTCGTGGTTTCGCCGGAAAAATGGCCTATTGTTTGCGCGAGATGGATATTCTCGCCCCTGCCGGGCGGCGCGGGCGCAGTGTAGTCTATGTGACGCGCTGATGTTGCTCTCGGGTGGCTATTTCAACCGGTGACCGAAAACCGGGCTTGTGGGTGCTTCACGAGGCTCATCATTGTAGCTGCTGCTCCTCTCCTCTCCTGGGCTTTTCATTGGGTGCTCTTCCTCACGCCCTGGTTTTGGCTGGCATTAGGGTGATTGGGTGGGCTGCCCGGATGGCCCCTGGTTATGGTGGGTTTGGGAGTGGGTATTCGTGCGCTGACGGCAGTTTTCAGCCAACAGTGTTTGGGCGATGCGGCGCTGTTGGCGGTCTCCGTTATCCTCATAACAGTGATTGCCTCGCGAGCCATTTGGTGGCAGCTGCGCTACGGTGGCGTTCGCTGGAAGGGGCGCACGGTTCCGACCTCGTCTGCATGAGAGTGTGAGCGGAACTTTGTAGCGAGGCTTCGCCACAAAGTTCCGCTCACGCTGCCGGTTTTGAGGGTCTTTGGTTTATTGTGTCTCGCCCTGTTCAGCTGTATACTTGAAGTATAGATAGAACACCTTCATCTTTGTGAATGTCTGATGTGATAGTCGCGGGATACCGCTTATCAGCCCCTGGCTCTGGTTAAGGGCTAACGCGCTGTGATGTTAGATACATACCACGTGAGAGATTGATGTCTGAGCTTCATTACACCATTGATCCGGCGATATTCACCGCTTTTCCCGGCTACGTGCGCGGCGTGGTTTTTGCCTATGGGGTGCACAACGGCGCTACGCCTCCCGCGTTGGTCGAGTTGTTGCGCGCTGCGGAAACTGCCGCCCGTGAGCGACTTGCCCTTGAATCTCTCACAACGACTCCGCGCATTGCCGCATGGCGGGAGGCTTTCCGTACCCTGGGTTACAAACCGGGCGATTTCAGGCCCTCAATCGAGGCCTTGCTGCGGCGCGTGTTGCGGGGTCAAGACCTGCCCTCTATTAGTGCTCTCGTGGATATCGGCACGGTCATTTCCTTGCGGCATCTGCTCCCCATCGGCGGTCACGCCATTGATACTCTGACCGAGGATATTGCGTTGCGTCCCGCGACAGGGATGGAACGCTTCACGGCTTTTGGCGCCGAAGAGCTGGAGCATCCCGCGCCCGGGGAGTTCATCTTTGTCGAAGGCGAGGTCATCCTTACCCGGCGTTGGAGCTGGCGGCAGGCGCAGCATACGCTAGTGATGCCGGAGACCCGCGCTCTGGAGTTCAACGTGGATGGTTTACCGCCGGTCATAGGTGATGAGGTCGAATCCATTTGCCAAGAGGTCTCGGAACTCGTGACGCGCTTCTGTGGTGGATGGACAAGGGTCGCATTGCTGACAAGTGAGCAGCCCCGCGTCGCTTTCTCGCCTGACCCAACTGCATTACCTGCCGAACCTCTCCGGTAAACTCAAAGCGCCAGGCTTCGTACACCTTCGTCCGATCCACAATCATCGAAGACGTTCGCCTTTCCCCTGTTCTTCGTGCAGCCTTGAGAGACGCGTCTGATCTCTTTGGGCAACTATCCCGAAGTTGAGGTCTTGTCTGTGCAGCGGCTTTTGTCGCCATACTCCATCCTCAACGACTTCTTCGCCCCACATCTGTGCACATTCGAAGCTTGCAATGGGTTGGTGTGGTGTGTGTTCAAATCTGAGAGGAGGATATCATGAAACGGCATTGGTGGATGGCAGGTTTGACGGTATTGGTGATGCTTTTAGGATTGCCTATGGGCGTGATGCAGGCTCAGGCGCCAGTTCCAGGGGGCGATCTGGAAGTGGGCGAGGCTCAGGCGGTCATCGCCGGTGGTTCTCTTACTTACTCGTTCACATATCAGGGCTATCTGGAACGGGATGGGGGACCTGCAAATGGCAATTACGACTTCATCGTCACGATCTGGGACACGGGTGCTGCCGGTATGGGTACACAGATTGCGACATGCAGTGATCCCAGCTCTTCTCTGATCAATCACCCGGTAGTGAACGGTTTCTTCAGTTTTCACTTGATTCCCAACATTTCTTTGGCGAACGTCTTCAACGGCAATGAGCGTTGGGTGCAGGTGCAGGTGCGTCCGGCGAGTGCCGGGGCGTATACCACACTACCGCGCCAACCAGTTGCAGGTGCGCCCTATGCCTGGGGCTTGCAGCCAGGCTTGCAGGTGGATACGCTATATCCCGGCAGCCTGGTGACGCTGAAAAACACGTACAGTTCGGGCACAACGGCTGGTTCCGCACTTGTGGCGCATAGCCAGGCGCCAACCGTGCCTACGATTCACGCTTGGCACAAAGGAGATGGTCCCGCTATCTATGGCTACACTTCTGGCGCCTATCCCGCTGTAGAGGGTTTTCATGGGGGCGAGGGTCCGGCGGTAGGCGGTTACGGTTCGAGCACCGGCAGCGGTGTCTATGGCTCGACTTCGAGCAATTCCTGGCCTGGCGATGCGGGCGTTTTCGGGCGCAGCACCGGACGCGCCCCTGGTGTTCACGGTGAGAACAACGGTGCTTCGCCGAATGCCGGTCCTGGCGTTTTGGGCAAGAGCACGGCTGGAGCTGGGGGGCAGTTTGAGGGCGGTTTTGCCGGAATCTTTGCTGTCGCTTCGGGAGTGGGGTCAAAATACGCTGGGGGCTTCTATAACAGCACTAGCACGCCCAGTTCTCAATACGACGCGGCGGTCTGGATGGAGAACACTGGCAGTGGTGATCTCATCTGGGCGAATGGAAATTCCTCCTCCGACACTGATGTGGATTTTCGCGTCAGCGCCAATGGCTATGTTTACGCCGACGGGACGTTTACTTCACCTGCTGCGGATTTTGCTGAATTGCTGCCTGCTGTTGAGGGGCTTGAACCCGGCGATGTACTGGTCATCGGGCTTGACGGGCAGCTGCTGCGCAGTTCGGCAGCTTTTGAACCGACTGTCGTGGGCGTTTATTCTACGCAGCCTGGATTCCTGGGGGGTGCGGATGCGACCGCGTGTTATGGTGACAAGGTGCCCTTGGCGGTAGTCGGTATCGTGCCGGTAAAAGCGACTGCGGCCAACGGCGCTATTCAACCCGGCGACCTTCTGGTGGCTTCCGAGGTTCCTGGACATGCCATGCACGCGGGCGCTAACCCTCCTGTTGGAACTGTGATTGGCAAGGCTCTTGAGGCTCTGCCGGATGGCGAGGGCGTGATTCGTATGCTCGTCACGTTGCAATGAGGAGGTGCGCTATGAAATCCAGAACACTTCTGTGGCTGGCGCTGATTGCCGCATTGCTACTGGTCGGTCCGGTGTTGGCGGCGGCTGGATTCAGTACGCCGCGCTATCACATTGCGGCGGGAGGCGGCATGGTCTCCACGGGCGCCTATGAGGTGCGTGCGGCAATAGGGCAGGCAGTGACCGGGGTTGGAGAGCTGGGCATCTATACACTGTGCGCCGGTTTCTGGTGTCATGCGGAGAGCTATTCTCTGTATCTGCCGCTGGTGTTAAAGTCTTTTTGATTCTGCGTATTTTTCTACTTGTGATTTTTGTGGACGGGACTTCGCCCGTCCACAAAAATCACAAAGACCTACCACTGCGTCTATTTGGCGCGTCAAAGTGTCTAAATGCATTGATATTTGGCGGTGGGGCAAAGTCCCACCGCCAAATATCAATTTTTTCCTGCGCCTTGTAGGGGTGCCTGAGATTTTCACCCCTGTTTTGAAACGCAGCCGCAGTTAAGCGGCGCTTGTGTTTATAGCAGTTTGATGTACAATAGTTCTTGTTGGACTGACGCTGTCAAGCAGCAGCTATGAGGCGCGCAGGACAAGGGCCGTTGGTTTGAGCGAAAGGAGTTTTATGGCTTGATTCGTACAGCGCAGAAGTGAGCGCTCTTGAGAGTTGTTTGTTTTTACCATCGGTTAATCTTGTCAGTCAAGCGCCCGTACCGGATGAGCATGTCGTATGTCAGGAGTAGGTGAAAGTCGAATCTGCCATCCACAGCACCGGCCGGCGAAACATCAAACAAAATTGGAGAATTGAGGAAATGGAGTCTAAACTGTACGTTGGTAATTTGCCCTATTCGACCACTGAAGAGGATTTGCGCGAGCTTTTCTCCCAGGCCGGTGCGGTAACGTCCGTAGCATTGATTAAGGATCGCGATTCGGGTCGCTCCAAGGGCTTCGGTTTCGTTGAGATGGAATCTGCGGCGGATGCTCAGGCAGCTATCGCTAAATTCAACAACTACGAATATCAGGGTCGCAACCTTACCGTGAATATCGCGCGCCCGCGCGAGGATCGCGGTGGCGGCGGCGGCGGCGGTTTCCGCAGTGGCGGTGGTGGGCGTCCCCGTGGTGGGGATCGCGACCGCGGCGGCGATCGTCGTGGCAGCGGTGGCGGCGGCCGTTCCTGGTAGGTCGCTAGTCCGAATTCAACCTCAGCGGGGCAACTCAGTTGCCCCGCTGTTTTGTGTTGACATTTACTTTTGCAGGGCGTTGCTTGGCCGATTGTGTTACATTGCTGCCCGTAGCACCTCTGACCCGCTACTTCTACCCTGATGGAACGGCCTTCGATGCGACGCGCGATTCGCCTGACATGCTCCGGTAGATAACCACCCTTGCGCCGCGTTGCCGGACAGTTCTTCATCTTTGCGGGTGGCGCCACTCATCCCGACGGAGGTGTGCCCATGGTAACGCTCTCTGGCGGCGTTGCCGCACGGATGGCGCTGGCGGACTTGTCGAAGGCGGATTAATCTTGCAGTGACTGGTGATATCTAGCTTCTCAGGGAGGTTCTTGTGGTTATTTGCGATTTGCGTCCTGATGCCGAAGCTGCTATTGTGCAGGCGGCGCAATTGTTGGTTGAGGGCTTCCGTGAACACTGGCCCAATGCCTGGCCCACACTGGAAGCCGCTTTGGATGAGGTGCGCGAATGTTTGAGCGCAGAGCGGATTTGCCGGATTGCAATGTTGGAGGAGACCGTGGTTGGCTGGATCGGTGGCATTCCCCAATATGATGGACATGTGTGGGAATTGCACCCGCTTGTGGTCCGCGCTGATGCCCGTGGGTGCGGCATCGGGCGGGCACTTGTTGAGGACCTGGAGGCACAGGTTGCCGCACGTGGCGGACTAACTATCTATCTGGGCACTGATGATGAGGATGATATGACCACTCTTAGCGGGGTGGATCTTTATGATGACTTGTGGGGGCGCATTGCGCACATCCAGAACCTTAAGGGGCATCCATACTCTTTTTACGCCAGGCTGGGGTATAGCATTGTGGGGGTGGTGCCGGACGCTAACGGTCCTGGAAAACCCGATATTTGTATGGCGAAACGCGTGCAGTCGCGCTGAAGGCGCGCTATGAACGGTTCACCGGCAACCAGATAGTAAAAAGGCTACCTGCTCCGACGTTGCTTTCTACCGTGATATGGCCCCCGTGTAGTTTGACAATCTCAGCGCTGATGGGCAGCCCTAATCCCGTCCCTGGAATATTCAAAGTTTCACTGGCGCTCCCACGCTGGAAACGCTGGAACAACTTGGATTGATCCTCTGGTTTGATGCCTACACCGGTGTCTTTTATGGCAATGGTGACCCAGAGCTGCTCATTCTCTTCGAGCAGATGTGTCTTGATATCTACCTCACCGCCCGCGGGCGTATAATTCATCGCGTTGGTCAGCAGGTTGGTAATCACCTGTTCCAGCAAGCGTGGGTCTGCGGCGATAGGGATCAATCTGGGGTTACTGGCGTAGCTTAGTTTCTGTTTTCGGCTGTCAAAGAGCTGTTCGCGATCTTTGACCAGGGTCGCGATCATGCGGTTCAGGTCTACCGTCTCGAAGTGCGGTTCTACTTTCCCCAGATCGAGTCGCGAGATCTGCAACAGACTTTCGATCAAATATTGCAGGCGTTTGGCTTCTCGAACCAGCGCCTGCTGGTAGGTCAGACGTTGCGCTGGGCCTCCCTGCTCGAGCAGTCGCAGATATAGGAGGATGCTGGTCAGCGGAGTACGAAGCTCATGGCTCACATTGCTGACAAATTCCGACTTGGCGCGATCCGCGGTTTGTGCTGCCTTGAGGGCCATCTGCAATTCCTCGGTGCGTTGTGCTACAGTAACTTCGAGTTCGTCTGCGCGGTGCTGTAACTCACCGTGGAGTTCCGCGGTTTCAAGGGCTTGCCCTACTGCCGTAGCTGCGCTCTGAACCAGTGCCAGCTCTTCGGGTGTGAACTTGCGCGGGGTCGTGGAATCCAACCCTAGAGTGCTGATCACCCGGTGGCGTACCACAATGGGCACCAGGAGCATGGACTTGATGCCTCGCCTGGAGATGAGTTCTTGCAAACCCTTCATGCCAGGGTCGCGACGACTATCCTCGATGACGAGAGGTTTCTTATGTTCCAGCAGGTAAGTGGTGGAGGGTACGGTGATGGGAATTCGATCACCCAGGGCGCTAGGGCGACCGGGTTCGCAGTATTCTGCTACGATTTCCACGTAATCCTTGTCAATGAGGACCAGGCTTGCGGCTACTTGCGGCAATTTGAGAGCCAGGGCAAGTTCGCGACATAGCACCTCGAGCACTCTCGGCACATCCAGTGTGGAGGCGGCTGTCATGATGATACGGTTCAGCAGCGCCAGTTCCTGGTGCCGCATCTGTAAGTCACGGGTGCGGAGCATTACCTGGCGTCGTAGGGTGATGGACCAGATGACACTTACGCCCAGCAACGCGAGGATAAGCACCGGCACCCACCAGTAAGCGCGTAGGATTGCCAGCTGCTCTGCTTCTTCGTAGGCTCCAAACCATTTGTCGTAGATCTCGCGATATTCGCCGGTTTCCTTGAGGATGGAAAGCCCTACATCCAGGGTATGTTGGAGCTGCGCATTGCCCTCTACAACTGCAAAGCTATACCGCCGGGGTAAGAGGTCGAGATCTGCTATCCTGATATTTTCCAACTGCAATTCGTGGACAAAGTACAGACCCTGCATTTTATTGAGAAGCGCCCCGTCGTGTTGCCCGGAGGCGAGCAGGCGCAGCGCATCGGGGACATCTTGAACGGTAATGACTTTGGCTTCAGGGTGGTTATTGAGCAAATAATCGTGCATCAGCCCACCCTCTTGGACGATGATACTCCTATCAGCCAGTGTCTCCAGGTCTCGTAGGTTGCTGCTGCGGCGCACAAACAGGTCAAAGAACAGCGTGGAATGCGGGGTGGTAAAATCCACTGTCTTCTCGCGTTCCTCTGAATAGGCCATTCCTACCAGTGCGTCAATCTCACCAGTCTCCAGTTGTTGGCGTACCTCTGCCCATGGTCCCAGGCTGATGTCAATCTTCAAGTCCATCACTCTGGCCACAGCCTGCATCAGCTCTACATTGAAGCCGGAGGGTTGGCCGTCTTGCACAAACTCATAAGGTGGGTAAGCGTGATCGCCACGGACCACCAGTGTGTCGGGCGGGGGCGTTTGCGCTGCCGTTGGCGCGGCAGCGAAGACCAGCACGCTGAGACTGGCAAGGATTAAGCTCACAACCAGTTGCCAGCGCTGCATTGCTGCTCTGGATTCACAATTGTGTGCTGCTCTAGGATTAGCCATGAGATTATTGTATCTTGGGTTCTATTCTACGAAAGCGCCATTTAACGGGTATAGAGTAGATTATTTGTTGTAAGGTACTCTATTTGAGGCGTTACGAATTTGCCGACTCGGTCCGGCGAAAGCAAACCTGACAGACGGCAGAGAATCACCCGTATAGAAGAAAGTCTAGCCTGAATAGCCGGCAAATCACCCTGACCTATCCTTGTGCCGCTGCTTCTCCTGCCAGAACGGCTTTGAGGGATGTAAGGGCAACTTCCAGCATCGAGTCATCCGGTTCGCGGGTGGTGAGTCTCTGAAGCGCCAGATTGGGCGCAATTAGCGTGCGCACGAGCGGATTATCTGCGTGCTTTCCGGTGAAGCGCAACAACTCATAAGCGATGCCGGAGATGACGGGAACTAACAGCAGGCGTGAAGCCAGGCGAATTAGCAGCGCTGGTTTTCCCAGCGGGGCAAAGACCAGGATCGAAATCAACACCACCATCAACAGAAAAGCGGTGCCGCAACGGGGGTGAGCCGTGGTGAAGGGACGGATACCTTCAACGGTTAGGGGCGCCCCGGCTTCGTGCGCATTGATAGTCTTGTGCTCCGCGCCATGATAGGCAAAGACCCGGCGAATCTCTGGCATCTGCCCGACCGCTGCCATATAGCCAACCAGCAGTGCCAACCGGATTGCCCCTTCTACTAGATTGAAGAGCAACGCTCTTTCTCCGGTGACCAGCAGTCCTGCGATAAGCGAGGGGAGCAGCATGAAGAGGCCTACACCTAACAACATGGAAAAAGCCCCCATGCCAATACCGGCAGCGCCTTGTAGGGAGAAGTTTGGATCCTCTTCTTGCCCGGCGACCTCTGCTGAATAAAACAGAGCCTTCATCCCTAAGCCCAAGGAGTCCCACAACATAGGGAGGCCCCGAATAAAGGGGATTTTACTAAGTGGACCGGTATAGAGCTTGCCTAGATTCTGTGTCTTTACATCAATCGTCCCATCGGGATGCCGCACGGCAACTGCTGCGACGTGGGGTCCGCGCATCAATACCCCCTCAATCAGCGCCTGTCCACCGTAGTTCCATCCCAAGGTCTTGCGTTCTTCAGATTGTTCTGTCACTTTTTTGTCCTCTTGTCCTCTTGTCTAATGTGCCCATTGTACCATGCTCAGAGCAGAATTGCTATAGAAATATCGAAAGGGTATACGATTCTCTGCGCCGCCGTACTCGGCGATTCTTTCTGCAAGTGTGATTTTTGTGGACGGGACTTGGCCCGTCCACGAAAATCACAGAAAACCCCACCCCTGCGTCGCTTTGGCGCGTCAAAGTGTCTAAATGCATGGTCTCACCAATCTGACCTTTGAACTTGGGATTTCGTAGCAGCCCGTTGACGCGTCAACACGTTGACGCGTCAACACGTTGATGAAGCAGCCAATCTGCACTGCGAGCCTCACAGGGGAGGCGAAGCCTGCTGAACTGCTACGAATGCCCAACTTCCCAATAATTTGTCCTATACCCCTTATATATGGCTGCGTTTCAATTTTGGGGTGAAAGTAAGGCGACTATCATACAAATGCCTTTTCTTTGAGTAATTTTTTGCGGCGTGGCGCAGCCACACCGCAAAAAATTACCTTTCTCCTGCGCCCTGTAGGGGCGCCTGAGATTTTCACCCCCGTTTTGAAACGCACTCTTATATCTGAGTGCGTTTCAAAACGGGGTAAAAGCAAGACTACCATCATACAAATGCCTTTCTTTGATTGATTTTTGGCGGTGGGGCTTTGCCCCACCGCCAAAAATCCATTTTTTCCTGCGCCCTGTAGGAGCGCCTGAGATTTTTGCCCCCGTTTTGAAACGCACCCCTTATATCTTCTGTCATGGCAAGTGAGTGAAAATTGCGTTATAATACGTGGTGCATGATTTTCTCTCGACCGTAGTGTCTATTCATTAGTTGATATTGAGAGGTTAAAAGTTGAGCGCTCAGAATTTCATAGCTATACCTGCCATTAAACTTCCCGCGCGCTTTCAGGAGCGCTTTCCGGTGCTGCGTGCCTGGGCGGTGCATATTTATACCAGTCTGGGCTTGCTTGCTGCCTTTCTGGCATTGCGAGCGCTCTTCCTGGGCAATCCCCAGGAGGTCTTTGCATGGCTGGGTGTGGCTCTGTTTATTGATGCTAGCGATGGTCCTCTTGCCCGGCGTTGGCGGGTGCGGCATTGGACGCCTGATTTCAATGGCCGCAAGCTGGATGATATCACCGATTACATCAACTATACCTTCATCCCCGTACTGTTTGCCTATCGTTTTGGGGTGGTGGTGGGCGCGGGCGCCTGGGTATTGGGGCTGGTTCTCATTGCTTCTGCCTACGGCTTCTGTCAGGAAGCGGCAAAGACTGATGATGGCTACTTCACCGGCTTTCCTTCGTATTGGAATATTGCCGTTTTCTATCTCTACCTCTTCCATGTTCATCCAATCTTTGCTGCGGTGGCGCTGGGAATTCTTGCCATCATGGTTTGGATCCCGCTCAAATACCCCACCTGGAAGAGTAAACCTTTGCGCCGCGTTACCTTTGGCCTGAGCTTGCTGTGGGCGCTCAGCTTGCTGGCATTGCTTATCGCTTTTGAGAAGGCGCCGGTGTTGTTGCTGTGGGGCAGTTTTTTATTCCCCATATATTATTTTGCTCTGACCTTCGCTTTCTATATTGCTGGTATCAGTCGCAAGCCTTCAACACCCGCTTATTGAGGGAGAAATTGACCTGCATGGTGGCCAACCTATGAGTACCTTGATCCCTTCTGGTGAGGAGCGGCGCATCGAGCGCCGTGGCGGCGCAACGCTCGATGGCGCGCCGGTAGCCTATGTTGTGGCACTTACAGCGGTGATGATTGCTTTCACGCTTGTCCCCTTGCCGCTGTCCGTTGTTATCGGTTTTGGTAGAAGCTTTCCTCTCAGCCAGGGGCTTTACGGTTTGGTCGGTTGGCTACTAGGCCCTTGGGCGGGCGCTCTGGCAAATGGCATTGGTGTGCTCATCGGCGTTTTCATCAATCCACAAAACACCACTATCCCCGGCGCTTCGGTTGCCGGAGCGATGGCGGGCGCATTGGCGGCGGGTGTGCTGGGGGCCACAGGATTACGCCGGCGTTGGGTGCTGCCTCTAGCGCTGCTCTTCGTGTTGGAATATCTGCTCTACGGGGGGCGCGCTGTTGTGCAAAACGGCGCGGATGCGCGCGCTGTTCTTGCGGGTTCTTTTATCAACTGGTCGGCCCTATTTCTCTTCATCTCGCCGCTGCGCGCACTCTGTGCCCGTTGGCTACGCCATACGAACTTGCGCTATGTTACAATGGCCCTCTTCTTTGGTACTTGGATCAGCAGTGGATTAGCGCATCTCACCTCGGCGACCTGGGTTTATTTTGTCAGTAATTGGCCCGCCGAGAATTGGTGGTTGATGGCGCCTGCGGCGCCTCTGGAGCACCTTGCCCGTTGTGTTATCGGCGCCATTGTAGGCACCGGTGTTATCGCCGGGTTGCGGGCTACAGGGATTCTCAAGCCTCTTCACGCGGCTTATTGAAGTATTACCGATGACAGCTCCCCTTGTTTGGTTGGAGCGCCTTTCCTATCAATATCCTCGCTCCGAGACCCTGGCTCTGCATGATATTTCTTTGGAAATTCGGCAGGGAGAATTTGTCGGTTTAATCGGTCCCACCGGCGCGGGTAAGAGCACTTTCTGCCTGGCATTGAACGGCATTGTGCCCCAGTTTTACGGGGGGCGTTTCTTCGGACGTGCTCTGGTGGCGGGATTGGATACGGTTGAGCAGCCTGTCAGTTTGCTTGCGTCGCGCGTAGGCATGGTTTTCGAGGACCCTGAGACGCAGCTGACCGCGACCTCTGTAGAAAACGAAATCGCTTTTGCACTGGAAAACCTCAGCATACCGCGTGCCGTGATGCGTGAGCGTATCACTCGCGTGTTAGCTATAGTGGGCCTGGCAGGATTGGAACACCGCCATCCCCATGAACTCTCTGGTGGCCAAAAGCAGCGCCTGGCAATTGCTGCTGCGCTCGCTGTGGAACCCGCACTCTTGGTGCTTGATGAAGCGACCTCGCAGCTTGATCCCGCAGGCGCTGCTGAGGTCTTCAACGTCTTGCGTGCGCTCAACCGTGATCAAGGGATGACGGTGGTGCTGGCGAGTCACGCAGCTGAAGAGCTGGCTGAATACGCAGATCGCTTGTTATTGCTTGATGCAGGTGAATTGGTGGCAGAGGGCAGTCCTGCCGAAATCTATAGCCAGGTCGCGCTGCTTGAAGCGCACCAGCTTCGTCCCCCGCAGGTCGTTAAGACCTTTTCCCTGCTTCCCCATCCTCCAGCGCGATTGCCTATCCGCCTTGAAGAGGGGGTCGCGGCATTGTCCAGCTATTCCGCGCAGTGTACGCCTCCCGCGCTGGCGCTTCAGCCTACACGTGGTGCGCCAGTGATTGCTGTTAAGGGAGTGCACCATCGTTTTACCGATGGGACGCTGGCGCTAGCCGGGATTGATCTGGCGTTTTATCCCGGGGAATACGCGTTGATTGTTGGTCAGAATGGCGCTGGAAAGACCTCGCTCGTCAAGCACCTGCTGCGGCTTCTGGAACCCACCCAGGGGCAGGTCCTTGTGCTTGGGCGTGATACTCGAGAGTGGACTGTGGGAGCATTGGCGCGACATATCGGCTATGTTGCGCAGAACCCCGACCAACAGCTGTTCAATGCCACCGTGCGGGAGGAAATTGCTTTTGCGCTGCGGCAACTACGTTTCCCGCCGGGAGAAATCGCCTCGCGCACGGCTGAATCTCTGGGTCTTTTGGGCTTGGAAGCCGTGGCGGATCGGCACCCGCTTTCGTTGCCTAAGGGCGATCGGGCAAGGGTGATTATCGCCGCTATGTTGGCGCTGCAGCCACAGGTTATCATCCTTGATGAACCGACGACCGGGCAGGATTATGCCGGCGCGCGCGCGATTTTGGAGCTCAGTCGGACTTTGCACGCGCAGGGCAAGACCGTCATCGTGATCACGCACCAGCTATATTTGATGCCCGGCTATGCGGAGCGTGTCATTGTGATGGGTAAGGGCAGGGTGCTGCTGGATGCGCCATTGCGCCAGGCTTACCATGCCCTGGATGTGTTACGCGATACACAGCTTTGCCCGCCGCAGGCGGTGTTGTTGGGGCAGTATCTCTGCCCGGCGGCGCAGTTGCTCACGCCGGAGGAGATTGCGCGCTGCCTGGCAGACTCTCAGATCTTCGGAGACGCTCTATGCTAGCCTGGCAGACCGTCTCGCGGTCATCTCTCTTTACGCGGTTGGATTTTCGCTCCAAACTGGCACTGATGCTGGGCGTGACCACGGTGGCTTTCCTGTGGGAAAGTCCATGGTGGGGGGGCGCGCTTACTGCTGGGGTTTTGCTCGCTTGTCTGGCGGCGGGAGTAACGTCACGTTATTTGTGGGGCATCTTCCGGCTTTTGATGCCCTTTTTCCTCTTCATGCTTCTGATGCAGGGTTTCTTTGCCGGTCCTTTGATTGCGGCGCGCACCGGACAGACGGTGTTGACGCCCTTGCTACGTTTACCGGAACATTGGCCTTTGCTTGGCGGCGTTACGCTTTCTGTTGAGGGTTTGATCTATGGACTGAACATCATCTTCAAAACGCTGACGATGGTCTTGGTGACGCCATTGGCAATTTTCACCACCGATGTCAATGCGATGTTGGTCAGTTTGGTGCAATTGCGCATCCCTTACAAGATTGCCTTTGTGTTTTCCTCGGCGTTGCGTTTCTTCCCGCTACTGGCTATGGAACTTCGAACCATTTTGGAGGCGCAGCGTTTGCGTGGGTTGGACGTGGATCGTCTATCGTTCTACCGCAGGATTGATCTCTATGCCCGTGTGGCGGTACCGCTGATTTTGGGTGCGCTGGTCAGGTCGCAGCAACTGGAGATTGCATTGCAGGCCAAGGCGTTCACGGGTGATCCACTGCGTACGTATCTGCACGAAACGCGGTTGTGTGTCGCTGACTATGTCCTTATTGGCGGCGTGATGGTGTTTCTATTTCTGGCTTTCATTGCCTACTTTGTGTGGGGGGTGGGGCGCTTCGTGGTCTAAAAAGGGGGTCTAGCAGCAAGGCTTAGTGGAGCATCGCCTCGCACTGGTATTTTTCGGATAGATTCTTAGCCATGTGAGAAGGAGCATTTCTTGAACAAGGGAGTCTGGTACGGTATTGGCGCCTATGTAATCTGGGGGGTCCTGCCTATCTTTTGGAAATTGTTGCAGCACGTGCCTGCTTTGCAAATCGTGAGCCACCGTATTGTGTGGTCCTGTGTGCTTTTGTGCGCGGCGCTGGTGCTCTCCGGTCAATGGTGGAAGTTCCGGTCGGCAATACGGCAACCGCGGGTATTGGGCATTTATCTCGGCGCCGCGGCATTGATTGGCGTGAACTGGTTTGTTTACGTCTGGGCGGTCAACGCCGATTTTATTGTCGAAACCAGCTTGGGCTATTTCATCAACCCGCTGGTCAGCGTCGCATTGGGGGTTCTCTTCTTGCGAGAACGGCTGCGGCCCTGGCAGTGGCTACCGATAGGGCTTGCCACTATCGGGGTGCTGTATCTCACCGTCATCTATGGGGCCTTACCCTGGATTGCTCTGACGTTGGCATTTGCCTTTGGTTTCTATGGTTTGCTCAAGAAGGTTGCGCCGCTAGGCTCTTTTTACGGGTTAACTTTGGAAACGGCAATTCTCTCGCCGTTAGTGCTAATCTATCTGCTGGCGATGGAATGGACGGGAGAGGGTGCTTTCCTGCACACAGGGCTGCTTACAGCGGTTCTCATCATAGGTACGGGTGTGGTGACGAGCGTGCCGATGTTGCTCTTTGCGTCGGCGGCGCGGCGTATTCCACTCTCGCTGGTTGGGATATTGCAGTATATCGCGCCAACCCTGCAATTCCTCATAGGCGTCTTTGTGTATGATGAGCCTTTTGATATGGAGCGACTTCTGGGATTCAGCATCATCTGGGTCGCGCTATTGATTTTTGGGGTCGAGGGTTGGCTGGCGCACCGTGCGCAGCGAGCGCGCGGCGGATTTGAATCACAAAGCCCGGCTTGAGCGCCGGGCTTTTGGTACCCCTGCCGCGAATTGAACGCGGGCCACTGGCTTCGGAGGCCAGTGCTCTATCCATCTGAGCTACAGGGGCATGCACGAAGCATTCTACCATAAACAGCCGATTGCACAAGGTATGTAGGTGTGTTCCTCTGTGGAGAAAGAGGATGGGATTTCTGCTGAGTGATTTTTTCGGCGTGGCTGCGCCACGCCGAAAAAATCACCTTTCTAACACGCCCTGCTGGGGTGTTTGAGATTGTCGCCCCCGGCACGAAATGCACCCACTTTGAAGGTTCCCTTTTGCTGGAGGAACTTTCAGGGTATAATCAATGCAGGTTGTTATTGCGGGAGGCGGATATGAAGCTAAGACGTGGGCTGCTGCTATGCTTAGGCTTGCTGTTATTGGCAGGATGTGCCAGCGGTTCTAGCCCGTTCACCGATGATTTCTCCGATCCGGCGAGCGGCTGGGGTGCGGCTTCTACTGAGAGCTACGTGCGCGGCTACGACAGCGGCAGGTACTTAATTCGTATTGACGTCCCACATTGGTTCGTTTGGACCACTTTGGATCGCAACCACAAAGATGTGGCCGTTGAAGTGCTTGCTAATTCCGAAGGCAGTAATGACAACCATTACGGCGTGATCTGCCGTTACAGTTCCAAAGGTTTCTACTACTTCGCCGTAAGTGCGGATGGTTACTATGCCGTGTTCCGGCGACTGGAGGATCAACCGCTTGAACCTCTGACGGGCCCAGCTATGCTGCGCTCGCCCGTCATCCACCGTGATGGCAGTGTGAACCGCTTACTGGGGGTCTGCCAGGGCACTACGCTGACCTTCTACGTCAATGGTGAATTGGTTGCGCGTTTGGAAGACACCGAATTGACGGGGGGGGCTATGGGCTTTGCCGCAGGCACGGTGGAGTATGGGCAGACTACTTTGGTCTGGTTCGATGATTTCAAAGCGAGTAAGCCTTAAGCGAGGGTACATGCGTGCTTCATTGCGAATTTTGTTTTTGGTGTTGTTGTTGGGCGTTACAGCCTGTGGCCCCCGGATAGAAACGGAGCTTTGGGAAGAGCCTTTTGATGTAGCAGGCACCTGGCAGTTGAGCTCTGATGCTGCTGCCGAGACGCGCGTTGAGGATGGGCAGTTGCTGGTAGTTATTCATGAGCCGGGGCAGGTCGCCTGGGCTGTGGCGGGGAAGCGTTTATCCAATCTGCGACTGGCTGTGGAGGCTACGCCTGTTGCGGGTCCGGTGGATAATGAATACGGTATCCTGATCCGCATGGATGGGGACGAGCACTTTTACGCTTTCTCTATCAGTGCTGACGGTTATGCTCGTGCAGCGCGTTATGCGGATGGGCAGTGGACCTTGCTTTCGGCAGATTGGTTCTCTCATCCTGCCATCCTTCAGGGTATGGTTACCAATCGCCTGGAGCTCGAAGCTCAGGGGGCACAATTCAAGTTCTGGGTGAATGGGGAGTTGGTTGTGGAACTCTCGGATGCAGAATTGGCTCACGGTGATGTCGGCCTCTACGCCGGCGCTTTCAATGAGGGCGAAGTGCAGCTGGCTTTCGATAACCTTCGCATTGAACCCTTGCCTTGACTTTGAAAGTCTATCTGGAATCCCTCGGGTGTCGTCTCAACGCTGCCGAGATTGAACAGCTGGGCTGCCAGCTGTTGGGTGGCGGTTTTACTCCAGCTGCAAGTGTGGAAGAGGCAGACGTATTGGTGCTTAACACCTGTGCCGTCACCGCTGAAGCCGCACGCAAGAGCCGGCGTCGCCTGAATCTGCTGCATCGCCGAAATCTTCACGCCGCTATTGCTGTATTAGGTTGCTGGGTAACGGCTGAGTCTGAAGTGGCAGGTGCACAACCTGGCGTCAATTGGGTCGTGCCCAATGCTGAAAAAGCCCGCGCAGCTGATCAGATTCTGGGGTCGCCTGTGGCGCCTGTCCCATGGGTCCCGGGTCTCTGGCGCCACACCCGCGCCTTTCTCCCTGTGCAGGATGGTTGCGATTCGGCCTGCACCTACTGCTACACGCGTGTGTTGCGCGGACCGGCACACAGTACACCTCTTGCCGCGGTGTTGGCGCAGGCGCAATCTATGACCGCGCAAGGCGCACAGGAAATCGTTCTCACTGGCGTGAGTCTGGGCGCTTATGGGCATGACTTGTCCGGTCATGTGCAACTGGCGGATCTCGTGGCGGCGCTATTGGAACAGACGACTGTGCCGCGCCTGCGGCTTTCTTCGGTCGAGCCTTGGGATGTGGACGAGCGCCTATTGCAACTCTGGGAAAATCCCCGCCTGTGCCAGCAACTGCACCTCCCGTTGCAGTCGGGGTGTGATGCGACTTTGCGGCGCATGGGACGGCGGCATACCACGGCGGAGTTCGCGGCAAGGGTGGCGTATGCACGCGCTATCTGCCCGGAGATTGCCGTGACGACGGATATTATCACCGGTTTTCCTGGCGAGACCGAGGCGGATTTTGCTGCGAGCCTGGGTTTTGTTGAAGAGTTGGGATTTGCGCGGTTGCACGTCTTTCCTTACTCTGAGCGACGCGGTACGGCGGCAACACGGCTTCCTGGGTCTGTGTCGCCGCAGCTCCGTACAGCGCGTGCGGCGCAGATGCGCGCTCTGGGCGATTCGCTGGCAGCAGCATACCGGGCGCACTTTGCCGGAGACATCTTGCCGGTGCTCTGGGAACGCCGGGATCGCGCCGGTCGTTGGCGCGGGTTCACCAGCAATTACCTTGAAGTTATTCTCGAGAGTGCTGCCGACCTGCACAATACCCTCACTGCTGTGCGACTACTTCCTGGCGCCGGCGAGTTATTCACCGGCGTGCAGGTTGAGGACAGTGAGCAGGGAACTTTCTATTAACGAAGTACGTCTGAAGAGAAGCTGAGTATTCCATCTCGGGATGGGAACTTTGCCGGTTAGCGGAAGCGCGAGTGATTTGGCATTCCGGGCAAATGTGGTATACGAAAGATGACCGCCCTGTGCGGTTTTTCGTTGGTTGGTGTATGGGTAACTGACATCCATGTTCAAAAGGAGCGAAGTATGAACAACCGTTTACGTAAGTTTTCACTCAGAGGTGTATTTTCTTTGGTGCTCTTTGGAGCTTTGCTAGGGCTGCTGGCTACTGCCGCAGCACCTTTGACACCACTCTTGGCGGAACCGTCAATTCAGGAAGCCCCCATCGTGCAGATTCGTGCACCTGAGAAGGATGAATTGATCACGCAGTCTGCCGGTACAGTGGTCACTATCAGCGGCTTTGCCTGGGATAGCACCAATAATCCCGGCTTCCCTGATGACCCCGTTTTGAATCCCATTTCGAATCCTACCAATGCAGGCTTTTTCTATGTGACCTGGGCGGCTACTCCTGGAGCGCTTTCCTATGTGTTGGTCGAATCCACAAGCCCCTATTTCGATGAGGCTCTTGTCACCTATTCCAATGCAACCTCGCCATACTTCATCAGCAACAAGGCGAATGGTGTTTATTACTATCGGTTGCAAGCTTTCAACACTGATGGTCCTAGCCGTTGGAGCAACTCCGTCTCGACCACGGTTGGGACGGCAATCGCCGGTGCAGTGACGCAGCTCGATCTTCCGGTCATTGAGGTGAGCATCAATGGTGAAGCCTGGCAACCGGTCGCGGTGGCTGCCCACGCGGATGGCTATTGGGTCTGGAGCTATAACTGGGTGTTGCCAGAAGCCGATCAGACTGTCTACACTATTCGAGCGCGCGGACAGATGGGCGCGGAAATGGGCCTCGAAGATAGCATCACCGTCACCGTGGACAACAATATCTACCTGGTCTATCTGCCTTTGGTTATGCGCCGTTATCCCCCGGTGCCGTATGCACCCGTACTGAATGAGATTAGCAACGCTGATCTCAATGGTGAGTATACTGTCAGCTGGGCCTACAACGGTCCCTATGACGTGCCTGTACCGACCAGCTACACACTACAGGAATCTACCAGCGCCGATTTCAGCACCAACTTGCAGCAATATCCTGCAGCAGCCAGTGTATATGCCATCAATGTTACTGGCAAACTCTCCGGTACTTACTATTACCGCGTGCGTGGTAATAGTAGCGAGGGTGAGGGCGAATGGAGCAACGTTGTATCAGCAGTGGTAGCGGCTACTGTCGTGGACAACTTCTCCGATGTAAATTCTGGCTGGGCGCGGGCTACCTACAAACGCAGCGATGGCGGCGATTTGATGAATGTAGATTACGCAGGCGGCACCTACCGCATGAAGATTTTGCTTGCGACATCTGACCAGAACAACTACAAAATGGGCCTGGCCAAAGCGCCCGATCGTTTCATTCCCGCGGGCCCCAACTATGATCTTGCGGTCACCCATTATTTCGCTCAGGCGGAGATGCCTTTCTCGGGTTACAAGCCCTCTGAGGGCAAGGCGGGTTTGGTCTTCGCTGCGAACACCGATTATACCAGTCTCTACATCTTCGAGTGGAACTGGGAGGGCCTGTGCGCCATCAACCATTACACCGGTTTCTCCTGGCCCGTCTCCGGTTACCAGGGTTTCGGTGGCTCGATGGTAACAACGCCCATCCGTAACTGGGCGCCTTGCACCAATCTTGCTGGCAACAACTACAACCAGGGTAACCGGTTGTTAGTTGAGGTACGCGATAATGTTGCCAGGATCTTCGTCTACAATAACAGCACCAAGACTCAGATTCATGTCTTTACCGATGATGCGCTCCGCAGCCATCGCCGGGTGGGCTTGATTACGGGATCCTGGCAGTGGACACCGGTCGAATCCCGCTTTGATGATTTCCTGCTCGAAGCCAAGTAGACTGGCTTACGCGATTTGATGATGCAAAACACGGACGCGCTTAGCGCGTCCGTGTTTTGCATGGTATTCAGAGGCATTCATTTCAGCAATAACCCGCTTGGGGCTACGCTCTTGGATCCCCGGAATGCTTACGGTGTCGCTGTCTCTGTCTCCGGCGTGGGGACTTCAAGCTGTCCACTGGCACGCTTGAAATAGAAATCAAGTACTTTTTGCGCGATGGGCGCCGAGACTGTTGAGCCTTCACCCCCGTTGTAGACCCACGCGACCACGACAATCTCCGGCGCTTCCACAGGTGCATAAGAGATGAACCAGGCGTGTGTAGGCAGGGTCTTCCCCTCGGGCACCGGGCACAGACCCGCTTTTTGTGCCAGATTGTCGCAGTATTCTGCCGTCCCGGTCTTACCTGCGACTCGTACCCCTTCGACTTGCGCCCGGGGCGCCGTGCCGCCATAGACTGCACCTTCCAAGCCCTCCTGTACCAGTGCCCAAACGGAGGCATCTACTTCCATCTGGCGCAGTACTTCGGGTTGGAAGGGGGCTACCATATTCCCTTCGGCATCTACCACATGATGGACCAATCTGGGTTTGTAAACCACCCCGTTATTAGCTACTGCCGCCATCACATTTGCCATCTGCAGCGGCGAAATGGTCAGAAAGCCCTGTCCGATGGACATATTGTAGGTATCCCCTGTGGTCCAGGTCTCCTGGTAGATATCGCGCTTGGATTTAGGTCCGAAGACCGGTACAGCATATTCTCCGGGAATATCAATGCCAGTGATTTCACCCAACCCAAAACGTTCGGTCCATTCCACCAATCGCGCGATGCCTAAGCCCTCGAAGTTGGCTGGCTCAAAACCGCCGCCTAACTTGTAGAAGAAGATATCACATGATTGTGCGAGCGCCTCGGTCACATTCACGGGACCATGTCCCCCGCCGTACTGCAGGTAGATCCAGCAGACAAACGGTTGTGCAAGGCTGGGATTGTCGGGCGCAAAGCGATTGGGCAGCAACATGCGTCCTGGACAGTCGAGGACGGTATAGCGATTGATGACGCCTTCCTGCAGCGCCGCTGTAGCGGGGATAATCTTGAAAACCGATCCGGGTGGCACCTGGTCGGCAATCGCGTGGTTGAATAGTGGCCCGTGAGGGTCATCAGAGATTGCTTCAAGCTGTGCCAGGTCTTCTGGTGTGCTAATGCCTTTGGCGAAGAAGTTGTTATCGTAAGTGGGCAGGCTTACCAGTGCCAGTATCTGCCCATCACGCGGATCGAGGGCGATGACGACTCCGCGGGGTGAACCTACCTCCGCCAGGGCTTCTCTGAGCGCGACATCCGCAACCTGCTGCAACTCCAGATCCAGCGTCAGGTACACACTATCGCCCGTAATCGGCTCGATGATGTCCCCGACCGTGCGAATCTCCTTACCGAGGAAATCCTTCTCCACGTTCTTGCGTCCGGGCACACCGCGCAAGCTTTCTTCCATGGCTGCTTCAATTCCGGCGTAACCGATGCGATCTACATTGGTGTTGTAGCCCTGAAGCGAGTACGCCTCGACTTGTTCGGGAGGAATCTTGCCCAGAAATCCGATGACCTGTGAGGTCAGTTCGCCCGTGGGATACGTTCTGCGGGGAACGATCTCGACGCCGATGCCTGGCATCGCCACACTGCCCTCCTGCGCAACGAGCAGCGCTAACTCGCGTTCGATGTTTTCTTTAACTACCAGTGGTGCGTAGGGATCGAGGTAACGCACGCGCTCAATCATCTCGATCAGCCCATCGCCCGGGGGCTCGCCGAAAGGCGGGAGATTGGCGCGACCTACGGTGTCCAATTCCAACCGGTAGGGCGCCGCCACAGCAGCGCCGCTATAGGGAATCTCAATCAGGCGCGCTAATCGTTCCAGAATGGCGCGCTCGCGTTCGGCATCCTCCGGCAGGTAACCCGGGGTCACGGTGACGTTGTACGCGGGAATATTGCGCACGAGCAATTCCCCGTTGCGATCATAAATGACGCCCCGCGGGGGGGAGATGGAGACAATACGGAATTGCTGCTCGATCGCCTGAGCGCTATAGTAGCCTTGCTCTACAAATTGCAGCTGCCATAACCGTACCAGATACAATCCCAGTAACAGAATGATGACCCAGCCCATCAACGCTAACCGTGGGCTGCGCTCGATCCAGCCTGGGCGCTCAGCACCCGAATTGAGGGGGGTATAAGGTCTGTTCTTCATGCGCCGATGTTTCCGCTCGGCAGTGCACGACGGTGAAACCACACCAGGAAGCCAAAACTGAACGGTGTGAGCACGAAATTCAGTAATGCCGCCGTTCCAATGAGGGTGGTGAGGGCACGTTCAGGATTGATGGGGTAACCCAGCAGGGTCATCAAAATCAGGAGCAAGCCGTGTCCGGTGAGCGTGCCCAAGGCTGCCATCAATGCCAACCGGATGCTGGTAGGTCCGAGGCGGTGTACCCAGGATTGTCCTGTGATGAACGCCACGAATGTCAACACTACCGTCCAGAGGCCGAAGGGACCTCCGGAGAGCAAATCACAGAAGATCCCCCCGATGAAGCCCCAGAGCACCCCCTCACTGGCGCCGCGAATGATGGACCACGTGATGACCAATAACAATACCAGGTCCGGACGCCCACCCAGGATGCGCACATTCTCGAGCCAGACGCTTTGCAGCACCGCAGCTGTCAACAAAATGGGGATGCCGAAATAAAGGCTCATGGCTCCTGGAGCAAGTCCTCCAACTCATCTGCCGCCGGGCGTTCGAAATCGAGGATCACGACTACAGCTTCCAACCGGCGGTAATCCAACGCTGGGCGCAGCACGGCTTCTTGGAAGAGCGCTGCTTCCTGGTAGCTCAGGTTCTCGATTTGTCCCAAGATCAGCCCTTTGGGGAGAATCCCACCCAATCCGGAAGTGATGACAATCTCGTTCTCAGTGAGTGTCTCGTTGGGCAGAATTTCGGTCATGACGAGTAAATTGCCCTGTTCGGGGTCTTCGCGCCCGACGACCATGCCGGAGATGCGCGACCCTTGGAGCAATGCAGCTACCTGACTGGTTGGATCGTTGATAAGCTGTATATATGCCAGGTGGGGCGAGACGCCCGCGACCCTGCCGACCAACACTGCCCCGCTTGCCACGACGGGCATTCCAATCGCCACGCCATCGCGGGAACCAACATTGATAATCAGATAGCGTAGATATGGATTGGTATCCTGCCCCACGACAATGGCGCTCTGCCCTCGAGCCACCACATCGCCGCCGACCAGGTTGAAGGTGGGATTGGCGTTTTTGAAATCCAACAAGCCACGCAGTTGTTCGTTCTCTGCTACATACTGCTCTTGTAATCGGATATTCTCGATCCGCAGAGACTCGTTCTCCTTTTGTAGTGTCTCATTGAGTCTCTGTAGTTCGCTGATTTCTTGTCCGCCCTGGAACAGGTCGCCGATGCTGCGAATAAAGCCGGCTATACCGCGCTCTGCCGGGGCAATTATCAGACCGAGGGCTTCTTCAACAGGGCGCAGCAAACCTGTCCCATTGAGTGTGAGGAGGATCAGGGCTATAACAATCAATATATAGGGCAACCACGGACGTTCTCGCCGTGTCATAGCGCCCTCATCATGTGCATCGTATTATCTGGTCGGGGAATATCCCCAGCACAGCGCGTTGATCGCACCGGTTAAGAGGCAGAGCCTCCGGGATTTTGACGATCGTCGTTGGCGAGGGTTTGGCGCATGGCCTCAAAGTTTTCGAGCACTTTGCCGGCGCCGCGTGCGACACAGGTCAGTGCGTCTTGCGCGACCCATGCGCGAATGTGCATTTCCTCGCTGATGCGTTCTGCCAACCCCTTCAATTGCCCGCCGCCGCCTGCCAGGCAAATACCGGTTTCCATCAGGTCGGCGACCAGCTCGGGCGGTGTTTCATCCAGGGTATCGCGCACCATATCGGTGATGATGTTGACGGAACGCGAGAGCGCCTCGCGAATTTCGATACTGCTGATTTCCACCTGTTCTGGCAACCCGGAGATAAGGTTGCGCCCGCGCATGCTCATTACCTGCTCTTCCGGTAGGGGATACGCGGAGCCAATGTTGATTTTCACGCGCTCTGCCATGCGTTCGCTAATCGCCAGATTGTATTTCTGCCGTGCATACTGGACGATATCGTCATCCAGTTCGTCGCCGGCAATGCGCATACTGCGGCTGACGACGATGCCGCCCAGGGCAAAGACGCCTACTTCCGTAGTGCCGCCGCCGATGTCCACGATCATGCTGCCCTGCGCTTCGGTTACCGGTAACCCGGCGCCTATCGCTGCCGCCATGGGCTCTTCGATCAGGTGCGCTTCTCGTGCGCCAGCTTCCAATGCGGCTTCGCGCACAGCGCGTTTCTCAACCTCGGTCACGCCGCTAGGAATGCCGATGACGACCCTCGGGCGTGGCACCGGAATGAAAATCTCCTGGTGGGCACGTTTGATGAAATACTTGAGCATTGCCTGGGTGATGTCGAATTCCGAGATCACTCCATCCCGCAGTGGGCGAATAGCGACGATGTGTGAGGGGGTCTTGCCGACCATTTCCTTGGCTTCGGCGCCAATTGCCAGAACAATCCGCGGATTTTTCCGGTCTACAGCGACCCATGAGGGTTCATTGATAACGATGCCGCGTCCCCGAACGTAGACCAGGGTGTTAGCTGTACCCAAATCAATGCCGATGTCCAGGGAGAACAGCCCAAGTAACGCGTCAAACGGATTACGCAAGGTAGCCTCTATTTTTGTCGTTGCTCCAGGCACAAAGCCCGGCTAGATTGTTGCTTCTTCTGTGCATACTACTGAGATTATACCACAGTGTGAAAAGGCGAGTAGTGCTCAAACCCGGATGCCAATTGACTAGACTCACATCGTACTCGTAAGGAAAGCGTCTCAATGGTTTTACTCCCGTCTCCGTACCGGGAGCACTCTCCAGCTCAAGGGTGTGTGGCGCTTGCTCGCTTTGCCACACGTGTTGTAAGCGCCTCCACAGCTTTCACGGTGGTCGTCCAACCAA
>JAPKMR010000019.1 GCA_026645815.1 Anaerolineae bacterium | reverse complement strand
GAGGGTGAGGTCACCGGTGTTCGTCACCTCATAGCAGTAGATGACCTCGCCGCCACCAGGAGGCAGCACGATCTCGTCCGTTGTCGCACACGCCAGCGGGTCGGTGCCCACGGTCTTGTTCAAGACGATGGACGGGTTGGAGGCCGCCACCGTCACCGTCGCCACGTCGGTCGCGGTCACCACATCGGTAGGACCGACATTGTAAGCCGTCCACATCCCCGTGTTGACCGTGGTCGTGATAATCGTGGCAGTCTCCGTGATGAACGCTGAGGCGCCCGGCGCTAGCGTGTAGGAAAGGTGGGTGAAGAGATTTCCCAGTTCGCTGTCATCCAGAGTGTGGAGAGTGAAAGTCACAGGACCGGTGTTCGTCACCTCATAGCAGTAGGTGACCTCACCGCCGCCCGCGGGCAGGGCAATCTCATCGGTAGTCGCGCAGGAGGTCGGGTCGGTGCCCACGGTCTTGTTCAAAGCGATAGAGGGTTGGGTCACCACGCAGCTGTGCGTGGGTGAAGCGGTGTTGCGGGGAGCGGGTGCAGTAGTTGTGAAGTCAGCGCTATTATCGTCAGTATCGGTGCAACCGTTATCCGCACGAAATGCTGCAAGAGTATTGGAAAGGACGGGTGCGGCAGCAGAGCCTTCGAAACAATTCGCGCTACCAAAACCGACGAAATCAACGACCGTCGCTCCCAGCGGGCAGCTTCCAGACAAGGCAGTAGATGTATTGACGAGAGCCAATTTCCCATTAGTAGCTGACATAGCAATAGTACCGACCGCATCTGGCGTAGGTAAGGGTGTTGTGCCCCCCGTACCCTGAGCTTCTTGAATGAGGTAGTATTGTCCAGGGCCTATAGAACCTGCCAGAATAGTGACCTGCCACGAAGTTCCGGTACTAGATGCATATTGAACCGAATAACCAGAAAGATCAATTGTACCCGTTCCAGCATTGAATAACTCAATGAAGTCATGGGTATACGTCGCGCCAGAATTGCCGCCGCCGCCATAAACCTGGCTGATACGCAGGTCATTTGCCAGCTGCGTTTGGCTCGCCGCCACCGGCGCACCGCCGCCGAATGACAGCAACAGTGAGAGCACCAGAACCGTTGTCAGCAGCCCTCTTCCAAAGTTTATAGTCTTCATGGAAGTTATCCTCCTTTTGATTAGTGAGAATCCAACGACAATACGGAAGCCGTCAATTGCAGCGCCAACACCTCCTTTGACCTATCTTCGAGCAGGTAAGCCAACACAACTCACGCTTTGAAGTGCACAAAGGCGACGGTTAGCCCGTCTCTCCCGGCTCCGGGTACCCACAAGGGGCTAGAAGAGCCGTGCGCCTCGGAAACCGAGGCGCACGGAACGAACATCCCAACGCGGATCTTTGCGCGCCGCTAAAGCTTAGCAAGTGCCGCTAAAGCTTAGCATGCGCCGTTAAGCCTAGCTCTAAGCCTAACGCATCCGCTTGCGCCTCCAAACCAAACCGCCCAGGGCCAGGGCGCTCGTGGCTGCCAGGCCGATGAGCAACGGGGCATTGGCGCCAAACGCCAACACCGTCACCGCCGAAGGCTCGAGAATCAGAACCGAGTGCAGGTCATCCGTCCAGTCGGCGCCCCAGTTGAGGTGCGCGACGTTGTCAATGATATCACCCGGTGTACCCGTAACGACCACATCGAAGTTGAGGGTCACGACTGCCGGCATCGGCTCAGACATCTGCGCGACCAGCCAGTTGATGCTGTTTTCCAGCAGCAGTGCACCGTCGCCAGTCCAGGGGTAATCAGGGTCGCCCCATTCATACAAGAAGTTGAAGCCGACCACGGCATCACCTTGCGTGTAGACCAGAGGCTGACCGGTGCTCCAGCTAGCCACCCACTGAGCGCCCGCCGTTGTCGGGACGATCATGTGGCCATAGGTTCCGCTCACCGCCAGGCTGCTGACACCCGCCATGATAGGATGGGTGTTGTCGAAGGTGCCGAGCGTTGCCGCGCCACCCGCGCCAGTTGCCATGGCGTAGGGTGTGTAACCCTCGCTCATCAAGCGTCCGGTCAAGTCCCAACCTTCGTTATCCCAGGCGTATTGCGACATCACAATCTTGCCGCCCGCGTCCACATAATCCGCCAGGATATTGCCGATGTTGGGATTGCCGCCGCCGGCGCTCCACTGGTTATTGTTGCTGGAGACGATGACATTGTAGGGCAACAACTGCGCCACGGTCATCGTGCTCAGGTCGCCAGCGATGCGCTGCGCGGTGATGCCGGTGAAGCCATCAATCATGGCGACAAAGTCAGCCATTGCGTCGCTATCGGGCGAGAGGACACCCACCATGATATCAGCCTTCACGGTCGGTGTGATGTTGGTCCAGTAGATGATGCCGGTGTCTTCCCAGGTGTGGCCATAATCCGCGGTCAGCGTGCCGGGCACGAAGGTCATGCCGGTGGGCAACGTGTCGGTGAGGATTGCTTCGCCGCGGAAGTTGCCGCTCGAGTTGATGACGGCAGTTACCGCCACCGTGTCGCCGCTGTACGCTTCGGTCACACTGCTGATATCGAGGGTCATCGCCGGTTGATAGCGGTTGATCTCGACGATGACATCGTTGAGATGTACACCCTCATCCACTACGGAGTAGCTCTCCAGAATCTGATCCGTCATCCACTCACCGTAGAGCACCTCGAAGGTCTTGACGATGGGGTAAGCCGTGTTGGGCGCCACATCGGTCAGGGTCCAACTCAGGCTGTTAGCGCCCACCGTCACCGCGCCCACGCCGCTGGTGTCATAGCTCACCAGGGAAAGCGCGGCACCCCAGGTTTCAGTCAACGTACCCGTGATGTTCGCGGAGAACGCCGCGCCCACGTAATCCGTTACCACGATGATATCGCCAGGGCGAACCACGTGGGGACCGGTGACGGGGCTAGAGGGAGTGCCATTGACGGTGACCTCTTTGGTCCAGGTGGGGAAGGGATCCTGCCCGGTGCAGTAGAGCTCCACATCCACCGTCACGCGCGGTTCGCAGGGGTCATTGCTGTTGATGAGCAGCTGCGCCATGAGCGGTTGCGCCTGCTGCGCCTCCGTGATGGTGCAGGTGAAGGTCACATCCACCAGCTGCGAGCCACCCATCCCGACCGTGCCGGTGATCGGCGCGACGGAAATCCAGGCTACATCGGGGCTGTAGACTTCCTCCACCGCCGCGAGACAATCCAGATAGCCCCAACCGTACTCATAGTTGGGATAGGGATCGCTGCCCGCGCAGGCAGGTTTACCACAGCCGCCCTCGTTCTGGGAGTCGGTCCAGGTGCGATCCGCCGTCTGTTCGAGAACGCGGAAGGTTTCGTCAATCTGACCGATGAGGCTGGGATTTGCGGACCACATCAGCGCCACGCAACCAGCGGTATGCGGGCTGGCGCCGGAGGTGCCGCTCAAGTTGTAGTAGGCACCCGCCGTGTTACCGGTCGTGCGCCCAAAGGTCGGCGAGTTGAGGTGTGGGTCAACCTCGTGCGCATCGGGATCACAGCTGGGATCAGGATAGTAGCAGCTGGGACCACCCGCGTACTGGTTCAAACCGGCGGAACTGTGCGCCGCGGTGCCGAAGGCGCCGGGGTTGTCTCCGGGCGAACCAACGGCATCACAAGCCTCGGTATTGCCCGCGGAGAACGCCGGGAAGATACCCGCCGCACGCCAGGCATTCACGTAGTCCTGGTACCAACCATCACAGCCATCGCCGCCCCAGGAGTTGTTGACGACGTTGGGGCGCATATCCGGATTGGGATCCGCACCGCCGATGCGGGTCGGAGCGACCATCCAGTCCGCACAACCCGTAAGTGCCGCATCCGAGCAACCGGTAGTTTCGCAGCCCTTGCACGCAATCCACTGCGCACCCGGAGCCGCACCCACCTGTTCCGTCAGGTCTTCCGTCTCACCGACCATGATACCCATGGTACCGGAGCCGTGCCCGTTGTTATCACAGGGAGCGGAACCATCGCCGCAGCCAGAAGTGGGCATGTACCAGTTGTAGTCGTGCTCGTAGGGTCCGCCGATATTGCCGGTGAGGTTACCACGGTACTGGCGGTCGAGGCCCGCGTGCTCCAAGAACGCGCCCGTATCAATGTTGGCGACGACGATGCCCTCACCGCGAATATCGAACTGCTCCCACACCTGCCGCGATTGCATACCGAACAAGCCGGAGTTGGGTTCGAGCTCATCCATGTTCCAGTAAACGGTGCGCGGTTCGTCTTGCGCGGGCACATTCTCTTCAATCACGTACGTGTGATTGGCCCGAATCTGGTAGACATCGCTGCGCGCCGCCAGCTGGTTGAGGTCATCCAGGGTCGCCTGGTAAAGGAAGACCGAGTTGTTAGCGAGGTAGGTCTTATAAACCAGGCCGCGCTCCTGCGCAAAAGCGATGATCGGCGCCTGCGCCTTCGCCGCAGCCTGCAAGGCATTGTAGACGTACCAACCGCGCTCGCTCCAGTCTTTGATTTCGTAAGCGGCGCTCAGGTCAGCCTGGGCGCGCAGCTTCACGAAGAAATCCGTCGCGCCCTTAGCATCGAGCTCGGACAGCGCTTGGGGATCAATCTCCACTGCGCCCTTTTGTTCCACCACGGTATACGCCGGTTTTGCCTCAACCTGCCCCTTACCGGATCCCATTTCAAAGATCTCAAAGGACAAGGGGTAGGTTCCCAGATTGCCAATCGTGATCTGCCGGGTCACGCTATCCGGCGCGACCAGGCTTTCACTGAAGCTGGTCGGGCTGACCTCGATATCCGGGCGAGTGAGAACGAAGTCCTGCGTAACGGTTTCGGCTTCCAGAATCGTGACGTTAGCCATAGCAGGTTCCGGATAAGCCGTCGCCGAAGCCGTCACTTCGTAATCGAAGGGGACCAGGGCCACGGTGTAGTACCCGGTAGCATCCACCGGTACTTCGATATTGCCCGGTTGGATGGAGACGGTCGCGTCCTGGCAAGGCAGCATCGCGCCATCGTAGTCATAGACATGACCATCGAGCGCTCCCATTGCATCACAGATGGGACAACTATCCAGATATTCGTTGGTTGGATGTCCGGTCCAAACTGGCTCCATACCGCCGATGACATAGCCGCTCGCCGCCTTCAACCGGAAGCGCGTGTCTTGCAATGGGATCCCGTTGCTCCAGGTATCGGTCGCGGGATCGTAAATCGCCACCGCCGCCGTAGCTTCGGCATTGCGGGTACCGCCCGCCACGTAGATCTGCCCATCTCTCACGAAGATACCCGCGCCCCACCAGGTCGCCGGCATGTCCGCCATTGCCGCATCGCTCCAGGTACTGGTCGCGATGTCGTAGACTTCAGCCTTGCCGGTATCGTTGCCTGCCGCATCCAGACCGCCAGCCACGTAGAGTTTGCTATCCACACAAGCGACGAGGGGCCAGGTGCGTCCCGTGGTCATGGGCGCCAGGGTCGTCCAGGCGTTGGTCCCCGGATCGTAAACTTCAGCACCGGTAGAGCCATTGGGCCAGGTCGCATTTTCGGCGCCACCCACACGATAGAGTTTGCCATCGCAGGCGGCTACGCCATAGCCGGCGACCGGCCGTGGCGCTGCCGCGCCCGTGCTCCAGGCATCCGTCGCAGTGTTGTATGCCTGGTGCGTAGTGGCAAATGCTGCGCCATCATAACCGCCGGGGATATAGATCACGCCGCCGATTTGCCCGGCGTCAATGATGCGCATATCCGTTGGGATAGACGCACGAGCAGCCCAGGTATCGGTCGCGATATCATAGCGATAATTGAGGCTTAAGCCAACGCCATTGCCGCCCAAGGCATAGATGCCGCCGTCGCCGCCATCCACCACGGCGTGGTCGTACAAGCCCTGCCCGGTCATGGGCGCCTTGGCATCCCAGAATTCGCCACTGACGATAGTTTTCTCGATGAGGGACGTATCGCTGTAGCTGTTGCCTTCCGCCGTCACCGAAGCCTCGAGCAAGACCTGGTTCGGCAGACACAGCGCCGGGTTCAGGGTGACATCGAAGGACTGCGTCTCGCCCTGATCCAGGGTTAGGCTTGCCGGACCGGTGAGCGTGCCGTAGACGGGATCAATCGTGTAGCTCAGATTGAAAGTACCCGAGATGCCGGTCCAGTTGGCCAACGAGAGGGTGTGGAGCTGCTCCAGGCCATTGCAACCGGAAGCCTCCACCACGTTCGGTCCCAGGTAAAGCCCGGCAACCGGCGCACAGCTGTAGATGGCGACATCATCCACGTACCAACCGGGGTATGTCACCGAGCTATCCGTTTCCAGCAAGAAACGCACCTGAAAATCGCTTGCGCCAGCGAAAGCGGAAAGGTCATAAGCATAGCGCGCCCACGCCAGGTCAATAGCGCCGCTAACCGGACCATAGATGTCGGTCCAATCGGCGCCGCCGCCGCGCACCTGCACGGTGGCATAGTCGTAACCCTGCTCAGTGCGCAGCCATTGCCACCAGCTGAGTTCCGTGGTGCCCTGCAGCGGGCTGAGGTCAATCAGCGGGGAGGTCAGCGCGATGGTCTCGCTGGTGCCATAGTCGCCGGTGAGGTTGGTTGCCCAGGCATTGGCGCCGGAATGGGCGCCTGCCGGGAAATCAGGGCGCGTGCCGCCATAGGGACCCACAACGCCCCAAGCCCATGAACCTTCACCGCTGAAGCCACCGTTGTTTGCCTCGAAGTCGGAAGCGTAGGCTTCATACTCCCAGATAGTTGTGGTGGCAGATGCAGTGATTTGCTCGCCGTTATGTTCCAATACGGCGGTGTTTGTCACCTCAGCACCACAAGTCACAGCATCGAGATCCGCAGCAAAAGTGACTGTCACCGGACTGTTCGATGCCAGGTCACCGGCCCAGGAAATGGTATTAGTGCCGGAATCATAGGTCGCGCCGCCGGTAACGCTGCCAGGAACGTAGACCGTCCCCGCCGGAATCACATCCGTCAGCGTCACCCCTTCAGCAGTGCCCATGCCAACATTATCGAACACAATACTGTATTCAATGGGACCGCTAATCACAGCACCGGGCGCCGTTTTTTCCAGGGTCAGGAGCACATCTGAAACGGCGAACTCAATCGCCAGCTCATCGGCAACCGAGTTGCCCGTATCGCAGGCGAAAGTTAGCCCATGATTGGCAGCGGCATCGTTGCCTTCGATACCTGTAGTTGAAGAGGAACCCAGCTCAACGCCGCTATCCAGGAATTGCAGGCGGATGGCGCCAGTCGCATAGAGAATGGCTTGCCAGGTGCCCGCAGAGCCAGCTGCACCACTATAGTGCGCCACGTTGTGATAAGAAACAATCGTGCATTCCCCACTACCCACCGGGCAGGTGGCAAAGTGCTCATAGTAGACGTTACCACTGATGGTGAAGTTGAGATCATCCCACAACAGCGCGATGGTGTTATTGGGAGCAGTGCTGTTCGGCAAGGGGCATTGATTGGTAAGACTACTGGTTGTGCTCCCAAGGGTCATGTAACCGTTGGAGCTTACATAAAACTGTGTCTGCGTGCCCCCATAGAAGGGAAAGTTAAAACCGATGGCGAATGGACCTTGAGTATTATCATCCGCAAGGCCCGTGATTGGCGTACCAGTGCTGGAGATATCCACCCAGCTGTAGGTTACCACCCTGCCCCCATAGCCGAAACCATCAGGGCCAGGCCAGGTAGCATTTAACCCTGCCCCACAAGTTCCTATCTCTTCACCCTTGGCAGGGCCTTCCAATCCAGTCAAAGCCTGGTTGGCGCGTTCCGCCGGTTTGGCTTGTTCGGGGTTGGCTTTGGCATCCGCCGGAGGGGGTGGGGCTTGAACCGAAGCCGCCGCCGCGGGTTGTGCTGCCAGAGGGGTCGAGAAGACTCCCAGCAGCATGGTCATGACGACCAGCACATTCAACAAAGTCCGCTTATACATAAAATGTCGTTCTCCTTTCAATGGTTTGAGACGCATAAATACCTGGGGTTATACAAATTGTGTGTAGCCAATCGAATCAATAGCACCTCCTCATCAAAACACAGCTCGTGCAATCCACGATCGTGTGTGCTTCAAGACTTGACACGACACCCCCATAGAAGACTAAGGTTGCCTGCATAAATAAAGCCTATGTATATAGTCGCGGTTTTCGTCAAAAGGTTCAAAAGTGAAGGCTTAGCAAGCTAAGGTCGTGTTTCGAAAAGAAAACAAAACACTTCAGGGGAGCTCACAAGGGGCGGTTTTGAGGAGCGGCGCGCAATATCGCTCCTCAAAACGTTCTCGTTTTCAGCAAACGAAGGAGACTATCTTCGGCTGAGCGTCAGCGGCTGACGCGTCAGCTTAGAGTTTTTGGGCACGCTCCGCGTGCCCAAAAACTCTCTCTGAGTAAGACAAGCACGATGCCCACTCATCAACGGAGAGGGGGGAAATCGAGTAACACCAACGGCAAATACGTCACCCATAACGTCCGGGTGCGCAGCTGTGCGGTTGCACTTGCGGGCTGAACCTGAGGATCTTGCTGCGAAACCGCGGTGAGCAGCAGCGTGTCCTGGTTGCCAGGAAGTATTGTCAGCGGTGCTGTCACAGCGACAGTGATCATCACCGCGGCGCCTGGCGCCAGGGGTCCTACCTCCGCCGCCGAGAGCACACTGGGCCATACGCCGCCGGAGAGGCTGAGCGTGTAGGTATCAGTCACCGTGCCGGTGTTGGTCAACCATAGGGTGTAAGTCACAGCCGCGCCGGGCCTCACATACGCCTCCGAGACCTCCGGCGCCAGAAGCACGCCATACTCCCCAACGGCCAAACGGTGCGCCACCGTATCCGAAAAACAGCTGTTGCTCGCGGTCAAAGTCGCCGTCACGCTGCCGGTTGCTATATACGTATGCACCGGGGACGTGGTTGTGGTCGTTACACCATCGCCGAAATCCCACAGATAAGCGGTAGCATTCTGGCTCAGGTTAGCGAAAGCCACAGGATAATCGCGAATGACCGGTTCGGGGAAGCTGAAAGCCGCTCCGGGCATAGAAGCCGTTGTAGTCACCGTCACAGGCACGCCGGTCGCTGCCACGGGCCAACTCAGCGCCGTTGCCTGCGTCGCGCCGCCTGCCAACAAGGTGCCAGAAGGGACACAGCCCACACGCATTCGAACCGTAAAAGGCAAGGTTGCTCCCACTGTCAAGGTCTGATTGCGCCAGAACACGGTATCCCCTTCAAGACTACCCCCGTCACTGGCGCCGAGGAAAGTAACACCGGCAGGCAACGTGGTGCGCACGACCATGCCCGTGGTCGCTGAGCGAGCGGTGTTGGTGAGAAGCACGGTGTAGGTGAAGAGCTCTCCCGCAGTCACCGGGTCAGGCGTTGCCAGGGTGGTGATTTCAAAAGGATAACGGCGCGTCACACCCGCCAGGCGCGCCGCGGTCCCCATGGAGGCTTTGACAAAATCAACAAAGTAGGGCATGTTGATGTACTGTAACAGGTCATCGGTGGTGTGATAATAGTCGTTGAAATCCCCGCCCGTGTAATCCTCGATTGCCAGAATTGCCGGGAAACCACGCTGCCAGAATGGATAGTGGTCACTGGAACCCATTCCCGTTTTGCGGATGTGCGGGGTCAGGTCCAATGCATACGTGTTCACGATGCTGGTAAACGTGTTGGCAATGACTATATCGCCGGCATAACCCGGGTTAGAGGTAGTGCGGGTAAAGAGATCGAGGTCAGGCCCGCCCAGGTCATCCCAGGCGAGCATATCCATGTTGTAGACCGCCACAATGTTATCGCCAGCATTGTAGACCGTCGTCGCATACGCATAGCTGCCGAGGAGTCCCTGCTCTTCGCCGGTGAAGAGGACAAAACGCACCGTGCGATCCAGGTCATAGCGGCTGAGAATATCCGCAGCCAATAGCACTGCCGCCGAACCGCTGGCGTTATCATCGGCGCCAGGGGCAGGGTTTTCGCCGGGCGCATCGGAGACCGAATCCAGGTGGGCAGTAATCAAGACAATCTCACCGGGTTGGGTAGTGCCAGGAATGACACCAATCACGTTGCGATTGCTATAGCCAGAACTACTCCAGGAATGATAACTCACAGAAAGTCCCAGGGCCTGCAACTGTTCGTAAGCATATTGCGTGGCTTTGGTGATGGGCGTCCCGGAATTGGTGTAACGCGTCGTAATGGTATAAGGCGCCCCACCCACGGTGACAGCAGTTTCGCCGCTCAAACCACCGACAGAGCTATACAATGTCCGCGTCAGCACCTGAGCGAGAATCTCCCCGACCAGAGTTTCATCGTGCGCCAAGGCTGCTGCTGTTGCCGCCGGAGCTGGCGCCAGGATCAAGGGCACATCGCCCAACGCCTGCAGCTCAAATCCCAGAGGCATCAAGTGTTCTGCCTGCGCCTGCGTTGCCCGCACCAGCAACCGTGGACCATCCACGAGAAGGGGACGCCCGATATCAAGCGCATCAAGGCGCAACGCGGCGGCGCGCTCAGGTCGCCGGTGCGCCAGGTAATAAGCGCCGGGCTGCGCTTCGGCATCCAACACGCGGAAAGGGAGTCCCGTACGCTGTACATCGGCTAACGGCGCGATAACCAGCACGATCTCTACACTCACAGCGCTCTGCCAATGCGCCAGCACCGGCAAGGGTAACGCTTGCAGGTTTCCAGAGAAGAAAACCTGTGCCAGAACCTGAGGGGAAACGGCTTCAGCTTGTGCCCACCCAGGCGACAAAGCCATAACCATAACTACCAACGTCAATAGATGCAGACCTCGCTTGACCATTGTCAGACTCCTTAATACTGCATAGAACCTATCCAGAGATTGTAGCACGATGTAACATCTCACTGAGTATTGCGGTCAGATGAGTGCGTTTCAAAACGGGAGCGAAAATCTCAGGCGCCCCTACAGGGCGCAGGAAAAATTGATTTTTGGCGGTGGGGCTTTGCCCCACCGCCAAAAATCAACCAAAGAAAGACATTTGTATGATGGTCGCCTTGCTTTTGCCCCAAAGTTGAAACGCACCCGGTCAGATTTGCTTTCCGGAAGGTGTTTTTGTGATGAGGCGAGGCCCCACCACAAAACACTTCATTACACTTCATTCCCTGGTCTAGGGGCTGCCTTTAGGCCGCAAACACGCAGCGAAGATCAATCCGTTTTTCAAGGCGCCGCGCCGGCGGCGTTCAGTAGATAGGTGGCGCTCACCCAACCCACCAAGGTCCCATCGAGGGTCTGGACTTGATACCAAACGGCCCCCGCGACGGTCACCGGTCCGCCGGTGACAATCACCACCGTTCCCTCCGGCAGGCGCCCCACCTCCAGACCATCAGGCGAATAGCGCACCCGCAGTCCTGCCGCACCCACATCGCTCACAACCAGGATAAAGGGCGTCGCGGTCGGCGATGCCGTCGGCATCGGGGTAAGCGTAGGCGTCAAAGTGGGCGTAGGCGTGCGAGTTGGTGTGGCGGTCGCGGTCGCGGTCGCCGTTGGCGTAGCAGTAGGTGTGGTGGTGGGCATTCCGGTGGGAGTGGGCGCCAGAGTGGGCGTAGGAGTGGGGGGAACGAAAGCGCGCAGGCGCGTCGTTGATAAGGTGCTCAGCGAGAGCGCCACGGGACGGTTAATCTGCTCTGCGAGGCGTTCTTGCAGGGCACGCGCTTCACCATGAACCAGCTCCCTTGGCACAGTGAGGCTGACTTCAATTTGCAGAGTCCCATCATCTTCGGTCGAGAGCAGCTCCCAACGCAACAGCTGCGCATCAGGTATCTGCCTTATCTCTGCCTGCAAGGCAGATTCAATCTGGTGATTGAGAGTCAGCTGTTGCAACGAGCGCGTGGTCAGAACCCACAAGGGCAACATCACCAATAACAACAACACCAGCACGCCACGCATCCCACGGTGAAAAATCTTGCTACGCCCCAATTCCGGGCGAAAGCCGAGCAGCGAGAACATCAAACCGCCAGAGGCAATGATGGCGATCATATTGGTCAAAAACAGCAACAAGGCCCCGCCCGCCAAGATCCACTCGCCCGCTTGCAAGCAGATGCCTATCGTCGCCAACGGCGGCGTCAAAGAAACCGCGATGGCAACCCCCGCCAGGGATGCCGAGACGCTTTTGCGGCTAATGGCGTAAGATGCCGCAGCACCGGAGATCAGGGCAATGCCCAAATCCAGAAGGCTGGGATTGCCGCGACTCAGAATCTCTTGAGTCAGCTCGCTACCGGGGACAATCAGGGCAACAAGAAAACCCATACTCACCGCCAACGCTATCCCGCGCGCCGCGGTGCCCAGGGCGCTCCAGAAGAAACGCATATCGCCCAAGACAATGCTCAACCCCATGCCCAGAATCGCCGTCATCAGCGGCGCCACCAACATAGCGCCAATAATAGTAGCGGGGCTGTTGAGCAACAACCCCAGACTTGCAATGGCGGCGGCGAGGGTGATCATCACGATGAAATCTGCACTGGGGCGCGACCCCCGGCGCATGGAGCGGTAGATCTCCGCCTGCTCCGGCACGGATAATGCTGGAAACAAGCCGTGAACCTTGGTCCAGAGACGGCGGGAGAGTGAATTCAGTGAAGTGATGCGACGGCGAAGAATCATCACCGGAATCGGCGCGTTGAGCAGAATGGTCTGCGGTACATCACCGAAGAGAAAACGCCCAATGATGCCCTCATCGCCCGCGCCGAGGATCAATAAATCGTAGTCCCTGGCAGATTCGGCAAGAATCCCTTCCGCGGGATTGGCCGCTTGCACCACCACCGAATGGGTGGTGGGTGGCTCATCAATCTCGTGCAGCAAAGCCTCCAGGCGTTGCTGCGCCGCTACCTTTGCCGCTTCCCCCAGGCGTTGATTTGCTACCGTCAACGCCGTGATCTCAGCCTCCGGCGCCAGACGGCGAGCGATGGCAAAGGCATGGGGTGCGTGGGGTCCCCCCGCCACAGGAATCAGGATGCGCTTGATCGCCGGCAGCTCCCGATCCTGAAGCAACAGCACATCGCACGGCGCGCTCTGCATGACCGGATCCAAAGTATGCCCCATCAGGAAGCGCCCGCGCCCCAGCCCACCATGCCAACCCAGCAAGAGCGCCTCGGGCTTAAGCTGCCTGATTTCCTCCAGGATGATCTCGGCAGTATCGCGTCCCGAGCGGATAATGACCTCAACCGGAGGTTGGTCCGAGGCATCCGGCAACTTGAGCCAGGTCGGCGGCTTGCCACTCTCGGCAATGGTCAGCAAATAAACCATGCCTTTTCTGGCGCGGACCAAATCACAGGCGACGGGCAGCAGGAAACGCAGGTCACTCTCATCACGCACAGCGACTATCAGCCGCGGCGCATCTGATGCTACAGGAAGCGAAGCATTCGACGCCATATCTGTTTAGCTCCTGGTCATTCCCGACTACCCCAGCTACCGGCTATCCAAGGCTGAGCTTCAGCAGCGGAAATCGCCTGGCAACCCAAAATCACCCCGCGTGCGTTGGAAGATGCTCCAAAACCAGAAAATGCGAAAGCCCAAAAGCCCGCAACGGTGTGCGTTCCAAGGCATAGGTCAAGCGCTGCAGCAAGCGTCCCAGAGCCGGCTTGCGCGCGACGATGTTATCATAGCCGGGGAAAATAACCGTGTGCAAGACTACCCTGACCGGCAAGCCATCAAACAAGCGCCGCAAACCGCGCGCCGTGTACGCGCGCACATGGGGCGCAAGCCGGTTGCGCCAGGGGGTGGGTAGCCAGTTGACCAACGGAATATTGCCGAAGCGGTAATGTCCCCGGACGTAGATGCCGTGCGTCTCAAAGGGGTACAGGCGATTGGGAACGAAGATGACAATGCGCCCTCCCGGGCGGGTGACGCGCACCATCTCGCGCGCGCAAGCGCCGTCATCGCGCACATGCTCCAGCACCTCATGCGAAAAAACCACATCAAAACTGGCGCCGGCAAAGGGCAAGGTTTCACCCACCGACTGCGCGATGCCCCGCGCACGTTCTCGCCCTTCTATGGCGCGTGCAAATTCCACTTCGATGCCAAAGACCTCCGGCGTCCGCTGACGGAAAGCTGAGGTATACATGCCCACACCGCAACCGATATCCAGTACACGGCGCCCCTGAAGCGGCGCGACACGGTCTACCATCGCCAGGCGGCGATCTTGCCCGGCGCGCCACACAAACGAGGGATTACCCCGTTCTGCTGCCTTGTTCAGATCAAAGCTCATCCGATCCAATTCCTCCCCAGCACCAGCTTAGCCACGCCACCAGGTGAAGAAGATTCTTCACACTGGCAGATATTTCGATTGTAGAAGTAAACCCCTTTCTGTCAATCACTTGGGTGTATTCGAGTATAGGACAAATTATTGGGAAGTTCAGAGGTCAGATTGGTGAGACAATACGTTTACACACTTTGATGTGTCAGCGAGACGCAGAGGTATTTTTTTTGTGATTTTCGTGGACGGGTCTGCGTCCCGTCCACGAAAATCCTGAAGTTGAAACGCAGCCGGCGTATTTACCCTTTGTGATTCTATCGTATACCCACTTTCGTGTTATACTGAAAGAGAGCACAAAAAGCGAACCGGTAAATAAGGTGCAAACATCAGGCGCCGGCAGCTCACAAAGCACAACCGGTGAACCCAAAGGGCAGACAGGTCAACAGCAACCTAAGGAGGCAAATCTATGCAACGTGTGATTCATCCCCCGCGAGGCACGCAACTGCACTGCAAGAACTGGCTTTTGGAAGCCCCCTTCCGCATGATCCAACACAATCTCGATCCCGAAGTGGCAGGCGACCCACAGAATCTCATCGTTTACGGTGGGCGGGGCAAAGCCGCACGTAACTGGGAATGCTTTGATGCCATCCTCGAAACACTCCAGCGCATGGACATGGATGATACCCTGCTGGTGCAATCCGGGAAACCGGTAGTGGTTTTCAAGACCCATGAAGACGCACCGCGGGTGCTGATCGCCAACTCCAATATTGTCCCAGCATGGGCCACACAGGAGAACTTCGATAAATGGGAGCGCGAAGGGCTGATCATGTACGGGCAGATGACCGCCGGTTCATGGATTTACATCGGCACGCAGGGCATCCTGCAAGGCACCTATGAGACCTTTGGCGCGGCAGCGCAGCAGCACTATGGTCAGGACGCATCCCTCAAAGGGAAATTCATCCTGACAGCGGGACTGGGAGAGATGGGCGGCGCGCAGCCTCTTGCAATCACCATGAACGAAGGCGTAGGGCTGTGCGTGGAAGTAGATCCCTGGCGCGCCGAGCGCCGGTTGCATCACCGCTACTTGAATGAGATTAGCGACGACCTGGATGAAGCACTGCGCCGGGTAGCGGAATACACCGCACGCGGCGAGGCGCGCTCTATCGGTCTCATCGGCAACGCGGGCGATATCTTCCCGGAACTGCTGCGGCGTGGCATCGTGCCCGATATGGTCACAGACCAGACTTCAGCACATGATCCTTCCAGTTATGTCCCCAACGGCATGAGCCTGGAAGAAGCGGTGGCATTGCGCCAAGCCGATCCCAAGCGCTACCAGCAAGAAGCGATCCGCACCATGACCGAGCACTGCGCGGCGATGGTAGAGATGCAAAAACGCGGCGCGGTTGTCTTCGACTATGGCAACAACCTGCGCCAGCGCGCCTTCGATAACGGGCTTGCGGATGCTTTCAGTTATCCGGGCTTCGTGCCCGCCTACATTCGCCCCCTCTTCTGCGAGGGCAAAGGACCCTTCCGGTGGGTGGCGCTTTCTGGCGACCCCAACGATATCTACGAAACCGACCGGATCATCCTGGACCTCTTCCCGGAGGATGAACACCTGACGCGTTGGATCAAGATGGCACAAGAGCAAGTCGCCTTCCAGGGCTTGCCATCGCGCATCTGCTGGTTGGGCTATGGCGACCGCGCCAAAGCCGGGTTGGCCTTCAATCAGGCAATTGCGGAGGGTCGCATCAGCGCCCCCATCGCCATCGGGCGCGACCATCTGGATGCAGGTTCCGTCGCCAGCCCCAATCGCGAGACCGAAGCCATGAAGGATGGTTCGGACGCCATTTCCGATTGGCCCATCCTGAATGCCCTGATCAATGCCGTAGGGGGAGCAACCTGGGTGAGCTTCCACCATGGCGGGGGCGTCGGCATCGGCTATTCGCAGCACGCCGGCGTCGTGATCGTCGCGGATGGAACAGAAGCCGCAGCGCGACGCCTGCAGCGCGTCCTCACCACCGACCCCGGAATGGGTGTAGTGCGGCACGCAGATGCGGGCTACGACGAAGCCATCGCATGCGCTAAGACCAAGGGCTTATGGGTGCCCATGGTCAAGTAGAGAACCACGCCATCACCTTCGAGGAAGATCTAGTAGAAGCAGATACTGCCGAGAGCACTATGAATTCTATATCAGCACCACGTGCTCAGAATATCGTCATGCGCATCTTGATCGCCGATGATGCGCCGGAAACACGGCGCAGCATGCAAATGATCCTTTCACTGGCGCCCGACGTCGAAGTCATCGCGGTAGCGCGCAATGGACGCGAGGCCGTCGAACTAGCCAGCAGGCACCAACCCGATATTGCCCTGGTGGACGTCAACATGCCGGAGATGAGTGGTTTAGAAGCCGTTCGCCGAATGCACGCCCGGCACCCGGAGCTCATCTGTATCATCGTCTCGGCAGAGAAAGATGCGATTACGCTAAAACAGGCGGTTGAAGCGGGGGTAGCTGCCTATCTCATCAAGCCCTTCACCGCGGAGCAGGTGCTCGGAATTCTCGAGAAATCGCGCCAGCTGGCGATCACAACCCGCGCCCAGGCTGCCAAACCCCCGACGGCTCAACCCACACGCCGGCAAATGCTCGAGCAGACCGCAAACGCGCTCGCCAAAGCCCGGCGTACAGATGATGTCGCGGTCAAAGTCTTCGAGATGCTCGCGGCGATGCCTGATTGCCCGCTGCGCTGGTTGACACATCTCGCTGTAGTCTATGCACTGCGCAATGATTGGAACAAGCTCAAACGGCTGGCGACCTATCTCGAACGGCGCCAGACGTGAAGACCAGTCCCCAAGAAGGCTAATGAACACATCGCTAATCACACGGTTATCACAGCAGCGCGTTATCGTTGCAGATGGTGCAGCAGGCACGATGTTGCAACAGATGGGACTACCACCGGGCAGTGCTCCCGATGTCTGGAATCTCACGCATCCCGATGCGGTCAAGGCCCTGCACCGGCAGTATTGCGAAGCGGGCGCAGACCTCATCTACACGAACACCTTTGGGGGTACGCGGATACGGCTGAAACGGGAAGGCCTGGATGACCAGGTGCGGCAAATCAACCTTGCCGGAGCACAGCTGGCGCGCAGCGTCGCAGAGGAATTTGGCGATCGGATCGTCTTCGGCGATCGGATCGTCTTCGGCGATCTGGGGCCTACCGGAGAGCTGCTAGCGCCGGTGGGCACGCTGCCGTATGAGGTTGCCATGGACGCCTTTGCGGAACAAGCAGCTGCGCTCGCGGAGGGCGGAGTAGATGCCTTCATCGTCGAGACGCTCAGCGACCTGGAAGAGTCTCGCGCCGCGATCGAGGGAATCCGTTCGGTGAGCGTGTTACCAATCGCGGTCACCCTGAGTTTCGATACCAGAGGACGCACGATGTTTGGCGTCAAACCGGAACAGGCAATCAAAGTGTTGCTGGATCTTGGCGTCACTATCGCCGGCGCCAACTGTGGGCGGACACTGAGCGAGACGCTGGAAGCTGTGCTCAAAATGCGCGCGGTTGCGCCTGAAGCGCGGCTGATGGCAAAGCCTAACGCCGGTCTGCCGCACACCGAAAACAGCGCCCTGGTCTACGAAGTCTCCCCAGAAGCGATGGCAGACTACGCGGTGCGTTTTGTAACAGAAGCGGGTGTGCGGATTTTGGGCGGTTGCTGTGGCAGCACACCCGAACACATTCGCGCCATCGCGGCAGCATTGAAACCCTTTAAGCAATGGGGCGCCGCATGATTAGCATCCTCATCACCGCTTATCGCGAGCCAAGAACTATTGGCAAAGCCATCGAAGCATTCCTGGCGCAGCTGCCGGAAGATGCAGAACTGCTAGTTGTAACGCCCGATCCGGAAACTTCGGCAGTGGTGCAGGGTTATGCCGAACGCTATCCCGTTGTGCGACATGTGCTCGACCCGCAACGCGGCAAACCCACCGCGCTGAATTTCGGGTTGCAAGCCGCACAGGGAGAAATCATCGTCTTCAGCGATGGCGATGTCGTTGTAGAACCCGGCGCCCTGGAAGCCTTATTGCGACCTTTCAAGAATCCGCAGGTTGGAGCCGCAAGCGGACGCCCTATCAGCGCCAACGCACGCGATACGCTGCTGGGTTATTGGTCGCAGCTCCTCACCGACAGCGCCCATGCGGTGCGATTGGCGCGCGCTAAAGCAGGCAAATTCCTTGTCTGCTCGGGTTATCTCTTCGCAGTGCGCCGCACGGTACTGGAACCCGTTCCGGCAGATGCACTTTCGGAGGATGCGGTCATCTCGCATCGTATCGCGGAGAAAGGCTATCGCATCGGCTACGCACCCGAGGCGCTGGTGCGTGTGAAATATCCCACCACCTATAAGGACTGGCTCAGGCAAAAAGTGCGTTCGGCAGGGGGCTATGCGCAGGACTATGTGCGCCGCTCCCCGGTGCAGATGCGCTCGGCGTGGCTGGAAATCCGCTACGGTACCTGGTTGGCGCTGAAATATCCCCGCAACGCGCGCGAATTTCTGTGGTCTTTGCTGCTCTTCTTCGCCCGCCTGCATCTATGGCTGCTGGTGCTCATCAACGTGCGGATCAAGAAGATGCAGTTCACGGAGCTCTGGCAGCGCGTCGAGACTACCAAGTAAGTGGGAGAAAATCAACCCCAAACCACTTGACAACATTCTGGTTCCGTGCTATAAATACATGTGTTAGAGGCTGTGATCGGGAAGAGTAAATGTCGCAGCGAGGTTCCAGAGAGCCGGGGCAAGGTGGAAGCCCGGCACCAGCGCCGATATTGAATGGACCCGGGAGCTGCTCGCCGAACAGAGGTAGTGCCTCTCAGTAGTCCGAGCCGGAAGCGTCACCGTTATCAGGGCGCAAGGTATCGCCGAAAAGGCTGTACCTGAAAAGAGTGGGGCTGGCTTAAGACGCGCATCGGCGCGTTTTTTGTTTAGACAGTCCAATTAGGGTGGCACCACGGGCAAAACGCTCGTCCCTGGCAAGGGATGGGCGTTTTTTTGTTTCCCGGAAACTGCTTGCCAATCGTTGAAGTTAAAAACTCAAGCCCACTTCCCAGCCATAACGCTTATCGCCTTATCATTTTTTCATACCAACAGGAGGAACTTATGAATACCCAACGTAAACGTATTCTGACCGGAGACCGCCCTACAGGGAAATTGCACCTGGGGCATTATGTAGGCAGCATGAAGAATCGTGTAGCGCTACAGGATGAGTATGAGTGTTATTTCATCATCGCCGACCTGCACACGCTCACCACGCGCCCTGAGAAGGAATACGTGAGCGGGTTGGCACAAAACATCTACGATGTGGTGCTCGATTATCTTGCCGTAGGCATTGACCCTGAGCGCAGCACCATCTTCCTGCAATCTGCCGTCCGCGAGACCTTTGAGCTGGCGCAGCTCTTCGGCAACCTGGTCACATTGCCCCGTCTTAGCCGCCTGCCGAGCATCAAGGATATGGCGCGCGCGGCAAACATGGATGATGAGACTGTGCCCTTTGGCCTGATCGGCTATCCGGTGTTGCAAGCCGCGGATATCCTGCTGCCACGCGCACACCTGGTGCCGGTTGGGAAAGATAATGAAGCGCATGTCGAAATCACGCGCGAAATTGCCCGGCGTTTCAACCGGCTCTACGATGCCGAGGTCTTCCCTGTTCCTGAGGTCATGATCGGCGAAGTTCCCACCCTCATCGGAACCGATGGGCAGGCAAAGATGAGCAAATCCCTGGGAAATGCCATCATGCTCTCCGATGACGCCAAGACGGTGGAGGAAAAAGTGCGCGGCATGTATACCGATCCTAATCGCGTGCGCGCCGATATTCCCGGGCGGGTAGAGGGTAACCCCGTTTTCATCTATCACGACGCCTTCAACCCCAATGTGGAAGAGATCAATGACCTCAAAGAGCGCTATCTCCTGGGCAAAGTGGGTGATGTGGAGGTAAAGCGCAAGTTGGCCCGCGCTATCAACGCCTTCCTCGATCCCATCCGCGAGCGGCGCGCCGCCTACGAAGCGCAACCCGGTCTCGTCGAGGAAGTGTTGGTCGAAGGCACCCGCAAGATGCAGGCGGAAGCGCGCATCACCCTGGACCTGGTCTACGATGCGATGGGTATGACCGGCGCCCGTCTGCGCCGCGCCCTGGAGAACGCCGCGCCATTCCGGCTCAAGTGAAAGCGAAGGGGTAGAGGCGTAGCCACCATCCCACAGCCTGATGCTTTATATAACGTCCGATGAATCTAAACTCAAAAATAGAAGGAGAAGAACCCATGTCCGAGCCATATCTGCCTACCCGTTGGTACAATCTGATCGCCGACCTGCCCACGCCGCCGCCGCCGGCATTGCATCCTATGACGCACCAACCTTTGACGCCGGAGGATCTGGCAACGCTGTTTCCTATGGCGTGTATAGAGCAGGAAGTCGCCAGCGACCGCTATATTCCGATTCCTGATGAAGTGCGCGAAATCTACAAGCTCTGGCGCCCGACCCCATTGCGCCGCGCGGTACGCCTGGAGAAAGCGCTGGGTACGCCGGCCAAAATCTATTACAAGTACGAGGGCGCCAGTCCAGTGGGTAGCCATAAACCCAATACGGCTGTGGCGCAAGCCTACTACAACCGCAAAGAGGGCATCACCCGCCTCACGACCGAGACCGGGGCGGGGCAGTGGGGCGCAGCGCTCGCGATGGCGGGCGCGTTCCTGGGAATTGATGTCCAGGTGTACATGGTGAAGGTGAGCTACTACCAGAAGCCCTACCGTCGGGTGCTCATGGAAACCTTTGGCGCACGGGTGACGCCCAGTCCCAGCAATGAGACCGAATCCGGGCGCGCAATCCTGGCGCAAGACCCCGAGACCAACGGTAGTCTGGGCGTCGCCATCAGTGAGGCGGTGGAGGTCGCCGTCAAAGATCCCGGCGCCAAGTATTCACTGGGCAGCGTGCTCAACCATGTTCTGCTCCACCAGACCGTCATCGGGCAGGAAGCCCTGCAGCAGATGGATGAGGCGGGCGCCTATCCCGATGTGGTGATTGGCTGTGTGGGTGGGGGAAGCAACTTCGGCGGCATCGCTTTCCCGTTCCTGGGTGAGCGGTTGCGCAACGGGCGCAACACCCGTTTCGTCGCCGTCGAACCGGCAGCATGCCCCACGCTCACGTTGGGCAAATATGCCTATGACTACGGTGATACCGCCAAACTCACCCCACTGGTCAAAATGCACACGCTGGGACACACCTTTATGCCTGCGGGCATCCATGCAGGTGGATTACGCTATCACGGCATGGCGCCCCTCATCTCTCAAGCTGTGGACCTCGGATTCATCGAGCCGCGCTCGTATGCCCAGCTGACCGTTTTCGAGGCGGCGATGCTCTTCGCCCGTAATGAGGGCATTATTCCCGCACCGGAGACCTCCCATGCCATCCGCGCCGCCATTGATGAGGCGCTTGACGCCAAAGCAAAGAACGAGGAACGGGTCATCCTCTTCAACTTTAGTGGGCACGGCTTTATGGATATGACATCCTACCAGACATACCTGACAGGGGAAATGGTGGATTACAATCACACCGAGGAAAAACTGGCGGAAAGCCTGGCTTGTTTGCCGGAAATATAGTCACATTTTTGAAGGTTTTTCGCGACGCGGCAGTGCCGCGTCGCGAAAAACCTTAGAGGGCAAGGTAAAGCAACCGCCTTGACGCCTGAGGCGCTACGGAGAGCCTTCAACCGCATTGAGAGCAGCCACCGCAGCATCGCGCGCGGCAAGGATATCTGCTTCAGTGCCCGCCATCCAAAGCCGTCCGAAGCGTCCCACCGAGCTGATGTGCATCAAGCTAACCGGCGCCGCTTTCTCCGCCTCATTGGCTGCCAGGTTAATATAGGCTGCCGGCGCGCATTCCATCACCAACATCGTCTGTCCAGGCACCAACATCATACCCCGGGCGAAGCGGTTGAGCAGCTGCGCCTGATAGGGGTTGACGTTGGTAATCACCTGCAGCGAAGCGATTTCCGGTTTCTTGCGATCCGTGACCTTTAACCCCAGCTGTTGCAGTACCATCTGTCCTGCCTGAATCACATCCTCTTGTGAGAGCGAGTGAATCTCGAACATGCCGAACTCGCGCTCAACAATTTGGGCGCCGGGCTTGGCATCAGTGGCTTTGACCGCAATATCCACCACGCGGAAAACCCAGTTTCCGGGCGCCATTTCCACATAGAGGCTCGCCATCCCTTCTATGGGCAAGTCACCCTGTGTGATGGTGCCTACAAAAGCCGCATACTGGGGTTGCATACGGTCCAGGTAACAGTAAGCGCGTAGTTGAAAATCATCAGCCATAAGCACCTCTTATGCTCAGTTATACTTTGCCACACCTAATGGAGTCACAAAAAGCGGATTTGTGGGCACAAAAGTGTGCACCCCCGTCACCGACGCAATGACCTCAGCAATCCCCTTGAAAGCGCTGGTTCCCCCCACCAAATAGAGCGTCTCTACCGGGTAACCGGCAATATGCCGGGAGATAATCGTCGCCACCTTCTCCATCACCGGGTGGACAATGGGGAATAACCGCTCCTGCTTCTCAGGGTTGATTTTGAGCGCCTCAGCCTCCCCAAAGGAGATATGATGCGCGCCAGCAAGCACGAGGGTGAAATGCACACCGCCCGTCGCCTCATCAGCAGTATAAATGACCTGACCTTCGCGGATGATGGCAATACCCGTGGTTCCACCACCGATGTCTACGACGGCGCCATTCTCTACCTGGAGGATGGCATTCGCAGCGGTTGGCTCATCCACCACACCAGTGCATTCCATGCCCGCAGATTCCACCACGTAGCGGGTAGCGCGCACCTCGACCTGAGGCACGCCCGGCGGATAGGTCGTGGCTGCGGAGGTCAATTCAAAGCCCAACCGCGACTCCACTTCCCGTTTGAGCTCTCGAAGCAGTTTCGTCGCACCTGCGAAATCTACCACCAAGCCATCCCGCACAACTTCCGCAAAGCGATAAGCCCCGATGAGCGGTTGGTAGTGCTCATCCAGGACGAACAGCGTCGTATACGCCGTGCCCAAATCCACGCCGACGTGGACCGGACCGCGATAGCCATTGATTCCGGGACGCTTGAGCGCATCATCAGCAGCGTTCAAATATGCAGTAAGTTCAGGATTCACATTTTTGCCTTAGAAGGAGGACTGACATGCGTCACCCGCCCCATTCCGCCGGGTAGGTCACGTAGAAGAACTTAGCCCATTCGGGCGTCCCAAAAGTAATGCTCGTCCCCTTGGGAACGTAAAGCACATCCCCTGGTAAGCCTATCACCGTGCCCTGCGACGTCCCGATGTGCAATTCCCCTTCGATGACGTATTCAAGCTCATCATAGTTCAGCGTCCACGGGAAACTGCCTTTGCGGAAAGACATCATCCCCCCTGCGATGGGCGAACCGTGCGCGCCAGTCACGACATCCAGCACACGGATATCCATCTCTGGATGCCCAACATCAAAGGGAAACGGTTCCAGGTGCAAGCCACGCCCCGTGATATGGCGCACCGGCGAGCTCGATGCCGGCGCGTAAGATTGGGCTAGCAATGCGGCGGCGATTTCCCGCACACGGGTTTCCAGCGCATCCGTTTGCGACGCCGAAGGAGGAGAGGCGGACATGGGAACAGAAGGCGTTTGTGACAGCTCACGGCGCACACGTTGAGCTGCTCCACTCCAGACAGGCAGCTCAGCTCCAACGCCGTCACCCTCGTAGCAGATGGCTATCCCCAATTCTCGTGCGGTATCGAACGCTAACGGTGTGACCAGCTCGCCCCTGGCAACCACGAGCTGTAGCTTGCCCGCATCTTTCAGGCAGCGAATATCAGCCGCGGTAATCAACCGTTTTTTCATCCTGCGGCTCCTTTTAGGCTATCGCGCCGGCTACTCACCGCGACCAGCCCACGCATTAAGCCACACTGACGACTATGCTTCCGGCGCTTTGGGCAGGATGAACTCCACATCGCCATGAGGGCGAGGGATGACATGAACACTGACGAGCTCACCCACACGCTGCGCCGCAGCTGCGCCCGCATCCGTCGCTGCCTTGACCGCGCCTACGTCGCCGCGCACCATCACCGTGACATAACCGCCGCCAATGTATTCTTTGCCGATCAACTTGACATTGGCTGCTTTGACCATAGCATCGGCGGCTTCGATGGCGCCCACCAATCCCTTGGTCTCAATCATACCGAGTGCAATCAACTGTACGTTTGTCATACCCGACTCCTTTTCCTGAAATGGTTCTGGCACAGCCATTGATAGCGCCAGAGTAGGAATAACAGACCTTTCGACACCGGATTCCGATATTGCTGCGGTTTTTTCCGTCTGCGCCAGCGCCCGATGCGCCGGCAAGCGACAATAATCCGAGCCTTCCAACGCGCGATTGCGACACGGCCTGCCGCTCTGGGTCACAGCCTTGCACAGACGTGATGCGGTCATTATATCACCTCTCCGCGTTTAGCTGCACCAGCACACGGCGCACGATTTCCTCAAGCACGGCGTCATCCTGAGGGAGAACCGGCGCCGGGGCAGCATATCCTGTGACATCGGGTGCAGGAGTCCGCGCCAACGCGGAAGGCGGAACCAGTTCATACGCCACCCGTTTGATATTGAGCAGGTGTGTGGTCGTGATGTTGTCGCTCGAGATGGCGCCACCCAAACCGCCGGGCGCCAGCGTCAACGCAGGTGCGACACCCGTGCTTGCGCCGATAGCGCCCATCGTTGCCCAGGAGTTGACGATGATACGGAAAGCGGGTTTTTCTAAGCCAAAAGCTAGAATCACTTCTTCATCCCGAGCATGAATCACTTGCGAATGCCCATCGCCGCCAAATTTGAGCAGCTGGATACAGCGCTCGCAACCAGCATGCCAACCATCCTCTACAAAGAAAGCCAACACGGTAGTGAGTTTTTCCCGGCTGAGAGGATACTCTTTTCCCACGCCCTCAAGTTCCGCAACCAGCACGCGAGCAGAGCCTGGAACGACGATTCCCGCCATCTGCGCCAGCTTCTGAGGCGTCTTGCCCACGCTGCGCGCATTGATACTGCCATCAGGGAAGAAAAGCGTGCGCTCCAAAGCCGCCTTCTGCTCAGCGTTGACCCAGTATGCGCCTTGCTTTTCCATCTCTGCGCGCAGTTGCGTTGCGATGGGTTTATCTGCCACTACTGATTGTTCGGTAGCACAGATAACAGAGCAATCGAAGGCTTTGCTGTTAACGATATCAGCGGCGGCTTTGGGAATGTCAGCGCTGCGATCTACATAGACGGGCACGTTTCCAGGTCCCACGCCAATCGCAGGCTTGCCAACGCTGTGCGCTGCCCGCACCATCGGTCCGCCGCCCGTCGCCAAAATCAGCGAGACAGCATAGTGGTGCATCAGCGCCTGAGTGCCATCAAGTGTGATGTGCTGCATACAGCTCACCAGTCCAGGCGGCATCCCGGCGGCTTCACCTGCTTTAGCCATGACCCGCACAGCCTCATGAGTGCATCGCTTTGCCAACGGATGTGGGGCGATGATGATGCCATTGCGCGCCTTGACTGAAATCAAGACCTTGTAGATTGCCGTGGATGTGGGGTTGGTCGAAGGCGTTAAGCCAGCGATGACCCCCATGGGCCAGGCAATCTCGATGAGCTTACGCCGGTCATCGCGCCCGATGACGCCAACTGTCTTGAGGTCTTTGATGGACTCCCAAACCTGACGGCTGGCAAATTCATTCTTGAGACGCTTGTGGAGCGGCACACCGTAGCCGGTCTCCTCATACGCCAACTGCCCCAGGCGCGCAGCATCGGCAAAAGCCGCCTCCGCCATCGCCTGGCAGACGCGATCCACGGTAGCCTGATCCGCCAGCGCCCATTGCCGTTGGGCTTCACGGCACGCCACCGCCAGGCAACGCGCTTCCTGAATGGATTGTAGATCCAGGTCGTATGTTTCAGGCATAAGCCCTCCTTAACCGTTACTCCTGATTTCCATTCTACCTCTTAGAACTTGTGCGGATTGCGGGCAACATCGAGAACAGCCTCCTGGAAAGCCATACTGGCTGCCCGGCAAGCGCTCTGCGTCCCCGAGAGCAACGCCCCCGAAAAGTTCGTCTCCGAAGGGGGTTTCCACCAAACGCGCAGGGTCACCTCAGCAGCCTTGAGCGCCGCATCAATGGCGAAGGTTGCCTCAATGGGGGGCGCAATCAAATATGCCAGCGGTGTTCCAATGGGCACCCCCGCCACCTGACTCAAGTAGCTTCCAGAACGCGAGATGGTATGCGGAAAGAAGATCAGCGTGTCATCCGTATTGGCGGAGTAGAACCAGGCCTCGGCTTCGGCATAAGCGGTACAGGCGTTGAGGCCCGCACGCGCTTCCGCAGGGTCGGGTCCTGCCAGAATGCCAATAATCTCACCCGAGAGGGGACCAGAGGCATAGTTGGAGCCGGCGTAGAAACTCTGCGCGTAGACTACCTCCACCTCAGCCATCTTTGTCGCCTCATCAAGCGAGATGTATAGGGCATCATCCATGTCACACGTGACGAGCGCCAGGCTGCGCTGATCGGGGTGAAGGCCCAACTGCGCCGCGAAATCGGGGTGCACGTTAGGAATCAACCGCGCCGATAGAATATGTGGCTTAATGGGATCGAGAACAGCCATAAAATCCCTCCCGTGGGGCAATCTGCAATAGAATAGGGGCAGCTATTCCCCACCAGAAGCCTTCAACTTGAGCTCTATGCCACTAGCCTGGTACTTCAAGGTCTGTTTAATCAATTCTACCACATAGGCGCCCGCTTCCAATGGATTGGTGCCACCATGATAGGTAATCATACAGACAACATCGCGCTCGGCATCGGTCTTGCCGGGACCGGGCTTGTGGCCCATGTAGGCGCTGAGCGCGTCAGCCACGCCCAGACCAGGTCGCTCACCCAACAAAATCACCACCATATCCGCGCCGACGACCTCATTAACATCATTGATGACGCCAACACGGGCATTTTGAATAAAGAAGGGCGTCCCCATGCTAATGCCAGCGCTCTTGAGGCCCTGCTCGATGACGGGATAGATTTCCGGCACGTTATTATTCACTGCTGCCGCGCTCAGACCATCGCCAACGACAACCTGCACCTGCGGTTTTTTGACGCAACGCTCGGCAATGGTCTTTCTAGCAGCATCGGAGAGCTTGCGTCCCAGGTCTGGGCGCAGAAGATACTCATCCCGATTGCTGACCTGTGTCGTCACCGTGAAAAGGCCCAACTTCTCCTTCACCGGTTCAGAAACCTCACCGTAGATGGCGTCTTGTGTGATACCGTGATCGAACTGAAAGAGCAGCAAACTGCTGGTACGGGGGCGAGGTCCAGCTCGACCCACACCGAGGCGTGCGGTGGTCGTGGCGCAGAGATTGCGCAAACCCTCCAGGTCGTGGGGATGCCCCACCCCAATGGCGCGCCGGAATTCCGGCAAGGTAGGATCGGGCAGGTCAATGACCAATTCGCCGGGCGCCGCCTTGACGGGGGACGTCCCGACAGCAGCGGAGGCGCCGCCTTGTTTGCGCAGCTCCGCTACAACTGCCTGCACAATGGCTTCGATATCCACCGTCACTTGATTCATCAATCAAATCCTTATTGCCGGAGGAAGAATGAGGCATCCCCCGCTTTCTCGGTCAAAATGCCATCTTGCATCAAGCCAACACGCTCCAGCCATGCCTCGAATTCGGGCAACGGGCGCAGGCCCAAGAGCTGCCGCAAGGCAGCAGTATCGTGATAACTGGTGGACTGATAGCTCAACATCGTATCATCGCCCATGGGTACGCCCATAAAGTAATCAACACCTGCCGCCGCTAAAAGCACCGCCAGGTTTTCAATGTCATTCTGGGTAGCGCGGGCATGGTTGGTATAACAGGCATCACAACCCATGGGAACCCCGGTGAGTTTGGCCATGAAGTGGTCTTCCAGACCCGCGCGGGTAATCTGCACAGCATCATAGAGATATTCCGGGCCGATAAAGCCCACCACGGTATTCACCTGGAAAGGCTTGTAGCGCTTCGCCAGTCCGTAGATACGCGCCTCCATCGTGAGCTGGTCAGCACCATAGTGGGCATCGGCAGAGAGCGCGGTACCCTGCCCGGTCTCAAAGTAGAGGTAGTTGGGACCCGTAGAAGCGCAGTATTTCTGCGCAAGAGCATAAGCCTCATCCAGCATTTCCACGGTGATGCCAAAGGCTTCATTGGCCTTCTGCGACCCCGCCAAGCTCTGAAAGACCAAACCGCAAGGGGCGCCGCGCCTGAGCGCCTCCATCTGCGTGGTAACGTGTGCGAGCACACAGTTCTGGGTAGGTATGCGCCATTTCTGGATGACCTCGTAGGTCATCTCCAGCAGGCGCATGACGCTATCCACAGAGTCATCCATGGGGTTGATGCCAATGACGCTATCGCCAGAACCAAAAGAGAGACCCTCGTAAACTGCCGCGCGAATTCCTGCCACAGAATCGGTGGGATGATTGGGCTGTAAGCGCGAAGCAAGGGTGCCTTTCAAGCCAATGGTGTTATTCGCATGCGCGGTAAAGCGAATCTTGCTCGCGCCATACATGAGGTCCATGTTCGACATCAACTTGGTCACGGCAGCAATCATCTCCGCCGTCAACCCCTGGCTCACGCGGCGGATCATGTCAGTGGTGGTCGTGTCAGCTAACAACCACTCACGGAATGCCCCAACCGTCCATCCCTTAATCTCGTTGTAGATTGTCTCATTGACAGCATCCTGAATGACGCGCGTCACATCATCCATCTCGTAAGGGATAACAGGGTTCTCACGCAACACTGCAAGTGGGACTTCAGCCAGCACAAACCTGGCAGCCACGCGTTCGGTCACGGTAGCTGCCGCAATACCGGCTTGCCGGTCGCCAGATTTTTCCTCGTTGGCTTTGGCGAGCAATTCCTTGATGTCGCCGAATTCATAAGTCTGACCCAAAAGCCTGGTGCGTAGGAGCATGATAGTTCACCTTAAAGACAATAAGCCAGAACTGCTTGCGGAGGGTCCCTTAGTGATAGAAGACGAGCGTTTTCACCGAGACCGGCACCACACGCCCCCCCAGAAGCGGTAGCCCAATATCAATGAAATCACCCTCACCCAACCCGATTTGATCTATGATGAGCAAGGGCAAGTCGGGCTTCTGAGCGTGGACGCTCTGCCCTAGCGCTTGGGCGTAATCGCGCTCAAGGACCAGGACCAGCGGCACACCAGTGACCCGATCATGGCGCGCCTCAACGTAGCGCACGACGCCCTGGGTGATGGCGGTCAAGCCGTCATGATTCAAGCGCGCGGGCAGGTCAAGCACCAAAGCCAAAGCCCGTTGCCCCCTTTCCACATCCCAACGTTGCCCGGCATAAGACAACGCCTCAACCAGACGATCAGGTTGGAACAATTCCGCAGAAGTGAGCTGTGGTCGTACCACCGGCAGGTTGCGCAACGGGAGCCAATCCCGCGCCACCCAGATAGTGCTGCCACTCAGCGTGACCGTCTCATTCGAAGCTCCCATCACCGTGGCGCGAAGTGTCTCGGCGGGACGCTGCACATTGCACCTACGGATGCGCGGGTGGAGACGCAGGCATTGAGCGAAAAGCGGACCCACATCATCATGCACCAACACATCCGCCAAGCCGTGAATTTCGATGGGGTCATAATAATAAGCACCCACCCCGCCGGAGAAGAAGACAACGGAAGATTGTTTTGCCCCGCGCAAAGGTGGCGTGAGCTGAAGCCGCTGCCCCAAGGCACTGACCTCGCCCTCAATGAGGTCGGCTATGAGGTCCGCCATACAGTTGCAAAAGCGTTCCAATGTCTCCGGTTCTACGCGCTGACCTTCACGGATGGGGAGACTGAGAGCCTCAATGATGCTCCGCCCAGGGGGCGCAATAGAGCGCACAATGCCAGAAGTCTTCTCCACCACCATTTGTCGCCCACCTACTGCGAGCGCCGAGGAGGAGAGATGTTCACCGCCCCGGAATATCGCCGCGTTGGCGGTTCCGCCACCGATATCCACATTGGTGACCTGGGCATAATGCTCTGTAGAATACTCCGCCGCTCCGGCGCCCCGCCCTGCGATTTGCGCTTCCACATTGGGACCCGCCACGGTGACAACGAAGTCGCCCGCCAGATGCGCGAGAGCCTTGAGGATGGCATCGGCATTATTCGCGCGGGCAATTTCACCGGTGACAATCACCGCACCGGTTTCAACTTGCTCAGGGGCGATACCGGCGCGCCGGTATTCCTCCCGCACGATGGCGGTAAGCGCGGATACATCCACTTCTTCGGATGTAAGAAGTGGGGTGAAAGCGATAGGGCTTTGGTAAAGAACAGTCTTGGCATTTACCTGAATGCGTGGCACCTGCCCCAGGCGGGCAACATCATGCACCCGAAGCCTGGAGAAAACAATCTGTGTTGTCGTGGTACCAACATCAATCCCCACGCTGAGCAGTTCGCGCCCGGTAGGCGGCATACGTGGAGCTCCTGTTTCTAATCCTCCTGCGCTTTAGGCAGAATGAACTCCACATCACCATGGGGGCGAGGAATGACGTGAACGCTGACCAGCTCACCCACACGCTGCGCCGCAGCGGCGCCAGCATCAGTTGCAGCTTTGACCGCACCCACATCACCACGCACCATCACCGTGACATAGCCGCCGCCGATATATTCCTTGCCGATGAGCTTGACATTGGCGGCTTTGACCATGGCATCAGCCGCTTCAATCGCGCCCACCAAGCCCTTGGTCTCAATCATACCCAGCGCAATCAACTGTATGGTCATAACGAGCTCCTTAAAGATAGTGATTGGTAAGCCACAAGCAGAAATCGGGCACACAGGAGGCAATCAAACCGTGAACTCAAAGCGAGTCGCCCAACAAAAACTCCCTCGCGAGCGCCGCGCCCGTATAAAAGCACATTCTAGCAATCACACTGACCTATGAAACAGCCCAGCTTTGAATGGAGAGCTTGCCGGGATTCTTCTGTGAAGGCAAAACAACCACTTACGCAAGAGAAGCATTCTGAAGGGTCCAGGTAAATATACGTGGCTGACCGGATGTTTTCAGTGAAGTCATTTTAGTGAGAATAGTAGAATGTCCAGTGCGTAATTTACTCATGTAAATTTCATTTTAGGATAGTTACAAACAAATGTCAAGCAGTGTTTTTGGCGACGAGGCTTTGCCCCGCCGCTAAAAATCAATCAAAGAAAGGCATTTGTACGATATCCGTCTTGCTTTTGCCCCAAAGTTGAAATGCACCCTTTGGGCGGGGATATAGGACAAAGGGTGTGCTGAGCACCCCTTATTGGGAAGTTCAAGCGGTTGAGTACAACCGCGGTCAGATTGGTGAGACCATGCGTTTAGACACTTTGACGCGCCAAAGAGACACAGAGGGTGGTTTTTTGTGATTTCCGTGGACGGCGAAACCCACCTGTGGGCTTTTGCCCCGTCCACGAAAATCACGCTTGCAGAAAGTCAGTGACGCGTAAACTCACAGCCAGTCGAGGCGTGCGTTACAATTCTGCCAGCTTGCGGTTCTGCTCGTCGAGCGCCAGCGCTTCGATGAACAATGCAAAATCTCCTTCCATGACGGCGGGGAGATTATAGCTATTTACGCCCACACGATGATCCGTGACCCGATTCTGGGGGAAATTGTAGGTACGAATCTTCTCGCTGCGCTCGCCGGTGCCGACCTGGGAGCGACGCGTTTCTTCAAGTTCATCTTCGCGCTTCTGGCGCTCGATTTCATAGAGACGCGCACGCAAGACTGCCATAGCTTGCAGCTTGTTCTGCGTTAATGAACGCTGATTTTCACAAGTCGCCACGAGGCCGGTGGGTTTGTGTACGATGCGCACCGCGGTCTCGTTCTTCTGCATGTGCTGACCGCCAGGACCTGAAGAACCATAAGTGGTAATTTCGAGGTCCTTGGGGTTGATCTCGACTTCGACTTCATCCACTTCTGGTAACACGGCTACCGTCACCGTCGAGGTATGAATGCGCCCGCTGGATTCCGTCACCGGCACACGCTGCACACGGTGCACACCGCTCTCGTATTTAAGCTGCGAATACACACCCTTACCCCGAATCTCGAAAATCACCTCTTTGAAACCACCGATGCCGGTATGGTTCTCGCTGATGATCTCCGTCTTCCAGCCCCCCTGACGCTCCGCGTAGCGCGTGTACATACGGAACAACTCAGCGGCAAAGAGACCTGCCTCATCGCCGCCGGCGCCCGCGCGAATTTCCATAATCACGTTCTTCTCATCACGGGGGTCTTTGGGCAGCAGTAGCTGCTGCAATTGCAGCGCCAACGCTTCTTGCTCGGCTTCCAGGCGCGCAATCTCCTCATGCGCCATCTCGCGCAATTCAGAATCTTCTTCCTCGTGCAGCAGCTCGTGAGTCTGTTCCAGCGTCTCCGCAGCACGCTTGTATGCCTGATAAAGCGCGACTTTGGGTTCCAGGTCGGCGCGCTCTTTGGCATACTCCGTGATCTTTTCATAATCCTGAGCCAGCGCCGGATCCGCCATCAGGTGATTCAGTTCCTCGAAGCGTTCTACTAACGCCGCGAATCGTTCCAACATGGTGTTCTACTCCATCCTCATAAGCCCGGTTAGGGGCATTAACTTCAATAGCGCTAAACATGGCTAACGGCCCGCTCATAAACGGGCCGTTAGTGATACTTCCTGATGGGCCCACCAGGATTTGAACCCGGAACCGACCGGTTATGAGCCGGCTGCTCTAACCGTTGAGCTATGGGCCCCCTTACGAAGCGGGCGACGGGAATCGAACCCGTATCATTAGCTTGGAAGGCTAAGGCATTACCATTATGCAACGCCCGCACGTAGTGACATTATACCATAATGATGCTATAATACAAAATATCGTGGGGGCATAGATGACACCTCCATGGCACACTAAAACGATGACCATTGCCAGGGGAGTCCGGGGAACGGGCTGAGAGGGCGCTGAGCATGCCGCGCCGACCCTTACGCTTGCGATAGCAAGCGCAACCTGATCCGGGTCATGCCGGCGGAGGAAGAAGCCTTATCAAAAATCATCCCCGCTGGGCGACAACCCTGCGGGGATTTTTATTATCGAGAAGGGAACGGCGCGCAGCAATCTGCGCCGACATCGTGGTGGTCATGATTCATGGAGTCACATGCGCATTATCATTTTTGCCAACGGGGTCATGGATGACCCCCTCGCCGATGCCATTCGCTGGATAGGTCCGGGGGATATCATTGTCGCAGCGAATGGGGGAACACGCCACGCGCTAGATGCCGAAATGATCCCTCAGCACATCATCGGCGATCTGGATTCACTGGAGCCGAAGGTGCGAGCGCAGCTGAAGGCCTCCGGCACGGTGTTTCACGCGCATCCCCCCGCCAAGGATGAGACCGACCTGGAGCTGGCGCTGCTCTGGGCGGCGGAACAGCCGGCCGAAACCATCGTGGTCCTTGGCGCCCTGGGCGGGCGCCCCGATCAGGCGCTCGCCAACCTGTTATTGCTCGCGCTTCCTGCACTGGGGGATCGTGAGGTGCTCCTCGCGGATGGCGCATGGACGATTTGTTGCATTCGCGGCGGCGAGACACGGGTTCTACACGGCAGCCCAGGTGATACGGTTTCGCTCATTCCCTTGGGCGGCGATGCACACGGCGTGAGCACGACGGGCTTAGCCTATCCGTTGCGGGATGAAACCCTGCACTTCGGACAGGCGCGTGGTGTGAGTAACGAGCTTGTGCGTGAAGAGGCGACGGTCACGGTGCAAGAAGGGTTGCTGTGGTGTTTGAGCAAGGAATCGAAACTCCAAAAACGGGAGTCAAACGACTCCTGATTCTTAAACAGGAGGAGTTACATGAAATGGATCACACTGCTTAGTCTCATAGCTCTGTTAGTCACTGCCTGTGCTGCACCGAAACCTACAGAGCCGCAAGTGCTACGCGTGATGACGCACGATAGTTTCAGCATCAGTGAGGAGGTGATTACCGCCTTCGAGGCAGAACACAACGTCACGGTACAATTCCTGAAAGCCGGAGATACCGGCACGATGCTCAACCAGGCTATCCTGAGCAAGGAAAATCCCCAGGCGGATGTAATTTACGGCATAGACAATACCTTCCTCAGCCGGGCCTTAGAAGCCGATATCGCGCTTCCCCTGAGCCAACTCCCACTCGATGATATTCCGGAAAATCTGAGAATTGATCCTGAAAACCGCTTTTTCCCGGTAGACTACGGCGATGTGTGCCTGAACTACGACAAAGATACCTTCGAAAGCACAGGACTGGCTGTACCCCAAAGCCTCACTGCGCTGACGCTACCTGAATACAAGGGACTGCTTGTGGTGCAGAATCCCGCGTCATCGTCACCGGGGTTGGCCTTCCTCATCGCTACGATTGAGGAATTCGGCGAGGATGGTTATCTCGATTACTGGCGCGCGCTACGCGCCAACGACGTGCTCGTGGTGGATGGTTGGGATACAGCGTACTACACCGAATTCAGCGGCGGCGCCTACAGTGAGGGGACACGCCCACTGGTGGTCAGCTACGCCAGCAGCCCTGCCGCCGAGGTCTACTTCAGCGAGGGCGCGTTGACCGAACCACCGACCGGCGCCATCACTACGCCGGGGATGTGCTTCCGGCAGATCGAATTTGTCGCGGTTCTGCGCAACGGGGAATCCCCCAAACTGGCACAGGCCTTCGTAGCCTTTGCGCTTAGCGAGACCTTCCAGGCCGATATTCCGCTACAGATGTGGGTCTATCCGACCAATCAGGCGGTAGCGCTGCCACAGGTATTCCAAGATCACGCACAGCCTGCGCAGTACACCCGCGAAGTCCTCCGTCCTGTTGATATCGAGCAGAATCGCGAGCGTTGGATTCAGGAATGGACGGAGGCGGTACTGCGCTAATGCCAACCCCGCACAGAAGTGAAACGCAACCGGCGTCACACGCTTCCCGCCAGCTACAACCCTGGATGCTCCTCCTGCTCCCCCTTCTTTTCCTCACTCTCTTCTACTTCTACCCACTGGCAGCCATTTTCCGCGTAAGTTTTGCGGAAAACGATGCCAGCAGTGTGTTGCCCCGCCTTCTGAGCGCGGGGACGCTGCGCGTGCTGGGTTTCACCTTCGGTCAGGCGCTGCTCTCGACGGCGCTCACGCTGCTTCTGGGATTACCAGGGGCCTATGTCTTTGCGCACTACGACTTCCCCGGAAAGGGTTTGCTGCAGGCGCTCGCTACCGTGCCCTTCGTACTGCCCACCGTTGTCGTTGCAGCGGCGTTCACAGCGTTGACGGGGAGCCAATCCGAGCTGCGCTACACGCTGGGGGCGATTTTGCTCGCCCATATCTTCTATAATGTCACGGTCATACTGCGAATGGTCGGGGGGTTCTGGGCCAATCTCGACCCGCACCTCGAGCAGGCGGCGAGGACGCTGGGCGCCTCGCCCTGGCGCGCTTTCCGCGAGGTGACGTTGCCCCTGCTCGCGCCCGCATTAGGCGCGGCAGCCATGCTGGTCTTCATCTTCTGTTTCACCAGCTTCGGCGTGATCCTTATTCTTGGGGGACCACGCTTCGCCACACTCGAGGTGGAAATCTACCGGCAAACGATCAATTTCGCCAATTTGCCGCTGGCAGCAGCACTCTCGCTCCTACAAATCGGGATCACCCTGGTATTCACATTGATCTACACGCACCTGCAAACCGGATTAGCCCGCCCACTGGAATTACGTCCACAGTGGGCCACACAACACCGCCCTCGCCGTCCTTCCGAAATCGCGACGGTAGCGGCAACCGTATTCCTGCTGGGGTTATTGCTCATTGCGCCGCTGCTCACGCTCAGCGCACGCTCTTTTGACGGCGGACTACATTATTACACGGCACTCTTCGAAAACCCCCGCCGCTCCATCTTCTACGTCCCGCCGGTTATGGCGATATGGAATTCTGTGCGCTTTGCCCTGGCAACGATGGCGCTCGCACTGTTTTTGGGTCTGCTCACCTCGCTGGCACTGCTGCGCCAACGGCTTGCGCCAGGCGGTTGGGTGCTCGACGCGCTCTTTATGTTGCCGCTGGGCACCTCAGCGGTGACGCTAGGCCTGGGTTACCTCATCAGCATGGGGCGTCCACCATTGGCACTACGCGGGACGCCGTTCCTGATCATCTGTGGGCACACGCTCGTAGCGCTGCCGTTTGTCGTACGGAGTCTGCTACCGGCGCTGCAATCTATCCGCCCGGCGCTGCGCGAAGCGGCAGCTACATTAGGGGCGCCACCACACCACGTCTTTAGAGAAGTGGACTTGCCCATCATTCGGCGCGCGCTGGCGGTGGGCGGCGTCTTCGCTTTCACCGTTTCGATGGGAGAATTTGGCGCCACCTCCATGATTGCACGCCCCGAACTGCCTACCCTGCCCATCGCCATCTACCGCTTTCTTTCGCTTCCGGGTGCGCTAAACTATGGGCAGGCGCTGGCAATGTCTACGATTCTGATGGCGGTCTGTGTTGTGGGTTTCGTGGCAATGGAACGCTTCAGACCACCTGGAATGCAGACATTTTAGGATAGGAAACGCTGGCCAATGCTAAACACGTTCGCGCCATCGAATGAGGGGACGGAATGTCAGAAGAGATCGTAAACACGCCGAATGACACGTCATTGAATGACACGTCATTCTTAGTCTTTCACGGCAGCTGGTTCGATGAACGCTTCTTTCTTTGGGCAGAGAGCGCCGAAGCCAGCTCCCGCCCGAGAGGTCGCCAGACGAAACTTCCACCTCATCCGCATACTGCGACGCCGGATGCCCTACGCACCCGTTTAGTCAAGTTCTTACCCGCTACCAACTGGGCCGCTTTACCGGAATTGACCTGCGGGATATTCCTTCCAACACGCAACAACACCCCACTCCTTCCCCCCTGGCTTATGATGGAAGCCATGGAGGATGCGGACGATGCAACCCGAGATGAAGCGCCTATCGGTCTGAGCGCCTGGAAGGTGACGGGACTGGTGCTAGATGTGCTCACCGCCCTGGATTTGCTCATCGCGTTGCCAGGCACGCCGGGGAACCAGCACAGTCGCCAATGGGGAGATGATCTGCACTATTGGAGCGCTGTGGCTAAATTCGGCCTGGAGGCGTTAGCCCGTCAGGCCTATCTGCCAGGCCTTACAGAGCACGAAGGGCATTATCGCGCGCTCTGGTTGCCGGTATGGGATGCCCCGTCCGACCGCGCACGCCTGAAAGTGCTGACCGAAGCCCTCCCGCCCGTCGCACGCGCGCTATTCGAGGTCAAATCCCCGCCAGATCCTGCGCTGGCGCCCTCACCCCACACGTTGCTGGAGAGTTTCCTCAAGCAATTGGTGGATATCGCCGTGCGCGATTGGGGGCGTACGCATCTCGATGCCCGGCGGAGACCACCCACCGGCATTGCGGGACTGTGGTGGAGCGCGCTCTGGGCACCCGAGGGCAGCATTCTGGCTACTGCAAAAGAACGCCGGGAGCTCGCCACACTCTATGAAGTCTGGCAGGCATGGATAGCGCAATTGCAGGGCAGCGCCAAGGCGCCCTTCCGCTTGAGTTTTCGGCTGGAGCCACCGGAAATTGATCAAGAGACAGGCAAGGTAAGCCGCCCCGATTGGAGGGTGCATTATCTCCTCCAGGCTAACGACGACCCAAGCCTATTGGTGCCGGTGGAACAGGTATGGGCCGCACGCGGGGGGACACTGGAATATCTCAGCTACCGCTTCGAAAATGCGCAGGAGCATGTGCTAGCCAGTCTGGGGCTGGCAGCCCGGCTTTTCCCGCCCATCAAGCAGAGCTTGCGTACCGCCCGACCGCAGGCCTGCAGCCTCTCTGCCGATGAGGCTTTCGCCTTCCTGCGCGAGGTGGGGCCACTCCTGGAAAGCAGCGGCTTTGGCGTCCTCGTGCCGCCATGGTGGAACAAACCCAACGCGCGCCTCACCGTCCGCGCCCAGATGAAGGCCGAGGGCAACCTCAGTGGCAAGGGCATTCTGAACCGCGATGCACTCATTTCTTTCAACTGGGAGCTGGCCCTGGGCGACGAAGCGCTCAGCCGCGAGGAATTCGAGCGGTTGGTAGCGCTCAAAATGCCGTTGGTGCAGGTGCGCGGACAATGGGTGCTCTTGCAACCGCAAGAAATCGAAGCCGCCATCGCATTCTGGAAAAAGCAGCAACAGCAGGTCGGTTTCATCGAGGCGCTGGCATTGGCGCAAGGGGCAACAACGGAGCTTAACGGGCTACCAGTAAGCGGCGTGCAAGCCACAGGCTGGTTGGCAAAGCTGCTGCAACAACTGCGCGATGGGGAAAAAGTCGTTGAAGTACCACAACCGGGGAGCTTTGTGGGACAATTACGTCCCTATCAGCAGCGGGGCACTTCCTGGTTGGCGTCTATGCGGCATTGGGGCTTGGGAGCCTGTCTGGCAGATGACATGGGTTTAGGCAAGACCATTCAGACGATTGCGCTGCTGCTACACGAGCGAGAACGCGAAAAAGCAAAACCGGGACCGGCGTTGCTGGTATGCCCAACCTCGGTTGTGGGCAACTGGAAACGCGAGGTGCAGCGCTTTGGTCCATCCCTCAAGGCGCTCGTCCATCACGGGGCAGAACGCGAGCGCGGCGCAAATCTCTTGGAGGCTATTACTGCCCACGACCTCATCATCAGCACCTATGGATTGGTGCGTCGCGATGTAGATACCCTGGCAAAGGTTGACTGGGACACCATTATCCTGGATGAGGCACAGAACATTAAAAACCCACATGCAAAACAAACGCAGACCGTGCGCCAGCTTCGGGCACGGCAACGCATTGCCCTGACCGGCACACCCGTTGAAAATCGCCTCTCAGAGCTGTGGTCCATCATGCAATTTCTCAATCCCGGTTTACTCGGCTCACAAAGTGGCTTCCGGGAACGTTTTGCCCTGCCCATCGAACGTTATCAGGACGCCGAGGCTGCCACCCGGTTGCGCGGGATGGTAGGTCCCTTTGTCCTGCGCCGGCTCAAGACTGACCCGACGATTATTCAGGATTTACCGGACAAGATTGAGATCAAGACTTACTGCTCACTGACGCCAGAACAGATCACACTATACCAGGCGGTGGTAGAGACTACCCTCAACCAGGCAGAAGCGGCTGAAACTGAGGATAAATCTGAGTTTTCGCGACGGGGGGTCATTCTTAGCGCGTTGTTGCGACTCAAACAGGTATGTAATCATCCTGCCCACTACCTGGGCGACGGCTCCGCACTGCCGGGGCGCTCCGGGAAACTCGACCGGCTCACAGAAATGCTGGAAGAGGTACTGGATATGGGTGAGCGCGCGCTTATCTTCACGCAGTTTGCAGAGATGGGACAGCGGCTCCAACACTATCTGCAAGCGTTATTTGGTGTAGAGACGCTCTACCTGCACGGCGGCACAACGCCCAAACAACGCGATAAAATGGTGGCGCGTTTCCAAGATCAAGAGGGACCCCCGTTGTTTGTACTCTCGTTAAAGGCAGGGGGTGTGGGTCTGAATCTCACTTCCGCCAACCATGTCTTCCACTTCGATCGCTGGTGGAACCCTGCCGTGGAAGATCAAGCCACCGATCGCGCCTTTAGGATTGGCCAGAGGCGCGATGTACAAGTCCACAAGCTCATCTGCGAAGGGACGCTGGAAGAGCGCATTGATGCGCTCATCGAGAGCAAAAAGGCTTTAGCGCAAAGTGTGGTCGGTGCAGGCGAGGATTGGCTCGCCGGACTAAGCACGGAAGAGCTGCGAGAGATCATCACCTTGCGTGAAACGTAGAAAGAACTGTCGCAGATACTCTGTAACACCATCCATGAAAATGCATTGTCACAGATAAGGAAAGAGGGATGAGCCGGAAACGCTCCAGTTATTACGGTGACTATTGGCCCAGCTATGAAGCCACACGCTCAAGACCTGCGGATGGCATCAAGGCGAAGAATCAAAGAGGGGATTTCACTGCCACCTGGTGGGGACACCGATGGATCAAGGCACTCACACCGCTCATGGATAGCGGACGCCTGAGCCGGGGGCGAAGTTATGCGCGTAAGGGGCAGGTACTGGAGATCAACATCCAGCCCGGCAAGGTAACCGCGCGGGTACAAGGCTCACGCCCGACGCCCTATAAAGTCACCATCGAGCTAAATCCACTCAACGATGGGCAATGGGGCACGGTGTTCGAGGCATTGGCGGGACAAGCCATCTATGCCGCGCAACTTCTCAACGGTGAAATGCCCGACGATATCGAGAGCATCTTCAATGCCGTAAAAGTGCCACTGTTCCCCACCTCGCGTGGCGATTTAGGCAGCAGCTGCTCGTGCCCGGATTGGGCTAATCCCTGCAAGCACGTGGCGGCGGTCTATTATCTTCTTGGCGAACGCTTCGACGCCGACCCGTTCCTGCTCTTTACGCTGCGAGGGCGCAACAAGGAGCAAGTCGCAGCGGAACTGCGAAAACGCCGGGCAGCTAGCGACCCGGAAAACGAGGCGCCCATGCTTTTGGCGCCCGATGCCGTCGCCGCCGCGCCGGTCACACCCCTTGCAGAGAGCCTGGGGCAATATTGGGGCTCCGCACGGGCATTGGCGAATTTCAACGTACGAATCGCAGAACCGCCGGTGGCATTGGCATTGCTCAAGCGCGTGGGCTTGCCCGATTTCATCGAAACCCAATACCTGCGCACCCAACTGGAACGCATCTATCCGGCTATCACGGAACGCGCGTTGGTGGTTGCCTTTGCCGAAGCCAACCCAGAAGGCGAAACAGAAGCATCACCGCTGAAAATCAAGGAACAAGCATGAGTTTTCTGGAACTGACCAACATCCACAAATCCTACGATAACGCTCCGCTGCTCTGCGGCGTGGATTTTACCGTCGAGCGGGGCGAAATCGCCTGCTTGCTCGGTTCCTCCGGCAGCGGCAAGACCACACTGTTGCGCATCCTCGCGGGATTGGAAGAACCCGAAGCAGGTCGCATTCTGCTTGAGGGGCAGGACCTCACCCACGTTCCCGTTCACAAACGTGGTGTGGTACTGATGTTCCAGGATTATGCGCTCTTTCCACACAAGACGGTGGCGGAGAATGTAGCATTTGGCTTGCGCTACGCACCGGCAGAAGACCGAGAAACAAAGCGCAGGCGCCGGTCGTGGGTCTTCGGCACTGGCACCAGCGAGACGAACCACCGCCAGGCGACAGCTGTTGAAGCCATGCTCGCCCTTGTCGGTCTGGAAGGCTTCGCAGACCGCGATGTGAATTCCCTTTCGGGTGGGGAGCGCCAACGGGTGGCGCTGGCGCGCAGCCTGGCGCCCAATCCGCGCTTGCTATTGCTCGATGAACCGTTGGGCGCACTCGACCGTAACCTTCGGGAGCGCCTGCTCGAAGAGCTGCCCACGATCCTCCGGCAGGTGGGCGTGACTGCCATCACTGTGACACACGACCAGGAGGAAGCCTTCGCGCTAGCGGATCGCGTGATTCTGCTACACGAGGGGCGCGCGGTACAACAGGGCACGCCGGAAGCCGTCTATGCCGCGCCTGCAACAACCTGGGTGGCGCGCTTCTTGGGCTTACAGAATCTCTTTCCGGCAAAAGTGGTAAACGCGCAGCTCGTCGAAGTGCCCTTCGGCGTATTGGAGATGGCGGGAACCGTCACCTTGCCCGCTCCCGGCAGCACGGGCACGGTGCTCATCCAGTCGTGGGGTATCCAGATAACAGAAAACGGTTGCCTGCGCGCGCGTGTCATCAAACGCAGCTTTCACGGCAGCTACTACAGGCTCGAGCTCGACTGCGGCGGCGCAATCCTCAGCTTCACACAGGGTTTACGTCAACCGGCGCCGCACGTAGGGGTAGAACTTGCCTTCAGGTTGGATCCCGCGGCATTGCGGTGGTTGGAATAGTTTGCTGGCGGGCTTGGGGCGCGGGTTGCACACCCCAAGCCCTGTTTGAAAACAAAGTCAGCCCCTGAATCTCGAATATTGCGGTAAAATGGGGGAGATTTGCAAATTTGATCCTAATGGAGGACTGGAATTTGACTAAGTCTTATCTCATCACCGGCGGCGCGGGATTTCTGGGCATCAACCTGGTACGTTATTTGCTCAATCAGGGTGAACAGGTCACCTCGCTCGATATTGTGCCATTCGATTACCCAGATGTGCATGAGCACGTCAATATTGTCACCGGCGATATCCGTGATGCCGAGGCGGTAAACCGTGCGATGAAGGATGTGGACATCGTGATTCACACAGCGGCAGCGTTGCCGCTCTACACCCCGGAAGAAATCCTCTCCACGGATGTAGAAGGAACTCGCAACATTATGCAAGCAGCATTCGCCCACAAGGTCGAGCGGGCGATCCACATTTCCTCGACCGCAGTCTACGGCATTCCCGACCACCATCCGCTGCTCGAAACCGACCAACTTCAAGGGGTAGGGCCGTATGGCAAAGCTAAAATCCTGGCTGAGGAGGTCTGCCAGGAATATCGCGCCAAAGGGTTGTGTGTGCCCATCTTGCGCCCCAAATCCTTCATCGGACCAGAGCGTCTAGGCGTGTTCGCCATGCTCTATGACTGGGCTAAGGATGGCAAGAACTTCCCCATCCTCGGCGCCGGCAACAACCCCTATCAATACCTCGCGGTAGAGGATTTGTGCGATGCTATCTGGCTTGCCGCCACCCTGCCGTGCGAAAAAGCCAACGACACGTTCAACATCGGCGCTAAAGCCTATGGAACACCGAAGAGCGATTTCCAGGCATTGCTGGATTATGCGGGTCACGGCAAGCGCGTAGTCCCTATACCGGAAGGACCCGCTATCTTCGTTCTACGAGTTCTCGAAAGCCTGGGGCTTTCACCGCTCTACAAATGGATTTATGAGACGGTGGGCAAAGAGTCCTTCGTTTCAATCGAGAAAGCCGAACGGGTGTTAGGATTCGCTCCCAAGTATTCCAATAGCGAAGCGCTGATCCGGAACTACCAATGGTATCTCGACAACGTGGATAGTTTTGATCACACCGCAGGTATCACCCACCGCACCCCCTGGCGACAAGGTGCGCTAAAATTCGCCAAACTGTTCTTTTAGCATAACAACCGGTCAGGGTCATCCTGCCGGGCAGGTCTTAAAGCGTGTTGGTCACATCTGCTGCTCCCCGGCGGTTGCCCGCCGGGGAGCAGTCATAGATCATTATTCGAATTGCGGCTTCGCCTCCCCGCGGAAATGATCAACAAGGGTGTTTTGGGGAATTGTGCCACGGCATTTTCGCCCTAGAATATAGCTTGAAGACGATGAACAACACGAAAGCCGTTGGTGGTAAGGTTGACGCCTGCCACGCTCCACAATACACCGGTTCGTCATCCATGAGTGATCAGGCAAAGCAGACCGGATTTAGTGTTTAGCCCGCAATAGCCATGGAGGCAGCATGACCCTCGAGATTGGGTTAACATTGGGCGTCGTGGCGCTAGCCGTGATTCTCTTTTCAATCGAGCACCTCCCAACCGATGTGATTGCGCTGCTGCTGGTGCTCATTCTGGTGCTGACCGGGTTACTCTCGCCAGCGCAGGCATTTGCGGGATTCGGCAGCGAAACAGTCGTGATGATTTTTGGGCTGTTGGTGTTGACCGCTGCTCTGGTACGCACCGGGATGGTGGAGACCGCCGGCAAGTGGTTACAGCGTTTCACCGGCACCACCACTACCCGCGCCATGGCGGTCATTATGGGCGTCGCAACCACGCTGAGCGCCTTTATGAGCAACACCGCCACGACCGCCTTTCTCGCGCCCATCGTATTAGGATTGGCGCGACGATTACGCATCAGCCCGGCGAAATTGCTGATGCCGCTGGCTTTTGCCTCAATTCTCGCCAGCTCACTAACGCTGGTCGGCACATCCACGAATATCGTAGTCAGTGGGTTGATGACACAATATGGCCTGGCACCCCTGCGGATGTTTGAGCTGACGCCTGTGGGCGTTCCCCTGGCACTGATGGGGTTTATCTATATGCTCTTCATCGGACAACACCTCATCCCCGTCCGCAAGGGCGATGCCAACGATGATGAAACCTTTGGCATTCGCCCCTACCTAGCAGAAATCATGTTGCGACCCGAATCATCGCTGGTGGGCAAAACCCTGGCAGAAGCTGCCCTGGGGCAAGATATGGACCTGGCGGTGCTGCGGGTGGTGCGTGAGCGCAATCGCTATCTACCACCGCAGGCAAACCTCCGTCTGTTAGCGGGTGATGAGCTGCTCGTCGAAGGGCCACGTGACCAGCTACTCAAAATTCGCAATGTCAACGGAATGGGCTTCAAGTCCGATATCAAACTCTCCGACCCGAGATTGCAGAGTGAGACCATGCAACTGGCTGAAGCGCTGTTGCTGCCCGGTTCGCCCCTTATCGGGCGAACGTTGAAAACACTACGCTTTCGGCAGCGCTATGGGGTACAGGTGCTCGGTGTGAACCGGCGTGGGCACAGTATTTTCCGCAAGCTGAGCCAGGTTCGGTTGCAGGTTGGCGATCAGCTACTGGTGCAAGGCCCGCGCGCCAACCTCGCCACCATGGACGAGGATAACACCTTTCACCTGGTGGGAACCGTAGAACACAAAAGCCCCAATCAACAACGCGCTCCCATAGCAGTAGGTGCTTTTGCACTGGTATTGGGACTGGCAGCGTTGGAAATTGTGCCATTGGCAGTCGCTGCCATTGCAGGCGTATTGCTCGTCTTCATCACCCGAACCATCACACCGGAAGAAGCCTATCGTACCCTGGAGTGGAAAGCCATCATCGTTATCGGCAGCATGTTAGCGCTAGGCGTCGCCATGCAAAACAGCGGTGCGGCTGATTTCCTGGCTGAACAGCTGGTCATCTGGCTCCCTGATGCCAATCCACGCTGGTTGCTCACGGCTTTCTTCGCACTGACCATGCTCCTCACCCAACCCATGTCCAATCAGGCAGCAGCAGCGGTCGTATTGCCTGTGGCGATGGAAACGGCGCTACTCCTGGGATTTAACCCCCGCACCTTCGCCGTGATGATTGCCGTCGGCGCGAGCTGCTCCTTCATCACCCCGTTGGAACCTGCCTGCCTGATCGTTTACGGTCCAGGACGTTACCGCTTCTTCGACTTCGTCAAAATCGGCACACCGCTCACGATTGTTTTCTATCTTATCGCCCTGTTATTGGTGCCGGTGATTTGGCCCCTATGAGCAGATGTGCGCTCCAGCAAGCGCCATCCACCCGTATGGACTATCCGAGAGTCCTCAGGGATTTTCGCATCTGATTCACAACCATTTTCCAGGAGGTTATTTCCATGGAGAAACGCGATCTCAAGAAGGACCTGGCGCATCTTTACAATCCGCCCAAACGCTGTGAATTGGTGCAAGTTCCACCGCTGCGCTTCCTCATGCTCGATGGGCACGGCAATCCCAACAACAACCCGGTATATCAGGAAGCGGTGGAGACACTCTATGCGCTGGTATACACGCTCAAATTCGCCGTCAAGAAATCCGTGGGGCTGGACTACGGTGTGATGCCGCTCGAAGGGTTGTGGTCGGTGCCGGACATGAACCAATTCAGCCTGGAGGACAAAGACGCCTGGGACTGGACGATGATGATCATGCAACCGGAATGGATCAGCCCCGAGATGGTAGAAAGTGCCTCCGCCGAGGTACGCCGCAAAAAGAAGCTGCTCGCCCTGGAGCAAGTGCGTTTTGAAGTTTACGATGAGGGATTGGCAGCGCAAATCATGTATCTGGGCGCCTACGCCGATGAAGGTCCGGCGATTGCCATGCTACACACCTTTATTGCCGAACAGGGCTATGAACGTCGAGGCAAGCACCACGAGATTTACCTGGGAGACCCACGCCGTACTGCGCCGGAGAAACTCAAAACGGTGATCCGGCAACCGGTAAAGGGAGCCGAAGGTTAAGGAGCAGAAGTATGACAAAGCGGCATATTCGTCTCGGCTTGCTGTTGATCCTATGGCTCGCAGCCTGTGCTGCACCAATCTCGCCTACGCCGACACCGGACCTTGATCCGGTTACGCAAACGCTTGCCAGTCTCAAGCGAATTGCCGATCATCCGCTCTATGTCATACACTACACAGGCAATTATCCCAATACGATCGGGCAATCGCAAGCGGCACAGAACGCCTGGGGATGCTCGCTCTTCGCCGCGTTGGGCGATCCGGAAAACATGATCTATGGGCGGAACTTCGACTGGGAACATAGCCCGGCACTGGTTCTCTATACAACCCCAGACGATGGTTATGCCTCAATCTCTCTGGTCAATCTGGGTTTTTTGGGCTTCGATAAAGATGAAGCCGAGAACTTGCTCACATTGCCCCGTAAGCAACAGGAAACGCTTTTGCACACGCCCTTTGTCCCCATTGATGGCATGAACGAAGAGGGATTGGTCGTGGGTATGGCGGCAGTCAATGACAGCTGGCACGACCCGGATCCGGCGAAACCCACCATCGGTTCCCTTGCCATCATGCGCGAGCTGTTGGATCACGCGAGAACCGTGGATGAAGCGATTGCCCTTTTTGAGCAGTACAACATTGACTTCACCGGCGGTCCGCCAGTCCACTATCTGATTGCCGATGCCAACGGTAACGCCGTGCTGGTAGAATTCGTTCAGGGAGAGCGGATTTTAATCCCCAATAATGCCCCCTGGCATGCAGCGACCAACTTTCTGCTAGCTACAGCGGGCGATGATCCGCGCAATGCCTGCCCCAGGTACAGAGCGATTGATGAAAGCCTGACGCTGACAGAAGGGCGCCTGGATACCGCAGATGCATTGGCACTGCTGCAAACCGTCTCACAGCCTGATAGCACCCAATGGTCGGTGGTGTATGATCTCAGCGACAAAATTGTGAGCATCATTCTGGATCGTATCGAAACACAAGTCTACACCTTCACTTTTGATGATCGCTGAGTTGTCCCTGGATGGGCATTCGTAGCAGTTCAGCGGGCTTCTGCGCACCCATAAACGCGCTACAGTGGTAAAATAGCAGCATTGAGCTGAGCCAGTTCCAGACAACAACTTTCAACTTCAAGCTAAACTCGAAGGAGTCTCATGCAAAGCGGGCTACGATGGTTAGGAATCGCAGTGGCGATCGGTATCCTTCTTCTCACCGGCGTCGCTATTGCCTACGATAGACAACACACGGAGCGCATCTTTCCGGGCGTGACGGTCAACGGTCTGGATGTGGGCGGCATGACCACGCTTGAGGCCGAGGTTGCCCTGGAACACGCCTTACCTGATCCACAGGCTGAAGGGATCACCGTGCGGGCAGCTGACCAGACCTGGCGCTTTAGTTGGGCTGCCTTAGGACAGAACTACGATATCCCGGCAACCATCGCCGAAGCCTTTGAAGTTGCCCGCGAGGAGACCTGGGTCAAGCGCCTGCAAGCAGCCTGGCGCGTGCGCCAGGAAGGGCAAGACATAGCGGTAGTCGCGATTTCTGCCGATCCTGCCAAAGCCACGCTCGCCATGGAGACCATCGCCAAAGCCGTTTTCCGCACCCCAGTGGATGCCAATCTCAGCATCAGACCGGAAGGCGCCATAGGCACGCCAGGACAGGCAGGGCAAGAGCTTGATATCACCGCTGCCAGTACAGCGTTGCTAGATGCCCTGCAACGGGGCGAGACGGAGCTACACCTGCAACTGCGCCCGCTTCCGCCACACCTGGAGACGGCGGAGCCTGCCTATTCCCGCGCCGTAGCGCTCCTCGCTGCGCCCTTTATTCTCGAAGTCAACGATCCAGTCACCGACTTCCACGAAGAATTCGAGGCGCCGCCCGCACAAATAGCCGGATGGCTCAGTTGGCACACCGAACCTGAACCGCCTGCCATCAAGCTTGATATCGAGGCAGAGCAAATCCGCGCCTGGTTGGAAGAAGTCGCACCACAGCTAGGGGCAGAGCGCTACCTCGATGTGAGTGAGACTCTTACCCGTACGCTAAACGCACTCAACCTGGAGGAGCACCGGGCTATGGCACACGTGCGCCACCCGGAGAAGACCTATATCGTCGAACCAAACGATAACATGTTCGATATCGCCTACAACTTTGGTTTCCCGCTCTGGCGGCTTATTGAAGCCAATCCCGATGTCATCTCGCGCAGCCTGCTCATCGGGCAACAACTCATCATCCCTTCCATGGATGTGCTGATTTCAGAACCCGTCGTTCTCGATAAGCGCATCGAAATCAATCTGCCGGAGCAAAAAATGCGCGCCTATCAGGATGGCGAACTCCACTTCGAGTTCACCATCTCGAGCGGAATGTCAAAAACGCCCACTATCGCCGGGTTGTTCCAGATTCTCACAAAAGAGGAAAACGCTTTCGCACAACGCTGGAACCTGGATATGCCGTATTTCATGGGGTTTTACAAGGAAGGACCAGAGTTCTACAATGGTATCCATGAACTCCCCATCACGCGAGGGGGTTACCGCCTCTCGCAAGGCGTGCTGGGATGGCCCGCCTCTTTTGGCTGCATTATTCTGAATGTGGGCGATGCCCAGCAGCTCTTCGAATGGGCGCCGATAGGCACCCTTGTCGCTGTCAAGGGCGTCGCCCCGGGCACTCCTTCCTGGCAGGAGACGCTGGACCAAATCGTGGATAATCCCCCATGAGTACCAAGGGGAGATAAGAAACCAACCATGTTTGCCCAAGTGCTCGTCTTTCTGCCCGTCAAGGCGCAGACCACTCCCTTCTTTGACTATGCCATCCCCGCAAACCTGGAGGCGCAAATTCGCCCAGGAATGATGGTGCTCGTACCCTTCCGCCAGAAACGCCTGCCGGGAATTGTGATGGCGCTGGCAAAGCATCCCACTGTCCCCGATCCCCTTCCCATAGATAGCCTTCTGGATGCCACACCCGTGCTCACACCCGCGTTGCTTGAGCTGGCGCGCTGGATGAGTACAGAAACGCTGACCCAGCTCCATACCTGTGTCAACACCATGCTCCCACCGGGGTTGCGCCCCAAGAAGTTGCTGCGCCTCACGCCATTGGTTACAGCCGCGCCGGATGACATGCCCCCCCGTGCGCGCAAGCTCCTGGAGCTGCTGTTCGCTCGAGGTCCGCTGCGCCGAGAGCAAATCAACGCGGCGCTGCGCGGAGAAGACTGGCAACGAGCCATGACCTGGTTGCAACGCAAAGGCTTGATTCAGGTAGAACGCACACAGATATTGCCACAGGTCCAACCCAGGATTGTACAGCTGGCAACCCTGGTCATGGCCCGGGATACCTGGACCGAGGCGCTTAATGGCTTGCGGAAAATCGAGAGCTACCGCGCCATTCTCGAATTTCTCGAACGCGAATCCGGTCCTGTGGAGTTTGAGGTCATTCGCGCCGAAACCGGGGCGCAGACCGCACAAATCAAAATGCTACACAACCGGGGATTGCTCGCCTTTAGCAGCGCCGAAATGGTACGCGATCCCCTCACGGCTATGATTTATGTTCCCACGACTGCCCCACCACTGCTCCCGGACCAACAACAAGTGTGGGACACACTGGCAGCGGCGTTGGAAAGCCCCGACCCGACACCGGCGCTGCTGCTCGGGGTTACAGGCTCTGGTAAAACCGAAATCTACCTCCGAGCGACCGAACGCACCCTAACACAAGGACGGCAAGCGCTCATCCTCGTGCCAGAAATCAGCCTGACGCCGCAGACCGTCCGGCGTTTTGTGCTGCGCTTCCCCGGCAAAGTGGGCGTCTGGCACAGCGCCATGACCGAAGGTGAACGCTATGACACCTGGCAGCGGGCACGCAGCGGGGACTTGCAGGTGCTGGTAGGCGCGCGCTCAGCGTTATTCACGCCCTTCACCCACCTGGGACTCATCGTCTTGGATGAGGAGGAGGATAGCAGCTACAAACAGAGTCAGCCTCCCATGTATCATACCCGCGAGGCAGCAGAGAAATTGGCGCAGCTGACAGGAGCGCAATTGCTCCTGGGCAGCGCGACGCCCTCACTCGAAGCGTATTCCCGCGCCCTGGAAGGACGTTACCGGTTATTGCAAATGCCACGCCGTGTGTTGGGGCACCAGCAAAGAATCAGCGATTGGCAACTCCACCTGCAACTGCCCCAGAACCGCTATCGCACACTCGAAGAGGCGCCACAAGCCTGTACAACGGTGCTGCCGCCGGTGCAACTGGTAGATATGCGCGCCGAGCTCAAAGCGGGCAATCGCTCCATCTTCAGCCGTGTGCTGGAAGAAAACGTGGATCAAGCTCTGGCGCGTCACGAACAGGTGATTCTTTTCCTCAACCGGCGCGGCACAGCAACACACGTCTTCTGCCGCGATTGCGGTTGGGTGGCGCAATGCCCCAAATGCGATATCCCGTTGACCTTTCACCGTGAAACAGATAGTCTCACCTGCCATCACTGCGGATTTCACACACCTATGACGACCCGCTGCCCGGCATGTGGGTCCGCGCGGGTGCGCGCCTTTGGCCTGGGAACGGAGGGCCTGGAGGTACAGGTTGGCGAACGCTGGCCAGATGCACGGTTGCTGCGCTGGGACCGCGATGTAGCACGCACACATGCCACGCATACGCATTTGCTCACGCGCTTTGCCACGGGGCAGGCAGATATCCTTATCGGCACGCAGATGGTGGCGCGGGGTCTCGATCTGCCGGCGGTGACTGTCGTGGGGATTATCTCGGCGGATGTGGGGCTATTTCTGCCAGATTTTCGCGCCGCAGAGCGGACGTTCCAACTGCTGGCACAGGTTGCGGGGCGCGCAGGACGTGGCTTACTGGGGGGACGCACTATTCTCCAGACCTACCACCCGGAGCATTATGCCATCCAATATGCTGCGGTTCACGATACCGTGGGTTTTGCCCGGCGGGAGCTCGCCTTTCGCGAGACGGCAGGTTATCCACCGTTCTTCAGACTGGCGCGATTGCTCTTCCAACATAGCGATGCACGGCAGGCGGAAGAAGCGGCAAAAACACTCGCGTCCGAGATACGAAGAATGCTCAAACAGGCGGGACTACCCGAAAGTGACCTGATGGGGCCTGCGCCAGCGTTTTTTACGCGGGCACGAGGGCGCTATCGCTGGCACCTGTTGCTCCGGCACTTTGATCCGCCAGCTTTCTTGCGGCATTTACCCCTGCCACCGGGCTGGCGCGTGGATATTGATCCGGCAGATGTTCTCTAAGGTTGTGGGGTCAACGTCCTGTGCGCTCCCGTAACAGCCGGTCAACAGCCTCCAACCCTGCCTGCAGGCTATCCCCAAGATAAAGCCCCGGTACGCGCGCTCGCCATTCCGGTTGCTCTACGAAGATATTGCCGCCAAAGGCAACCAGGGGGCGCCCCGTTCTCAGCGCTTCAGGAAGCCACTGAGTCCAACCTGCCAGGTTCACAGCTGATTCCTCGCGCATGGCGACAAAGATGACCGCCAGAGGGGCGGTTTTCTGCACAAAGGATGCCAGGTCAGCCAGAGGGAGCGATTGCCCCAAATGAATCACGGGCCAACGCCGGCGCCGGAGCAATACCCCCAAGATCAACAAGCTGGTATCGTGCCATTCCTCAGGAGGACAAGCCAGAACAATCGGCGGGGTAGCATACGGAGGCGGGCCTGCCTCAAGCCACATCGCCAACCGGTGGCGGAGATACTCGGTTGCCAGATGCTCGGTAGCAACCGTAATACGCCCGGATGCCCATGCCTCACCAGCAGCAAAGAGCACGGGTGTAACTACATGCAATGTGAGGTCCTCGAGCGGGTGGAGGGCCAACGCCGCATTGACAATGCTATCGGCTTCGTCAATGCGGTGATGAAACAATGCCAGCTGCAATCTTTCCGCCAAAGCCTGTAGTGAGGTAGAAGGGATATCCGAAGCTACAACAGGCGGGGGAGCAAGAAGAGGAATATGTTCAATCGTTGGCGAAAGCGCCTCGTGCCGCCGCAATGCCTCGATAGCATGGCGAATCTGCATGCCCTCTGCAAGCCGCGCTTTGATCCAGAGCAGCTGCTGCACTTCACTTTCGCTGTAGAGACGGTGCTTGCCCGAGGTACGAGCAGGGACGGGAAAATCATAACGGCGTTCCCATGCGCGCAACGTCGCCACAGGAATATCCGTCATTCGTGTGACGGCGCCAATGTTGTAGATTGCAGTTTCGGCCTGTGAGTTCTCCACCTCAGCACTCATTGCCTGGCTCCTTATCGTCTTGCTTGCTTTCCTTTCACGACCCGGCGCCCTCCGGCAGTCACGAATCGCCGGTTGAACTGCCGCCAACAAGCCAAAGACCTTTTCATTTCATTACAGGTTATTATCCAATATTGTAGCATGACTACAAGTGTATGTCAAGTATTTATATACAAATTATGTCCAAGATATTGACAAGGCGCTAAATATCGGCTATACTCACAAGTGTGAGCAGCTGAAGCCAATCCACGCCTGACACAAACTGCTCACAATTTCTCTCAGTTTTTAGGAGCAAAGACGATGCGAGTCTTGATTACCGGCGGGACAGGCATGATTGGACGAGCGCTTGCAGCCAAGCTGCTCCAGGAGAACAGCAACAACGAAGTAATCGTGTTGAGCCGCAATCCCGAGCGCATCCGCCATTCACAACCCGGAGTACGATATCTGAGCTGGGATGGACGCCAGGCGCAAGGATGTAGGAATGCCATCGAGGATCTTGATGGCGTCGTCAATCTAGCAGGCGAATCCATCGCCGCCGGGCGTTGGACTGCGGCACGGCGCGAACGCATTCAGGATAGCCGCGTCAACGCGGGACGTGCCATAACCGAAGCACTGCAGAATGCGCGCAATAAACCACGGGTGTTGCTGCAAGCTTCGGCAGTAGGGATTTACGGTCCACGTGGAGACGAAATCATTGACGAAAACGCCTCTCCAGGAACGGATTTTCTGAGCCATGTGGCTGTGGCTTGGGAAGCATCTACCGCTCCAGTGGAGACATTGGGCGTGCGCCGCGTGGTCGTGCGTCTAGGCGTGGTGCTTGACGCTAGTGGTGGGGCGCTACCACGCATGGTCCTGCCCTTCCGTTTCTTTGCCGGCGGTCCCTTAGGGCATGGACGCCAGCGATTCCCCTGGATTCATCTGGCAGATGTTGCCAGCGCGCTACACTTTCTCCTGAAACATGAAGAAGCGCAGGGCGTTTTCCATCTCACGGCGCCCATCCCGCCCACAAACGCAGAATTCGCGGGTGCACTCGGGCACGTGCTGAAACGCCCATCATGGTTGCCCGTGCCCGCCTTTGCCCTGCGTCTACTCTTCGGGGAGATGGCGACAGTGCTGCTCGATGGTCAGAACGCGGTTCCGCGGCGATTGCAGGCGCTTGGCTTCAACTTCCGCTACGGCGAAATGGAAGCGGCGCTGCGCGACCTGCTCAGAAAAGAGAGCCTGGCGTGAACATTTTTGTGCTAAGCGAAGATCCCGTCGAAGCAGCGGTGATGCAATGCGACCAACATGTCGTCAAGATGCCGCTAGAATCAGCGCAGATGCTCTGCACCGCCTTTGAAAATGGCAGCGCACCGTACCGCTGGACACACTACCAACACCCGTGTGGACTGTGGACCCGCAGCTCACGCGAGAACTTCCACTGGTTGTTCACACACGCGCTGGCATTAGCGGCAGAATACCATTTTCGTTACGGAAAGGACCACAAATCTAGAGAAGTCATCCTCTGGTGTCGCGAGCATGTAGATGAGGTTGTCTTTCCGGCGCAAGGATTGACGCCCTTCGCACTTGCCATGCCGGAGCACTGCAAATGCGGGGATGCTGTCGCGAGCTATCGCAATTTCTACCTGCAGGAGAAAAGCCGGTTTGCGAAATGGAACCATGGGCGCCCAATGCCAGACTGGTACCGCCTGGGCGTAACCGGTTGCAGGAATCAGAATCTGCCCTAAAATAGTAAGTAAAGTAGATATACGTAGAATAAATTGGGTATCGCAATCAGCCATTTTGCGATACAGTAAAGACCGTAGGATGAGTCAAACAAGGAGACGGAAGATGAAATGGGTGAAAGTGTTACCACTGGCAGAGCTACCGGAAGGTGAACGCGCTGTGATTCAGATAGAGGATAAGGAGATTCTACTGCTCCACTACGAAGGGCAAATCTTTGCGGTGCAGAGCAAATGCCCGCACATGGGCGCGCCGCTCAAACGCGCCAAAATCGAGGCGGGTGCGCTCGTATGCCCTGTACACCGCAGCGCCTTTGACTTACAGACGGGTGATGCCAAAGAATGGACACCCTGGCCTCCGGTAGTGGGCAAATTGATGGGCGCCATCTCCGGTGAAAAAGCCCTGCCCACCTATCCAACCCGCATCGAAGAAGGTAACGTGTGGGTGGAAATCTGAGCAAACACATCACCAGCGAATGCCACCGCATATGCGGTGGCGGCGACTTCGAGACGCCTGCGCCATCCATCAATTAACTGGAGCAAAACTATGCAGAGTACAACACTCACGTTGGGAAGGACCGATATTCGCATCCCGGAACTGGGCATCGGCGCCTGGCAATGGGGCGACCGGCTAATGTGGGATTACGGCAAGGGAGGTTATACCGATGCCGACATCCGCGCCGTCTTCGATGCCGCCATGGCTGCCGGGATCACCTTCTTCGATACCGCCGAAGTCTATGGCATGGGACGTTCTGAGACCCTGCTTGGGCAGTTCGTACACGAGAGCAAGAAGGATGTCATCGTCGCCACTAAGTTCATGCCCTTTCCCTGGCGCCTGCACCGCTCGCGGTTGCTCGCCGCACTGAAGCGCAGCTTGAAACGGCTGGGCTTAGCCCGCGTGGACCTCTATCAGGTTCACTTTCCGCTTCCACCCTTACCGGTTGAACAATGGGCGACAAGCCTGGCAGATGCCGTGGAAGCAGGCCTCACCCGTGCCGTAGGTGTCTCAAACTTTTCGGCGGCTCAAATGGGACGCGCCTTCAATGCCCTCGCCGCGCGGGGGGTGCCGCTGGCATCCAATCAGATCGAGTACAGCCTGCTGCACCGGGAACCCGAGCGCAATGGGCAGATGCAGACTGCCCGAGACCTGGGAGTCACTATCATTGCCTATAGCCCGCTTGCCAAAGGGATTCTTACCGGAAAATACACCCCAGAAAACCCGCCTCCGGGCGCTCGCCGCAGAATTTATGACCAGGAGCGGCTGCAGAAAGTTCAACCGCTCATCGCTCTGATGCGAGAAATCGGTGAAGCGCATGGCAGCAAATCACCTGCACAGGTAGCGCTCAACTGGACCATCTGCAAAGGTACGGTTCCCATTCCTGGGGCGAAAAACGTGCGGCAACTGGAGTCGAATATCGGCGCAGCGGGTTGGCGGTTGGCCGAAGACGAGATTGCTGCCCTGGATGCTCTCAGCGCACCGCTGAGCTAAACGCCGACTGAACTTAAAACCACAAGGAGGTGCGCCATAGAGAGGGGCATTTGGTGGATTCGTCGTGACCTGCGGCTAGGCGACAATCAGCCGCTAACAGCGGCTTTGCGAAGCGCGGAGCAGGTACTGCCCGTTTTCATTCTCGATCCGGGACTGCTACAGTCGCGATATATGAGCGAGAGACGGTTGGCATTCCTGCTGGGAGGCTTGCGCGCTCTGGATGCAGACCTGCAGGCGCGCGGCAGCGCTCTCATCTTGCGCGAGGGGCATCCGGCAGAAGTGCTGGCAGAGTTACAGGCAGATACCGGCGCCGAAGCCGTCTTCGCGGAAGCTGACGTCTCTCCGTATGCACGGCAACGCGATGCAGAAGTCGCCTCCAAACTGACCCTCCACCTGTACGGCGGATTAACCATCATGCCTCCGGATGCCGTACACCGGCAAGATGGCGCGCCGTACACCGTGTTTACGCCGTTTAGCCGTGCCTGGAAATCGCTTTCGCAACCGAATCTGGATGAACTGGAACCTGCTCCGGCGCGGATTCCCACGCCGCCGGGGGTTAGGGGGATACACCTGGAAAGCAAAACCCCGAAGCTGGCAGACCCGGAAGCGAGCGAATTCCCCCCTGGCGAGGCAGAGGCACAACGGCGTCTTGAGCGCTTCATAGAGCACATGATGTGTGCTTATGCCACCAACCGTGACCGGATGGACCTCGATGGCACCTCCAGGCTTTCCCCTTATCTGCGCTTTGGAATGCTTTCAGCGCGGCGGGCAGCAGCCACTGTCATCGAAGCGCGGGGGCAGCTGCGCCGCTGCGATAATGTGCGAGGCGCGGAGACCTGGCTCAACGAAATCCTCTGGCGCGAGTTCTACAGCGCTATCCTCTACCACTTTCCACACGTGCGGCGTGGTAGTTTTCGGCCCGCGTTCAACGCCATTCACTGGCGTAATGACCCCGAGGAATTCCGCGCCTGGCAAGAAGGGCGCACAGGCTATCCCATTGTAGATGCGGCGATGCGCCAACTCCGCGCGACCGGTTGGATGCACAACCGCGCGCGGATGATTGTAGCCTCCTTCCTCACCAAGGACTTGCTCATTGACTGGCGTTGGGGCGAGCGCTATTTCATGGAGCAATTGCTCGATGGAGACCCGGCTTCGAACAATGGGGGTTGGCAATGGTCTGCCGGCACCGGCACGGATGCGGCACCCTACTTTCGCATCTTCAACCCCACCTTGCAGGGTGAGAAATTCGACCCTGAGGGTGCAAGCATTCGACGCTGGATACCGGAACTACAGGGCGCACCAGCAGCCGGCATTCATCGCCCGTGGACCATGCCGGAAGAGGTACAACGTGCAATTGGGTGTATGATTGGCATGGATTATCCAGCGCCGATCGTAGATCACAGCATGGCGCGGGAACGCACGCTGGCAGCCTACAAAGCCGCCAAGGGATGAGATTCCAGAGTCAAATAACACCAGAGCAAGGAATGGAGCCATGAGCGAGAAACCCAATGTTCAGCCCAATATCTCTACCGAGTGCTATATTTCGGTAGATGTAGAGACTGCCGGGCCTTACCCCATTCGGTATTCCATGCTTTCCATCGGCGCGTGTCTGGTGCAGAACCCCGATGTGGGATTCTACATCGAGCTGCAACCGGTGACTATGGATGCTGTGCCTGGAGCTTTGGCCATTTCCAATCTGACGATGGCCGAACTCACAGAAAATGGCACACCCCCAAGAGAAGCCATGCGGCAGTTCGCGGAGTGGGTAGAGAGAACTATACCTCCCAGACACCGGCCCATTTTCGTGGCGCTCAATGCCCCTTTCGACTGGATGTTCGTGAACGAGTATTTCCACCATTTTCTGCGCTTCAATCCCTTTGGGCACTCAGCGCTGGATATCAAAGCCTTCTACATGGGACTGACGGGAGTCTCCTGGACTCGCACCTCGATGCAATACCTCTCCACCCGTTATCTGGAGGGGCGCAAACTCACGCACAACGCACTACAAGATGCACGCGATCAAGCAGAGATTTTCGCGGCGGTGCTGGCGGAAGCACAGGTGCGGCGCGCGCGCGAGGAAGCATGTAATTTGGATGATACAACGATGAAAGGAGCTACATTGTGACTGACAAACACGAAACACCGAACCAACCAGACCTGGATAGCATTCTCGAGAGTGCTGCACGACTGGGAATGCAAATCAACGCCGATGAAGCCCGCCGTTGGCTGGATGCCATCCAGACAATGAAAGGCGATGATGACATCACAATGGATGTAAAGACCGGCGTTTTTGGGCACAAAATCAGCATGCTAGACTTCAGTCCGGCAGAGCTGGCGCGCTTCCGTGAGATCGGAAAATTGGTGGAGTTTCACGACGTCCCTGGTGTCGTCGAAACCGCACTGGCGCTTTCCGGCTCAGCAGCACAATCAAAGATTCAAACCCATCCCGGCGATTGCGATTACTTCGAACGCGTCAATATCATCGCGCCGACGCGGGAAGAGGCCTGCCGCATTTTGGGTGAGATCATGCGTGAGAAAGCGCTCAGCACGCTGCGCGGGGGGACCTACCAGCTCATCGAGGTCAAATTCGGCTCATATCCCTTTGAGATAGTGAAAGAAGGAACCCCCCTGCGCGCAGGCTCCCCCATCGCCTGGACCGCGAATGAAGTCGAAGCGGGTGGCATCGTCGCCGAACTACCAGATGGCACGCCCGTCACGCTCACCTGGGAGCAAGCTGCCCAGGATCCCGGTTGGTGCAAGCTCGACTGGGTAGTAGCCGACCCCATACACCAACGCCTATCCAACGCCAGCAACATGCTCGATGTGACCTGGGAGGCGCCCGATGGCGCCATCATCCCACTCGATGGTTACCTGGATGCCTACTTCCAGGAAATCTACCTCGAAGCCGAATCCGCGCCCATCTTCTCAAAGCTGGTCAAGCATGTCTCACCGGACGTTCTGGCAGATTATGTCGCGGCAATGGAGAAACAGGTTCAGCAGTACCTGCGTTATACACCGCAGAACTACGGCAAAGCTGCCAAACGAATGTACAACCTCTTCCGCCTGACAGGACGCTATCAGGAAGCCGCTTTCTTGCGCGAGATTTTCGATGAGCCGACCACCATCCTCTATCAGGTCTGGTCGCTCATCCGCACGATTGATGATGCTTTTCAACCGGGGGCAACCATCCCGCTGGATAACCTGCTGGCTGAGACCGATCACCTGATCGTTGCCGTCATCGAGGCACTTGAAGGGGAAAAGGAAACGGAGATCGTGCGCTACCTGCTGCGGTTGCGCGACCTGCTGAGCCGCCAACAGGTGGGCAAAACCCTGAACGAACAAGCGGAAGCCGCACGCGCAGAAGTTATCAACATCGTCAACAACTTCTTCTATGATAAGATGGCAGGTCTGCCAACGATCAAAGCCTACATGGACGAAGTCCAAAAGCCAGCGTAACTCAGCCATGCGCAAGCAGCTGCTCCAAATTCTGATCTTCGTCTTCGTAGATGTCCTGGGCTTCAGCCTGATTCTGCCACTGCTGCCCTACTACGCGGATACGTTTGGCGCGTCGGCGACGGTGATCGGCTTCCTGCTTGCGTCCAACGCGGTGACCCAATTGCTTGGCGCGCCGATGCTGGGGCGGCTTTCGGATCGCTACGGGCGCCGTCCCCTGTTGATCGTGAGCCTTATCGGAACGCTGGGAAGTTTCCTGTTGTTGGGGTTTGCCCGCTCGTTATGGATGGTGTTCCTGAGCCGAATTCTGGATGGCTTGCTCGGGGGTGACATCACCCTTGCACAAGCCTACATCAGCGACATTACCGACTCGAAAGACCGCGCCAAGGGCCTGGGCCTGATTGGCGCGGCTTTCGGTCTGGGCTTCATCCTTGGACCGGCGATGGGGGGCGCACTCAGCGCTGGCGGCAACTACAGCCTGCCTGCCTTCATCGCGGCAGCCATTGCAGCAGTCAATCTCGTGGGGGTGCTACTATGGTTGCCGGAATCGCTCCCGGCACAAAACCAGATGGAACGGCGCACCAGCCCTGAGACACGTTTCTCTTTGCCACTACTATGGAAAGCGCTGCACCTGCCGTGTGTAGGTCCTCTGCTCAACATGCAACTCTTCTATCGTTTAGCGTTCACCGTCTTCGAGACGATTTTCTCCACCTACGCGCTGTACCGTTTTGCGTTGACCGCGCAAAGCACGAGCTATGTGCTCGCCTACGTGGGAATCGTCGTTGTCATCGTTCAGGGCGGTGCTATTGGCGCCCTGACCAAACGGTTTAGCGAACGACGACTCACCCTGGCAGGTATTGGCTTATTGTTAGCCGCCCTGTTGGGATGGGCTGCAGCACCCAGCGTCGGCGCACTGCTGGTCGTACTTGTGCCACTCTCGCTTGCCTCGGGCATTCTGAACACTGTGCTGAACAGCCAGCTAAGCAAAGCCGTGCCGCCGGAGGAAGTGGGGGGTGCGCTAGGCCTCTCCTCGGCGCTGGGGAGTTTCGCGCGAATCATCTCGCCGGTTGCAGGCGGTTTTCTGCTGGAAAGATTGGGCACCTGGGCGCCCGGTATCGCTGCTGCGGTGATTATGGCAGGGCTTAGCCTCTACGCACAGCGGCATCTACGGACCCTACCTGAAGTCATCACGCCGGCATGTCAGATGCCTGACGGATCGGTGTAAAGCGCGCAATTCCAGATCAAGGTTGCGTAGAACATGCCCCCTCATCATCAAGAGGGGGCATGTTGGTAAGTGCCACCACCACTCTGAAAGCCGGTCACATTTCCATCACGAGATATGCATCCGAGTTGAAGTCCATCTCTCAGGCAGTGTTTTCGTAATCATTAAAAAAGCCTCAAACGATCGGTAATTCCTAAAAATCTCATAAAACCTGTACAAATACTCGATAAAGTATTGACAAAAACTAGATAATCGTATACAATATACACAGTTGAGGGTTATCCAATACAGACAAAAAGTAAAACTATTAAAACTAAAAAGGAGATAGGTAAAATGAAACGCTTTACAGTTGCAGTCCTGACGTTAGTGTTGGTGTTGGCGATGGCAATGCCGACCATGGCAGCCAATGGAAAGGCCCGGGTGCGCGTGGTTCACGCATCCCCTGATGCTCCCGCGGTAGATGTGTGGGTCAATGATAGCATCAAAGCCTTCACGAATGCGCCCTTCAAAGGCGTCACTGCTTATGCGGAACTCGATCCCGCGACCTACAATGTCAAAGTAGTTCCTGCAGGCGCCACTACCCCCGTGGTCATTGAAGCCGACCTGGGATTAGAAGCTGACAAGGATTATACTGTCGTGGCGGTGAATACGCTCGCCAACATTGAGCCGCTCGTGCTGGTAGACAACAATGCTACTCCAGCCGAAGGAAAGGCGCACGTCCGCTTCGTACACGCTTCTCCTGATGCTCCCGCCGTAGATATCGCGGTTGCCAACGGTGGTCCGGTGCTCTTCGGCAACGTACCCTTCAAGGGCGTGGGAGACTATCTCCCGGTGGATGCAGGCACCTATGATCTGGAGGTTCGCCTCGCCGGTACGACGACCGTGGTCCTCTCCGTGCCCGGTGTGAGGTTGTCAAATCAGACGGTCTACACCATCTTCGCCATGGGTCTTGCCGGTGGATCCCCCGCTCTGACCGCGGTGCCCAGTGTGGATGCAGCCCCGATGGCGATGCTCCCGGTGAGCGGCGGCGCGATGGACTTCACCCCCATCTTGATGGGCCTGGCAGGCCTCTCGCTCCTGAGCGGCGGCGCGGTGCTGAAACTGCGCAAGCGCTAAATTGAAATGAGGCTTTTAAGGGGAGTTGGATATTCCGACTCCCCTTTTCAATTAGGTCGAGAATTCCTGGGGCGCTTGAGACCTAAAAGACTCTACATTGGTTTCTTTTGATTAATTTTTGGCGGCGGGGCAAAGCCCCGCCGCCAAAAATTAATTTTCTTCCCCGTTTTGAAACGCACCCGTGCGGCAGGGGCGTGAGTCTATCCCGCACCGGCTGTGGTACGCTGTAAAAAGTGAGGCTCACGATGGACATCCGCGAAATGACGCCACAGGATTATGATGCCGTCACCGCTCTATGGGAGCAGACGGAGGGGGTGGGCTTGAGCGCCGCAGACTCCCGCGAACGTATCACACGCTATCTGGAGCGCAATCCGGGGCACGGCTTTATCGCCGTAGAGGGCGCAACGGTGGTCGGGGCGGTGCTCTGCGGGCACGATGGGCGGCGCGGCTATCTGCACCACTTGGCGATAGCTCCTGCATATCGCCGGCAGGGGGTGGGCAGGCAGCTGGTCGAGCGCGTACTCGCGGCGCTGCAGAAAGCCGGAATAGATAAGTGCCATTTGTTTGTGTTCAGGACGAATGCGCCGGCGCTGGCGTTCTGGCAGGCGCAGGGTTGGCAGGTGCGCACGGACATTCAGCTGCTATCGCGGAATCTACCGGGGTAGGGAAGGCTCGCGCCAAGGCGCAGAGGCGCCAAGGTTTTTGAGGCAGCGCGCTGAATTCCGCAAGGGGAGAGGTTTCTGCCGCAAATGGCACGCCGTGGGAATTTACGTTTCTCCGATCTCGCATATACTGAGAGAACGCGGCAGGATGCCGCGGCTACGGGCGCGGCAGAATGCCGCGGCTACGAGCGCGGCAGGATGCCGCGGCTACAAACGCGGGAGATGCCGCGGCTACAGACGCGGGAGATGCCGCGGCTACAGACGTGGGAGATGCCGCAGCCACGAGCGTGGCAGGATGCCGTGGCACCACTATGCAGAGGAGGCAGGTATGGAAACCAGGTTTTTGGGCAAGACAGGGGTGCAGGTCTCGCCGCTGTGTTTTGGGACGATGTCTTTCGGCGGGGATGCCGACGAGGAGACTTCCGCGGCGATGTTCCACCGCTGCCGGGAGAAGGGCCTCAACTTCTTCGATTGCGCCGACGTTTACCAACACGGGCGCGCGGAGGAGATTCTCGGCAAGCTGATGGCGCCCTGCCGCGATGAGGTCGTCATCACGAGCAAGGTCTATTTCCCGATGAGCGCCGATGTGAACGCACGGGGCGCGACACGCTACCACATCCTGCGCGCCGTAGAGGGCAGCCTCAAACGGCTCGGCACGGACCGGATTGATGTCTACTTCATCCACCGCTTCGACGATTTCACACCGCTGGAGGAGACGCTGCGGGCGCTGGATGATTTGGTCACGCAGGGCAAGATTCTCTATCCCGCGGCGAGCAATTTCGCCGCCTGGCAGGTGGCGAAAGCGCTCGGGATTTCCGCCAAGGCGGGTTGGGCGCCGTTTGCGGTCTTGCAGCCGATGTACAACCTGGTCAAGCGGCAGGCGGAGGTGGAGATTCTGCCGCTGGCGGCATCCGAGGGGCTGGGCGTGATTCCCTACAGCCCGCTCGGCGGAGGCTTGCTCAGCGGCAAATATGGCGTCAATCGCCGCCCCGAGCAGGGACGGTTGGTGAGCAATGCGATGTACCAGACCCGCTATCACGATGGCTGGATGACGCAGGTGGCGGAGGATTTCACGGCGTTCGCGCAGGCGCGCGGCTATCACCCGGTGAGCCTGGCGGTGGCGTGGGCGGGAAGCCATCCCGCGGTCACCGCACCGATTATCGGTGCGCGCAATCTGGCGCAGTTGGAGGATTCGCTCGGCGCGCTGGAGATTGCGATGACGCCGGAACTGCGGGCGGAAATCGGCGCACTCTCGCCGGAACCGCCACCCGCGACGGACCGCAACGAGGAGCACACGCAGTTCAATTACGGGAGCAGGAAGTAGGACGCCGTCTGGAAGAAAAGTGTTTTTGGGGGCGCCTGGCGCCTCTAAAAACACCCATGATGAAGCCTTCTGTGGGAGGGTTGAGCTGTGGATGAGATTGCGGGCGAACTGCGGAATTTCCTGGAGTACTGGTTTGCGGGCTTCGAGCAGGGACTGGAGGCGCTGGACGCTCAAGGGCAGCGTGCGCTGCTGCATAGCTGCGGGCGGGCGTGCGCGCAATCGTACACGACAGCCATCTTCCGCGAGCTGTGGCAGAACAGCGCAGACCTGGAGCAGTTCCTCCAACGGCTATCGCAGGGAGGCTTGAAAGCCCGCTACGAACGCCTGGACGCGGATACGCTCAAGGCAACCTACTTCAGCTGCGGCTGTGACCTGGTGAGGCTGGGGCTGGTGAAGTCACCGGCGCTGTGCGAGTGTTCGGCGGCGAATCTCAGCGAGAACCTGGAAGAGGCTCTCGGCGCGCCCGTGAGCGTCGTCATCGAGGACTCGATTCTGCGGGGCGGGAGTGCGTGTGTGTTGATTGCCACCCTGAAGGATGATATTAAGGTAGGACGCACGTAAAAAGTGCATCCCACCTGGGAGCTGAAAAGGTATGAACACTGATAACCATTGCGTGCAGGGCATTCTGCGCCTGAACGCGTTCAGGTCGAAAGACCAGAGCGCGGGCGTGCTCTTCGATCCCGGGAAGGGCGTGGAAGGGCTACGCGTGCCCGAAAGGCTGCTGCGGGAATACGCGCTCGTCGAGGGCGCGGCGCTCGTGGGCGCTGCGGATGCTGCAGGTCGCGAGCTGGCGACGCTCACGCAGGTCTGCGGGCAGGCGCCGGAACGCTTCCGGCAGCGGACGCCGTTCGAGGAGCTGGTCGCCATCGCCCCACACGCGCGTTTCGATTTCGGCGCGCTGGAGGACCGGGGCTTGCGGCTCATTGACCTGATCGCACCCATCGGCAGGGGGACGCGGGGCCTGATCGTGGCGCCGCCCAAGGCGGGCAAGACGCTGCTGCTGGAGCAGCTTGCCAGGGGCATCCGCGCGGTCGAACCTGAGGCACGCATCATTGTGCTGCTCATTGACGAACGCCCCGAGGAGGTGACCTACTTCCGCCGCCACGTGCAGGCGGAGGTCTACGCCAGTTCGAGCGATCAGCGGGTGGACGACCATCTCGCGCTGACGGAATTGATGCTCGCGCACATCCGCACGGAGCTGGAATGCGGCAACGAGGTCGTGGTGTTGATTGATAGCCTCACCCGGCTCGTGCGCGCCATCAACCGGCGCGGCGGTGGACCGGGACGCACGCTTTCCGGCGGGCTGGAGGCGAGCGCGCTCGAGTTACCACGGCGCTTCTTTGGGCTGGCGCGCGCCATCGAGGGCGGCGGTTCGGTCACCCTGCTGGCGACGCTCCTGGTGGATACCGGCTCACGCATGGACCAGGTGATTTACGAGGAGTTCAAGAGCACGGGAAATTGCGAGCTGGTGCTGCGGCGCGATTTAGCGGAAGCGCGGCTCTATCCCGCGCTAGATGTCCATGCTAGCAGCACACGGGCGGAGGAGAAGCTCCTCGACCCGGAAGACCTGCCCCGAATCCAGAAGTTGCGCCGGGTGCTGGCAAACCGTCCGCCACAGAGCGCCCTGCGGCAGCTGTTGGAGCTGCTGGGGGAGTACCCGAATAATCGGGAGTTCCTGAAGGTGATTACATGAGCGCTTTCCGCTGCCTGTCACCCTGCCGCCCGTCACCCTGAGCAGCCTGTCCTGAGCGAAGTCGAAGGAGAACGCAGCGCAGCGGAGTGGCCTGCCCTGAGCGAAGCCGAAGGGGAGTCGAAGGGTCTCCGCTCCTGAAGTGGTCGGCGCCCGAAGGCGGGAGATTCCTCACTCCGCTACGCTCCGTTCGGAGATCGGAAGAGC
>JAPKMR010000199.1 GCA_026645815.1 Anaerolineae bacterium | reverse complement strand
TCACGGTACAGGATGCAGACGGCACTCTGTACACATTTTTCTTCAATGAGACGTTTCCAAGATCCGCTTTTGACCAATCGCTGGATTACGGAAGTCCGATTTCGGTTTCATATAACGGTAGTTTTGACGAGTATGGACAGTTTTCAGGAGTATTTGCGGTATCGGATGGTCTGGAATCCAGCATAGATGGTGGCGATTAGCGTCACGGTGTTTCATCATGTGCACGAAACGGGCGAAGCGACCGTAGAATTGGGATATGCGACGAGGAGTATGAAAGAGACGCTGACCGACGCCGTTAACTGGCTCAAAGAGCAGGGTAGAATTTAAACTCGACTTCATAGAAAAGTTTTAAGGCGATCAGCATCTAACCTTGCTTATTGCTCCTGACCGCTCCTTATGTTTTGTCCACCAAACTGTTGACGACCCGGCAATGCCGTCTGTCAGAGAAAACGACAATATGGGGCGGTGAGTCTATATGATTACCAAAAAGCATATTGGGGCGCGGCTCAAATCGCTCCAAGCTTTGCCACGGCTACTGCTTGCGTTGATGGGCGTCGTACTTGTTCTATTATCAGTCAGTAACCTATCGTTATCCCTCTTTGGGCGGCGAACCGGCGCGGATGTCAGCGTTCGACGCGTAGGCGGTTCAAATGGAGGCCGCAACGATATAAGCTATCAATGGTCGGTGAGTTGGATATTCGAACTGGACGGCAAAAAATACGAAGGCCACGGGACACGGCAGGGCTCGCCCTCCGGGGTTGCGGTTTCCAAATGGGTGTTGTACCTGCCATTTATGCCTTGGATCAACAATCTGGAGGATGCCACAAAACCGAGCTTTCTGAACATCGTTCCATTGACGCTGGGCATCCTGCTACTCGCAGTGTCGTGTCGTCGGTCGGCCATTAAACGCCGCGCAGGCAAAATTCCGTCTCGTACATCTGATGAGGCAATGGATTACGATGACTCGGTGGAAGAGCGCTTTTACGACCAAAGGCGATAGGATAAGAGGAGGTGCCGATGTGAACACAAGCGAACGCTCTACGCTGAATACACAGGTTGCGCCGGGTGTATACCGCTGCGATGATCAGAAGATTCGATGGTCCTATGAGATGAGCATGTGGAGGAACCCGACCATCTTTTTCACGGTGTGGAAAATCCTTGTCGGCGTCGCTTGCGGCTTGGCGCTGTTCATGTTCTTCTTAGAGCTGGGCAACGGATTTACGCGCGCGGGCGGATTGTTCCTCAAATTCGCCGGGTACGGTGTGGGCGGTGCTACTGCGCTGCTCTTGGTCGGCTATATGCTGGTGGCATCGCTTTACGGCGGGCGATACTGCGTTCAGTTTGAGATGGATGAAAAGGGCGTGCTGCATAAGCAAATGCCAAGGCAATTCAAACGCGCGCGCGGGCTCGCCTTTACTGGAGCGGTGGTGGGCGCAGCGTTGGGCAATCCAACCCTTATGGGCGCAAGCGCGCTGGCATCTGCAAGATCATCATCCTACAGCGAGTTTCAGAAGGTGAAGCGGATCATCGCGAGGCGTGGACGAAACGTCATCCACATCCATTCGTCGCTGACGCGCAACCAGGTTTACGCAGGCGGGGAGCAATTCGACTTCGTGCTTCAATATATTGTGACGCATTGCCCCGGTGCGCGGATGAAACAATAGCGCGGCGCTTATGCCGGCAAGGCGCCGTCGGTCAGTCAGAAGGAGGAAAGGGAATGGCTTATTGCACCAAATGCGGCAAGCCGCTAAGCCCTCAGGCAGCTTTTTGCGCCATCTGTGGAGCGTCCGTGCTGCCGGAGCAACCGGCATCATCAACGCCTATTTCTCCGTCGCCGCGCAACGAGCGTACATATCCCTCGAAAACGACTCAGCGCGCTCAAAGAGATTCACATCGCAAGAGAGCCTACCGGACATATCGCCGTCCGGTCGGATTTCGAATCGTGGTCTGCATCCTGATCGTCGTGCTAACGTGCTCGGCCGCAGTCAAGCTTTCAAAACAAAGCCCCGGCGGGAATCCGCCCCCCGCGATCTCATCCGTCATATCCACTCCGATCGGCGCTTCGCCAGCGTATACAGCCGCAGAGCTTGCGGGCGCTCCTGTGGAAAGCGCCGCGGTGTCGCCCGAGGCATACGCCGCCACGCTGGGCGTCGTAACGGTGGATTTTGGCCCGTGGAATCTCAACGGCGAGGACGAGGTCGTCGTCAGGAGACTTCCGCAAAAGGCCGACGTGGCGATCGGCGCAACTCTTTTAGGGTATGATCTGTCGCTTAAGTCAGGACACAGTGATTTTATAACGTCGGTCGCGGTCACGATTCCCAATACGACAGGCGATGATGAAGAGGGTAGCGTGATGCTATACGACGACCGCACCGGCACATGGGAATTTGTCGGCCATGATATATCCGGAGACGGGGAAAGCTATACTGTATACATGCCGCACTTTAGCGTCATCGCCGAAATAAAGACGAAGAAATACATCGGTACGGAAAACGACATACGCTCAACAGTCGGTGACCTAGATACGCAAGGAAGCCTATACCAGTACATGTCATTCACGTCGCTTGACGGGAGCACGATTCCGTTAGTACTTCGAAGTGTCTATATGAGCGATGCCAACTTTCTCAAACTGTTCAGCAGCATTGATACGGATGAGCTCAGAAAACTGCTCATACGCGCGGAGCTTCCGTCCCAAGACGCCGTGGCCTTTGCGCTCGGCACGCTCAATAACGCGCACTCGCTGGCCGAGGGCGCGATGCTGCTCGGCAAAGTGGACGCCGCATTGTCAGCTGCCGCAAAGATCCGGCTGGATGGCAATATGGCGGGATTCGGCGCACTGCTGACGGTGGGGCGCATCGCGTACCAAGCGAACAAGGGCGGCAGTTTCGTGGCCATCCTCTTGGAGAATAAATACAACATCATCGAAGGCATCCTCGGAGGGCTTTCCTATGGTGCGAGTTATGTGGGCGCGGC
>JAPKMR010000198.1 GCA_026645815.1 Anaerolineae bacterium | reverse complement strand
ATCTCCAAAATCACCCTCTTCGTCCGGTATTCGCCGTAGGTCGCCTCATCCTTGCGCTTGACGATGGGGAAGGTTTCCATGATATAGTCCACGTCCTCCCGCGCGATGCCGTAGAGGTGGAAGTACGCCGCATCGAGTTCGCAGCGGAGCAGGAAGCGGCGCTCCTCATCCCACACGAACGGCGGACCGTCGTAGCCGCAATCCTGGGCGAACGGTTGCAGGTCCCACGCAGTGTAGGTGAGTTCGAGGACGCGAGGGAGGATGAAGGCGGCGTAGGTGACCGCAGGGGCGACCGCCGGCGGCGGACCGCCGACCGCTGCCGCCCACGGGCAGGGCTGGTCGTAGGTGGATGGAGGGAGGACGGGGAGTTGTTTCACGATAAAGAAATTGAGGGAGGTTCCCGCCATCTTTTGACGCAAGATAAAATCGAAAGCCATTGAGTTCAAGCTTGCCAGAAACCCGCAGCTAAGCAAAGCATTGGGTTGTTCAAAAAGAAGCGCGGGAGCCTTATTGCTCAGAGCTATCCAGGGAAGCAATGTGAATATACCAGTGCGCTCATTGGTGTTATTCGAAATGTCACGAAATACCACAAACCACCGAGCAGCAGGGTCTAAACGGTTAGCGACTTCGTTTTGTGGTACCCAGTACCAGGGTTGAGCCAAAAAGCCAGGTGCTACATACTGCGGTAACAAAGGATTTTTCAGATGCGTATCGCTACGATCAGTGACGCCCGCGTAAGTTCCAAAACGGTGGTCGAAATGCCAGAGCATTTTGGCTTCGTACAACGGCAAATAGACCTCGTCACCGCGCGTGAAGCGGTTGCCGTGCAGGGTGAAGCCTTCCGCTTCCAGTTCCTCCCGCGTGCGGAAAAGGCCGGAGTCGTTAGTCATGTCAAACATCCGCAAGAAGGATACACCCCACGGGTTCTCGGTCGTGGCCTCATTGACCAGCACAGGCACGCGGGCGTAGATGGCACGGGTCAATTCGGCGTCGCGCCGGGCGCGGAAGACGGGGCAGGTGCGCGTGTTGGGGTTGATGCGGCGGAAGTCGGCAGCGGTGAGGGCGAAGCGCCGCTCCGGGTCGCGCAACTGCTCCGGTTGGTGCAGGAAGAAGGCAAAGTCGGCGGCATCGGCAGGCGCCTCGGGTCCGGTCAGCGTGAGCAGGCAGAATTTGTAGCTGCGATGCACCCCAGGGAACAACGGCGCGGCATTCTCAAAATCGTAGAGGTTCGCCAGCTCGCGCCCCTCGACCAGCGCGCCGAAGTAGTCCTTGTTGTAGAAATCGGTAGCGATGCCGGTGGGCAGCACCACGCCCACCCGCCCGCGGTCACCTCGCAACTGCCGCGCCAAGCCCGCGAAAACCTGGTAGGTGTTGATATCGCCCGCCGCTGAGAGCGGATAATGCCCACCGTTCCGCAGGAAATGGCTCTGCGCCTCGCTATCCCGCAGCGCGTCTTGATATGCCTGCCACAGCAACGGGTCGCTCTGGGGCAGCGCCTGGATGAGCCGCCCGCGCTCCGCCGCCGTGCGCGCCCCCGCAATCTCCGGCGAACGCTCAGCAAAGAACTCCTTCTCCTGTAGCTTGATCCGCTCCCACGGCGGGTTACCCAGCACCACGTCGAAGCCGCCGTCCCAACCGGTCACGTCCTCAGCATCCGCCTCCAGCGCCTCGCGAGGCTTGGGCGTGAAGACCTCCGGGAACGCCAGGTGCCAGTGGAAGAAGGCGTAACGCTCCCGCAGGCGGGCAATCGTCTCCGCCATCCACTTGGGCACGTCGTAAGGGTTGCGCTCCAGGCGGCGGTAGCTCTCCTCCGTCAGCGCGTAGGGCGTGGCTTTATCCTTGGTCCAGACGAAAGCCGCGCACCAGGCATCGGCGCGCAGTTGCCCAAAGCGATAGCCCGCCGAGCGCACCAGCTCCGCGTAGCGCTCCTCCTTGCGGCGCACATCCTCCAGCGTCTCCTCCGGCGCCTCCAGCTCCTGCAATGCCTCCGCCAGATTCCCCAGCTGCTGCCAGGGTTGCAAATCCGGCTGGAACAAGCTCAGCTGCCCCGCACGCTCGAGCCTATTCTTCCTGCGCGCCTCGCTGCACACCGCTTTGTCGTCACCGGTCAGGGGAGCGAAAGCCTCATCCGGAATCCCCCGGTGCAGAAGCGCGGGCGTCGCCCCGAAGAGGCTGTTGCCGCATTGCAGGTTGCGCTCCAGGAATGAAAGCGGCTTGCCGGGGTCGAGCGTCTCCATCCACAGCGCCACCTTGCACAGTTCCACCGCCATCGGGTTGAGGTCCACCCCGTGGATGCAATGCCGCACCACATCGCGCAGCGCCGCGCGCAGGTCGGCGGGAGCGGGCTCCGCATCGCCCGTGCGAATCTGCGCCAGGTGATGCGCCAACCGGTGCGCCGCCGCAATCAGAAAATGCCCGGAGCCGCACGCGGGATCCACCACCTTGATGGAGAGGAGGGCGGCTTCGCGTGAGGGGGTGACGGGGTGACCAGGTGACGGGCCTGCCCTGAGCGGAAGCGAAGGGGTGACTTGGTGACCGGGTGACTTCACCTTGTCACCTTGTCCCCTTGTCACCTTGTCATGGATCACCGGCTCCAGCGCACTATCCAACAACGCCTGAATCAGCGACCCCGGCGTGTAATAGCTCCCCGTCGTCTTGCGCTCCGAGCCTGCAGCCAGAGCCAGCGTGAAGGTTCCCGCATCCACGTTGAGCTGCGGGTGCAGCTCCAGCAAGCTCTCGTAAACGCTGCCCAGCTCCTCCGAGCCTAAATTGCGGTAATCCACCGCGCGGCGCACGTTCCCCTCGGTCGTCAACGTCAGCGCGCGGATTGCTGCCAACAGGTCGCCGTTTGCCAGCTCCACCGCATCCAAATCAGGCGTCGCTTCCGCCGAAAAGAGAAAACTGCCCAGTCCGGGCAGCCCTAGCGGCGCATAGCCCTCGCGCAGCAGCCGGAAGAGCAAGCGCACGCCGCGGTACAAATCCGCGTGCGGGCCGCCGCGTAGTGTCTCGGCAAGCGTGCGTAAACGGGATACAGAGTAGTATTCCTTGACCAGTTGACGGGGTGAGGGGGTGACGGGCCTGTCCTGAGCGCAGCCGAAGGAGTGACTT
>JAPKMR010000197.1 GCA_026645815.1 Anaerolineae bacterium | reverse complement strand
ACAAGCGTTCTGGCAGGGCAGCGCCGGCGTCAGTCAGGGTTTCAGGGAGAGTGCGCGTGCGGTAAGCATCAGGAGGTGGCGTTGCCTGAGTCATAGGCGAGCTCCTTGGCAATAGTAGCCAGCAAATCTGGACGCCGCCAAACGACGGCATCAAGTTGTACCGCAACTGCCCCGAGAGCCAGACAGGTGCGGGCATCGGCGAGGGAAGTGATTCCGCCACAAGCGATGACGGGAACCGGCAAGCGCGGAATCCAATAAGAGAGCTGTTGTAGCAACAGCGGGAAGACCGCCGGACCGTAAAGCCGTCCGTGCATCAAAGGCGGGGAAGCATCATCGGAAGCCTCTGACAGCGGTAATAGGCCGCGCGGCGGAGAGGTGAGTGTGAGCGCATCGGCGCCCGGCTAGAGGCTGCGACAGCGCAGATACCCCACTGAAAGGAACGCGCACGATGACGGGCAAATCGCTGTTCAAACGGATGCTTCGCAGCAGGGCGAGCGCTTTTTCAACAGATGTATGCTCATCTAGCCCCAGCTCGATGCCCTGAATGGCGGCTTCACCGGAGAGCTTATCCATGACCTCAGCCATCTCCGCGGGGGTCCCCGCCAAGACATGCAAGATCACGGGCAAGCCAAGCCGGTCCCAAAGGTCACGGAATTGCCGCAAGATGGCGCTCAAACCGGGATTAGGGTGCCCGGTATGAATCAGCAGGTGCTCGCCGCGCACGACGACGCGGGGAGGATGCGCCGCGCGGCGTGGGTGCAGGCTGACCGGATGTGTCACGAGCGCGCCCAGGCAACGGTAATCTATGAGGTCGCGGTAGGCGTCGCCATAGCCAAAAGCGCCCGCCGCCGGCAGCACGGGTGTAGCAATGGGCAATCCGAATTTATGGTTGGGCGCAAGTTCAATCATGCAAGGTATCCATTGGCAAGGGAGCGTAACATCCAGAGTCTTCCTGCCCGGGGCAAAAGGACCGCAAACGCCTCCTAAAACACAAAATCCAACACATCGAAGACAGGACCATCCGTACAGGCGCGGCGCTCCCCATTAACGGTTTGCACGCGACAGATTTCGCACGCGCCAACGCCACAGGGCATGGCGACCTGAATAAGCACTTGGGCGAAATTCGACGGCGGATTCAACCGCTGCTGCCGCACAATCCGTGCGAGTTTGGGATAGAACACCGGATCACATGAAGCGCAGAGGCGATCCGCCCATTGCACGGCCTCCAACAAAGGTGAATCCGCGTTGTGGCAAGTCTCAAGCGTGCCGGCATAACCCACGGAACCATCCTGGGTGATCAGGTGCAATTCAACCGCGGGGGGAAAGCGCTGCGCTGGTGGCAAAAGGGCTCGGGTGGGGGCAGCAAGCACCAGCGTGACCATCGGCGCCGCTTCGAGCAAGGGCAATAACGGGGGGAGCAGGTGCGCCTCGGCTACCAGCAATAAGCGTTCAACCTGTTCGGTTTGAAAACCTCGACCAAACGGCCCAAGCAAATCCACAGCCTCACCCGGTAACAGCCGTTGCACCGGGTGCCCAGGAGGCACAAGCACGTCAAAACCCTCCGCATGGAGCGCTGCCGGGAAGAGCACCTCGCGCAATGGAGCGCCAAAATCCGCTAACAAGAAACAGCCGGGACGGGGCGGATTGAGCATCTCAAAACGCACCCGCCAGAATGGCGGTTCGGGATGTGCCTCACGAAAGGTAGCTGTAGTGTGTTTGCTCATCGAAACAATATTGCGGGCAGCGGACCAGGGATAATGAAAGCCCACAAGCATCATCCTCCCTCACCCGCTGCCTCCCTCGATTTCAGTTCATCCGATATGGATTGCCTTACCAAATACACCGTGCGCAGCTTCCATAACCGCCTCGTTGAGCGTGGGATGCGCGTGCACGGTTGCAGCGATAGCGTGGGGCGAAAGCCCGGCAGTGTGCGCCAGAACCAGCTCGGGCAAGAGCTCTGTCGCCTCGGGTCCCACAATGACAGCGCCAATAACGGCGTGGCTCTCTTCTTCAGCGACCACTTTGACGAAGCCCGCATTCTCACCCAACCCCAGCGCCTTGCCATTGGGTAAGAAGGGGAATTGCCCTACCTTTACTGCCAGACCCTGTTCCAGAGCCTTGGCTTCGCTCAAACCAAAGGAAGCCACCTGCGGCGTGGTATAGGTTCCACGTGGCATGGCGTTAACATCAAAGGGCTTGGTTTCCTGCCCTGAGAGATGCTCTACCGCCAAAATGCCCTGCGCCGAGGCGACATGCGCCAGGGGCAGCAGCCCGTTCAAATCGCCGATGGCGTAAACCGAGGGAACATTCGTCTGCATAAAGCCGTTCACCTTGACCCAACCACGCTCGGTTGCGATGCCCGCTGCTTCCAGGCCCAGGTCCTCGCTATTAGGCCGCACGCCGATAGCCACCAGGGCGATCTCGGCCTCCAACACAGCTTCGCCCTTCGGTCCGGTCACCCGAACAGTGACGCCTGTCGCAGTCTTCTCAATGCCCTCAACGCGAGTGGATTCGAGGGTCTTGATCTTCTGTTTCCTGAGCGACCGGGCAAGTTCCTTCGCCGCATCTTCATCCTCGGCGGGCAAAATGTGGTCCAGCATCTCCACCACGGTGACCTGCGCCCCATAAGACGCCCAGACGGTGGCGAATTCCAGGCCAATCGGACCCGCACCAATAATGATGGCGGAAGCGGGCAATTCGCGGCGCGCTAATGCATGCCGGGCAGTGAGGATAGTTTCACCGTCGGCTTCGACCCCAGGGATGAGCCGGGCGCGCGAGCCGGTAGCCAGGATGATGTGAGGCGCTTCCAACGTTTGTGTGCCGCCATCGTTCAACGCCACCTCAACAGTGGTAGGCGATGTAAGCCGCCCGGCGCCCCAGACTACATCAATAGCGTTGCCCTTCATCAACAGTTCGACACCCTTGACCAACCGCGCGGAGATTTTGCGGCTACGTTCGACAGCAGCAGCATAATCTAGGGTGACGTTTTCCGCCACGAAACCGAATTCCTTGCCGCTTCCGGTCACAAGCCGGGCGATTTCGGCATTGCGCAGCAGCGCCTTCGTGGGAATACAGCCCCAGTTCAAGCAAACGCCACCCAGATGCTCGCGCTCTACCAACACAGCCTTCAACCCCAACTGAGCCGCGCGAATG
>JAPKMR010000196.1 GCA_026645815.1 Anaerolineae bacterium | reverse complement strand
GATGCCGCGCGGCGCGCGGCATCGAAAATCACCCTTTTTAACGGACTTTAGTCCGCAGTGTGTGCCTTGTGATGGAAGTCTGAACAGTTACTTCAGATTCGTCTTTCAGGCTGTTCGTGGTAAAATAACTACGTGAACGAGCATCCAGAAACCAAGGAAGAGCCGCGCCCACCAGCTGGGGTGGTAGCATGTCTGACCAGCGCTTTTGAGCTTTTGGCGCACGCTCCACAGCTGCTCCTACCACCTGTGCTGCTGGACTTGTTCTTGTGGCTGGGACCACGCCTTTCGGCGAAATCGCTGGTCGCGCCGCTGATTGTGGTGGCAAAAACAGCGCCGACCACTGATATGCAGCCGCTATACCAGGCCATCAATACAAGCTTAACAGAAATCAGTACCAGCTTCGACCTGTTTGCTACGCTTAGCCCGGCGCCTATCCTGGGAACGCCAGTGCTCATGGGAATGCGCCAGGTGCTCAGCAACCCGTTGGGACCTCGCACGGAAATTCCGGTCCCCACGTTTGGCGCGAGTCTGGGCTGGATCGCGTTACTTACCGTTTTGGGACTGGGTATCAGCGCCTTCTATCTCACGCAGGTGGGCAGGCAGGTAATTGCCCATACGGAGGCCCCAGTACCCGGTCCTACTGCAGCGCCCCGTCTTTGGGGGCAACTGGTCAGGCTCACAGTGACCTTGCTCTTCTTCATCGGAAGCGCCGCACTAATGGCCTCCCTGGTGATGAGTGTAGGCATCATGATCAGCCTGGCGCTGATGCCAGCTATCAGCCTGTTCTTTCTATCATTGGGATTGTTTGTTGGAGTACACTTCGTCTATACCATTCCGGGCATGGTGCAATTGCGCCATACCCCCCTGCGCGCGCTGCAGGAAAGCTTGCTTCTGGCACGGGTGGATTTTCCCGGGGTAATGCAGTTGCTGTTACTCGCACTGATTCTTACTCAGGGCTTGAACTTCGTCTGGTCACTGCCTGAGCCTGATACATGGGCAGCAATCGTAGGAATTGGAGGCCACGCAATCATCAACACAGCGTTGGTCATTACATTGTTCGTCTTTTACCAGGAGCGGTTGGCCTATCTGCGATTGCTGCAAAACGCTTTCGCCCACAATGCCGCTCAAGTAACCCGGTCAACCTAGGTTCCGATATCAGACGCGTGTAGAAACCGGGAACCAGAATCAACCCGGCTTAAATTGTGAAGACAGAGTATGATTATGGCAGAGAAGCAACAGAACAACAACTTGAAATACGATGCATCCAGCATTCAAATCTTAGAAGGGCTTGAGGCCGTACGTCGTCGCCCCGGCATGTATGTCGGCGGCACTGATGTGCATGCGCTCCATCATCTGGTCTATGAGGTCGTGGATAACTCCATTGACGAGGCGCTTGCCGGCTTCTGCGACCATATCCGCATCATCCTTCATCAGGATAACACGGTCTCGGTTTGGGATAATGGCCGCGGTATCCCGGTGGGCGAACATCCAGAAAAACACATTTCAGCTCTACAAGTCGTGCTCACCACGCTGCATGCGGGCGGTAAATTCGGCGGCGGGGGCTACAAGGTCTCCGGCGGCTTACACGGCGTCGGCGTATCTGCCGTGAACGCGCTCTCCGAATGGATGGAGGTGGAAGTGCGCCAGCCTGATGGGCTATACCTCCAGCGCTACCACCGTGGTATCCCACAAGAACCTGTCAAACAGGTGAGTAAGACCAAATGCAAAGAAACGGGCACCACGGTGACCTTCCGCTTTGACCCGACGATTTTCAAAGATGTGGATTACAGCTTCGACACGTTGGCGCAGCGCTTCCGCGAGATGGCTTTTGTCACCCGCGGCGTGACCATCGAGATTATAGATGAACGCGAAACTCCCTTTCCTCACCGTATGACCTTCTACTTTGAGGGCGGAATCCTGTCGTTCGTCCACTATCTCAACCGTAATCTGGAACCGCTCCACGCGCCGGTCTATGTCGAAAAGGAAATGGACGGCACCTATGTCGAGGTAGCGCTCCAATACACTGATAGCTACCGTGAGACGGCGTTGACTTTCGCCAACACAATCAACACCATTGACGGCGGTTCACACCTCACCGGTTTTCGCTCGGCGCTCACCCGCACCATCAACGACGGCATGCGCAAAGCAGGGCTGCTTAAAGATAGCGATCCGAACCTCACCGGCGATGATGTGCGCGAGGGTCTGACGGCAATTATCAGCGTCAAAATTCCAGACCCGCAGTTCGAAAGCCAGACCAAAGTCAAGTTGATGAACCCGGAAGTGAAAAACCTGGTGGAAGCAGCAGTGGCAGAGGCGTTGGGGGAGTTCATGGAGCAAGATTCCCGCGCCACCCGCCGCATCGGAGACAAATGTCTGACCTCTTACAAAGCCCGCGCCGCTGCACGCAAAGCCCGCGACCTGGTCATTCGCAAGAGTGCGTTGGAGAGCCTCACCCTGCCAGGTAAGCTCGCGGATTGCTCTTCGCGCGATCCCTCAAAATCAGAGCTCTTCATCGTCGAGGGTGATAGCGCAGGTGGTTCAGCCAAACAAGGGCGTGACCGTCACTTCCAGGCGATTCTGCCGTTGCGCGGCAAGATTCTCAATACCGAACGCGCCGCGCTCGACAAAATCCTGAGCAACAGAGAAGTACAGGCGATCATTTCCGCGCTGGGCTGCGGTGTGGGCGATCAATTTAGCCTGGATAACATCCGCTACAACCGTGTCATCATCATGTGCGATGCTGACGTAGATGGAGCACACATTGCCACCTTGCTGCTCACCTTCTTCTTCCGTTATATGCAACCGTTGATCGAAAAGGGACATCTTTTCCTGGCACAGCCCCCGCTTTATCTCGTGAAATCGGGCAAAGAATCCCAATACGTTTATACGGATACCGAACTACAGAAGATGCTGGAAACCATGGGAGACCGCAAGGTGACCCTGCAACGTTACAAGGGTTTGGGTGAGATGAACCCGGAGCAGCTCTGGGAAACGACTATGGATCCCGCGGGACGCACGCTGTTGCAAGTACAAATCGAAGACGCCGCCGAGGCTGATCGCGTCTTCACCATGCTCATGGGTAGTGAGGTCGCGCCGCGCCGGCGCTTCATTCAAAGCCACGCCAAAGAAGTCAAGAACCTGGATGTTTGATACAAAAAAACTAGAGCGGCAATAGTGGCTAGACTAACGAGCATGTGGGCGATGCAAGAAC
>JAPKMR010000195.1 GCA_026645815.1 Anaerolineae bacterium | reverse complement strand
GGCGTCCGCCGATCGCAGTCGAGAGATGGTGCAAGAGCTCGGGTTGCGTGTACTGCTCCAGCCGCCCGACGCGGCGCAGGTCCAGCACGCCAAAGAGCCAGGTCAGGCCATGCTCCGCGGTCAGCAACCAGTCGGAGAAGGCCGGGCGCAGCCCGCGACGTTGTAGCACGTCGGGCAGGCGCCGGGCGATGGCTTCGGCCTCGCGCAGCCGACTGCGGGAAATCTGCAACTGCTGTTCCTCATTCGACATCACGCACCTCCGCATCAAGTGTGAGCGCCTGTTGTAAGGCTTGAGGTTCGACATCGCGCAGCCAGGCGCGCACCTGACCGGGATTCACCACCTGCACCGGCCCCAGGCTTACCGGGGTGGTGCTCTGCGCCAGCGCCGCGGCCTGTTGCGGCGTCACGCGCCGGGGTGTTACCGTCCCACCAGGCAAGCCCCGATGCGCCAGGTCAATGGCCTGATCCCGCGCCGTGGTGCGCTCTTGCGCCTCGGGCGCGGCCAGCGCCGGTTGCGAGACTTTGCCGCTCCCATCCACGACCATTGCCGGACCAAAGCTGCGATCCGGGTCCAACAATACAATGCCGCCACCCGGGGTGCGTACCGGAATCAGGGGCGCATCACCACGCGCGTCGCGGTGTACGACGGACACGCGGTGTTCGCTGGCGCGGATAAGTCGCCATGCCCCCCAGATGATGACGACGACGGTGGCGATTAGGATTACCCACGGGCCATAGGCACGGACAGGATAGACCAGGCGCTCGCGCTTGGTCGCCAGCTGCTCGCGCTCTAGCTGTTCGGCGCGCAGGGCATCGTTAGCCGCTTGCTCCGCAGCCACGGCGGTCTGCGTCACCTGCCAGGCAACTGCCGTCATGCGCAAGTCGTTCTCTGTGCGGATGGCCTGGGCTGTGGCGGTGGCGTTCTCCCAGGCGATAGCCCGCGCCTGAGCCTCAGCGGTCGCCGTGGTCTGCCAGGCGATGGCGGTCGCGGTGGTCTCCCATTCCCGCACCTGAGCCGTCGCTGTCATGTTCCAGGCCTGCACATCCGCCGTCATGGTGGCTTGCCACTCCGCCGCTTTGCGCGCTTCCGCCGTGGCGGTCTGATCGGCGTAGTAGCGGCGTAGGGTTTCTTCAGCTTCGATGGCCGACAGATAGCGGTCTACCTGCGCCTGCTCGATGGTCGGCTGCAGGGCCGACGAGGTGACCACCGGCGGCGCGGTATAGGTGCCGTAGGCGCTATCCTCGCAAGCGACGGCCAGCAGTAGCAGCGCGCTACAGGCAATCCACACCCCTACCCGTTTACCACGGCCAGACGTTGCCCGCATCAGGGTCCTCCTCAACGGTCAGCGCCGGTTGCGCCTGCCGCGCGCCGCGCAACTCGCGCAAGGTACGCAAGACTTCCAGCTGCACCAGTTGCCCCAACGGGTCGGCGGTTACAGCATGGCTCTCAGGGTCTGCCTGCTCCCAACGCGCATTGGGCCCCGCAACCCACCGGCCCGTGCGCGGCGTTGGCCCGGAAAGCTGGCGTTCCAGCGCCTTCATGCGCAACCACAGATACCCGACCGCACCGCCTGCAGCAAGTAACACCAGCACGAGCAAGATGGTGAGCACCGTAGCCGTGACGCTCCCGGCCGTCTGTCCGGCGGCGCTCACCGTGGCAGCCGCAGCGATCTGCCGCGTGGCGCTGGCCTGCTCGCCCAAAGCCCAGGCAAATAGCGCGATGATTACCAGGACCAACAGGCTCACCAGGAAGGTTTTCATGGTTTCCTCCACAACACGCCCGGAACCACTACCGTGAACCACTCGGTCGCGATGATGCCAACTGGCTCACCCAGTCCCAGACTTCGAAAAACCCAGCGCGGGACCTCGTAGGTGCCGCAAGTGGTGTTGAGGTAGTACACCCACGGCTCTCGCGGTTGTTTGAGCGCTTCGGTGGTGAGCAACCAGCAATAGGCGTCGTAGTCGAAGGGTTGCTCCGGCTGACCGGCGCAGCTCGCCAGCAGCAGACTGACCAATACCACTGCCAGAATGGCTCTACTGAAAGGTTGCATGATATGGCTCCTTGATAAGGGAAGCGCAACTCGAAAACAACTCGCGGCAACGCCTGGTCAATGCGCGCAATCGAAACTCTACACAGTTGGCGCAAGGTACGCACGCGCTCACCGCAGAAATGTGATTGCCAATGAGTCTGTAGTTGTGCCCCCCGCTAGTGTAATGACTCGGACACCTAAACTGATCGCAATAGCATGTGGCCGCAGCCACACCCAGGGTTATTGCAGCGGTTCTGGGCTCCCTGAATCTGATGCGGATTGAACGCGGACCTCTGAACCGGCAGTTACGCCCAAGAGTTCATCCGTGCTAACATTTAGAGCCTGTGCCAGTCGAGCAACCACCACAGCACTAACGTTGGGGCGTTCGTTCGCTTCTAGTCGCAACATGTGTCGCAGGCTGATATCCGCACGACGGGCAAGTTTCTCCGCCGACCAGCCGCGCTGCTGACGCAGTACCCGTATGCGCCGACCATCAAATGCCGGTGCGGTCATTGAATCTGTCATCATAAACCTCCCAATTTCAAGCTATAACCACAAACGCAACTGGCGATTAACTACCCATGTGAAAGATACACAGGGCAGCTAACCGCCAGGTGAGACAACAAAAAAGGCGGTTAGCAATACCAATGATCAAAAGGATCAAAGGTAGTTACTAACCGCCTAATTCCGTGTTACGTAGTAGACTAGACTTGAATGTTACCCAAGCGACGGTGGAATAGCTGGCTGGGCTGACTCTCCACCGCTATGAAACGCCTGGGATCAAGTCCTCTTGCCTGATGCAGCTATGTCAGGTGGCAACAACAGTACACCATCAATAGATAGAATATTGTCTGACGGTGAGCGTGTCCCGTCGCTCCCGCACCAAGTAATTTTCTGCAACAGAGGGTATCGTAGCCACTGACGCGGAAGGTACTTGAGAGAGCCATCCCGACCTGGCGAAGGGTGTAAGGGATGGCTTTTTGCTATCTGGCCTCCACGTCAACTTTCAAACTATGTGAAAGTACGTGCATATAGTTCTCTACTAACTATATCTCAATTATAGTAAGTGTCAATACCTTTTTTCTTCAATCCACAAGTTTTCATACGATGAATTGCTCTCCAACGTCACTTATACCCGCGTTGCCAGCACTTCTATCAGCGTGAACTGCGAGCCAAGCAACGTATGAGCCCCAACCGTCTG
>JAPKMR010000194.1 GCA_026645815.1 Anaerolineae bacterium | reverse complement strand
ATGTCAAGTCGAGTTTGCCCCACTGTGGGGTACTTTTTAAGGTTCTACACGCGCTTCTGGTCCCACTTTTGAAAAGTGGCTTTCGCAAGTCTGGTTTTGCACGAAAATGGCCCAGGTTTGCGAAAGGGCTCTGGACGCAAAAGTGCGCCGCGTGCGGGTCGCACGCAGCACTTACAGGACGTCGTTACAGAACCGCCGGAATTCGCAGATGGCGCATTTGGAGCGCTGAGCAGGCGGCAAAGGCATGAATTCGGTCTGGATGATGGCGTTGATGGCGCTGACCGCGCTATGTACCTGCGCCCGCAACTCCGGCGTGAGCGCAATTTCGCGCGCGCGCCGCGCCGGAATAAAATAGATGAAGCCGCGTTGCGCTGGCAGCTGCCAGGTTGTTTCCAGTAACATGCCGTAGGCGGCGAGCTGCAGTAGGACGTGCGGCCCAGCGCGCCCAGGCGAGTCTTTGTATTCCACCGGAATAGCTTCCGCAGTGCGCCGAATCGCCACATCCAACCGCCCCCGCAGGTCCCACGCTTCTGATTCTACATCCAAGTTGAAATAGCGCTCGCCATCTACCAGGCCGTAGGCGCGCAGGCTGCGCCGTTGCTCACGCTGCTCTTCGCTATCTTGTGCTTCCTTGCCCGCCGTCATCTTGTAGGTAACCGGGCGAATTTGCGGCAGGCAATAGCGGTAGTAGATGATGCGCGGGCAGTAAAGATATTGGCGTAAATCACTGACCGTGGGCATGATACCTCCTCCGAAAAAGGTGCAAGACCGCAGCAGCGCTACAGAGTCCGCAGGTTAGCACACCCCCTCCTGTTTTGCGGTTCCACTAGCCTTCGCCAGCGCCGTGTTATTCGCGCTCCCGTTCCCGGCTGCGGCAGATGGCTCCTGGTGGATTTCCAGCCGCGCTTGCCAGTCTTTCTCGCAGGCGGGCAGCAGGAGGATTTTGCCAGGACGTTTGCCCAAGCGCTTGCGCATTTTTGCCAGCATTTCTTCCTGATGCACGCGGCGCAGGTTGCCCGTGAAGGCGCTGTATTGCACCCGCTCTAACCCGTAATCCTGGCAGATATCAGCCACTTTGGTGCGCACTTTAGTATCCGAAATGTCGTAGATGAGCACGATTTGCATAAAGAGCTCCACTCACCAACCCGTCAAAAAGGGAGTATAGGCTTGCCGCTCGCCGCGAAGGTAGGCTGCTAGATGCCGGGCTTGCGATTGCAGAATCCAGCGCAACCGCTGCTTTTTCCCCTCATAGCGCTCGCTGCTTTCCTCCAGACGTTCGAGCACCCGTTGCGCCAGCGTGCGGCGGATATCCATTCCCAGCCGCGCTTCCTCATCCAGCTCCAGCGCGATGTTCTGCCCGACAATGCCTAGCACGGCGCGATCCACAACCGGGGCGCGGAATTCTTCGATGAGATCCAGCACCAAACTGGGTTTGCCGGGCCGGTCCACGTGGATGAAACCGGCATAGGGGTCCAGGCCGGCCAGCAGGATGGCGCGTTCAACCTGACCGTACAACACCCCATAGCCATAGTTGAGGGCGGCGTTCAACGGGTCATGGGCGCCGCGCCCCACGCGTCCGCTCCAGGGCAGGTCCGCCGGCAGCACTACCTCCACACCGTCCCAGTAGGCTTGCGCCGCCCGCCCTTCGATGGAGAGCAATGTGGCGCGCGTCATCTCGGCGTTCAAATCAATCGCCCTACCCTGCCATTGGGTCACCGCACCCAGGTGGGCAACGACCTTCTTTGCAGCAACGTGCAACGCGTCGTAGCAATCAGGGTCCTTTTCCTTGCGGTTCTTCGCCACATACTTGAGCAGGCGCGCCTGATTCTGGATTTTGCCCGCGGCGAACGCCGCCGCCAGAGCGATGCCGCGCGCATCCTTATAAGCCTCGTACTGCGCCCGGCGCGTGGCTACGGTGCCTCCCAAGCCCGCGGCGTAAAGCGCTGCATACGGCTCGCCCCGCGAGGAGAGGTAGTAGATGGGAATGCCGTTTTCCGCGCACAGACGCAACGCATCGGAGGAAAGCGAGACGCCGCCGCTCATAATAAGCACGTTTTCCAGTGTGAGAAGCGGCGCTTCAGCCACCAGCTCGCCCTTCACTTTCACCTGGATACGCTCACTATGTTTGCCCAGGTAGGAACCGAATTGATCTATCAGAAGCGTAGTTGTTTCCATCCCCCATCCTCCGTTCGCTATTCCACTCGGATCAAGCCATTTCCCTTTACAGCGTCCTTCCCCACATGCGTGAATTGTCCCCACAAAAGCCAGGGGAAGAACGGAGACCAGTCTTCTGCCGCTAAAGTCACCCGCCCCACCAGCCCGCCGATGGGTGATTCGGCGTGGCGACGCGTGGAGTAGCTGGCGACGTCCTCCCACAGCAGACGATTTTCGACGGTGCGCACCGCTTCGGCTGCAGAGAGCAGGGCGGGGAAGTCCACCGCCAGGGGGGAGTCACAGAATGCCTCGCTGAGCGCCTCCAGACGCTCCAACAAGCGCTGGAAGAAAGGACGGAAGCGGAAGGTTTCGGGCTTTAGGAGATGCCCGCGTTCAACGAGACGCGTTGGGGTGGTAAAGTTCAAGGTCACACCGCCGGCCTGTGGTTGCCAGGCGCCGGCGCGAGCCAAGACCTGCGCATGGGTTACCGGAATATCGGGCACGTAGACCTGGCGGCTACCCTCGCGCAACACGGGCTGTTGCTCACCGGTGAGTGGGTTTGCGGCCCAGATTTCGCGCACAGTCACCTGCCCGCGCCGCCAGCGACCATCATATTGCTGGCAGGCGCGCCCCAGTCCACCCTCTTCAAAATCCTGGAGCGCCAGGACCACGTAAGGGAAAAGTGTCATCGCGCCAGCGTAGAGGGTGAGACCAAAGGTGAGAGCTTCGCCGGGTTCGTAACGGAAGGCGAAACGGTCATCGGGGAGTTCCCAGGGATGCCCGCTGCCGGGGAGCGGGGGCTGGATAGTGAAGGGCCGCGGGCGATCCTGCCCGCGGGCGTGCTGGGGGTTGAGGGTGCTGACGAGGGTGGCGACAGGGCAGGCCGGCGCGAGAGCGCAGCCCGAGCATTCCAGGTCGGGTTGGCGGGCAAAGGCGCAGAAGCGACGACGCAGGGCATGGAAGAGCGCGCCGCGCAGGGCGGAGCCTTGATGCTCGTTGAGTTCGAGCAAGGTCTGTACGTACAGAGTAAAGGTCAGGCGATGCGCGGTAAAGTGTTCCATAGTATCCTCCGAACGGATCGAG
>JAPKMR010000193.1 GCA_026645815.1 Anaerolineae bacterium | reverse complement strand
CCTCCGGTTCAGCGGTGTGGTGACCTTACTGTACCGGAGTTTACCTGACTTTCAACTCATTTGAAACACACCCAAATCAATTACATCTAAAAGCGTACCTCTATGAGAATAAACTACGAGGGCATCTGTTTTTATATCCCATAACCTATGCCTAAAAAGAGTTTTATAAGTGAAAACTAGCCGCTCTGGAAAAACACTTAGATATCCCCCGCGCAAATTGCCATTGGGCAGGCCTTTTTGCGCCATGACTTTCAATACTAATTCCGGTGACTGATGTTGTAGCAAAGCCATATGCTTAGATGGTAAATTGTCAGAAATCTTCCGTTTAACCACCAGGGACGTAAAACGCGCTGCTATTGCTGCAAAATGAAACCATAACCAACGTATCGCGGAACCCATTTGCATTGTAAGCACAGTCATTAACCCAAAACTTAGAACAACCATTGCTATCATTAATGCGGGATGTTTCAGAGCAAAAATGTAGAGTCCCAAAAACACAGTAAGCAAAAGGTCTTTGACAAAGTTAAACGCTAACATTCTACCTGGAATGGGAAGTACATCTACAATTTCCTGTCCAGCAGATTTAATAGTTTGCGGCACAACAGAAACTACTGATGACATAGCTGCTACAGACAAAGTCGCTTCGGATGTGGCCCCGGCGGTAGCTACACCAACAATTGCCCCTGCCAATGGCGTAACAACTTGATGAACTATGTTCCAAAGAATTCTAATTGTTTTACCAATCGCTGGAATGGGAATAATGCTCATAGCAATCTCAAGCACATATAGAATGCCAACTAATATAATCATCCACCCAGATCCAATAAACCCCAGTGTTGGCGGTGGTGATTGTATCCAATTAAGACGAACTCCCAATGCTAGCACAAGGAGAGTGAAATATGGACTAACACCAGCAGCAAAAGCCGACGGTATAGCGTTCATAAAAGGATTAAGTTGCATGGCTCACCTCTTGTATGATTTAGTAGGACACTTAGCCGCCCAACTATGTATTAGACCGAATCTTTCAGTCTAACCACCTTCCACAGCGGGAAATCCCGCCGCTTTCCGTGTAAGCCCCTGGTTAGCGCCCTTACACGGAACTTTTCCGTTTTTTTACTCCCTGGGGTTGTCTAATCTGGAATTTTCCGGTACAATACCTCCCATGAAAGCTCCCAGGCTGTAGCGTGTATCAAGTGTGGAACTCTCCTCACGCATCACGTTTCACGCTTCACTAGGGGTTATGCACAAGGCTTTCATATTTTTACGCATTACGCATTAAGTTTTACATTCTAGACAATAGTATAAAACACCTTTTTCCACAAGTCAAATTTTGCGAGGGCTGCCATGCCGGAGAGAAAACTGCTCGATCAAGTGAGCGATGCGTTGCGGCTCAAACACTATGCCTTGCGCACGGAAGAAGCCTATCTGCATTGGATCAAACGCTTCATCCTCTTCCATAATAAACGCCACCCCCGCGAGATGGGGACGCCAGAAATCCGCGCCTTCCTCACCCATCTTGCGGTGGAAGAACACGTCGCCGCCTCCACCCAAACCCAAGCCTTCAGCGCGCTACTCTTTCTCTACCGCGAGGTGCTTCAGCAAGAACTGGATCCGCTCGACCTGGAAGCCATCCGCGCGCGCAAACCCAAGCGGCTTCCCACCGTGTTGACCAAAACCGAAGTCCAACGAGTGTTGGCGCAGATGTCTGGCGTGCAAAAATTGGTAGCGCAGCTGCTTTACGGTAGCGGCCTGCGGCTCATGGAGGGGTTGCGGCTGCGGGTGCATGATCTCGAATTCGAACGGCTCGAAATTCAGGTGCGCGATGGCAAAGGCGCGCAGGATCGCATCACCATGCTGCCCGCGACTCTGGTGGAGCCATTGCGCATTCACTTACTGCAAGTGCAGCAGCTCCACACGCAAGACCTGGAACGCGGCTACGGCTGTGTGTTTCTACCCGACGCGCTCGAACGCAAATACCCCCACGCCTGCCGGGAATGGGGCTGGCAATACGTTTTCCCTTCCGACCGCATCGCCCAAGACCCGCGCAGCGAGGCACTCCGCCGCCACCACCTACACGAGAGCGGCGTTCAAAAAGCCGTCCGCGCCGCGGCTCAAGCGGCTGGCATCGTCAAACACGTCGGCCCCCACACCTTCCGCCATTCCTTCGCCACGCACCTGCTGGAGGCACACTATGATATTCGCACGGTGCAGGAGCTGCTGGGGCACAAGGATGTAAAGACGACGATGATCTATACGCATGTGCTCAACCGGGGACCTCTAGCGGTACGTAGCCCGCTCGATGAGGGTTGAACGCCGGAAGAGCTGGAGAAACTTTCAAAGCATGAACCAGCAGGTGAATGATGGGTGAATCAGGTCGTGGTGGGAAGGTGTTGTTGCTGATGCGGCATGCGAAGTCGAGCTGGGAGGATGGCGCTCTGGCGGATTTCGAGCGCCCGCTGAATGGGCGCGGGAAGCGCGATGCGCCGCGGATGGGCGAGTTCCTGCGGCGGCGCGAGCTGCTCCCGGAGCTGATTTTCACTTCGGCGGCGCGGCGCGCGCGCGATACGACCACGCGTGTGGTGGAGGCGAGCGGCTATGAGGGGGAGGTGCGCAGCACGCGGGAGCTGTATGAGGCTGAGCCGGAGGATTTTCTGGAGGTGCTGCACGCTGTGCCCGATAGCTGCGCGCGGGTGATGTTGGTGGCGCACAATCCGGGGCTGGAGATGTTGCTGGAGCTGCTGACGGGCATCCCGGAAGCGCTCCCTACCGGTGCGCTGGCGGCAATCCAGCTGCCGGTGGCTTCGTGGAAGGAGCTCCACGAAGGGGTGCGGGGGAAGTTGCTGGGGCTGTGGAGCCCTAAGACGCTTTTGTGATTTTTTACTGTGGGGTTTATGCGGCGAGTGTCTCGCCGCATAAACCCCACGTCTTTCTTGGGAAAGGCGCAGAGGGTTGGTCTCTTTTGTGATATTTTGCCGACTGGCGTCGGCAAAATATCACGTTTAGGGAGGGAGACGCAGAGGGCTCGGCGCTTGTGATAGTGATTTGCAGGATGGCGGTCAGGCCTCGCTTCACCAGGCTGGGCCTTACCAGGCCGAGCCTTACCAGGCTTCGCGCAGGCGGTTGCAGAAGCCGGCGACCTCATCCGGCGGCACGGCTTCGATGGTGCGTTCGGCGCTGCCCAGCAAGCCGAAGATGCGCGTGGCTTTGAACTCGGGCGGCAGGTCGCGCGGTTTGGGGATCACGTGTACGTGGATGTGGTGGAAGCCCTCGCTCTCTGCCAGGCACATGACGTACTCCTTTTCACAATCCAG
>JAPKMR010000192.1 GCA_026645815.1 Anaerolineae bacterium | reverse complement strand
AATGCCTTTCCTTTGATTGATTTTTGGCGGTGGGGCGAAGCCCCACCGCCAAAAATCAATTTTCTTTCTACGCCCTGTAGGGGCGCCTGAGATTTTCACCCCCGTTTTGAAACACACCCACATGCTGTGTTGACTTTTCAAAAATCGCGGGCATAGTAAATGCTTGAATCTGCTGCGCATTCTGTTTTGGGAATCCATTCACACCTATCCACCCTGATTCGAGAGGTATGAACATGAGTATGGCATTGCACGATTGGGAAGATCCCCAGATTGTAGGTCGCCACAAAGAGACAGCTCACGTTCCACTAACCCCTTTCGCTGCTGAGCGTGCTGCGCTTGATGGTTGCCAACCGGTGACACTCTCCCTCAATGGACGCTGGCGTTTCCGTCTCTTCCCCAATCCGCTGGCGCTCCCTGAGGACTTCACCGCTCCCGATTTCAACGACGCCTCCTGGGACGACATCGCCGTACCCGGTAACTGGCAGCTTCAGGGTTACGATCACCCGATCTATACCAACGTGCAATATCCCTTCCCTGTTGATCCCGAACTTATGGCTGCTATGGTGCGAACGTATGCGAGCTTTGATGGGCGCCGCTCCATACTGGAACTCCAGGCGCCGCCAGAAGCCTATGCGCGTCCCCTCACCGTTCCGCAGGAGGATAATCCTACCGGTTGCTATCGTATGCGTTTCAGCGTGCCGGCAGAGTGGGTGGGGCAGTGCATCTTCTTGCGTTTCGAGGGCGTGGATTCGGCCTTCCACGTCTGGCTCAATGGCGAACTGCTGGGCTACAGCCAGGATAGTCGCCTGCCCGCCGAATTCGACCTCAAGCCTCTGTTGCGTCCAGGCGAAAACACCCTTGTGGTGGCTGTTTATCGCTGGTCGGATGGTAGCTACCTGGAGGACCAGGATTTCTGGCGCCTGAGTGGCATCTTCCGCGACGTGACTCTCTGGGCTGCTCCTCGCGTCCATCTGTGGGATTATGCCGTGCAGACGCTCCTTGACGCCGACTTCCGCGATGCTGTGTTGCGTGTTGAGATCCTTATCCGCAACCATGGAATGGGAACGGCGGAGGGAAATGTAAGCTTCACTTTGGTTGATGCTGCAGAGCAGGTCATCGCCGGCGCTAATCAGGCTTTTACCGCTGCGGAAGATGCGGCAGTTTCCGTCACCCTTGAGGCGCCGGTGGTCAATCCCGCCAAATGGTCGGCGGAAACGCCCGCGCTCTATACCTTGTTGCTCACTCTCCGAGATGCTGCCGGGAAAATCACCCACGTAGAGCGCAGTCGCATCGGTTTCCGCAAGGTCGAAATCATCGCGGGGCAAATTTGCCTCAATGGTCGCCCCCTGACCTTCCGTGGCGTCAACCGGCATGAACATGACCCCGATACCGGGCATGTCATCACGGAAGACTCTATGCTGCAAGACCTCTATCTGATGAAACAGCACAATATCAACGCTGTGCGTACGTCGCACTACCCCAATCATCCCCGTTGGTATGAGCTCTGTGATGAATTGGGCATGGTTTTGATTGATGAAGCCAACATCGAATCCCATGGCGTCTGGGATCGCCTGGCGCGGGATCCTGCTTGGGAGACGGCGTTTATGGAACGGGTCACACGCATGGTCGCGCGTGATAAGAATCATCCCAGCGTTCTCATCTGGTCCTTGGGAAATGAGTCGGGCTATGGTCCCAATCTTGCCGCCGCTGCTAATTGGATTCACGAACATGATCCTTCTCGTCCGGTGCACTATCATCCCGCCGCCGATGCCCCTGAGGTGGACCTGCTATCGCCAATGTATCCCTCTGTCGCCGAGCTCGTCGCCCTGGCTGAAGACGAATCCGAGACCCGTCCTATTGTGATGTGCGAATATGCTCATGCGATGGGAAACAGCCCCGGCGCTCTTCGCGAATATTGGGATACGATTGGCCGTTACCCCCGCCTTCAGGGGGGCTTCGTCTGGGACTGGGTGGATCAGGGTATTCGGCAGGTCACGGATAGGGGTGAACCCTGGTTTGCTTACGGTGGCGATTTCGGTGATGTGCCCAACGATGGCACGTTCTGTATCAACGGTGTGGTGGACCCTGACCGCGAGCCGCATCCTGCATTGTTGGAGCTGCAGCGCGTCTATGCGCCGGTTACTTTTGAGGCGGTGGAGCTCGCAGCGGGAGCGTTGCGCGTTCGGAATCACTTTGCCTTTGTTTCCACTGGCGACCTTACCTTCATTTGGACGGTAGAAGCTGATGGGGAGATGCTGCAATCCGGCACGCTGCCCCGTTTGGAAATTCCCCCCAATGGTGAGGCGCACATCACGGTGCCTTACAAGCCCTTTGCTCCCGCTCCTGGAGCAGAAATCTGGCTGACTGTGCGCGCCATTCTGGCGAAGAACACGGCTTGGGCACAAGCCGGTCACGAAATTGCATGGGAGCAGTTTCCGCTGCCACACGGTGTGCCTCTCGTATCGCACCCGATTAGTGACTTGCCTCAACTGGCCCTTGAGGATACGACAAGCTCGGTCACGGTCTTCAACCCCACAGTTATGTGGATTTTTGATCGGGAAACCGGCGAGCTGCGCAGTTGGACGGTTCGCGACCGTTCCGTGGCGAGCGGGTTGTGGCTCAATCTTTGGCGCGCGCCTACGGATAACGACCTTAAGCAGATGGCGGGTCTCTGGCATGCTGCGGGCTTGGATCGCCTGGAGCAGCGTGTTCGCGACCTGCGTGTGGCAAGGCTAGCTCCCCAGGTTGTGCGCCTGACCATTGAGACGGATCTGGCGCCCCCCGAAGGGGTGCCTGTGGCTTGGGGCCTTGCGGACCTGCTCTTATTGGGCAATGGTGACATGCTGTTGGACCAGCAACTGACCCTGGCGCAAGACCTACCGCCTTTGCCCCGCGTGGGTGTGCGCTTGGATGTGCCCGGTGGCTATGAGCACTTCAGCTGGTTGGGCCGCGGACCCCATGAAAGCTATCCTGACCGTAAGTCTGGCGCGCGGCTGGGCCTCTATCACAGCACTGTGGATGCGGAATATGTGCCCTACATTCACCCTCAGGAGCATGGCAACAAGACCGATGTGCATTGGGTCGCGCTCACCGATGCTCAAGGCGCCGGTTTGCTGGCAGCGTCCCATCCCTTTAGTGATGGCGCTCCCGCACCGCTGCTCAATGTGAGCGCCCAACATCTGACCGCTCATGATTTGGCAACCGCAGCCCACACCTTTGAATTGCAGCGGCGTCAGGCTATCACCCTCAATCTGGATGTGGCGCAAGCTGGTTTAGGGTCGGCGGCTTGTGGCCCGGGCGTCTTGCCAGAATACGAACTCACTGCGCGAAGCTATCGCTGGCGCGTCTTGCTGCGCC
>JAPKMR010000191.1 GCA_026645815.1 Anaerolineae bacterium | reverse complement strand
GGCAGAGGCTGCGCTGGAAAAATGGCTCGCAGAAGAGCGACCTGCCAAGGCTGAATACACCTACCTGGCGCCCAAGACCACACCTATTGATCGTGAAACCGGTTATGGGCACCCGAATTTCTCCTATGGCTACGTGGCTGTCGGTTTGGATCTCAGCCTAGATACAGAGATGGGTCTGCTGCATGTCCACAAAATCACCTGCGCCAACGATGTGGGACAGGCCATCAACCCCCGGTTGGTGGAGGGCCAAATCGAGGGTGGGGTCATTCAAGCGCTCGGTTGGTCCACCATGGAACACTTCATCGAGCGCAACGGATACCCGCTCACCGACTCCCTCAGCACGTATCTGATTCCCACCATTGCGGATATTCCGGACAAAGTCGAGACCATCATCATCGAGAACCCCGAGCCTAATGGCCCTTGGGGTGCGCGAGGCATGGCAGAAATGCCCTTTATCGCCGTCGCTGCGGCGATGCACCATGCAGTTCACCAGGCTACCGGCATCTGGTTCAACAGCTTCCCCTTCAACGCCGAGCGCATTCTGCGTGGACTGCGTGGCAAGTAAGCACAAGTGGGGTAGGGAAAACAAGAGTGGAGTCACAACCGGTGCGCGATGAACTACGCTTTGGGGTTTTGGGTGGGAGTTTCGATCCTCCACACTACGGACACCTGGCGCTGGCAGAGACGGCGCGGGTGCAGTTAAATCTGGCACGCGTGGTCTTTGTCCCTGCCGGAGAACCACCGCACAAAAGGCACGTGGATTTAAGCCCGATTGGCGATCGCATCGCACTTGTCCAGGCAGCCATCGCGGATAACGGCGCTTTTGCGCTCTCGCGCGTGGATGCAAACCGTCCGGGTCCCCACTACACAGTGGATATGCTGCGGTTGCTACGGCAAGAATACCCGCAGGTGACCTCGTGGCACCTGTTGCTCGGGGAGGACTCGCTGCGAGATTTCCTCAGCTGGCGGGCACCGGAAGAAATCCTTGAACTCGCGGAGCTTGCTGTCATGCACCGTCCCGACCGCCCGGCGCCAGTTGAGATTTTGCAGAAACATCTGCCAACACTAGAGCGGCGGCTTATCTGGTTAGATATGCCGCCGCTCCACATCAGCGCCACCGAATTGCGACGCCGTGTTCGAGAAGGATTGCCCGTACGCTATTTAGTCCCCTTAGCCGTTGCCGTCCTTATCCGTAAGAAGCAGCTCTACGCAGGCTGAGCAACCATTACTGCTGCGCCATTCCCTGGGATTACCAGTGGCTCTATCTGCATCTGTACCATATTGAGATGGCGGTACAGCCCTTCCTGTGCAAGCAACTGCTGGTGCGTTCCCATCTGCACGATAGTATTGCCTTCCAGGACCACAATCTTATCGGCGTTGCGCACCGTAGAAAGACGGTGTGCGATAATCAGGGTGGTACGCCCCACCATCAAGCGTTCCAGCGCCTGTTGAATCAACAGCTCCGTCTCGGTATCTACCGATGACGTTGCCTCATCGAGAATGAGGATAGGGGCATCCTTGAGCACCGCCCGCGCGATAGCCAGGCGTTGCTTCTGTCCCCCAGAAAGTTTCACGCCGCGCTCGCCGATCATCGTATCATAGCCATTCGGCAGGCGCATGATGAAATCATGCGCGTTGGCAATGCGTGCCGCAGAAATCACCTCTTCTTCCGTTGCATCGGGCTTGCCAAAGAGAATATTCTCCCGCGCCGTTCCGTGAAAGAGGAAAACGTCCTGCAACACGATGCTGATCTGGCGCCGCAGATTCTCTGCCTTTAGCGTGCGCAAATCATGCCCATCGAGCGTGATGCTGCCCTCACACACATCGTAGAAACGCGGAATCAGGCTTGCCAGGGTGGTCTTACCCACGCCTGTAGGTCCCACCAGCGCCACCACACTGCGCGCCGGGATATCCAGGGTGATATGTTCCAACACCGGTTCGCCAGCGCTATACGCAAAGCTGACGTCATTGAAAGCAACAGCGCCCTGAACCGGTTCTGGCAGCGTGATAGCGTCTGCCGCCTCAACGACCGTCGGTTCCTCCTGAAGCAATTCAGAAACGCGCTCGGCGCCCGCCTGCGCTTCCTGGATGCCCTCCCAGGCATCCCCCAATATCCGGATGGGTTGGTAGAATAGATCCAGATACAGGTAAAAGGCCACCCAATCCTCCAGGGGCAGGACCTGTTGCAACACCAATTTTCCACCGAAGTAGATCATCAGAATCACCCCCAACGAAGAGGTGAATTGTACAAAAGGATGGAAGGTCGCCATCAACCGCAACGCGCGAAGCAGCGAATCACGATAGCGCGCAATCCGCTCGCCAACCCGTCCCGCCTCCAATTCCTCGCGAGTGAAGGCTTTGATCTCGCGTATTCCGGCAAGATTGTCATTGAGCGTGGCATTGAGTTCGCCGAGTTCCTTCTGCCGCACCACAAAAGCCGGACGGACATACTTCGCAAAAGCGCGCATCGAGAGAATAATGAAGGGAATGGGAATCAGGCTGAGCAACATCAGTTGCCAGTTGATGGTCACCAACACCGCTGTTACCCCGATAAGCGTCAACACATTGACCGCCACATCCGGAATGGCGTGCGCGATGAGACGCTCGAACATATCCGAATCGTTGACGACGCGCGACATCAGCTGTCCCGTCTGCTTATCCTCGTAGAAGCGCAACGAGAGTCGTTGCAGGTGCCTGTAGATTTCTCGGCGCACATCAGCGACGACGCCCCACCCGGCAACATGCCCCATGTAGCTCCGCACAAACTGCAAGAAGCCACGTATCAAATGCACTAACAGTGCAATCAATGCCAGGCGCGTAACCGTGGTCATAGCTTCAAGGGTCGCTCCCGGGTCAGTGATGGTGGCAACCAGATTGCGGATCAACCAGGGGGTGATCAGCTGCGCACCCACCAACAATACCATGCTGACAACTGTAAGAATGAGCGCGCGCAAATACTTGCGCGCATAGTGCTTGAGAAACCCCAATGTCTTCATGCTCTATCCTTGAACTCCTTTACAAATTCGCTCTCGCGACAGGATAAAGAGGTTTGACCATCTTTGGTTTAAATATCCCTGCCGCAAATGATGCGCCTCATGTCCCATCGCACTTAAGGCGATTAGTTAGCTATTATAACTGATTTTCCACATTTTCAAATACTAAACCCAAGGTGGGCGCATTTCATGCCGGGAGCGATAATCTCAAACGCCCCGACAGAGCGCGCCCCGAAGGGGCGTGCTAGAAAGCTGATTTTTTCTAGAGCGGCAATAGTGACTAGACTAACGAGCATGTGGGCGATGCAAGAACACAAAGAGGTATCTTTTTTGTGATTTTTGCGGGCTGCGCCCGCAAAAATCACGCTCGCGGA
>JAPKMR010000190.1 GCA_026645815.1 Anaerolineae bacterium | reverse complement strand
GCGACGTGCCGGGCATCAATGAGGTGCATATTGTCAAGGACGATACGCCAGTGTTCGCCGTCGAAACCGTGGAATACATCGGTGATCCGGTGCTGATGGTCGTAGGTCCCGACGAAAACACCGTACTGCGCATTGCGGGCGAAATCGAAGTGGTCTATGAGCCATTGCCCGCCACGCTGGACGTCCGGGATTCCATAACCACCTTTTTTGACTATAACTTCGGAAAAGGCGATCCTGATAGTGCGTTTGCTAACGCGGACAAAGTCTATCAAGAAGAGTTTGAAACCGGCTATCAGGAGCAGGCGTATCTAGAAACACAGGGCATGATCGCCACGTTTGCCGATGGAAAACTCAGCATTCACGGCAGCATGCAGTGTCCCTATTATGTGCACGGTGCAATTGCAAAGGCACTCGGTCTCACACCCGATCGCGTCCGCGTAGTGCAGGATATAACGGGGGGCGGCTTTGGGGGAAAAGAGGCGTATCCCTCCATCCTTGCGTGCGAAGTTGCAGTTGCGGCTTATCACGCGGGCGGCAAACCCGTGCGTGTGATCTTTGACCGCAGAGAGGACATGGAGTTTACCTCCAAACGGCACCCATCACTTTCCACCTATCGTGTCGCCGTGAAAGACGGGCGTGTCACCGCGATGGACATTGACGTAATCTTTAACGCGGGCGGATACACCACGCTCTCCGCCGTTGTGCTCCAACGCGGTCTCATCGCCGCGCCAGGCGTCTACAACGTGGAAAACCTGCGCGTGCGCGGTAGAGCGATGAAGACCAATACCGTCCCAAACGGCGCTTATCGCGGATTTGGCGGACCGCAAACATTCTTTGCCGTTGAAATGATGATGAACCATATCGCACGCGACCTTGGCGAGGAACCGCTCCCCTTTAAACAGCGACATCTCGTGAAGCAGGGCGACGCAACCTCCACTGGAGGCATTTACCATTTTCCCGTTCCACTTCCGGACATGATTGCCGAAGTCGAGCAGATGAGCGGATATAGCCAGAAACGCGCAACTTATAACACCGCAAAACCGGAGCGGTTTCAGCGAGGCATCGGGATCAGTATCTGGTTCCACGGCGCAGGCTTTACCGGCAGCGGCGAACGGGATCACATCAAGGCCGTCACCCGTCTGCATAAAACAACGAGTGGGTACGTCGAAATTCTTGCAAGCCAGTCCGATATAGGTCAGGGTATTAAGACGACGCTCTGCAAGATCGTCGCAAATGAGCTCAACCTTCCGCTGGAGCGCGTCACCTACAACAATCCCGATACCGACCGCGTGCCAGATTCCGGCCCCACTGTCGCCTCGCGCAGTCTCATGACGGTTGGCGAGTTATTGCGCCGCGCAGCGATTCACCTGCGCAGTGAATGGAAGGAAGGCGAGGACCAGACCGTGGAGGAGCGCTTCGTCGAGCCGGATTTTGTCATTCCGTTTGACATCGAAAAATTCCAAGGCGATGCCTACCCGACCTACGCCTGGGCGGCAAGCGCTGTCGAGGTCGAGGTCGACACCCTCACGGGTGTGAACAAGGTCCTCGGCGCTTGGGCGAGTTTCGATGTCGGCACCCCGATCGATTACAACATCGTGGTCGGTCAGATGGAAGGCGGCCTGATGCAGGGGCTTGGCTACGCAAGCATGGAGCAGATGGCTACTGATAATAATGGACGTATCCGTAATAACAGCTTTTCGGATTATCTCATCCCGACCTCAATGGATGTTCCCGTGCTAGAGGTCAAGATGCACGTTGAGGAATATCCGCTTGGGCCGTATGGTGCAAAAGGCGCGGGTGAGCTGCCGCTCGTCGGAATGCCGGGCGCATATATGGCCGCCATGGAGCAGGCGCTGAACCACAAGATTCAGCACATTCCGTTCTCTGCGGAAGACGCGCTGCTTGGCGCAACTCAAGAATAAGGAGGAATACGCATATGGATCAAGGAATTGAATTTCAACTCAATGGTGAGCGCGTTTCGTATACCGGCAGCGCGACTACACGGCTGCTCGACGTGCTGCGCGACAACTTCGCCTTAACGGGCGTTAAGTGCGGTTGTAAGGAAGGCGAATGCGGTGCTTGCAGCGTGTTACTTGACGGCAAGCTTGTCAATAGCTGTATGGTCGCCATGGGACGTGTCGCGGGGGCAAGCATCGTCACCATCGAAGGCTACAGCAAGACCACACGCTTTGCCGCGCTCAATGCTGCATATGCAGCCGTCTCCGCTGTACAGTGTGGCTTTTGCACTCCCGGCATGATCCTCGCAAGCGAAGCCATCCTCGCAAAACACCCGCATCCCACCGAGGAAGAGATTCGCGCGGGAATCTCCGGCAATCTCTGCCGCTGCACGGGTTATAACGCGATCGTCACCGCGATTCAATCTGCCGCAAAGGAGGGCAACGGACTATGGTAAACGGATTCAACCCCAATTCGCTCCGGCAGGCACTGGAAATCCGCGCGGCAAACGACGTGATCCCATACGCCGGCGGCACCGATCTGATGATCGGCGAACACCATCCCGGAAGCTATCTGTTTCTGCACGCCGTGCCGGAGCTCAAGCGGGTCTATCTAGAGGATGAGATTCTGCATCTCGGCGCGGGCTGCACCTTTACCGAGCTTCTGGAGCACCCGCTCACCCCCGCTCTGCTCAAAGAGGCACTCTCCCAAATTGCCGCCCCCGCGATTCGAAATGAGGGCACAATCGGAGGTAACATCGGAAACGGCAGCGCCAAGGCGGACAGCGCACTGATTTTCTTCGTCGCAGATGCCTCGCTCAAGCTTGAGAGCAGCACGGGCACACGGATTCTGCCGATTCGGGATTTTTACATTGGCCGTAAACAGCTCGCGCTGCATCCTGATGAGTTGATCACGGAAGTACTACTGCCGCTGCGCTGGCTCGATGGATATGTCTATCAGAAAGTTGCCGCGCGAAAAGCGCTCGCCATCTCCCGTATCTCGTTTGTGGGATTGCTCACGCTGGATAACGGCGTGATTGCACACTGCGCGACCGCCTTTGGCGCGGTCAGCGACGTGGTCATCCGCCGCCCGGAGATCGATTCCATGCTCATCGGTAAATCGGTTGAGCAGGTAAAGGCGATCCGATCTGACTATCTAGCAGCCTACGACAAAGCGATCGTCCCAACGCGCGGACGTGTTTCCTCAGAGTATCGTAAGGCGGTTTGTCTTAATCTGCTGCTGGACTTTCTCAATCATTATGAAATATAGTTAATGGCTCTTTATTAATCCGACAATTTCTGAAACAATATTTACTTTGAATCAATAAGCATTTGATACTGACAACAACATGAAAACCATTATAGTCAAATGTCTTTGCGACAAAACACGCGGCGTTCCAAATCCGGAGCGCCGCGTGTTTTTGACGGACTAGATTGACGAGCGCATGTGCTTCATGCGCCGGTGCTTCCATTTTCGAACGCGATCCCGCAGGATTGCCATCAAAAAAT
>JAPKMR010000018.1 GCA_026645815.1 Anaerolineae bacterium | reverse complement strand
CTGACCTCTTAACCCATCCATCTTAGCATCACTCGCGGCAAAGTCCAATCCAAGGAGCTGACGTAACCCAGTGTTCTGACCATCCCGACCGGAAAGGCGGGCCATATTCCCATAATCAGCAGTCGCGCGCTCTAGCTGTTTGCTAGAGCGCGTGTTTGTTTATAGTGAACTCCTGGCCTGAAGCCAAAACCATAACTCAGGAGGTCTTAGCATGAAACTCGAACAGGCATTTCAACTATTTCTCAACGGCAGACGTGGCGAAGTAAGCGAGGAGACCATCAAGTGGTATCAACGTCGCTTGGGTCCTTTGCTTCAGAGATACGCGGACTATGAGATCGAAGCGATCACCACCGATGATCTCAGAGAGTATCGGGCTTCTTTGATGGACAAAAAGACACGTTGGGAAACCCATCCCACGCGTCCCACAGAAGCAGGTGGACTATCACCTTATACGCTGCATCAGTACATTCGGGCTGTGCGCACCTTCTTCAAATGGCTGAAAGAGGAGGAAAAGATTGACGTTAATCCAGCTGCGCGGCTCGGACTGCCGCGATTACCCCAAAATCCGCCCAAGGCAGTCCAGGAAAATGTCTTGCTCAAGATGCTTGAGTGGGCCGCACAAAATGCCAGCAAGCGTGACTATGCGCTGTTGTGCTTTCTCGCTGACACCAATGCGCGTGCAGGAGGCGTTGCCACTTTAACTGTTGCCGACCTGAATCTAGAAAACCGCACAGCAGTGGTCAGGGAGAAAGGGAACGGCGGAAATGCTCGTGCACGCAGAGTTAGTTTCAAACAGCGAACCGCTCAAGCCCTCCAGCAGTGGCTTGCAGAACGCCCTGCAGGCGATTATGTTTTTGTCAGTTATCGTGCGCCGCACCTAAGCCCTTCAGGGATTCACACTGTCATCGAGAAAATCGCCAGGAAAGCTGGTGTCGAAGGGCGCCACAACCCACATGGTTTCCGGCACGGTTGGGCCATGGGAGCATTGCGGCGCGGCGCAGACCTAGCGACTGTGAGCCAGGACCTGGGACACAGTAGCGTGGTTGTCACTGCCGAGTTCTACGCCCGCTGGAGCAGCAAAGAGCTTGCTGAGCGGCATGAGAAATTCAGTTGGCTTCCGGAAGAGAAATAACTGTAGGTCAAATTCCAGACAACAGCGGCCGTGGGAATATCTCCCACGGCCGCTATTAGTAAGGGCCTTTTAAGCCCAGGGCCACAGGTTCGAATCCTGTACGACCCACCTCACCAATTTATCCATGATCCCCGGTTGCGCGCACAACCGGGGATTTTTGTTGCTCTTGGCTATTCTTTGCGCTCCGGCTCTCCCACCCAACCCGTCACCCTGAGCAACTTGTCCTGAACGCAGCCGAAGGAGCCTGCCCTGAGTGAAGTCGAAGGATAACCGAAGGAGAGCGCGGCGTAGTCCCATCCAACCCACGATCCGTCACCCTGAGCGGAATGGAGCGCAGCGAAATGAAGTCGAAGGGTCTCTCCACTCCCGTCCGCGCAGCCCGTTACCTGCACATCGTAGCCGCGATTTCATGAACCATCAAAACCAAAGCCGGTAATGGCGCCATAGACCCACGGCGTGCCAATTTGCGGCAGAAACCTCTATCCGCAAATTCACAAAACAGCTATTGACAAATATTCGTTATAGATGTATAATACTTAAGGAAAATGATTATTAATAGAGATAGATAACTAAAATGGTGGACTCAGAACTTCGCTTCAATGAATTGCTAGAGAAACTGCGAGCACGACAATGCCGCATTACTCCGCAGCGTATGGCGTTGCTGCGCATGATCACCTCAAGCGAAGAACATCCTACCGCGATGGAACTCTATGAGCGCTTGCGGGAACAGTATCCAACCACAAGTCTGGCGACTGTTTACAAGACGATAAATTTGCTCAAGGAAATGGGCGAAGTGATCGAACTAAGTTTTAGCGGTGATGATCACCGCTACGATGGCAACGAGCCATTTCCCCATCCGCACCTTGTCTGCGTGCGCTGTCACAGCATCATTGATCCCGAAGTGCCTGGATTTGAAGCCCTGGCAGAAAATATCGTGGCAAATTCAGGGTACAAAATCATCAGCCACCGCCTGGACTTTTTCGGCATTTGCCCCAAGTGTCAGGCAGAGGAACTAGATTAGTGTTTGTTGCTCAGGGTTCGATAGTCTCGATCACCTTGGGCGGTTTCTAGCGATTTCGATTTGGTCTCACATTTACTGTTCACAATATATCACTAAGGAGGTTTTGCTATGGGTATGCCGTTGATTGGAGATAAATTCCCGGAGATGACCGTTGTTACGACACACGGAGTGATGAACCTGCCACAGGATCTTAAGGGCAAGTGGTTCATTCTTTTCAGCCACCCGGCAGATTTCACGCCTGTGTGCACCACAGAGTTCCACGCTTTCCAGCAGCTCTACCCGCAGTTCCGTGAGCTGAACACCGAGCTCATTGGTATGAGCATTGATCAGATCTACAGCCACATTAAGTGGATTGAGTGGATTAATGAGAATCTCGATACCAAGATCGAGTTCCCGCTCATCGCCGATCACGGAAAGGTAGCAGAGCAATTGGGCCTGGTTCACCCTGGCGCTGGCTCCAGCACCGTGCGCGCGGTTTTCTTTGTGGATCCTGAAGGGACCATCCGCGCTATCCTCTACTACCCGGCGGAGCTGGGTCGTAACTTCGAGGAAATCCTGCGGATGATGAAGGGCTTCCAACTGGCTGACAAGGAAGGCGTCGCCATCCCCGCTAACTGGCCCAACAATGCGCTGTTCGGCAGCGACGTGATCGTCCCTCCCGCTCGAACCGTGAAGGACGCGGAGGCGCGCCGGGGTAAGGAAGGCTGTCTTGATTGGTGGCTCTGCCATCGCTCCATTTAGCCTGGTACGTTAAGACTCTGCGGAAAGGATAGGCGCTTCAAAAGCGTTTCATCTTGATAGCAAAACGGCTGCAGCAATTGCTGCAGCCGTTTTTGTAGCCCTGAAATCCCAGAGTGTTTCATGCTGCCGCGCCTGGCGCGGCAGCATGAAATGCACGGTTTTGACTTCGATTGCCATCAAGCTTGAAGCGAGGTACAATTTCCTCAGACTCAGACCCACCCACAGGAGTTTCGGATGAGCGCACCACAGCATGTCCTGGAAGCCATCGCCCGTCTTTACGGTGTTACGGCGACTCAACTGCAGCCCGCCACCGGAGGACATTTCGCATATGTGTATGAAGTCAGACTCAACCAACGCGCCTGCATTCTGAAAATCATGCCTCCCGACGCCGACATGGATTTGCGTGCCATGCGTGCCATTCTGGAATGGTTGGCATTCCTGGCTAAAAATGGTGGCCCTGTTGTCCCCCCAGTATGCTCCCAACAAGGCAATCTGATTGAGACGATGATGGAAGGGGAGCAAGTCTACATTGCAGTGGTTTTTGAGAAGGCTCCAGGTGTGCTGGCGGAGGGAATGGCGCTTGAAGCGTGGAGCGATACGCTGTTTCAGGCTTTGGGGCGTACTATCGGAGCATGTCATCGTATTGCGCAGGGATACAATCCCTCAAAAGCCGAATTCCGGCGCCCGGAATGGTCCGCGGGGGGCAGCTGCTTCAACCCATACGAAGAACTGGAAGACGCGGATTCCCTCCTTCTCGAAAGACGGGCACAAACGCTGGCGAGAATCATGGCGCTGCCCAAGGATCGTGCAAATTATGGCCTGGCGCATTTAGACCTGCACTTTGGGAATTTCTTCGTGGATGCCGGGGCGCAACGTATCGTGCTGTTCGACTTTGACGATTGCGCCTATGGCTGGTATCTCATGGATATCACCATGTTGCTGTTTGACGTCTTGGTCGTTTACAACGGCAATGACACACTCAGCTTCGGCGCTCATTTCTTGGAGCAATTACTGCGTGGCTACTGCACCCAAATGCCGCTTGACGCTTTCTGGATCACCCAGCTGCCCGATTTCCTCAAACTGTTGGAAATTGGGGTTTACGTGATGCTTTACCGTGACTACGATCCTGCGACAGCCGATGGTTGGGTGAGCAAGTTCATGCCCGGACGGCGAGAGCGTATTGAGCAGGCTCTGCCCTATGTGGACCTCGATTTCATGGCTGTCTATCGGGCTAGCGGCTGCAGCTCATAGCTCCTGACGCTCAAATGCGGCAAGCGCCCCCAGCAAGCAGAGCAGCATGAGCACTCCAGCTGCTGCAATCGCGCCGCCATTCGAGGGTGCAGCTGCTCCGTTCAGCGCGCCGAGCTGCCCGGCCCAGGCAAGTAATCCTCCCGGCATCAGCGGACCTACACGGGGCAAGCTGCCTGCTAGCAGAAGCGCCACAGCGCCGCCCAAACCAATGCCCGCAGCGGCGCCGGTGCTCCCGCCCACGGCGCTTCCCAGAAGCGCTACCGCGACGAAAACCATCAACCAGAGAGATAGCAGCGCATTGATGGCCATGAACAGCCCGAAATCCAGGGCGCCGAAAAGCACAACCGTGTAGAAATAGGCGCCCAGACCAGCGACCAGAAAACCGCCCGCATAGACCACCGTCTGCGCGGTGAACTTGCTCAGGATGAAGGCCCACCGCGGCAAGGGTTTGCTCAGCACCAGTGCTGCCGTCCCGCGCTCGCGCTCCCCCGCCACCGCGCCCATACCCAACAGCACCGCAATGATGAACCCGAATTGCGAGAGGTTCTTGAGATATTGCCCGATGGCGTCTACCGCGGTCGGCGTCGGGATCAGGTCGGCGAACATTTCCGCACCTTCAACGCCGCTGACTATTTGTGGCGTGAAATACGCCAGTAATGGCGAAAACAGTCCGAACAAGATAAACACCGCCGCAACCACCAGCACCCGTTTGGTGCGCCATTGCTGCAGCAACTCTTTGCGAACAGCAGCGAGAAAAGCCGCTGCTTCCACCTTCCAGGGAGCCACAGGGGATGGCGAAAGTGGCGCTTGCCGCCACAACCGCACCAACCACCACAATCCTGGCGCGAGCAACAACGCCAGCACCGTATACGTCAGAAGCACGCTATCCGTAGACTCAGAAACCATGACCAGCGTCGCGTTCGCAACTGCATGATAGGCAACCGCAGCCAGATAATAGATGGCTTTGCGGCTGACAAAAGCGCGCCAAACCAGCACCGAGAGTATCACATGCAACGTCATCGCCAACACCCGTTCCAACAACGGCAACGCTGCAGAGAGTGGACCTTGCTCGAAGACCTGCATCTGCGCCGTCAGAGCGGTAAGTTGCTCTGGTGAGAGCGCCAGCGTTTGCAGGTCCACGCCTCGCAACGCCGCCAGTGAGCTCAGGGAGGCTGCAGCCAGCACGCCCACGACCATCGCCTCAAAGCCCCCATGCCCTAAGCCGAGAAGGAGGCTGTGTTCGAAGCGCCGCCAACGGGGCAAGAGCGCATAGCCTAATGCGCGGGCGGATTCCTCACACAAGCCCGAGGTTAGCCCCAACAATAGTGCGGTGCGCCAAAGAGGCGCTGAGGAAGCGCGCGTTTGCTCCGGCAGCCATCCAAGGCGAGTCAAACCTGCGTTCAGCGGCAAGTGTACGGCTTGAGATACCGCAAAGGTTGCCACGCCGGCAAGGAAAAGGAACCACGGCGCCGCTACCCGGCGTCTCAACATCACTGCTGCGACAACGGGTAAACTGAACATCAAGAGAATAGCCAGTGTGTAAGTGAGAATCATCTCGCAGCTCCTGTTACGCGAGCGAAACTGCAGGTCATGGCGAGATTCGACATCACGCACTCACCTGGAGGAAGATTTCTTCGAGCGTGGGACGAACCCATTCGTAACGGTTGAGGAGCAGCCCTTGCCCGACCACATAGGGCAACAGGGCGCGTCTGCCCGTGTCAACATCACGCAACACCACCCGCACGCTATGCTCCTCTAGCATCACCCGTTCGACCCACGGGAAAGCGCGCAACCCCTCCAGAAAGTCCGGAGAAATTGGGCCAGTGGCGGGATCAATTTCTAACAACGCCGTATTGATTGCGTAACGTTGTAGCAGGGTCTCGCGTGCTTCTACCAACACCAATCGCCCCTGGTGAATGATCGCAATGGTATCGCAGATGCGCTCCACATCCGCCAGAATGTGACTGGAGAAGAAGACCGTTACTTCGCCGCGCAAGGCTGCCAGCAATTCCAGAATTTCGTGACGCCCTGCCGGATCAAGCGCACTGGTAGGCTCGTCCAAGAGGAGTATGGGCGGGCGGTGCAGGAGGGCTTGGGCGATGCCTAACCGTTGGTGCATGCCGCCAGAAAAGCCGCCGATGCGCCGCCGCGCAGCTTCCTTGAGACCGACGCGCGACAGGACCTCTTCGACGCGCTCACGGCGCTCGGCATCAGGCATGGCAAACAACTGTCCCACGTAATTCAGGTACTCGCGGGGCGTCATCCAGGTGTAGAAAGCCGGGTCCTGGGGGAGATAGCCGAATTTCCCGCGGACAGTGTTATCGCCGTTGGTAGATTCCACTCCCCCGATCCAGGCTTTGCCCTCAGTGGGCTGCGCCAGACCGGCGAGCAAGCGCATCGTCGTGGTCTTCCCTGCGCCATTGCGCCCCAGAAAGCCAAAGATCGAACCTGCCGGGACCTCCAAATCAAGAGCATCGAGGGCCAGAATCTCACCGTAGCGTTTGGTCAGGCCCTCGCAGCGGATTGCCTCACTCATCCTTTCGTCCCAGTGCAAAGTAGACAATCGGACCGATGATATTGACGAGGACGACAATCAACAACCACATGGTTTTAGAGCCTTTGAGTTGCTCCTCGGGCCGTTTGAGCAGATCCAGCAGTGCAAAAATCAGCAGCCCCATCTCGATCAACATAATCGGGACCAGCAACGGCAAGTATTTAAGCAGTGCATCTGTGTCGAACATCATAACCTCCCGCATTTTGAGATCAAGACCTCAGGTACTATACAACCGAAAACCCAATCAGCAACAATCCCGGGTGCGTTTCAAAACGGGGGTGAAAATCTCAAACGCCCCTACAGGGCGCAGAAGAAAATTGATTTTTGGCGGCGGGGCAAAGCCCCGCCGCCAAAAATCAATCAAAGAAAAGACATTTGGTTGATTTTCAAAGGTCATTAACCGCGGTTTCAGAGAATGTTTTTCCATGCCCCAACATCGTCGTAAGAATGCGGTTTGTTGATTTGTTTTATGCTTATCCCGTGATACACTACACGAGCGCACACTGATGTACGGGGGTAGAGTATCCCGGTTGATATCAGGTTTCATCCGCAACCTCAATGAGTTTCGCTAAATTCACTACAGTACAGTCTGTGGCGCGATTCGATTTTTCAGGGGAGAATCATTCCCCACCATGTTGATTTTGGGAGGCAATACTGTGGCAGCGACAACGATGCAAACTAAAGGACTGTTGAAATCCCGTGCCACCTCGCGGGAACGTCGGGCGTGGTATCTGTACGACTTTGGCAACTCGGCCTACGCAGCAGTGGTGCTACTCGCTGTGTATGCCGCTTATTTCCAAGGTCAAGTCGTTGGTGGGGCAGAAGGCTCGCGACTCTGGGGTTGGGCAGTCGGTATTGCAATGCTCATTGTCGCAGTGATTTCCCCAGTATTAGGCGCCATCGCCGATTTTTCTGCCAGCAAGAAGCGTTTTCTTTTTGCGTTCACCGCAATCACCGTCATCTTCACGGCTTTGCTATTCTTTGTTCAGCCAGGGAACATTATCTTGGGTATGCTCTTCTTCATTCTGGCAGAAGTCGGTTATCGTGGCGCGCAAGTCTTCTATGATGCACTGCTAACCGAAATCGCAGCTCCCGACGAGATTGCGCGCGTCTCCGGTATCGGTTGGGCCATTGGCTCGATTGGTGGCATCGTATGCCTGTTGATAGTGTTCCCGCTAATCATGTTCACCGAAGGACTTTTCATGACGCGCTTCGCGATGGTCATCACCGCGATTTTCTTCGCCCTCTTTTCAATACCCATCTTTCGTGATCTCAAGGAACGTGCCGAAGCCCTCCCCTTGCCACCAGGTGAGACTTACCTCACGGTAGGTTTCCGCAAGATTGCCCAGACATTGCGCGAGGCGCGGCAGTACAAAGCCTTTATCCGCTTTGTGATTGCCTTCATCATCTACCATGACGGGGTGATGATGGTCATGAACTTTGCCTCGATTATTGGCGCGGTGCTGTTTGGATTAGCCCAACAACAGCTGGTCATCTTCGTCATCATCGTTCAGGTAACCAATGTACTGGGGGCATACTTCTTCGGCTTGCTAGCGCACCATTACAATATCAAACGCGCACTCGTCTTTTCCATTACGATGATGGTAGGCGCGATTGTCTGGTTGCTGTTCGCGCAGTCGCCCACCATGTTTTTTGCAGTCGGTGCACTGGCAGGCTTTGCTATGGCGGGGATACAGTCTCTGAGTCGCACCATGGTGGGTGTTCTAGGTCCGGAAGGGCGTAGTGCGGAATTCTACGGCTTCTTCGCGGTAGCAGGACGCACCTCGTCCTTCATTGGTCCCACCGTCTATGGCATCATTGCCTACCGCGCAGCATTGTGGTTCGAAGCCCAAGGACTTGCAACGTTGGCGGCCGAGCAAAGCGGGCAACGGGCAGCCATCGTAAGCATCGGGGTTTTCCTGGCATTGGGTTTGCTCATCCTGCTCGCCGTCAATCTGAAAAAAGCGCAGGCAGCACTGCAAGCGGAAGGTTAAGAGATGCAGGATGAATTCCCATTTCCCCGCCGACAAGCCGTGCGTGGGACCATGCGCGCTTTGATCCACGCTGCGTTCGCGGTTCTATCAGACTTACACATTGAAGGTTTGGAAAACATCCCAGCCCAGGGACCTGCTCTGCTGGTGATGAACCATTTCAGCTATCTCGATCCAGTATTGATGATTCGCGTTGTTTCGCGACCCATGGAGTTCATGGGCAGCCCCATCATGCCCAATGCCCCCTTTCATGTCCGTTGGCTCGCACACCTGTGGGGCGTTTACCCCGTGTTTCGCGGCACGGGATCGCGGGTAGCGCTCCGGGCGGCAGAAGCCATCCTGGGAAAGGGTGGGCTATTGGGGCTGGCACCCGAAGGCGGCAGCTGGGCAACAGTGTTGCGCCCACCCCGCCCCGGTGCAGCCTTTGTAGCGGCACGCACCGGTGTGCCCGTGATCCCAATGGGCTTCGATGGGCTGATTGATCTGTTTCCCATGCTGCACAAGGGGCGCCGGGCGAAAGTGACCGCGCGCATCGGTAAGCCCTGTGGACCCTTTGCAATCGAAGGGTCTGGACGTGAGCGCCGCACTCAACTCGATGAAATTGGACATGGAATCATGCGCGCCATCGCCGAACTTATTCCACCGGAGCGCCACGGTTACTACTCAACGGATCCTGCGATTCGTGAAGCCGCACGTGGCACAGAAATTTATCCGTGGGAAAACGCTCCCGAGCTCTGATGGCCCTTTACCACCGACTGAACAGGATTCCAGTAGCGCCGGTCATTGTCGTGTGCCCCGAAATGGCTCTTTGACCCAACTGAATCAAGGGAACGCCCCCACTTCAGCCAGGGTGGATAATAGCCAACAACCTGTCTTGTGCCCAAGTCATGGTTCGAATCACAAGGTTTGTGGTAGAATAAATTGAAGACCTTCTACTTGAGGTAGATAAGCCATGCGCATGACCCGTTTGTTCTCTCAGACGCTCCGAGAAGCCCCGGCAGAATCCGAAGCCGTGAGCCATCAGCTCCTGCTCCGCGCCGGATTCATCCGTCCTCTGGCAACCGGCATCTTTAGCTACCTGCCCCTGGCACAACGCGCGTTGACCAAAATCGAGCGCATCATTCGCGAAGAGATAGAAGCAATCGGAGGACAAGAGATCACCATGCCCGTGGTGCATCCTGCCAGCCTTTGGAAAGAGACAGGGCGCTGGTTCCAAATCGGGGCAGAAATGGGACGCTTTCGGGACCGCGCAGACCGTGATTTGGTTTTGGCTATGACACATGAGGAAGTCATCGCCGATCTAGTGCGCAAGGAAATTCGCTCGTACCGGCAGCTGCCACAGTTACTATTCCACTTTCAAACGAAATGGCGCGATGATCCCCGTCCACGCGCCGGGCTAATCCGCGTGCGCGAATTCACCATGAAAGACAGCTATAGCCTGGATGCCGATTGGGAGGGCCTCGACCGGCAATATCGCGCCCACTATCAAGCCTATTTCAATATCTTCAACCGCTGTGGGCTGGATGTCATCGCCGTAGCTTCGGATACAGGCATGATGGGCGGAGCAATGGCGCATGAGTTCATGACATTACTGCCCATTGGCGAGGACACGCTCATGCTCTGCGATGCTTGTGGCTATGCGGCAAATCGCCAGGTAGCAACGTTCCACAAACCGCACTCCGCACCAGAGGACCCACTGCCACTAGAAGAAATCGCTACCCCCAATGTGAGCACCATCGCGGATCTGGCAGCTTTCTTGGATATCCCTGCCGCCCGAACCGCCAAAGCTGTCTTTTTGGTGGCGACAGTTGCAGAAGAGGAAAGGGAGACCACACGCTTTATCTTTGCTGTTGCGCGCGGTGATATGGATGTCAACGAGACCAAACTGGCGAATGCGGTCCATGCCAAGGCGCTGCGTCCCGCTCTAGAAGAGGAGATTCGCGCAATCGGCGCAGAGCCTGGCTACGGCTCACCATTGAGCGTGCATGATGCAGTGGTCATTGTGGATGATGCGATAGCCAGCTCGCCCAACCTGGTCGCAGGGGCAAACCGTATCGGCTTTCACCTGCGCAACGTCAATGTGGGGCGCGACTTCAAACCAGATATCATCGCCGACATCGCTGCAGCGGAAGCGGGAGATGGATGCCCGCAATGCGGCGCACCACTGCGCGCGGAACGTGGTGTGGAAGTGGGCAATATCTTCAAATTGGGGACACGTTACAGCGAGGCGCTGGGCTGTCTTTTCGAGAGCGGCAATAAAGAAATGAAGCCGGTCATCATGGGTAGTTACGGCATTGGCATTGGAAGAGCTCTGGCTTGCATCGCTGAAGTCCATCACGATGACCAAGGACTACGCTGGCCCATTTCTGTAGCACCCTATCAAGTGCAGCTCGTGGTGCTAGGTGGCAAAGGCATTGATGCATTACCTGTCGCCGACCGGCTATACGAGGAGTTATGCGCGGCAGGTGTGGAGGTGCTCTACGATGATCGCGAGGCCACACCGGGCGTGAAATTCAACGACGCAGATCTGATCGGATTGCCGTTACGATTGACCGTCGCGCCACGCGGATTGGCGAATGGTATGGTGGAGTTAAAACACCGCGATCGGCAAGAACGTGAGCTGGTACCGCTCGAAGAAATCATCGCCCGCATCGAGGCTGAAATTGTCGCCCTGGAGACGGCTCTCAACGCGCGCTTGACAACAAGAACCTTTAGCTAAAGGGGATGGGAAAGCGACATGACTTCCCACTACGCCCTAAAACTACATCAGGAGGTGTGGAACTATGGACGCAATTGAAGCCATTATGACGCGGCGCAGCATTCGCCGTTATGTTGGGACGCCAGTTCCAGAAGCGTTTATCACGCAACTACTGGAAGCAGCAATGGCGGCGCCTTCTGCAAACAACCAGCAGCCATGGCACTTCATCGTGATTGATGATCGTGCGCTGCTGGATGCCATCACAGAGGTACACCCCTATTCTCAAATGCTCAAAGAAGCGCCTTTGGCGATTATGATCTGCGGCGACACGCAGTTGGTCCGGCATTCCCAATACTGGGTGCAGGATTGTTCTGCAGCAACACAGAATGTACTGGTAGCAGCACGTGCCCTGGGTCTTGGCTCAGTGTGGGTGGGCTGCTACCCCAACGAAGAACGTGCCGGAGGTTTGCAGCGCTTATTCGAACTCCCTGATTCCGTGATCCCCCTGGCGCTTATCGCCGTCGGCTATCCGGCTGAGGAAAAAGGACCCGCGAATCGCTACAAGCCAGAACGCGTTCACCGCAATCAATGGTAAGATTACCAACGGAGATTCACAGTCCCGATCTCCCCAATCATGTCACCTTGGCTCCGTGGTTCTTTTAGCAGAAGGAGGAGACTTAAATGGAAAACGAATCAGGAAAGGCTCTGGAAAACCGCATCCTGGTCTTCAGCGGTTTGGGGAATCCCGTCTTAGCGGAGGAAATCGCCAAGTCCCTGGGTGTCCCCCTCAGTCCCACGCTCATTCGCAAGTTCACCAATGATAACTATTATGTACAGTTGGGGACCAGTGTCCGGGGCAAAGATGTCTTCATCGTGCAGCCAATTTCCCCACCCTGCAGCGATAACCTGATGCAGTTGTTCTTCATGCTCGACATTGCGCGTGGTGCCGGAGCTAACAGCATCCACGCTGTAATTCCGTATTATTCCTATGCGCGCTCGGATAAGAAAGATGCTCCACGCATTTCTATTGGAGCGCGACTGATTGCCGATTTGGTAGTCGCGGCCGGCGCCACACATGTCATCACGATGACATTGCACTCAGCGCAGGTCCATGGGTTCTTCAGTGTGCCTACAGACCACCTGACAGCCCACTCAGTCTTTGTCAGATACTTCAAGGAAAAAATGCCGGACATGAGCAATGTCGTGGTGGTCTCCCCCGATATCGGTCACGCAAAACGCGCATTGAAACTGGCAAAAGCGCTGGGTGTCCCCGCCGCGGCGGGAGAAAAGCGCCGTCTAAGTGATAACCGCGTGATTATTGATGGCATCATGGGTGATGTGCGCGGGAAGCGAGTTTTGCTTGTAGATGACGAAATCGCGACGGGTGGCACGATTACGGAAGTCGTGGAGTACCTGCGAGGACTGGGCGTCACAGAAGTCTCAGTGCTGGGAACACACGGCATTTTCGCGGGCGATGCCGTGGAGAGATTGAACAGTGTCCCCGAGATTAAAGAAATCGTGGTGACCAACACTGTAGATATACCACCGGAACGCCGCCCACGACAGCTGAAAGTGCTTTCGGTGGCGCATATTTTCGGCGAGGTTATCCGTCGCAATGTGATGGGGCAATCGGTAGGTGCGCTCTTCGAGTTCTGGCCTATGCCTGATGACCAAGGCTGATAGGTTAAGGAAAACAGGTTCATAGACAAAATGGAATCACGCCCTATCCTGGCACCAGGATAGGGCGTGATTCTCAAAGTGTCGTTCAGGATGACCACAATCAGGACTCAGGCGCTGCGCCTAAGGACTTGATCATCACCAGACAAGGATTTTCAGCATCCCACAACGTTGGGAGAATCTCCAGCGGACGAAAGCCCTGCGCCTCATAGAAAGCCCGTGTGCGCGCGTAACCAGGATCGGGGTGCGTAGGCGCCAACGTCTTGACCTGGAAGAACTCCACTCCCTGCGCACGCAATACCGCTTCAGCCTGCGTCACCAGAGCACGGCCGATCCCCTGCCGGTGCGCCTGCGGCAAAACACCCATCACGTAGAGTTCCGCCGCCCAGGGACTGTGGCGTTTGAGGGTGAGGAACCCCAATACCTGCTCCTCACGCCGCGCAAGCAGAGTGGGTAAGGCTTCAATCTCACGCACGTATTGCCGGGTAGATTCCTCAATGCCGAACCACTCCGGCAAGGCGCGCAAAATCGGCTCACAGACTGCGGATTGCCCTAACAACGGTTGTGTAATGGTGAAAGCCAGTGGCTGTTCCATTTTTCTCTCGAATGTCATGAAAATCAAACAGGCCTCAAGTTATTTCACTCAGGCAAACCGCCAATGCTTCCAGGAAGGCTTCCAGATCGTCTCGCGTGTTATAACCTTGCAGTGAAATTCGCACCAAAGCGCGACCATTCCAGAAAATCAGGGGAACCTCGATGTGGAATTCAGCATAGAGCCGTTGTTTCAGAGCATCGGGGTCACACGCCGGCAATGGGAAAGCTGCCATTTGCGCGCACCAATCCTCTGTAAGAGGCGCAAGCAATGGCAAGCCAGTGAAGGCGCTCAACCGTTTCCCAGTCTCACACAGCAAAGCGTGACATTCCGCACGAACCGTGGGCCAATCGTGCTCTGCCATGAAGCGGATTGCCGCCGGCACGCTCAGGTAAGCCGCGATATCGCGCGTTCCCTGATATTCCTGCTCATCAATGAACCGCGAAGGTCCCGGACGTTCCGCCTGCCACCCCCAACTCACCACTAACGGTTCAAGCAAAGGTTGCACCTCGCGCCGCGCATAGAGGAAAGCTGCTCCCTTGGGGGCGAGCATCCATTTGTGCGCGTTTCCGGTGTAGAAATCCGCCCCGAGCACATCCAATGCCAGCGGAATCTGACCGGGTGCGTGCGCGCCATCTATCATGGTAAAGATATCGCGCGCACGCGCACGCCGAATCAGCTCCGCAATGGGAAGAATCAAAGCCGTCGGTGAGGTAATGTGGCTGAGATAGAGCACTTTCGTCCGGGGCGTGACACCCGACCATACCACTTCTACCACTTGCTCAGGGGATTCAAACGGTACAGGAAGCGGTTGCCGCACGTAATGCGCGCCACGTTTCTCGCAGACAAAGCGCCAGGCGCGCTCACAGGCTCCATACTCATGATCGGTTGATAACACTTCATCGCCCGGCGCAAGCGGCAACGACCGGGCGACAGTGTTCACGCCCGTGGTGGCGTTAGGGATATAGACCAGGTCATCAGGGGCAGCGCCGAGATAGGCACCAAGCGCCTCACGCGCCTCGCCCATCAGCGCGCCGAAACGCCGTCCCAGGAACTCCACGGGTTGTCGTTCCAATTCCAATTGCCATCGTTGATAGACCTCGAAGACGGGGCGAGGGCAAGCGCCAAAAGAACCGTGGTTGAGGAAGACCACGTTAGGGTCAAGGAGAAACAGGTCGTGCAAGTTGGGATTGGGCAAGTTCAGGTCCTTCTATGACTCAGTCTACAGCATCGAAGTAGATGGGGTTCGAGATCAATGCCGGCAGCGGCGGTACACCAGGGATGAATTCGCGCAGGATTTCGACGCGCGCAAAGCCGGGCGCAGTCATCGTATAAGCCCCCTCAAAATCACCATCCGTTGTCGCGGTAAGCAGAGACGTGCTGCCCTGCCCCGTGATGACCTGAAGCACATCGCCCGCGCGCAAGCCCTTGACCTCGATCTCCACTTGGCTGACGGCGGGAAAAGGTACGCTGTCGCCCATGATGCGCTCCTCATCAACACGGAACTCCAGCACCGGCCCATCAGGAGCGTAAACGATGTAGGCATGCCCACACCGCAAAGCCTCGAGGATATCCGAGGCGCCCGCCGATTCAGCATAGACACAAGTGGTCGGACCGCCGGGGAAAAGGAAGAGTTGGCTGCGGTGATAATCGCTCCCCCCACAAACGGGGATTTTCTTCCCGGCGAGGAGCAGACTATGCCAGTAGCCTAGCGCCCGCAGGTTGGAAACCCGCATCGGACCGTTCCAGATTTCGAGGCAGTCAAAGGGCAAGCTCTCCATATCGAAACGGAAGGGGCAGTTCTCATCGAAAGGATGGGCGATGGTGATAAGCGCGCCCCGGTCGCGAGCGCTCATGAAACGCGCCGTCACTTCCTCGGGCGTATTCGCCGCGAAAGAGCCATCGTAGGGCTGGTCCACACCGATGAAAGTTGCATGCCCTTTGAAATGCGTCCACTCAACCCCAGGGACAAGCGTGAATTCAGGGATATTTGGTAGGGCATCAGCCCGCGCCATCTGATTGTGATCGGTGATTGCCAGAAAATCCAGGCCATGCCGCCGGGCATGCTGGGCCAATTCGGCAACGGTGAGCACGCCATCGGATGCCAGCGTGTGGACGTGCAAGTCGCCCTTCAACAGGCGCCGGCATTTGCCGATCATATCCAGTTCGTAAGCAATCGCAACCCCCTCCGGCGCGACTTTATACGCTCCCACCAGAATGTGCCATTCACCGGGAACCAACTGCGTAGGGCAATAGCCAGGCGTCGCCCAAGTCTCGCTGACGTGAATGCTGGTCTTATCAGAGCCAGAAGCGCCCACCAGTGTTCCATCAGGGGCAATCAGACCCAAATCAATGATGTTGATCTCAGGTCGAGAAGTAAAAACACCCTGCGGCATGTCTACTTCATCCCGATCGCGGCGGGCATAGCTGTATTTGAGCGTGAGCGACGCCATACCGAACGGCATAACAAAAGGAATGGTCAGATACAAGCCCTCCTGCTCATGGCTGATGAAAGTATCAATGTACTGATATGTATCTATAGGGAACTCTTTAGCCATGGTGCACCGGTCCCAGAAGCAGGGTCAGAAAATCCCGAATCTGCCGGTCCCAGAGGAACCAGTCATGCTGCCCATCCTCTTCATGGTATTCAGAGCGCACACCCAGAGTTTGGCAAGCCGCATGGAACAGACCGCTCAGTGGGTAGAGGTCTTCCTGGCGCCCCACAGCGATGTACAGATACGGCAAAGCGGATGGCTCATTTGCCGCACGCTGCAACCAGGCTGCCGGATCGTGAGGCCTGCCAGAAAGTCGCTCAAGGTCACCGAAAAGCAGGGCAAACTCATCCCGGCGTGGGTCCTGGGGATGAGCCCGCAGAAATTCCAGCGAGAGTACACCCGAAAAACTCGCTGCCGCAGCGTAGAGCTCAGGACGCAACAAAGCCGCTTTGAATGCGCCATAGCCGCCCATCGAGTTGCCCGCAATGAAGGTGTCCTCACGGCGAGGCGCTAACCCGAAAACATCCGCCAGGTAGTGCGGAAGTTCATCGGTGAGGTAGGAGAAGTAGCGTTGCCCATTAGGTTGGTCGGTGTAGAAACTACGCCCCACCGAGGGCATAATCACGACCAGACCGTATGCCGACGCCAGCGCTTCGATCGCCGTATAGCGTTGCCAGGCGCTGCCATCATCGCTCAACCCGTGCAACAGATAAAGTACCTTACGTTGAGCAACAGGTCGCCCATCCATGTTACCGGGATCGGGAAGAATAACATACAGCGGTAACGTGACCTTTACGGTTTCGGGACAATGGTCAAGACGCAGAAGAGCCATCGCATTCCCACCTATGCCTCTACCAGATCAGCTGTTGCCGGGGGCGTGTTCTTGAAATCAATGAACCACGAGAATGCAAAGCTGATGACCATCAAAATGGGAGGGACGATGGTCAACAGGAATCGCGCCGCCGCATCAGGACTTGGACCGGGGTTCGTGCCGCTTTCAAAGCCATAGAGACGACCCACCAAAAGGTAGGCAGCGCTCGTGAACAAGCCATTGAGCCGGTTCATAAAGCCCATGGCATTAGAGATAATCCCTTCACGCCGCAAGCCGTACTTCCGGGTATCCTCATCCATGATCTTAGCGCCAATGAGGTCCATGGTGGTAATCACGCCGGCAAAACCCAGACCGATGAAGGCAGAGAAGATCACAGCGGTCACCAGATTAGACGCGAAATACAAGGGTACAAAGGTAATCGCCAGCACCGCCAGGGCGCCGCGCCAGACAGGGATCAAGGTGAATTTTTTGACCAACCAAACCCAAAGCGAAACCCCCGCAATCGCCACAACCAACACTGCGGCGAGGAGGAAGGTGGATTGCCCACTGGAAAGCCCCAGGGCATATTGTACGTAGAAAGAAACCGAGGCGAGCACCAATGACATCGCGGCGCTGTAGAAGGCATTGGCAAGCCCGGCGATCCAGAACTTCTTGTTAGTCAACAAGTCCTTGAGCGCTTTCAAGAAACTGGGGCGCGCTTCTTCAGGCTCAGGTTCTCTCTCCCGACAAGTAAAGGTCATGTAGAGAATAACCGCGCCACCGATAATACCGTACACAACAGAGGTCAAACCATAACCCAGAGCATCGGTCACCATGGGAGTCAGGGCGATGCTGATGATCATGGCGACCAGCTGAAAAGCCTGGCGCATGGCGTTGGTTTTTGCTCGACTGGCATCATCGCGGAACAATTCAGGGAAAAGCGCGCCGTAGTTGGCGTTGATGACGGAATCCAGCGTGCCCGCCAGAATATAGAAGAGCATGGCGTAGGCGTAGATGGAATTGCCCGACAAGAATGCCGGGATGTTATAAAAGGCGATGAATGTCAGGATCAGCAAGGGCGTACCGATGGCTAACCACGGGCGGCGACGTCCCCAACGTGAGCGCGTTCGATCTGAGAGGAAACCGTAAATGGGATTGTCGAGAGCATCAATGAAGGTATAGATGAACAAGATTGCTGCCCACTGCTTCGCGGTCACTCCCCGATCGAGCACGTAATAGGCAAAAGCAAAAGTCTTGAGCATGTTGATCGGGATAGATGTGCCAAACATGCCGATGGCGTAGTTAAAGGACTTGGTGCGTTTTTCAGACATGGGATAACCTCCTGATAACTGTGAGAATATCAAGTCGCATAAAGGATGAAAGCGTACTCCATGATTATATACCTGGTCGCGGGTAAATGCCAAGAATTTCAAGGCTAGACAGATTGTTGACCACAGAACACCTTAAATAAGCTATGGCAGGCCTGCCTGGTTTTGCCTGGCAAAAGGTGTTTTCGGTCGCGTCTCGCGCGACCGAAAAACACCCCGATGGGCTTCGATGCAGGCACGGGAGGTGATATTTCTACAAGCGGCTTTAGCGTATAATCATTAGCCTAACGAACAAATGTGTGGTATGATAATCCACAGTAGGTGCACTTCATATTGGAGAAGACATACGGTGGTTACCTGCGGGCGTGGGTGGAAAAATCGCTGGCAGATGAAAACCATCACACCTGAATACCAATCAGAGATAGGCACTGCCTGCCGGACAGAAGCTACAGGTAGGCTGCAATCACAATCAGTTTAGAGAACCGAAATCACATAAGGAGCGTATGATGCAGAAACAGTTACAGGAGCAAATCGCACGCCTCCGGGCTGCCGGCGCGCACTACGTGGATGCGCGGTGGTATCCTGCGGAGGAAACCAATGAGCTGATGATGTGGAACGGGAATCTGAAAGAAGCCAGCGCCTCACGCGAAAGCGGTGTGGGTGTGCGGGTGCTGTACAAGGGCGCCTGGGGCTTCTCAGCCGCCTCAGATACCAGCGGGCTTGGCGCGCTGTTCGATAAAGCGCTGGATAACGCACGCGTCGCTGCCGAACGCGTGACCTTCCCCATCCGCCTGGCGGAGAAAGATGCCATTCGGGCAACCTTTGAAAGTCCGAATGCCATCAACCCCTTCACCGTGCCAATGGCGGAAAAACTGGCATTCATGCAGACAATGGATGCAAAGCTAGATCAGCCCGGCGTGTTCCAACGAATCTGTGCGTTGACGTTTATGCGCAAGCAAATCATCTTCCTCGATTCAGAAGGCAGCGAAATTGAGAAAACCATCACGGAGGTTTTCCCCTCGATAGAGGTGGTAGGGTTGGATGCACAGGGTGAGATGCATTCGCGCAAGTTCAGCCCGCCACGCATGGGGGATACCCGCGGTTGGGAAACGCTCGACATGGAAGTCTTCAGCGCCAATGCGGAGCGCATTGTGCGCGAGATGAATGAAGTGCTGGCCGCCGAACCCTGCCCTAAGGATGTGCGTTCGGTCATCCTGCTGCCCGGCATCATGTTCTTGCAGACGCACGAGACCATCGGACACGCGCTGGAACTAGATCGCATCCTCGGCTACGAGCTGGCTTTCGCGGGTGGCTCGTTTGTACGGCTCAGCGATTTCGGCACGTTGCGCTACGGTTCCGAAAAACTCACCGCTCGCGCAGACGCAACGATTCCGAACAGCCCCGGCAGCTTTGGCTTCGATGATGACGGCATTCCCGCCCAGAACAATCTATTGATTGACAAAGGGCTGTTGGTGGGCGCCATCACCGGACGCCAGATGGTCGAGGAAGCCAACGTTCGCGCCGGCAGACGTATCTTCGAGGGCAGCGGCGGCGCGAACCGCGCCACTGCGTTCTACCGCGTACCAATCGAACGCATGACAAACATCAACATTGACCCCGGCGACGATGGCACATTGGATGATATCATCCGCAATACCGAGCGCGGCATCGTTCTCGATGGCGACAAGAGCTGGTCTATCGGCTCCAATCGCGAGCAATTCCACTTTGCCACCGATATCGGTTGGTTGGTGGAAGATGGACAGATCAAGCACGTGGTCAAAAACTCAACCTACCAGGGCGAGACCGTCCCGTTCTACAATTCACTGTCGGCGGTGGGCGATGAATCCACCTGGGAAGTCCAGTACACACCGAACTGCGGTAAGGGCCAACCCAATCAGATCATGCAGCTGGGACATGGCGTGCCGGTTTGCCGCTTCGACAATGTCAGGATAGGAGAATAACCGTGAAAGATCAAATTCTGCAAACCCTCCATGAGTTGCGCGCCTATGCGCTGGCAAAAGGTGTGGAAGCCACTTTCCTCTATCATGAGGAGGACAGCTACCTGATGCGTTTTGCAAATTCAGCGATATCGCTGAACACGAATGAGCACCTGATTCGCCTGGACATCACCGCCTATAAAGGCCGGCAGCGCGCCGGCTACGGTCTGATCACGGCGTTGGGAAATCTCAAGGAGATGCAGCAAGGCGTGGATATTGCCGCCGAAATGGTGGAGCACGCGCAACCGCTGAGATATGATCCCACCGTGCCCGTTTACACCGAGTCTTTCAGCGATGAAAGCGCCTTCGATCCGGCACTGGCAGGGCTGAGCAATGAAGCGCGCCTCGCCTACTTCAATCAGGCAAGCGCGGGGCTGGAGACGGATGAGATCCAACTCTCCGGCGTCTTCTCCTGCGGCTGGACCACCTTTGCCCAAATCAACACCCGGTCGGAGCATACGCAGTACTTCAAGGCTTCGGATGCGCAGATTACGATCGTACTGTCGCACACGGAGCTAAAATGGGAAGTCATCGCCGAGCAATCCGCACAATGCCAGGATGATCTGAAGCCCGATGCCCTGCACGACGATTTGGCATTCCTGGTGGACCATTATCAACACGACACCCCCCAGCAGTTGCCGCTAGGGACTTACGACATCGTCTTTGGACCGGCAGCGACTGCTGAGATGTTAGGGATGATGGGCTACATCGGCTATAGCGGCGGCGCGATGAAGCGGGGTTTCTCGTTCCTCAATGAAAACCAGGTGGGGCAGCGCGTCTTCTCCCCGCAGTTCACGCTGGTAGATGATCCCACACGCCGTGAAACCTTCCCCTTCCAACGCGATATGATGGGTATCGTGCGAAAGCCGTACCCCATCTTCGCCGAGGGGGTATTCCAGGGCTTCGTCTGGTCACAGGACGATGCGGATGAATTCGGTGCGCAACCCACAGGGCACACCGTCCCGCGTAGAAGCATCGTGGTTCAAGGTGGCAACGTCAGCGCGAGTACACTGCGGGAGCTGGTGGCAATGCCGCGCGAGAATGACATCCTTTACATCCCCTACCTGCATTACATGAACATTGTGAACCCGTCTAAGGGCCTGGTCACTGCCAGTTCACGCTTCGGCGCTTTGCTGCTCAAGAAAGATGGCTCGGTTGTGGTGCCCTATAACGTGCGGTTGACACAGAGTTTGCTCAATGTCTTCGGCGATAAGGTGGCGTGGTTATCTCAAGAGCAGGTTGCCTACAACACATCCTCGAGCTATGGAGCGCGCAATCCCCGCGCCACAATCGTACCGGCGCTGATACAGGTCAATGGACTGGAGATTTCGCATTCTAATTCATCGTATTAGGCAGCAGCTCGCCTTTCCAACGACGTGTGAGAGCGTGGGTGGGTAAGGCCCAAGACTGCACATATCGCTTCGCTCTCAACAAACGAGAGCGAAGCGATATTTATGAAAGCAATGCAATACAAGGAACAAATGTCTGACTCAAAACTGATTCTAATCGAGGGCATCCCCGGTTCAGGAAAAAGCACCGCGGCTCGTGCGGTGCATGCGTGGCTCGAGAAGTACGGCAAACGCCCAAAGTTGTTCCTGGAAGGCGACTGGAATCACCCTGCGGATTTCGAATCCGTGGCATGCCTGAGCAAGGCAGCATACGGTGAGTTGCTCGCGCAATTTCCCCAGCAGGCAATGTTTCTCGCGCAACACGCCAGGCAAGAAGATGGCGAGGTATTCTTCAGCTATCGCCCAATGCAGGCTGAGTGTGCCGCGTGCGTCCCTGATGCGCTATTTGAAACTCTGGCACGTTTCGAAATCTATGAGCTGCCGGCACAGAAGCACCAGGACTTACTACAACGCAGCTGGGAGAAGTTCGCTTTACAAGCCGCAACAGAAGAAGACACCTATATCTTTGAGTGTTGCTTCTTACAGAACCCCATCACCACGTTACTTGCCCGTCACAACCTCGCCGAGGAGCAAATCCACCGGCACATTCTGGCGCTTTCGCGGAGCATTCAACCGCTGCGACCCAAGTTGATTTACCTTGCCCGAAGGGATGTCTCCGCTACGCTTGAGGCGGTGAGACGCGAACGCCCACAGGAGTGGGCAGACTTCGTTACGTGGTATTTGACCGGACAAACGTATGGACAGTCGCGGGGCTTGGAGGGCTTCGAGGGAGTCAAGACGTTTTACACCACGCGGCAAACGCTGGAGATGAATTGGTTGAAGACCCTAGCCATCCCATCTGTTATCATCACCGATGACGGCGATTGGGATGCACGACACCGGCAAATGCTAGCCTTCCTGGAGCAATAACCCGGAAGCCGAACCCCGGCGCATTTTAGCGTTTGCGCTCTTCCAGCTCCTCGATAGTGCGGGGCCAATCGTCTTTCAACAATCTCGATAAGGCTCGATCAGCCAGCAACCGGTCTTCTGTCTGGCAGCGCGGACAGTAATTCATCTCATTGTTGGCGTACTGGACGCGCTGCACCGCGGTTCCACAGACCGGGCATGGCTTTCCGTAGCGTCCATGCACTGCCATCGCTTCGTGAAATGCCGTTACGCGGGCAGGGAAACCCTCACCAGCTTCGGCACGCAGGCGCTCCACCCATTCGGTGAGCACAGTTTTGGAAGCCTCAGCCAGACGCGCGATCTGCTCATCCGTCAGCTTCTGCGTCAGTAGAAAGGGCGAAAGCTGCGCACGGTGCAGGATTTCGTCTGAATAGGCGTTGCCAATACCGCTGAAAAGGCGCGGATCGGTAAGGGCGCGCTTCAGAGTGTGATTCTCCCTCTGAAGCGCCGCCCGAAATTCTGCCGCCGTCGCCTCCAGCACCTCCAACCCGCCGCGTGTGAATGCCTGCAGGGCATCTCGACCATGAACCAAATGCAGGCTCGCCCGCTTCTGACTCGAGAATTCGGTGAGAAGCAGTGCTCCATTCTCAAAATCGAACGCCGCCAACCAGCCCTTGTTAGGGATTTTGCGCCCCTGCGCAACCCACTGCAGTCGTCCACTGATCATCAGATGCAACACCAGGAAATAATCCTCAGCAAAAACGAAGACAATCCGCTTGCCTATGCGTTCCAAATCACACAACACGCGACCGTGCAACGCTGTAAGCGACGGTTCGACCGTTCGAAGCACAAAAGGGTGTGCAATTCGAATACGCGCCACTGTTTTTCCCTGGACAGAGCGTCGCAGAGCCTCGATATACACGGTAATATCAGGATACTCGGGCATAGGCTGTCTCCGGATCAGCCCTAGAGGACTGGGTTACGTTGCCGGGTGAGAGATTCAGAGAAGGCTGAGTTGTTCCACGGTAACAATGGAACCATACGCAGCTTTAAGCGCCTCCAAACCCTGGCGTTGCTCCCGGTAAACCTCAAACAGGGCTTCTGGCACGCCGGTCTCCTTGCGATAAGCCTCTTCCTGCAGCGAAATACGCGCCAGAATGTTATCCACATAGAAAGCGAACTGTTTATCGTACAACTCGCGGGGATAGGCTTTGCCGATTCGGGCAAACAATCCCTGAAGGTCCTCATACTGGGGGATGTAGCCAATGGGAGTTTCGATGGCAGCAACATCGCCATTGGCGTACAGTTCCAGCCAACCCAACCAGACCTTAACGTCACGCTTCTCGCCGAGCAGTTTATTACCCTCACCGCCGCGCGCCCCCTGGGTGAGGAAGTAGTTCAATCCCGCCATCACGGGCTTGGGCTGCAACCGTGGGGAGTTGAAGAAAGCGAACTGTGCTTCCATATACTCCGCGAGCGGACCGGGGATGAAGGGCTCGTTCGCCCAGGGCTGGCGGCGCACTCCCTGCGCTCCAACCTCGGTCGCAGTAGCTGCCGAGAGAATCGAAGCCCCAATCACGACACCGTGATTGGGATTCTTTGCCACCCAGACTGGCGGCATCGTATCGCTATCGCGCCCGCTGTAGGTGATGACCCTGACCGGCACACCCGCGGGGTCATCAGCCAGAGTTTCATTATAGTTGCCAATCGTGTTACTCGCCAGGGTGCAGCGCGCGTTGGGATTAGAAATGGGGATAGGTTTGCCCGCCGCATCTACTTTACCAGCCCACCATGTACCCGTGTAATTGATTCCCTTTTCGGGAGCAGGTTTGCCATCACCAACCCAACGCGGTTCCCCGTCTGGGGTAATCAGCACGTTCGACCAGATAACCTCCACACCCGGTTCACTCAACGCCTCGATGAGCAGAGGGTCTCCTTCAGGGTTGACGTCCTGAATGATACCGAAGATGCCTTTCTCCGGGTTAACAGCGCGCAAGGTACCATCAGGCGCAATCCAGATTTGTGCCAGATCATCGCCGATGAAATCATCGCCAACCATAGCCGTGGTCGTCTTGCCACAACCCGAAGGCGCCGCGCCCGCAAAGAAGGTCCTGCGTCCACCAGGGCCAATCAGGCCCGTAATGAACATGTGCTCAGAGAGCTCGCGCTCACGGCGGTAATAAGTCGCCAGGTCCACGGCGAAACGGTGATTGCCTTTCTTAAGCAACAAGGTATTGCCTGCATAGGTGCACAGCATTGCATAAGTGGTCAACCAACTGCGGTCCATGAAAACACGCATGTTGGGGAAATCCTCCGGGCGATTGGCGCCCTCACCGTGTACGTTGGTGAAGAACTCGCCTGCGCGCGCCGCCTCGGCATCAAACTGCTGATAGATACTGCGATAGAGGATGTTTGCCGAGTGCATCACGTAGGTGGAGGTGGTCATCTCAATGGCGGGAATCGCTGCCTGCGCGCCGACCGGTCCCCGGTTGAAGAAACCAATCAACAGGGTCTTGCCCTTGGCAATCCCGGTCATAGTCTGCCGGACATAATCCAACCCCTGGTCACGGAGGATGCTTTTCGCCAGTACACTGGTCTCCTCATCAGGGTTGACGATATAGAGTGTCTTATCCACCACACGCCCTTGCTCTTCCGGCAGGTCAAAATGGATCGTGTGCCCGGGCATAGGCAGCGCTTTTTCCTCGCCTTTATTAAGACTCAATTCGCGCACCGCCTGCAAATCCTCTGCCGAACCCGTGCTGACAAACACGTCATCAGGGACCATCATGGAAATGGCGTTGGCAATCTTAATCAAAGCATCCGCAGTGCGGATACCGGCGAGGCGCGCCTGCGTCTGCGCATCACAACGCAACCGAAACAACGCCTGTGCCTCCTCCACCGTCTTGATCCCGCCAATCTCCATCAGAAGATCACTGCCGTGCTTCAACTTCAACATCTCACTCTCCTTAACTGGATATAGTCATTCCACCGCGTTCAGTTGTCAAATAGTATAGAACAAATAAAGGAATGGGCACAGTGATGAAAGTAAACAGAAAGGGGGTGCAAATTCCAAAAGCACAGCTTCAGCCGCCGCCCGTTGTAGTGAATTGGAAAACGCAACAACGACCCTCTGGGTGCAGTTCAACTTTGGGGCAAAAGCAAGACGGCTATCTCACAAATGCCTTTCTCTTCTGCGCCCTGTAAGGGCGCCTGAGATTTTCACCCTCTTTTGTAACACCCCCGACCCTCTTGCCCGTTTTACATAGCTGGATATACTTATTTCTAGTCGTCGTACACAACGGTCGTACACGATCGTCGTGCACGATCGTCGTACACGATCCTCGTACACGACCGTCGTGCATAATCATAGCCTTAAGCCACTAACATCGGAGTTGCATAGCCATGTTCGATCTTGGCGGTAGGACAATCGGCAGGTACCGCATCGGCGAACGCCTCGGACAGGGAGGAATGGCGCAGGTCTACAAAGCCTACCAACCGGGCCTGGATCGCTATGTCGCTCTCAAAATCCTGCATCCGCACCTCACCACGGATGAGAATTTCGCCACACGCTTTCAACGCGAGGGTCGCGCTATCGCCGCACTCGAGCACCCTAATATCGTCCGTATCTACGATTTCGACACAGCGGATGGCATCACCTTCCTGGTCATGGAATACCTGGAAGGCATCAGCCTCAAAGCTCGCCTGCGCGAGTTGGCAAATCAACAGGAGCAGATGTCGCCGCCCGAAGCCGTCGCCATTGTCTGCGCCCTTGCAGAAGCGCTCGAGTATGCACACCGGAAGAATGTCATCCATCGCGATATCAAACCTTCCAATGTCCTTATCACCAGCGACGGCAGGGTGGTCCTGACCGATTTCGGCATTGCACGCATGATCGAAGCCACTGCCATCACCGAAGGCAGCGCCACCCTCGGCACCCCAGCGTACATGTCGCCTGAACAAGGACGTGGAGAACCAGGGGATGCGCGCTCGGATATCTACTCCCTGGGCGTCCTGCTCTACCAGTTGTGTACCGGACAGGTTCCCTTCGATGCCGATACCCCCTACGCCGTCATCCTCAAACATATCAGCGCCCCCCTGCCTTCCGCCCGTTCATTACGCCCAGAGCTGCCCGAAGCTGTCGAGCGGGTTATCCTCAAAGCGCTGGCGAAAGACCCCGAGGATCGTTTCCCCACAGCGCTGAGTCTGGCACGGGCGCTGCGCCAGGCCCTTGAGGGGGCCGGGGAACGCCAGGCTCCAGCCTGGCAGGTGGGTACAGCGGCGCCCGCAGAGGAACGACCCGTTGACCTTAATGCCCCGACAGAACCGCACCGACGCCCGTCTTGGCGGGTGCGTTGGTGGCTCTTTCCCCTAGCCGCGCTGCTGATAGTCGCAGCGGGATTGCTAGCCCGGTTCCAACCCTGGCATCAAGTCACTACACCACCGCCGCCCGCAAGTCCAGAGGTGCTTATGTTCAGCGGACCGGCACAAACCGCCGACACCTGGCTTGATCCCGATGTACCGGATTCAGTCTGGGGACAAGCCGATCTGGTGCATCTGCAAGGGCCTCTGACGCCCGACCGAGTCCTGCTGCGCTTCGACCTTAGCGAGCTGCCTCCAGACGCCAGAGTGCTCACCGCCACACTTACGCTGCAAGTCACGCTGTGGGGTGAGGAAAGCTTTCCCGGCGCTGCGGTGCTCTATCGGGTGCTCACGCCGTGGGATGCTGCCACCGCAAGCTACAACTCACCATGGATGCAACCCGGATTGGCTGCCGGGGTTGATTATGATGCTACCCCACTTGCCATTCAGCCCCTGGAGCCTAAGGGGCCATTGCACTTCGAGGTGACCCAGACTGTACGCGATTGGCAAAACGGAGCCTGGGCAAATGAAGGTTTCGTGATCATGATGTCTGAAGATAGCCACAATATGGCACACTGGTGGGTCTCCTTAAGTGAACAAACTGACGCTCAGGCGCAACCCACGCTACGCATTGCGATTCAAGATCCACCATGACCGGGACTGACCCTTATCTTCTCGATAACGGTGGGCGTCGCTTCCCCCTCACCAGCCCCATCACCACACTGGGACGCTCACCAGAGGCACAGGTCTTCATTGTAGATCGTCGCGCTTCGCGGCGCCACGCCGAAATCCACTGCGACACGAATGGTTGCAGCATCACCGATCTGGATAGCACCAATGGCACCACCCTCAACGGCTTACGTCTCACCGTTCCTCAGACCCTACACCCCGGCGATGTCATCAGCATCGGCAGCGCTACCTTCACCTTTCATGATCCAGAGGCCACGTTACGCGAAAGTCATGGTCCCTTGCTGGTGGTCAGCCCGGATCGGCGCGAAATTTGGGTTAACCAACGCCCGGTAACGCTCACCCCCAAGGAACAGGTGCTTTTCGAGTTGCTATATGAGTGCCAGGGGCGGGTCATCAGCAAACAGCAGATTGCTGTCGCTGTATGGCCCGAGTACCAGGCTGAGGTTTTTGATTATCAGATCGAAAGCCTCGTCAAACGTTTGCGTGAGGCGCTGGAACCCGATCCGCGCCACCCCGTTTTGCTGCTCACCATCCGCGGGCAGGGATACCGGTTCGTAGCAAGCCATTGATAATCCCAGCCTTGCCTTGTAGTTCTGAATCGCCTCTCAGCTTCCAACTGTGAGTTTTGTTGGCTAAATGTTGGCTAAATGCTGGCATTTGTTCAAGCAACGCTCCACTCCTGCGTTATGCTATAGCTAAGCCATGTTGCAGCCCTGTTGAATGGCGCAACCGTGCAAGATCCTTCTCCATCCAGCGCCCATCCACTGCCGCATAGCGCGAGAGAACAGATAGCAACATGCGTTCGTCTCTGCCTTTTGTATCGTCTGAGCCAACCTTCAGGAGGGAGTGCAATGAATCACCAGAACAGAATGCTCAAATTGAAAAAGGGAGTTGGGATGGCGCTAAGCCTGATACTGCTTTGCTGCACCCTGCTTCCCGCCGCCAATGTGGGGGCGGCAAACCCACCAGCATCAACACCCACCTCGGCGGCAGCAGCGGTCACGATAGAGCAGGAGACCGAAATCCCGCTCACTGAAGCCGAGATCGAAGCCATGACCGATGTCGCCATAGCGGAAACAGCTACCACCGCCGGGGACCCGATGATGGTTTGGGATCTACCCTTTGTCCGGTTGGGACACACAAGCGCCCTTGATTCTTTTAACAGTCGTATCATCGTCTTCGGTGGCTACAACGGGCGCGAATTCTTCAACGATGTGTGGGCGCTGGATGTTTCGGACATGACAAACTACAGCTGGGTCAAGCTCAACCCTACTGGTCCCTGGCCCGCACCTCGAGCGCAGCACACCGCAATCTACGATCATCAAAACCGGCGAATGATCGTCTTTGCCGGGCACAGCTTCCACTACAATTTCGACGACATCTGGGCTTTGGACCTTACCCCCGGTGCAGAAACCTGGACGCAGCTCTTTCCCAGCGGACAGGGTCCCAGCGCCCGGCGCTGGCACACAGCCGTATACGACCAAGCCCAAAACCGCATGCTGGTCTTTGGTGGTGGGGGCAATGGGGGGCTTTTCAACGACCTGTGGTCTCTGAATTTGACGCCCGGGGCTGAAGCCTGGACGCCCATCGCCGTGGCAGGCACAGTGCCCGCAGCACGCGTGCAACATACGGCCATCTACGATAACGACAATGACCGCCTAATCATCTTTGGCGGCATCGCCGCGGGCGGATTCCGCAGCGACACCTGGGCTTGGAATGCCGGCACCTCACAGTGGGCGCAGCTCACCGGTCTGGGAACCCCACCCGCCGGACGCGCAGGACACACCGCCGTCTATGACTTACATCGTGATAGTATGCTGGTCTTTGGCGGTCGCAACGCCGACGGCTTCCTCAATGATCTGTGGAAACTTGAACTCGATGCCGGCGCCGAGAGTTGGGTCATGCTTGATCCTCGCGGCGCGCTACCGGAGGGCCGAGCCTGGCATACTGCAACGTATTACCCTCCATTTTCGTTTGTCTTTATCTTGGGTGGGCGAGGCATGAGCACATTTGCCGGGCAGCTCCAATGGCGCCTCAACATTGGCGGCATGGTATGGGAACCACTCCAACCCACCCTACCGGAATGGTGGCAGGGCGAGGCCACAGCGCAAGCGACAACTCTCGCCGGCGGCAAACCCACAGTTATCCTCGAAATCGAGGATGCGCCTTCTGAGACCGTGGTAGATGTGATGCGCGGCAACACCATCTGGTTTGTAGTCCGGTTACGCTGCCCGGTGAGCACCTACGCCAACAACGTGGATGTGATATTATCCCTGAACCCGGCTAAATTCCAGACCGTCCAGGCTGCCACGCGCCACAACGACTGGGATGCTGTCGCTACCTGGAGCACACCAACAAATCTTGGCAACGGTCAATACCGCTTCAACGATGCGGACATGGTGAAACTCAGCGGGGAGCAAGATTACAGCGTGCAGGTCGTGTTCCGCGCCACAGTCAAGAATGACGCACCCGAAGGCAATACATCGTTGACTGCAGACGCCTTCGGCGACAACTGGTTGGCGCACCTGGGCGATACCGCTACAGCGCGAGTCCGGCAATCCACACAGGTCTGGATCCTTGTCAACCGCACCGGCTTGTTTGCGGCATACGATAACAACCAGGTGGCACGCCTGTTGGACACAGTCTACGAAACCATGCCGGGTCTCGGCAGGACAGCAGCTGTCCTCTACGTTGATCGCCATGTGCCATCGCTCGCCACATGGAACAATACCACTGTCAGCTACTCCAGCGAGACGAACGCCAACGCCGTCGCCGGTACCGTCCTTTCATGGTTGAGAGACCGCGGGAATTCTGTCAATGGACACCCCAGCTACATCGTCGTTCTGGGCGATGACAACACCATGCCCTTCTACCGTAAACATGCCTACCATCCAGATGGTGTAGATGGGGATCTAACCGAGGATGACCACCCCGATTGCTGGGCTAATGAGCCAGTCTGTGATGCCCTGGTGAGCCACAACTACCACATGACGGATAACCCCTACGGGGATTGGCAATATGGCACGCCGACAGCGGATTGGGAAGAAGGTAACCTGGAAACGCCGGTTGGGCGTATCGTAGGCGCTACCGCAGCCGATATGCAGACTTTCTTCGAAAACGCTGTGCGCGGTCCCAACGCTGCCGAATCGCGCGCAATTCTGGTGAGCAATGGGCTAGATTGGTGGTTGCCCGGCGACGCCAATGACGCGCACGATGTGCTGAAGTACGATATGGGCTACACCATGGATGAAACACTGACCGACAACAACTCGGTGAGCATAGATCAAGTTGTCAGCGCTATGACCTCCGGTTTTTCCGTGATGGCAGCTGCCCACCATGGAGAGGTAGACTACTGGGAAGCTCCCGATAGCGCCAACGCGTTGTGGTCTTTCTATCTCCCCTCGTACGATCCTAACGCCAAAATCACCGCCAATCGCCCGTTCTTCTATTTCAACTCCTGTCGTGTGGGGTTGAGCTACACGCGCGATTGGGGCTTGGGACAGCCTGGGGCTTACGATGACAGCATGGTCTATGCGCTGGCTCACCGCGGCGCTTCTGGCATCGTGGCCTCAGCGGGCCTGGGCTATGCCAGTTTCAAGCCAAATGTCGCCCCAATGGCGGAGACTCTGGCGAACAACTTCTGGCTTGAGGCGCGGGCTACCGCAACCCAGAGCGATCCCCTGGGTTGGAGCTTGATGCGCGCCAAGGTCACGCATCCGGTCAACGGCAATGTCACCGAAAAGAAAACGGTGCAGACCTTCACCTACTTCGGCGTGCCATGGATGCGGCTTAGTTACCCCGATAAGAAAATGCAAGTAGCGACACTCGATGCGCCGCAATCCTCGCCGGTATGGTCCACGCCGCAACGAGTCACTGGCATTGATTCGGAAATTCAAGCCACCTACAGCATCACGGCGCACGTCAATGCCTCCATCTACGCCATCACCCAAACCGTTGAGGGCTTCGACTTGCTCGAGGTCAATGGCATGCAACAGCGGTTGATGGATGATGAGCTGGTGCGTCCGCAAGCCTCGCTCGCGCTGATCCTGCCGGTCAGCGCCACCATCACCGGCGTGGTATTCACACCGACCCAAGCGCTCGCATTGCCCAGTCTGGACCTTCCTACAATGGTCACCGGTGTTCCGATTCCAGGCGGCGCCAGCGGCGGTTACACCACCACCGTCGGCGGCGTCTATCCCGTTACGGTTACCATGGAAACCTCTGCCCTGGGCACCTACCAGGTTGCGCGCTTTGATGTGATCCCGGTGGATTATGATGCGACTACCGACGCCGCAACGCTGTACCGCAGCGTGGATGTACGCATCTTGTACGACACCCCCGAACCTGTCGCCCTCACTGCTATGGCTCTGGAGCGAGAGCGCTATTTGCCCGGTGAGACGATTACCGCAACTGCGCACCTGATTAACTCCGGCGCTACAGATGAAGTCATCACCGCAACGTTGGTGCTGCAAGATGCCCAGCGGCAGGTGGTCGGCATCAAGGGCAGCGGTCCCCTGACGATATCGGCAGGCGGCAGTCAGAATGTGATTTTAGGGTGGCAGGGTACCCTCGAGGGCGGCACCTACTGGTTACGCTTGCTCATCTGGCAAAATGGGGCGGTGGTTACCGGAGCAGGTCGCGAAGTACAGCTGACCAGCGGCGAGTTGCAAGACCTGACCGTTCCCGATTCTACAGCGCCGGGACAGGATAGCACCTTCCAGGTGACCTTCGCTAACCTGGGCGAAAGCTCCACCGTGGCGGCGGCAACCTTGTTGATCAGTGATGGAAATGGCACACCGGTGGCATTCCTCGAACCACAGATGGCTTCTGTGGCAGCAAACGGCAGTCACACATTCACCTTTACCTGGGCGTCCACCCTGGCGGGAGATTACACCGCTTCGGCAGTGGTGAGCGCTGGCAGCGAGGAATACGGCCCGCTCACCAAAGCCTTCGAAGTCCGGGGGTATTACATCTTCCTACCACTGGTATTGCGAAACTAAAATACAGGAGCAACTGTTCAAGCCTTCGTCACAAGGCACGAATTTCGGGCTACAGCCCGCTAGAAAAGGTGTTTTTCGCTGCCGCGCTACGCGTGGCAGCGAAAAACACTTTCTAATCTGCCCGTCTTTCCACGGGCACGTAGACTTCCACGTCACTTTTAGTGGACGGCAATCCTGGTATAGCAGCGTAACGGACCAGATAGCAGGGGTGCGCGACGCGGTAATCGCTCTGCGGTAGCCAAACGTAGTCTATATAGTCGCGCAATAACTCGAGGTCACGGGCTGCCCCAACCTGGGCAAAACGCAGATAGGTCGCCTTCGGCAAATCCTTGTGCACCAACCCCGGCGGAATTTTCGGCACCGCGTCTGCTGTTACTGCCGCCAGAATTGCGCGTTCCATCTCATCTCCGTGAGGATGACACACCCAGGCGTAGCACGGTTCACAGCGGGTTGTCACACCCGCCAGTTCACGGAAGAGCCATGCCCAGGCAAGCGCATCCCGGTCGCCCAGCGTCATGACGCCCACCAGAGTGAGAGTGAAATCGGGCAATTCCGCAGGTTGCCAGGGACCGCAACGGGCGATGTGTTCCACATGGGCGCTCGTGAGCGGGGGTAACAACTGCCGGTACCCGATTTGCCCCTGTTGCCGCCACTGCGAGGGAGATTGCCCCAGCACACGGCGGAAAGCCCTGGAGAATGTCTCCAGATTGTTGAACTGATAATCGAAGGCCACATCGGTGACCTTAGCGGCGCTGTGAAGCAAAGTGCGCGCCGCCTCAGCGATGCGCCGGCGCATCAGATAATCGTAGGGCGTGGTATGCGTTGCATTTTTGAAGCTGCGGCAGAAGTGATAGAGCGAATACGCGACCGCGTCTGCCACATCGCCCAGGGTGATAGCCGTCTGGAGATGGTTCTCGATGAAATCAAGCGCGCGCACGATCGCAGCAAGGTCGCTCATCAGCCAACCTCAAGGGAGCAAGGGAATGTAGACTTCTAATTCAGATTCGGAAAGGTTTTCCACGCTCTTGAAACGTTCATCATAACGCTGCACACTGAAAGTCGTGAGGCGCTGAACTCCCAACTTCGGCAACCAGGCGTGATCCAGCTCCCAGATCCAATCCGAGGCGATTTCCTCACCGGCAAGTGTAAATACAGCGTAGCGCCCCCCAGGCAACGTTTTCCCTACAACGGCAAGCGGCAAATCCGCGAGTTGGGTCACCTCCACGCCCACAAAGATCTCGAACTCGCCGGTTTGCAGTGTCTCCGGGTGGTAGATGTGGAACTCGTAACACGCGGTGGGATCCTTGATAGGCAACTCCGCCATCCCGACAGAATACCAGTATTCGCCCCAACGTTGCCACAGGCGCCCAATAGCGTTATCGGCGCTCCAACCACCGTGGCTACGAAATGGATCGCCGAAGAAGTCAAAGCCCGCCAATAGCCGTGTTGGCTGTTCAGTAATCGCTGCTTTCATGCCAACCTCCCGATGTTTTCTACTGCCCCAAGTGTACCTGCATTCACAGGCATGCAAAATACGTAACTGCTTAGACTTCCATCACAAGGCACACACTGCGGACTAAAGTTCGTTAAAGAGGGTGATTTTCGATGCCGCGCTGCGCGCGGCATCGAAAATCACCCTTAAAACCGCGGCTTCAGCCGCTCTTGTGGTGGCTAGCGGGGTAACGCGGAACAGTTACCAAAATACCGCCGGATACACCCGGCGGTATTTTCTTGTTGCTGCTAATGCGCGTTGACGAACTCCGCATCCCAGTCAAAGCTCGCAGAATCCTCAAACCACGCGGGCCAATGCGCGCACCACGCAGGACGAGCAATGTCACGCACACGGTCATCCGAGGGGTGATAGGGCTTGATATCAAGGATAGGGGTGCCATCTTCCGCATCCATGTAAGGAAGATAGATGATGCCTTGTGCCTGGTCCACCCGCTGAACTTCCGCCACGGTCACCGCGATGGGATTGGGACGCACGGGAGCGCGCGTGGCGAAAATGCCCATGACTTCGGGACCGTGAGTGTAGGGCTGCGGCACTTCCAGCACCTCGCGGTACTCATCGTACAGGTGGCACCACCACAACACCAGCACGTGTCCGAAACCGTCAAGCCCTTCCAAAGCACACCGGTACTCCGGCGCCAGCTCCAGGCGGAAACCCTCTTCACCCGCCCGCACATAACCAATCGGTTTTACCACAAATTCCTGCGCATCCATGCGACCCCTCCTGAAGGTGAACTATGAACCGGCGTTGTCTGCCCGGATTCACCCTTCAGTATAACCAACCTATTCGCTGAAGTCTTGACGCCCCTTGCCGATTTGCGCTCGGATAGGTGCAGAGGTAGCCTCGCACTTGACGATTCTTGCGGTGACCGGTCTCCGTGGTGCAAATCTCAGGATGCAACAGGAGGTTGCATCAGGCGCTCCATCCAGCGTTCTGGAGCTTGCAAGGGCACGAACCCACCATACTCCGCGTCGCGAGTAGCGAGCAGCAAACGCTTCAATCCCTGCAATTCAGGATGGTGCACGACAGCCTCAATCAACCACTTCCCCAAACCACGCCCGCGGTGGGATTCGAGCACAAGGACATCGCACACCCAACCAAATGTAGCGTAGTCGGTCACAACGCGCGCAAAGGCGACCAACTCCTGCTGCGCGTAGATTCCAAAACAGAGTGAGGTTTCAATGGTGCGCTCTACCACCTCGCGCGAGCGTCCCTGCGCCCAATACGAGCGCTCAGAGAGGAAAGCGTGGATGCCTTTATCGGTGCTAAGCGTGTACCCATCGCGGTGTTCTTCAACGATCATGGTCTCTCTTCCCCCTTGCGCTTTCAGGTTCCAGAGAGCGCTTTAGCGTCGCTCCCATACCATACCGGGATAATAGCGGATAGCGCCCACAGCTTCCAGCAGCGCTTTGCCGGGGCTTTCGAGCACCGGTTCGCCGTTCCACGTCTGGAGTATCACGCGCGTCTCGGTCTGACCTAGATGCAGGAAGAGCGCCCGCAGTGCCTGCTGCAGGGTCAACTCATCCGTCCCTTGGGACGTCAGAAGGTCCGCGCCGCCATTCATGGCGACCAAAACCGGCAATCCGCGCACCTGCACAAGCCACGTCGAAGGAACGCGCGCGAAAGTCAACGGTTCATCTTGCGCCGTGAGAGGACCTCCTTCGCGCACCGCGCCCCACAGATTGGCAGGATCACAGGCATTGAGCACCACAGGCGCAGGCGCTTCTTCCAGAGTATCGCGCAAGGCGCGCAGGCGCTCCACCACTTCGGGGAGTGCAAATTGCACCCCAGACAAGCCCTGCACAAAGTATCCCCGCCGCACCTCGCCCCGCAGTTCCAAACGTTGCAGCTGCGGGTAGATCAAACTCCAATCCCACGCGCCAATCTCGCCCTCCAGGCACTCGTGCGTGACCACACCATAGCGAGCCAACAGCTGGCGGGTCTGCTGCGCAACCCGTTCTGCCACGGGGAGCGCTTTTCCCAATACGCTAAAGCGATGGACGGGCGACCAGCGTCCTACCCAGCGCGGCGATGTCGTGCGTTCCACGCGCTGGCGCACACGGTCCCGCGCCGAGCGGTAGCGAGCTAAATCAGGCTTACGACCTGGAGAGCGAACCCCCAATCCCAAAGCCTCCCGCCGCTGCGCGAGTTCGGCTTCGAGCGAGCTGTAGGGTTGCCGCGACTGGGGTTGGGGACGACTCACCTCTACAAGTCGCCGCAGCGATTCCAGGCTATCATTGGCCACCAATCCCGCAAGTGTTAATTCGATGAGAGCGCTCTCAATAGCAGCATCCTCAAGTTCCAGCGCTGCAGCGATATCATTGAAGAAGCTCGCACCCTCCGACTTGAGGAAGTCATAAACAGGATGCGCCGTCTCACTCAAGATACCCAAATCTGCCGGCGCCGGCTCAAGGTAGACATTACCCTCCCCCCGAAAGAGAAAGCGCACTCGCGCCCGTCGTGGGTCCGCGCCACCCGCGCCAACCCAGATCAAATCGCCGCTACGGCAAAGCGTCTCCAACTCCACGGGGTCGTAATCGAGCAAGCGCAGCGCCAGTACATCACGCTCCCAGATGCGACCCACCACCGGCGCGGCGCGGAGTTGTTGCAACAGTCGCGTCAACCCGCCCGCCCCCGCCAGACGCTCCGCGGGATGGAGTTGTTGCCAGTGCGCGAGGAAATCCGCGTAGAGGGTGAAGGGCGCCGGTTGCACCTCCTGGCGCAGAATGTGAAGCGTGCGACGGTGAATCTGTTCCAGCGCGCGACGGTCCACGAATTCGGCAGCAGCTTCGGTCTGCGGTGTGAAGCGTCCATGCACGAGGTCGCGCGCCTCGATGAGACGGTCAAGCTCCGCCTGCAACCAGTCTTCGGGGAAGGCGTAGCGCGCGCGGATGCCTTCCAGCGTAACCGGTCCGGAGTTTGCCAGAAAACGTTGCAGAATCACGCGGCGCGCCGTCTCTGCACCTTCAACCTCGGGCGTCACAAACGCCGCGCGATAATCCTCCGCCATTTCCACTAATACCCAACGCCACTCAATACCCACAGCTGTGGGAATCTCCATGCCAATAAGACGCCCTTCGCCCGTGAGCTCGGTAATCCAACCGGAAGGCTCCACTGTGGCGCGCTGCGCAATCTCGCTCGAGGAGAGATCGCCCAGTTGCTGCAACAGCACCGCGAGCTCTGCAGAATTGCGCACCCGTGCGTTCGACAAAGTGTGCTGTAGTTGCGCGCGCACAGTTTCGATGGCTTCGGGGCGCAATAACTCATCCAGCGCCACATCTTTGAGCAAGTCCTGCAACAAATCGCGGTTCACGGCAAGGAGCTGCAACTGCTGCTCCGCTTTGGGCGCATCCCACTCATACATGTGCGTATTGACGAAATCCCAGAGCAGGCTCTGCGCCACTGGCGAGGGAGTAGCAGACTCGATAACCGCCACCCCGATCGTGCCCTGCTTTATGCCGGTGAGCACCTCTTCCAGGTGTGGCAAATCGAGCACATCCTGCAGGCAATCGCGGTAAGTTTCGGCGATGATGGGAAAGTCATCGAATTTGCGAACGACCTGCAACAAATCCCGCGCTCGGAGCCGTTGTAGCCAGAAGGGCGTGCGTTTGCCCTTGCCCACACCGGGCAACAGCAACGCCCGCGCCGCGTTCTGGCGGAAACGCGCACCAAAGACAGCAGATTCAGGCAGTTCACGCAGGATGCGTTCACGCGCCTCCGCAGGTCCGATGCCGGTCACAATATCCAAGGGGAACTCTGTCTCGGTGTCCAGCAGGCGCAACAGGATACCGTCATCGTTGGTCTCTACCTCAATCTGGATGCCGGCGCGTTCGCGGAGCGCACTCGCCAATGCCAACCCCCAGGGACCGTTGACACGCCCGCCAAACGGCGAGTGAATCACCAGGCGTGGATCGCCCAGGGCATCGTCAAAGACCTCCGCCAAAATCATCTCATCGGAAGCAACGCCGCCCGTCTGATCAAGCTGCCCCGCAAGATAATCCAGAGTATGCCAGGCAGAGCGCGCATCCAGTGCATAGTCCTCGGAAAGCCAGGCGAGAACCTTCGCCACAGCAGCACGCAATGCAGGAAGAACTTCGCACTCCTCCACCGCTTCCCCATGTTCTCCAGAGCGGAACATCCGCAACATTTCGCGATACGCCACATCTTCCAACCCGGCTTCACGACGCGCCTGCAGCAGGTGCGTCACCACCGCGCGGCGGAAAGCGCCTACACGTTTTCCCAGTTCGTAGGGACGCCAGGGGAAATCGCCACGCCAGAAAGGCATACGAGGAATCGCGCCCGGCGCTTCGGATACAATCACCCGGTCATCCGTCACATCCACCACACGCCAGACCTGCGAACCAAGCATGAGCGTATCGCCAATACGGGTCTCAAAAACGAATTCCTCATCCAGTTCGCCGAGCTTGGTCTTGCCATCGCCTAGATAGGCGCCAAAGGCGCCCGTGTTGGGAATGGTGCCGCCATTAGTCAACGCGAGCATCCGCGAGCCTGGGAGTGGCGCCAGCTTATTGTTGACGCGGTCCCAATCCAATCGCGCGCGCAACTCCCGATAAGCCTGACTGGGGTAGCGCCCGGCAAGCATTTCCAGCGTGGTTTGGAGGGCACGAGCGCTGAGATCGGTGTAGGGATAAGCACAACGGACCAACGCGAACAAGTCCTCCACACGCCACGGTTCGACGGAGACCATCGCCACAATCTGCTGCGCGAGCACATCCAGCGGGTGACGTGGCGTGCGCGTGGGTTCCACCTCGCCGCGCAACATTCCGCCTGCAATAGCCGCTGCTTCGACCACATCCTCGCGGTGCGTGGGGAAGATGCGCCCGACGCTCGTCTTCCCGACCAAATGCCCAGAGCGCCCGACGCGCTGCAAGCCCTGCGCCACAGATTTGGGAGACTGCAGCTGCACGACCAGGTCCACGGCGCCGATATCAATGCCCAGCTCCAGCGAGGAGGTCCCCACAAGGGCCGGCAGTTCCCCTGCCTTGAGCTGACGTTCCAACTCCAGACGCGCTTCCTTCGCCACACTGCCATGATGCACGCGGACGGGACCGGCGCGCGTGCCATCGCCGGTCGCCATCATACCGATGCCGGTCACAACGCCGCCGCGAATCAACCCGGTGGTTTTGCCCGTCCCCTCCGCGAACCACTGCTCATTGAGGTAATCGCCCGCACGCTCCGCAAGGCGGCGATTGTTGGTGAAAACGAGCGTCGTCTCGTGGCTGCGAATGAGGTCGAGCACCTGCGGAATGATCGAGGGCCATACGGATTGACCAGGCAGATTGCGAAAATCATCCACCGTGGTCATCACCCGCAAGTCGAGTGATTTCTGATAAGCTGCATTGACGATAGTGACAGGGCGCGGCACGAGCAAAAGCGACGGGGCGTTTTCTGATCCCTGGTTTTTGGTTTCTGATGCATCTTCGCGCCATTCGTAGCCTCCCAGGAAACGCGCAGCCTCATCCAACGGCTCAATCGTCGCGGAAAGCCCGATACGCTGAATGGGGCGGTTCACGAGATGCTGTAAGCGCTCCAGGCTGAGTGTAAGGTGAACCCCACGTTTATTACCCACAAGGGTGTGAATCTCATCCACGATGACGGTACGAACATTGCGGAATAACTCCCGTGCCTTTGGGCTGGTGAGCAGCAAATAGAGCGATTCCGGCGTGGTGATAAGGATATGCGGTGACTGGCGCAACATCGCCTGCCGCTCACGTTGGGGTGTATCTCCGGAGCGCACGGCAACACGAATTTCAGGGAGATCAATGCCCAGAGCCTCCGCCTGAGCACGGATGCCCTCCAGAGGCGCGCGCAGGTTGCGATGAATATCATTGTTCAACGCCTTCAATGGTGAGACATAAACCAGGCGGATACCTGCCTCAACCTCGGATTTACCGGGAGGCTGATCCGCTGAACCGGATAACTCGCGAAACAGCTGATCAATACCCCACAAAAACGCGGAGAGCGTCTTACCGGAGCCTGTAGGCGCAAGAATGAGAGTGTGCTCACCGCGCTGGATGGGAGACCAACCTTGCGCCTGCGGCGGCGTCGGCACACCAAAAGTCGTCTCGAACCAGGTGCGGACAGGGGGCAGGAAAGCAGTCAGAGCAGTTGTGGGCATGAGTCACTCACCTTTTGTGCTTGAGGGTGTCTGTATTTTGGAAAGAGAGAAGGCGCCCATAGGAATATCGAGATTCAGCATACCTCTCCAAACCCAAGTATAGGCCGATTGTTCCATAGCGCAATTCTGACGACTCAGAGTTTTATTAAGGGCTTGCCTCAGATGTGTCCTGATGTTACAATCAAAGCAATCAATCAGGAAAGCACACCAAAAACTGTGACCATCGAGATTCTCACCACCAAGCTCTATATTCCACGCCCACGGCCCGAGCTCGTATCGCGACCGCGCCTGCTCGCACTGCTCGAGGCTGGAAGTCACCGCAAGCTCACGCTCGTGGCTGCTCCCGCCGGATTCGGCAAGACGACGCTGGTGAGCGCCTGGGCTACCGCTGGCACTCACCCCTTCGCCTGGCTTTCACTCGATGCGACCGATAACGACCCGGCACGCTTTTGGAGCTATCTGGTCGCGGCGCTCAACACATTGCCCACCCTCCCACAGCCATTTACTTCACCCGATTCCGAGTTGGATATGGCGCCGCTCAGCCCTGCGCGCCTGACCGCATTGCTAAACCAGTTGGTAACCTTGCCCACGCCGTGCGTGATGGTGCTCGATGATCTTCACCTCATTCATGAGAACACCATCCACGAAGCCATCACATTTCTGCTCGATCATTTGCCTCCCACCCTGCACCTGGTTATCGCGACCCGCGCTGATCCACCGTTGCCGATTGCGCGATTGCGAGCACGGGGAGAGGTGACGGAGCTACGCGCCGGTGAGCTACGCTTCACCCATGCGGAGGCAGCAGCTTTCCTCTACGCAGTAACCGGAATCGCCTTCACTGAAGATCACATCGCCATGCTGGCAAAGCGCACGGAGGGCTGGGTTGCCGGTCTGCAGATGGCCTCGCTGGCGTTGCAGGCGGCAAACCAGGCAGGTACGCCCCCAGATATAACCCAGTTCATCCATGCTTTCGCGGGAAGCAATCGCTTTGTGCTGGATTACTTCATCGAAGAGGTGCTGGAAAACCAACCCGCCGCCATCCAGGACTTCTTGCTCCGCACCTCCATTCTCACCCGGCTGAACGGCGCACTGTGCGATGCACTATGGAACGATGAAGCGGAGACGGCGCCGCTAGCCTCGACCGAGATTCTGAAGGCTTTAGACGCGGCAAATCTCTTCCTCGTGCCCCTGGATGATCACCGGGAATGGTATCGTTACCACCAGCTGTTCGCCGACCTGCTCCAAAACCGATTGGCGCAAACCGCTCCCCAGTTAGCGCCCCAATTGCACCGGCGTGCCAGTCTGTGGTACGAGGCACAGGCTCAATTTTCGGAAGCCATCGCACACGCTCTGAAAGCCGCAGACTTTGAACGCGCAGCGAGCCTTATCGAGCAGAGCGCCGAAGCCGTTCTTATGCGCAGCGAGGTCCGCACCTTCCTCGCCTGGTTGGAGCAACTGCCCGAATCCACCATTCTCTGCCATCCAACCTTGTGCCTTTACCAGGCCTGGGTCATGTTGGTGACAGGGAATCCCTGGACACTGATAGAATCTCGCCTGGAAGCAGCGATACGCGCCACCGAGAGTTTCAACCCTCAAACGACCGCCCATGTCCCTGCCAAAGCCGCCTCCCTCCTCAGTTTTGTCGCCCTGTACCGGGGTGAAGTGGAAAAAGCGGCGATGCTTTCGGAACGCGCGCTCGCTGAGATCCCCCCTGAAGATACTTTCATGCGCAACCTGGCAGCATGGAGCTTGGGGATCAGCCAGTTAGCCACCGGGCAAACAGCGGACGGGAAGGCATTATTGGAAGAAGTCACCCGCGTCAGTCGCCAATCTGGCAACATCCTGGTCGCAGCGCTGGTGCTCTGCCACCAGGCGGAGATGGCATGGCGCGAAGGTAAACTGCACCGGGCGCGGCAACTCTACGAGCAAGCGCTCGACCTGGCAACAGATGCCGGCGGGCAGCGTTTGCCCATAGCGGGGAACGCCCTCATGGGCTTAGGCGAAATCTACCGCGAGTGGAATGCGCTGGATGCCGCGGAAGAAGCGTTCAAGGAGGGAATCGCTCTGACCGAGCGCTGGAGCGAGGTAAATGCGCTCGATGGCTATATCGGTCTGACGCAACTGCAACACGAACGGGGAAATAATGAGGGCGCCGAAGCCAGTTTGCGGCGCGCCGAGACCATCGCCGACCACTTTGACACGACCGACATTGACGACTTGTTGGTGGCACTGCTGCGCGCACGCATCAATGTTCAGCGCGCCGCCGCCGGGGACCTCGCCAGTGCTGCTGCCGTGGCACATTGGCTCGAAGAACGCGGGTTGAACGTCGCAGATCTGCCCCGAGAGGATAATTCTTACGCCGCACAACATCTGCAGAAATACGAGTTGCTGGTACTGGCGCGCTGGCACCACATTCAGGGACAACACGATACCGCTCTGAACGTGCTGCAAACCGTGATGCCACGCTTTGTTGCCCGTGACCGCCCGGGCATGATTCTCGAGATTCTCGATCTTCAAGCCGTGATTCTCAGTGCCCTGGGACGAGAATCGGAGGCGCTGGACACGCTGGAGCAAGCGCTCAACAACGCGGCGCCGGAAGGTTACTTGCGCACTTTTCTCGATGAAGGACCGCCGTTGCGCAGACTCCTGGAGAAAATGACAAGCGCAAGCAAAAAACACCATCCCTATGCCGCCACCATTCTGGCGGCTTTCGAAGCGGAGTCAGAAACTAAGGCTCCAGCAGCAACGCCTCGACCATCGCCGCTCTTCACCCCGGCGCCGGCGGCGCTACTCTCCGAACGCGAAATGGAGGTCCTGAAGTTGTTAGCCTCAGGTCTCTCCATCACCGATATCGCAAGCCGTCTTTACATTTCAAGCAATACCGCGCGTTCACACCTCAAGAACATCTATAGCAAACTCGAGGCGCACAGCCGTTACGAAGCCGTTGCCCGCGCCCAGGAACTGGGTTTGCTTTAGCTCCCGTTTTTCACCCCGGCAATCACCTATTTAGGGGATGACAACTCACCCATGCCTGGAGTATACTCAAGGCATGAGGCAAATGAAACTCCGCCCTGGAGACACCCCGGTGCGAGAGTTCCCACTAGCCCTGGCTTTTGGACGTGACTGGCAACTGCCAGTTGCAGACCCAGTTTGGGCAATGGAGGCGATGTGGACGACGAAGATTATGCCTATGAGCTCACGATCCAAGGCCGGCTTGATCCACGGTGGGAAGCATGGTTTGACGGGATGACGTTGAGCGTCGCAACCGGCGACTTCACGATCCTTACCGGCGTCGTGGATCAAGTCACCCTCCGTGGCATGTTGAACAAACTGTGGGATCTGAATCTCACGCTGGTCTCGGTCAAGCGCCGGAAAGCGGGAGCAGCTGAGTAAAGTGGCTTTTGTGGGTAGGGAACTTCAATACCCACTCCGCGCAGCCCGCTCGCGACAATTTCTAAACAGAACAGAGGTGAACTATGGAAGCAACCATCATTCTTTCCCTGGCGGATGAACACGCCACGCTAAACACGGTCGGTGGCAAAGGCGCTTCGCTGGCAAAACTGGTGAACGCCGGATTGCCCGTTCCCGACGGCTTCCACATCACAACAGCTGCCTATCAGCAATTTGTCGCAGAGAACGCCCTGCAACCGCGCATTCTCGCGGCACTGCGGGATGTGGATGTGGCGCAACCAGCGCACCTCGAAGCCGCCTCGAATCAAATCCGCGCGCTGTTTATCGAAGCTCCCATTCCCTCAAGCATTGCCGGTGCCATCAGGGGTGCTTATCTATCCCTGTCTGCCACTCCGGTCTCCGTTGCCATCCGTTCTTCAGCTACCGCTGAGGATTTACCAGACGCCTCCTTCGCCGGGCAGCAGGACACCTATCTCAACATTCGGGGTGTGGATGCGGTGCTGGACGCCGTCCGCCGCTGCTGGTCCAGCCTGTGGACGGCGCGTGCCATCGGCTACCGGATGCGACGGGGCATTGATCCTGACACGGTGAGCCTGGCGGTTGTCGTTCAGCAACTCATCTTCGCAGAAGCGGCAGGCATTCTGTTCACGGCGAATCCCCTCAATGGGCGACGGGAGCAACTGGTCATCAACGCCGCGTGGGGTTTGGGAGAAGCGATTGTCGGCGGGTTGGTGACGCCGGACACCTATACAGTAGCTAAGACCACCGGGCAGCTTCTAGATTGTAATGTGGCGGATAAGGAAGTGATGACGATTCGCACAGAGCTGGGAACGGAAGAACGCCCCGTTGCCGCTGACCAACGTCAGGTGCAGGTGCTAGACGCGACCCAAATCACAGAGCTGGCGCGGTTGGCACGCGAAATCGAGGCACTCTACGGTGCGCCACAAGACATCGAATGGTGCTGGGCAGAGGGTCGTGGCTTCATCGTCCAGGCGCGACCGATCACGGCGCTGCCTCCCACACCGGTGACCTGGGAGGCGCCGGCAGGCGATATCTGGATGCGCGGTGGGGGAATCATGGAGTTCGTCACCGAACCCGTCAGCCCGTTGGGCATCACGTGGGTTGCACCGGCGTTCGAAGACGCCAACTATGCGTTAGCAAAACGCTTTGGAATTCACGATTTGATGGTTTGGCCATTGATGCACTTCAGCAATGGGTATGCTTTCGCCCGCATGCGCCCTACCCCAAAGATCAAACACCTCTTTGGAATCTACTGCGCCCTGCGCGATCATGCACGCTCGTTGGAAACGTGGCCCGAAATGCTGGCAACTTACCGGCAACGGGTGGCACGCTTGAGCCAATCCGCACCTGAGACATTGACGCCACGCGAGCTCTGGCAACGGGCACAGGATTTGCTCGCCGCCGGTACCGATTACTGGAATGCAGTAGGTATGATTATTCGTGCGGTGCTGCAACGCGAGGGCGATTTCAGCAAATTCTACCGCCGGGTACAACGTCCCGGTGATCCCGCTCCTGAAGTGTATCTGCGGGGTCACGAGATGCGCCCCTATGAAGCGGAATGTTCCATCTATGCACTGGCGCAATCCGCGCGCGACCTGGGGTTGGCAGACCTGTTCACCCAAACGGATGGCGAAGCTTTGACTGCCTGCGCCGCCCATCCAGGTGGCGCGACCTTCCTGACGCAATTCCAGGCCCATCTGGATGCATACGGTTACCAGTTTTCCTCGATTGATCCACTGATGCCGACGCTCTCAGACGATCCGCAGGCGATTTTGCTGGCGCTGCGCGGCTACCTGCAGGGGCAGGAAGCGCCCTCGACACGCCTGGCACGGATGATGGCTGAACGCGAAGCAGCAGTCGCGGCACTGGAAGCGCGCCTCACCTCGCGCAAATTCAGGAAGTTGACACAATTGCTGGCGCAAGCCCGCGAGGGGGCGCGCGAACGTGAGAATGCCATGTTCGAGTTTGGGCTTGCCTGGCGCGCGATGCGCCGCGATCTTCGAGAATTGGGGCGCCGTCTGGTCGCCGCTGAAGCCTTGAGCGCACCGGATGACATCTACTTCCTGACCGCAGAGGAAATTGGGGCGATAGTCGAGACACTCGAAGCAAGGCAAACGGCGACACCCCTGCTGATGAGCGTGGCCCAACGACGCGCAGATTGGGAGAGCTGGCAGGGGCTTCAACCACCGACGCACCTGCCGGAAGGCGGCAAGCCCGTCTGGTGGTGGAAGTACGTCACCCCTGTACCCGAAGTTGCACCGCAAATCGAGGGCAACACCCTTACAGGGCTAGGCGTAAGCCCCGGGAAAGTCACAGGCATTGCACGAATCCTCGCCACACCCGGTGAGACTGCACACTTCCAAGCTGGGGACATTCTGGTGGCGCACATCACCACACCCGCATGGACGCCGCTTTTCACGCTCGCTGGAGGGGTTGTCACCGACCTGGGCGGCGCACTTTCGCATGGCGGCATCGTCGCCCGTGAATACGGCTTGCCCGCAGTCACCGGTGTCGGCGTTGCCACACAACGCATCCGCGATGGGCAAACCATCACTGTGGATGGCGACACCGGGCGCATCACGCTCCACAAGGATGCACATGCCATCGAATGGACTCTTCCCAACCCCAAGAGCCAATATATGCATACCGGCATCGCCGACCTGATGCCGAATCCAGTCAGCCCATTATTTGAGACCCTGGCTATCCCAACGATTGCCCGCGTTGGGGTCAAAGAGGTGCTGCGCCCTTTGACCCGTTCTGAGCCAATACTGCCAGATTATATCGTGACCCTCAACAGCTATGTCTATATCAATGCCGGGTATACGTTGCAAGAGTGGTGGTGGATTCTCAGCCGAATGATGACTGCTATGCCGCGCATGCTACGTGAAGCGATACCACTCTGGCGGGACAAAATCCGCCCGCAGTATGTGGCAGCGGTCGCCCGCTGGCAAAGCCGGGCGCCGGGAACATTGTCTTTGGATGAGCTGTGGGCTGGAATCCAGGAGCTCAACACTGCGGCGATGTTACACTTCTCAGCGTTGCTGGTGGCAACGACGGGTGCATCAGCAGGCGCCGAGATGTTGTTCACCAACGTCTACAACAAGCTGCTCCGCCGCACAGGCGATCCAGAGGCTTCTGTGTTTTTGATGGGTTATGACAGCACCCCCATTCAGGCTGAGAAATCGCTCTATGACCTGGCAGAGTGGATACGCAGCCAACCTGAGCTGGTCGAGCACTTCCTCAGCACCCCCACCACTGATCTGGTTGCTCACTTGCTCCCTGCAGCCTACCCCATACTCCCCGGTTGGGACGACTTCTGCGAGCAACTTAAAACATACCTGGATGCCTATGGTCACCTCATCTATGATCTGGATTTTGCCAGGTTGCTGCCGGCGGATGATCCCACACCGATGCTAGAAACCATCAAGATGTACCTGCGCGGTGGCGGCATCAATCCCCATGAACGCCAAAAAGCGACTGCAGAAAGACGCGAGCAGGCTGTCGAAGAGGCGCGCGCCCGACTCAAGGGGCTACGTCGCTGGGCTTTCGAAAAGACTCTCAAGCTGGGGCAAGCCATGGCACAAGTACGCGAAGATGCCCTTGCCGATATTGGGCTGGGTTATCCGGCGCTGCGCGGGCTGCTGCGTGAGTTGGGGCGGCGCTGCATGCAGGCGAACGCCATTGCCGAAGCCGAGGATATATTCTGGTTGAAAGCGGACGAGATGGAGGCATCCATGACGGCGCTGGCAAACGACAATGCCCCTCGGGCACTGCTCGAAGAGGTTGCACAACGCAAAGCCCATCACTCAACACTTGCCCGTGTCGTCCCACCGCCCACGTTGCCCCCCCGGAAGAAATACCTGGGCATCAATATGGAATCCTTCACACCAGCATCGGAAGCCAGTCAGGAAGGCGACGTGCTCAAAGGGATTGGCGCGAGCACAGGTAAGGTGACGGCGCCTGCCTGTGTGCTTCAAGGTCCCGAGGACTTCAACCGGATGCGACCGGGATGCGTTCTGGTCGCGGGGACCACCACGCCAGCCTGGACGCCACTCTTTGCGATGGCAGCTGCGGTCGTCACCGATATTGGAGGACCCCTCTCCCATGGCAGCATCGTCGCCCGCGAGTACGGCATCCCGGCAGTGATGGGGACGGGTGTGGCTACCCGACGCATCAAAGACGGGCAAATGATCACGGTAGATGGCGGTGAAGGGACCGTGGAATTGATGGGAAACTCTTAGCTAAACGCCGGAATCCCTAGCCGGTTCAGAAAAACCGGGCGGGAAGGGCGCCAGCAACAACCCACAATCTATGCGGAGGGATGTATGGATAGGAGCAACCGCAAGAATATCGCCATTCTGGCCTTCACGCTGATTGTAGTAATGTTAGGCTACGGCTTGATCATTCCACTGTTCCCTTTCTATATCGAAGCGCTGGGCGCTAGCGGGCGGGAGTTGGGACTGTTGATGGCGACTTCCGCCCTGCTGGAGCTCGTGTGCGGACCGGTCTGGGGCAGCATCTCCGATCGCACCGGGCGCAAACCGATTCTGCTGCTCGGCGTTTTGGGCTATGCGCTCTCGTCGTTGTTGTTCGGCTTATCCACAGAAATCTGGATGCTATTCGCCTCGCGTGCGCTATCGGGGATACTCTCATCGGCAGTCGCCGCAACTGCACTGGCTTATATCAGCGATAACACCCCCGCAAAAGAGCGCGGTTGGGGTATTGGGATGCTGGGCGCGGCGATGGGTCTGGGCGCGATTCTGGGACCGGCGCTGGGCGGTTGGCTCGGAGAGGTCTCCATTTCGCTGCCGTTTTTCGTCGCGGCAGGGTTGTCAATTGTGGCATTGGTGCTCGGTGCGCTATTGTTGCCGGAATCGTTGACCGCGACGGAAAGGCAAAGAGCAGGCAAAGTCAAAACATTGCAGTTCGCGATGCTGTGGCAGGCGCTCTTTGGGCCAGTGGGCTTGTTTCTGTTCCTGTTGTTTCTGGTCAGCTTTGGGTTGAGCAATTTCGAATCGGTCTTTGGGTTGTATGCAGCACAAGTGCTGGGCTACGGACCCGAACGCGTGGGCGCCATCCTGGCAGTTGTGGGATTGACCTCGACATTGGGGAAAGCGCTCCTCACCAGACCTCTCACCCGGTGGTGGGGTGAAGGCACGATCATCAAAGTCTCGTTGGCGTCCAGCTCCGCGGGCTTCATCCTGCTTATGTTGATGAAGAGCTACCCCGGAGTGCTGGCGGCAACCGGCGTCTTCATCCTCTCCAAGACGCTGCTACGCACCGTCATCATGTCGCTCGCCTCACAACGCACTACCTCGGGGCAAGGAACCATCATGGGCCTGTGCAATTCCTTCATGAACCTTGGGCGCGTCATCGGTCCCATTTGGGCAGGGTTCGCTTTCGATATCAACATCAGGTATCCCTACTTCAGCGGCGCGGCGGTGATGGCGATTGGGTTGGTCATCGCCTTGCTGCGGATTCCAACACCCGTGGGGAATGGAGAAAGTGCAACCTGACCAGCACCTTCTCGATGGCGGCTTACGTCAGCCACAGAACTCCTAAGATGACAAATAGGGAGTGTGGAGACACTCCCTATTTGTCACTTTGCCCAGAACCTTATTCCGCGATAGTCAGCAACCGCCCATCGCTACGACCGAAGACCTCCGGGAAGTAGAATTCCTTCGCCACGGTGGGAATCACGCGGTATTCGCCCGGGAGCGTGGCGCGGAAGGTATAGCTATATTCATAGGTGCCCGCACCCAACACATCGGCAAAGAGCACCACCTTTTCATCCCGCAGTTCGCTGCGGCTGTACCAGTTCCACCACCACCACCAACGCGAGCTGGGCCGGGAGAGATTAGGCTCCATTGCCAGCAGGCTCGTGGTCGCCAGCCCGGTGTCCACCGCCTCACCGCCTGCCGGGAGCGGATCCTCCACTACCACATAATAGCGGTCGTGCGGGGTGATGATGGTCAAATCCACGCGAATCACGTCGCCCAGCTTCACCTCGCGAACCTCCGGGCAATCCAGAACACTGCCACCCGCCTTGATCTTCTCAGCAGCGCAAGAAGCCAGCGTGTAACGCCGCTGAATGCTGAAGCCCCGATCGGCAGGCTCCAACGCCTCTACCGGTTGGTAAACTTCGAGGTGCGCGGTATAGTAGAGACGTCCCGGACCCGCCGTGCGAGCAATGCCCAATACATTGAGGGCATCCGCGAGTAAGTCGGCGATGGGCACAGTGATTTTGGTGCTCTGGCGCACGGTCTCGCGGGTGACGCTCGCGGTAGCGAGTTCGCCGTCGTTCAAGAAGACGCCGTAATCATAGTTAGCGTTAAGCTCACCCGTTGCCATCATCCAATCGGTGAGAGCAATGAGCGCCCAGGCGGTTTCCTGTGTGGTTTCCCAGATGCCGGTCTTCCGTGCTACCATGAGCCAGCGGACGATATTGGGGTTGAGCGCGTTCTCCGGATCCAGCTTCGTCAGCGTGTCGAGAATGATGGCGGTAGAGCGCGTGTCGGTGTTCATAGACCACCAGTCGTAGTTTGCCTCTTCCCAGTGCGCTCCCGTAGCGCTGAGGATGGCGGCATTGTTCAGGTCGGAAAGCAGCACTTGTAGCCGGGCATCATTGGGATTCGCCAACCAGAATGCCTGCGCAAGGTAAGCGCGGGCGTAGTGGCTAAGTTTCTCGCGGTTTTCGAAGAGATTGTCGAGCATATCCTGCGGCGCCTGCCCGGCTTCGGCCAACACATAGAGCAACCATGCCTGCATATTTGCAGCGCGATAATGCTCTACCTGCCGAATCGACTTGAGCTGCGTCTTGAGATATTCCAATCCCCGCTGCAACATCATCCCGTCAACATTGATATCGGACTGCTGTGCCTTGAGCAGCGCAAAGACGACGTAGGCACTCACATGCGGATTGCTCTCACCCTTCTCAGTATCATACCACCAGCCCCAGCCCCCATCGGAACGTTGCTGTTTGGCAAGCTTCGCCAGGCCCTCATCAATGAGCGCAGGTAGACGCGCCTCGAGCTCCGCATTCTGCAAGCCCAGGGATTTGAGCGCACGATAGGTGAGCAGGTTGGGAAGGAAACGGCTCACGGTCTGCTCGGTACATTCGTATTCGAAATGCTCCAGGTAGTCAAGCCCATCCTGCATCCCGGCGGCAAGGCTAGGATCCAGCTGCACCGTGAGCTGCCCACGGCGGTCATCGAACTGTGGCGGCAGAGCCACACCTTCGGCCACGCTGCCAGCTTCAGTCAGTTGACCCGCGGTGCCCACGATATCGGGAGCGGTATAGCGCAACACTAACAAAGAGCCATCCGGTCCGGTAGTAAGCCGAGGCTTGCTGGCATCGGTATACTCACCCGCACGCGCGGCAAAGGTCAGCTGCGCATTGGGAACATCGGTCACGGTGACCCACCAGGTCACCTTGCTCTCACTGCGCGCAGGAATCGTAACTGTCTGCACGGAGGGGGTCTCCTGACTGATACCAATACCTTCAGCACTGAGCGCCACCTCAACCTGTAAGGATTGATCCGTGTTGTTGCTGACATTCGCAGCCAACTGAACACGGTCATCCACCACAAAGAAGCGTGGCGCAACCGGGCGCACCATGAGGGGTTTGGCGACCACAAGCTCACTCTGCCCCTCACCAACGACCGTCGCGGCAGTGTGCCCCACAACGTGCGCGGTCCAGGTGGTGAGATTGTCCGGCAGGGTCAGGGTAAATTGTGCGCGACCGTCGCTATCTGTGACGAGCAAAGATTCCCACGCGGCAGTATCCGCAAATTCCTCGCGGACCGTGATGCCTTCCATAGAGAATGCTGCATCGGTAACCACCTCCATCTCTTTTGCAACTTCTAGCATGGGTGCCATCGTCGCAGATGGTGCGGGCACGGCGCCCGCAGCCATATCGCCGCCGCCGCCCATGCCATAGGCATTGCTGGCGCGCTGCATCTCATCATGGGTTCCGAGATCTAGACCCAAATCAGCCGCCAACTCCTTGAGATAGCGATTAGCAGAGAGGCTCAGACCGCTATAAGTGTTGACCTGCAAAGCGCGGCGGGCGTAGAAACCGCTCAGGATGTCGGTCGTGCGCGGTTGCAGGCTCAAAACGGCTTTATCTACCACGTCGAAAGAGAGTTCTGCCCCGGCAACAGGGCGCCCATCAGGGCCGGTTGCCGTGAAAGCATAGGTCACCTCTTCGCCCGGCTCAGCCTGTGGCACCGAAGGTTCCACGGTCAACATAAGCGTCTTAGGCTCCAGACTCACATCCAACGGGAGCAAGCCCATCTTGAACTCAGCCGCACCGCCGGCGGTCGCTGCACCGCTCCGTCCCTGAACCAGAACCACTGAAACATAAATATTCGGAATATCCGCTTCCTGGATGGGCAGACGGTAAATGGCGCTGTTGGTTTCCATGCGGAGCAGTTCATGGCGACGGATACCCGCCCGCTCCACCGTAACCAAAGCCCAGTGCGGCTCAGTGAAAGGCGAGGGAATGAGAATTTCCGCAGTCTCGCCAACTTTGTAAGAGCTCTTATCACTGATCAGGGTGAGACGGTCGTGATTTTCGCGCCGCCAGCTGATATTATCCTTGCCTGTCACCCAAACGAAGACGGAGGAGCGAATGCGTTCGGTGTCGGGGGTAGGATTCGCCGGCGTAGCAATAGCATGATAGGAGCCTCCCTTGGGCGGAGTAAAGCGCGCCACCGCTTCGCCACGGGCGTCGGTAGTGACCGTGGTCTCGCTCACGAAGACATCCTGTGTCTCCCACGACCAGTATCCGCCGCCCATCTCGTTGGCGATGAAGATATTCTCCCACTCACGACGATATAGAGCTACCTTGAGTGTCTGATTGGCAAGACGCTTGCTGGTCCAATCCACTGCCACCAGGTCAATGCTGTTTTCCTTTTCTGCCACCCCGACGTAACTGCTGGGCGCCAGTCCGATGTAGTAGGAACCAGGGTGGACAACCACGCCACTTCGACCAGCGATTTCCTGATTATCCGGACCGGTAGCCAGAGCTTCGATCGTGATACGCGATGCGAGATAGGGTAAGGCTGCATCAAGCGCCGCGCCATCCAACGTAATGCGCAGTTCACCGTTGGCATCGGTCACGCCACTGCCGCTCAGAATCGCCTCGGCGGGCAGTTCAGGTTCCCAACGCCACCAGCAATCGAAGCAAATCCAGGGGTCATCCACATCGCTGAAGCTGTAGCGTCCGCCCCAAGAGGGCTTGAAAGTATAGCGCTCCGCGAGCACGTTCCAGGTCACAGCAGTATTAGCAAGCGGTCCACCGAAGAAGTAGCGCGCGGTGATGGTCGCCTGCGTGCTTTGCCCGCGTTGCAGCTCAGCCACTGCCGGCTCAACCAGAATTTCGAATTCGGGGGCGCGGTAGGCAGCGACCTGGAAATACGTTTCATAGTATTGATCGTTCAATTCAACGGCGATGACGTAGTTCCCCAAACCGGCGTTGGCATCCAGAGCGAGCGTGCCCACAAAGGCGCCGAGCTGGCTCACCGGCAAACGCTCGCGGTAGATTTCCTGCCATGCGGCATCACGGATGATGACGTTCACTGCACCCACATTGGGCAAGCCAAATGCGGCATCATCCTCTGTACGTAGCACACCCTTGAAGTTCACGTTCTGTCCAGGGCGATAAATTGGGCGGTCGGTGTAGATATAGGTGCGCACCTTCTGTTCCCAAACGCCCTCGCCCATGCCGAAGTCCCATGGGCTGATGCCCCGCGCCCAGCCCTCAGCAACAGCGGCAAAAGGCTGTTCACTGATGGCAAGAATCGAGTTGCGATTCTGCGACAGCCCCATGCGGGCAATGCCTTCCTGATCGGTCGTCAGAGTGCCCAGGTTGCGCCCCTGAATTTCCACCAGTTCCAGGCTCAAGCCCGGGGCAGGTTGTCCCGTCGCCAAATCCACCGCCCAGATGAAGGCTTCATCAACACCGGTCTTCAATGTAAGGTTGTAATCAGAGACGATCAGTAGATGTTGCTGGTGCGCCTGCCATTCGTTAGCTGCCAGCTCTGGGGCATTCACATCCAGCAAATACGCGCCGGGTGCAAGTGTGCCCCCCGGAATCTCAACCAGGTCAATAGCCGTATAGCTCTGTTTGTTGAGCGGGGATTCAAGCGTCACAGTCCAATCCCGCAACAGGTCAGTGCCACCAGGCAACTTCTCACGCCAATCCCAATAGGATTGCTGAAGCGCACTTGCCGGTAAACGGTAAAGGCGCAAGTCCACACGGTTGAGATTGAGATACGCAATGGCGACCTGCGCAGGGAGAGCTGCATCATAAGTCGCTGTGAAATCAGGCGTCAACAGACGATAATTCGGTTCGAGCGGTGCGGTCCGGAAGCGAACCGTAGCTCCTCGGGGAATGGTGTTTCCGTAAGGATCGGCAATACCATTGCCGATCACCACCGTGTAATCGGTAGAAGCCTGCGACCCAAAGTAGAGGGTAAAGGTATTATCCCACTCCGAGAAATACGTGTACACCTGTGTGGGCGAGAGCGGTGGCGTTACCGTGAGATTCGGCATGACCGTTTTGGGGTCAATCCGCGTGTTGAAGACGATCTGGAAGGGGCTGTATGCCGGAACATTGCGCTCGCCATCGGCAGGATTGGTAGAGATAATCCGGGGCAGAGGCACAGTCGTGAATTGCCAGGTATAAGCCTGACGCATCCCCTCGCCGCCTGAGGCGCCAGTGATCCCTGCCTCTATGGAGACGGTATAGGTTGTATCGAAGTCCAAATCACGTGTAGGCGTGAAGACGAGCGTATTCCCTACCACCGAGAAGCTGCCCGCCACATCGGTGCGCAGAAGACTCCCCCCTTTGAGCGAAAAAGCGCGTTGGGCAGAGGCGGCTTCGATAGGCTGGTTGAACTCGATCTGGAGAGGGCGACGAATGTCTACCAGAGACTCCCCATCGCCAGGCCACGTCCACACCACTTCGGGCGGTTGCGTGGTAAAACTCCAGCTATAATCCTCGAGCAACAGCGCCCCAGAAAGGTCCTGCAAGCCCGAGGTAACGGTCACCCGATAGCTAAGTCCACCCGCCAGGGGTTTTTCCGGGCGGAAAACGTAAATGGACGTATTCAGCCACTCACCCTTACCCACTACAGCCGGTTCGAAAATCAGGGGATTGGGAAGACTTTCCATCTGCTTCAAGCTGGTCAAAGGCACCACAGGACGGTTGAACATGACCGTGATGAGCATGTCAGTTTCGGCGTCCATCGTGCCAGGCGCGGGAACGACCTGAGTGACTTCCAACGCGCCAGCTGTAGCAAAGCGGAAAACCAGAGGCTCACGCAAAGGGGTGCCTGTAGCAGAGGTAGCATCCTGAGTGAGGATCACATCATACGCCACGTTGCGCGCCAAGGCTTTGCCGGGCTTGAAGACCGCAGTACGGTCATCGCGCCAGGTGAGCTCACCGGTTACAAGCGCCGGCGATTCTGCCGCCGTTTGTACCGTAAGCGCCCGTCCGACACTCTCACGCGCCATAGGCTGATCAAAAACCAGTTCAATGCCCGCCTCAGGCGTCAGCGTTTCACCACGCTGAGGACTGCGCCAGATCACAGCAGGAGCAATTTCTCCTTCAGGCACAGGTGTATAAGGAACCACGGGTTTGGGCGGCAAGGGTGTGGAGGTCGCACTCGGTGTCGCCGTAGGTGACGGCGACACCGGTGTAGACGTCGGTGCACCCGTACACGCTGCCAGCGTCGCTAGCAAAAGGATTGTGCTAAATAGCCGGTTCCAGAGTTTCATCTTCATACAACCTCCAGCAAAATGATGAGTGACAGAACTGCATCACCCTTGGTTATTTCCTCACAGTATATGACGTTCTTACAGCGGGGAGAGTTCCAAAATGCCTCTTACATCGGGAGCAAAAAGTCGGTCGCAGTGGGAGAAAAAGTTCTTCGCAAAAGCGTGTCACGCTACGAGAATCAGCGCCAGTTCACAGTTCAATACCCAACAGTTGCCTGGCATATTTGATCGCCTGCGGTAGAGTCAAGCTCTGCCCGTATGCCCAGGCTTCTTCAAAGGCCTCAGAATCTAATTGGACGCGCGCCTCATCCAGGGCTTGATTCATTCCTCGCACAAAGATTGCGGTGAGAGGAGGCAAATTCAGGTTGTGGTGCAAAATCTGGATGGCTGCACAGAATCGCACGGTATCGTGCCAGGCCCCTTGGGCAGCGGTAAGCATGGCTACACGCCCAAGACACGCTACCATACCCAGGGTGTTTTCGACTTGAAGGTGCAAGCGCAAACTCTCCGCCAGCGCAACGCGCGCCTGCTCAAGCTCGTTTTGCGCCAATCTCACAGAAGTGAGCTTGCACAGTGTCCACGCGGCAAGCCAACGGCTTTGCAGAGCAGCCGATTGCTGTAGAGCTTCCTCAAAAAAAGCCACGGCAAGATCGTATTGTTCTTGATTCCACACAACGTCGCCGAGGTGGTCCAGGGCATGGGACATACCCCAGTGATGTTGAAGCTCGCGGAAAAGTGCGAGGCTAGATTCAGCATACTGCCGCGCACGATAGAGGTCCTGTTGTTCCAATGCCAGGCGGCTCAACTGATCCAGAGACCAGGCGATTTCTTCGCGGTCTCCGATGGTTGTAAAGATCTCCAGGCTAGACTCAAAAAGCTGGCACGCCTCCGCAAAACGTTGTTGGGCGCGGCGCACCTGCCCCATTCCCGTCTGGAGTAGGGCAATCCAACGCGGTTCTTGCAGCTTTTGCGCCAATGCCAGGCCCTCTTCAAAATACGCAGTAGCTGTAGGAATGTCACTCTGGTTTTCTGCCAGCCAACCGGCGCCCCAAAGCGCCTTCAATTTGAAGCTATCCGCAACCTCAGCGCTGGCTGCCAACGCCCGGGAAAGCCAATAGCGTCCTTCGGTCAACACCCCTTGCACCTGCCAGAAACGCCAGATGGCGCCCACCAGGCGCAACGCCATCACAGGCTCACCATGCTCCAACATCCAGAGCAATGCCGTTTGCAAATTACCATGCTCTACTTGAAGCCAATCAGCCCACACGAGATGATTGGCTTTCCCAAGCCCGGTTTCGGCGATTTCGGCTTGCAGCAGATAGTGCCACGCATGGCTGCGCCCTACATCTTCTGCCTCTCCGGTCATACGCAACTGTTCTAGTGCGTATTCGCGCAGCGTATTGAGCATGTAAAACCGCACATCCTTGCGGCTAGAAACGGGCTGAACCAGGCTTTTGCCCACCAACTCTTCAAGGCCCTGTTGGATCTCGGCACACGCGCAAACTGCCTGCGCGGCTTTGAGGTCCCAGCTATGATCGAATACTGCCAGGCGCCGGAAGAGCATTTTGTGTTGAGACCCGAGCAACCGATAACTCCATTCAATAACGTTCCACAAGCTCTGGTGTCGCACGGGGCGATCCTGATGCGGATAGTGCAGGACAGCAGGGTTCTCCTCCAATTGCACGAGCAATTGTTCAGGAGAATACGTCCTGATGCGCGCAGCGGCGAGCTCGATAGCTAGAGGCAAGCCATCAAGGCGCCTACAAATCTGCACCAGGGTCGCGGCATTCTCCGCAGTCAGGGCAAATCCCTGACGCGCTGCACGCGCACGTTCGACAAAGAGCTGCACTGCCGGAACCTCCTGCAGGGCAGCAACTGTCAAGGTAGCCTGTGGGTCGGGCACTGGCAACGGTGCGACGGCGAAGCAATACTCACCGCTGATATTGAGCATCTCACGGCTGGTGCTGAGGATTTTCAAGCCAGGCGCCGCCTGCAGAAGTGCGGCGACCATAGGACCGATGCCCGATAAGTGCTCCAGATTATCAAGGACGAAAAGCAAACGCCGGGAGCGGAGATAGGCTTTAAGCGCTTCCAGGGGGGGCTCCGCCCCTGGAAGCTGCAGATTGAGCACACGGATAATCGTTGCGCTCAACAATGCCGGGTCGGAAATTGCATCCAGAGCGATGAGATAAACGCCATTAGAAAAATCAGCCTGTGCCTTGTTGGCAACCTCAATAGCCAGACGGGTTTTTCCCACCCCGCCCGGTCCAGTAAGGGTGATGCAACGCACAGCAGGCTCGCGCAACAATGACAACACAGCAGAAAGCGTTTCCTCTGCGCCAATCAATGCCGTCACCGGAGCGGGAATATTGCCATGATAAGCGCTGGTCTCTACCACCCGCACCAACTCCATGGACCAGGCGTTCAAATGCAGTAATAGCGCAGCACAAAGGCTATTAAGGTAGTTAGCATAAGTGCGCCGGCTGATGCAAAGCCGTTCGCAATAGAACTGCACCGAGGCGCCTGGATGGCGCAAGATCAACGCCAGGAGTTCGTGTTCATGCGGTGGCAGAGAGGAAGCGCTTAAATACTCATGAACTGCACGAAGACCACCATGATGCGCGATCCACGTGTGCCATGGTTCCTGTTCGATAAGCGTCAAGGGATAGCGCGGCAAATGCAACGCAGCCTTAAGGCGCTTATCATCCCAGATTGCATCAGTCACAAGCCTTGCTCCTGGAAAACGAAGAATCGCATCATGGTTCTATTATAGCCGGGTTACACAAAAATGACCAATCCTCTTTGCACAATGTTTGCACTATACTTGCACTATGTCTGCACGCACACCGCAGTGTTTTGGTATAAAATGAAAATGTTCACTAAAGTTTCAAATAGAATCAGTGAACTGTTCAACAAAAATTCGCTTTTTTCAACAGACACATCAGGAGCAACCAGTGTCGGTGACTTTGCGCGCAGTTGCAGAAACAGCCGGGGTTTCCATTGGAACCGCTTCCCAAGCCCTGAACAATCGTCCCGGGGTCTCCCCAGACACCCGTACGCGCGTGATTGAAGCCGCAAATGAATTAGGTTATCCCATCAAAACCCTGAGCCTGCTCCAGGAGTATCCTATCTCCGTTGTGGGTCTACTGCTCAAGCATAACCTTGACGATCAAGAACCAGTCAATCACTTCTATGCCTACGTGCAATCGGGTGTCGAGGCCGAATGCCGCGCACGGGGATTACATCTGATGTATTCCAGCATTGAGGTAGACTCACAAAGCCGGCCTGTACACTGGCCCATTATGCTGAGCGAAGCCCGCATTGATGGCCTGATTCTGTGCGGCACCTTTATCGAAACCGCGCTCGATACAATCAGACGCCAGCACAACATCCCAATCGTGATGCTAGATGGCTATGTGACCGGCAGTCAGACCTGCGATCGTGTATTAACGGATAATTTCACCGGGGCGCTCATGGCTACCCGTTATTTGATCGAGAATGGGCACCGGCACATCGGCTTAATCAGCGGCCCAGCAGAAGACTGTCCTAGCGTTAGTGAACGCCGCACAGGATACCTGGAAGCCCTGAGACGCGCGGGTATCACCGAAACCTTCATCGAAGAATCAGCACTTGATCAAGCAGCGGGCTGTAAAGCGGCACACCAAATGCTTCAACGCGCCGCCAGCATCACCGCCATCTTTGCCTGCAATGATGAGATTGCCCTGGGCGTGCTCAAGGCGGCACGAGAGCTTGACCTGCGGGTACCAGAAGACCTTTCGGTAATTGGTTTTGACAATCTGGCGTTAATTCACGGAATCAGCCCAGCGCTGACAACGATGCATGTGGATAAGGTGTTGATGGGGCGTCTTGGAGTGCGCCAACTGCTGGAACGAGCACGCAACCCAGGTATGCCTGCAGTCACGATGTTGCTTCAGACGGAACTGGTGGCACGTGAGTCTGTTGCTCGACCAAAGTCCCCAGAAGGGACCAGGTAAGTAGAAAAAACGATTACGAACTGCCACACAAATGTGTTCATACATGAAAGGAGGTTGCCAGTTCACAGATTTCATGCTATGCTTTTCTTAACCGGATCTAAGCCGTAAATTTTTCCTCACACAATCAAAAGGAAGGAGACATTTGGACATGAAACGCTATGTAATAGTCTTAAACGCCTTGCTGGTTCTCACCATGCTGCTTTCGGCGTGCGGCCCGACCGCGACACCCGAGGTCATCGAGAAGACCGTTGTGGTCACTCAAGAAGTCATCAAAACCGTCGAAGTTACCAAAGAGGTACAGGTTTTTGTTACCCCTGAGCCTGAAGAAGGCGCTTTGCCCCGCAACGAAACCTTGTACTTCAATGGTCAGCAGTGGGGCACCGTTGTTGGCTGGAATCCTTATGGTAGCGGCAATAACAACGCCATGGCAATCTCTGCTGGGGATAATGCCCGCGTCCCGATGTTCGAGACCCCGTATCTGTACAACATGCTCGACGGGCAAATGTACCCGCTGCTGGCAGATGGTCCCTGGGCTTGGAACGCCGACATGACCGAGATTACGTTCAAGATCAAGCCCGCTGCCAAGTGGAACGATGGCACCCCCGTAACCGCTGAAGACGTCGCCTACACCTGGGCTACCCACGTCAAATACAACACGGGCACCGGCGCCGGCAACACTCCCTACATTCAGGACATCGTTGCCCAAGACGCTCAGACGGTCGTGGTCAAAGCCGTGTTAGGCGAGAACGGGAAGGCGCTCAACCCCCTGGCTGTTGCCGCCTACGTGAGCAGCAACTACGTTGCACAGAAGGCCTGGACCCAGAAGCTGGAAGAACGCTCCGGTGGTGATGCCACCGCGTTGCAGGCAGACCCCGCAGAGGATGTCGCCTACTCCGGCCCTTACACCAAGTTCTTCAGCGATGACACGAAAGTTGTCCTCATTCGGGACGACAACTACTGGGGACAGGATGCCAGCATGTGGGGCAAGCTGCCCGCACCCAAGTACCTGGCGCACATCATCTACAAGGATAATGCCGCTGGTTCCGTGGCGCTGGCTAAGGGTGAGGTTGACGTCAGCCAGCAGTTCAACTCCAACGTCAATCTGCTGTGGGAAAGCTACGGCCTCCCCATCTCCACCTACCTGCCCGAGGCGCCCTATGGTATCGGCGCCAGCCTGCCGACCGCCTTCTACAACCTCAACTCCTACGGTTTGGATCAGATTGCAGTGCGCAAAGCCATTGCCATGGCGGTTGACTACCCCACCATCATTGCCAACGCTATGACCAACCAATCCGCCACCTTCGATCAGGTTCCGCGCTCGCTCATGAACCCCACCCCCGGTGAGCAAGCCCTCTACGATCAAGAGGCCGTCAAGGACTTGCAGTGGGCCGGAAATGACATCGCGGGCGCCAACGCGCTCTTGGACGAGGCCGGCATCGTGGATAGCGATGGCGACGGTTGGCGCGAGTACAATGGCCAGAAGCTCAGCTACATTGCCACCTGCCCCAACGGTTGGTCTGACTGGCAAGCCGCGATCGAGGTTGTGGCCGCCGCCGGCAAGAAGATCGGCGTTGACATCACCACCAACTACCCCGAATGGTCCGTGTACCAGACGGTCGTCACCAAGTCAGATGCCCCGCTACCCGAAGGCTACGACATCTTCATGATGTGGAGCGCCGGCGCTGGACCCACCATGCCCTGGGGACGCATCCGCAACTTGCTCAGCTCCGAGTGGGTTGGCCAGGCCAGCAACTGGAGCGGCAACTGGGGTCAGTATGCCAACCCCCGCGTGGATGAGCTGATCGTCGCTATCCCTGGCGAGACCGATGAAGCCAAACTGAAGGAAATGTACACCGAGCTGGTCGAGATTTACTTGACCGACATCCCCTCCTTCACGCTCATGTACCGCCCACAGTCGTTCCACACCGTGAACGAGACGGTCTGGACCAACTTCCCGAACCAGGATGACGGCAGCAACCCGCCCGTCCCGCCGCTCGACTGCACGGATGGTTGGGGTATCGCTTGTCTGTACAACATCACGCTCGTTAATCCGTAAGCTGTAGTTCGAACCTGAGCAGCGTGAAACCAGGATTTTGTGTGCGGGCTTAGCCCGCACACAAAATCCCTTTAGCAGAGCCATTCTAAGACGCCACCCATCACCACTTCACACGCATATCGAGCTCAAGCCCTCGAGTTCCGAAGGCATTTCCAGACAGATACTTATCCCGGAACATGGCTGTTGATTCACTTCACCAGGAGGGGCTGCGGTGAAAGCATATCGGAAATATTTCCTAAAAAAACTAGGCTGGTTCGCCATCACATTTGTCTTCGCATTTGTCCTGAATTTTACCTTACCCCGCTTGATGCCAGGAGACCCTGTAGCTGCTATCGTGGCCAGATTAGCACAAGGCATGAGCGACGCGAGCGGGGTCCAGGCAATCTATCAGCAATACTCAGAATTGTTCGGGACCAATAAACCCATATATGAACAATTCTTCATCTATATCGGCAATGTATTGCGGGGCGACTTTGGTTTTTCATTTAGTCAATATCCCCGAACTGTGGCTGACACACTCAGATCCTCTATTTTATGGACCATTGGCCTGCAATTCCCCGCCATCATCGTTGGTTGGATCATTGGGAATGTTTTAGGCGCGTTAGCTGCATACCTCAAGGGAGGCTTCGACAAAGTGCTCATGCCTCTCAGTATTTTTGCCAGCAATTTCCCGGCATACGGCATGGCCGTCATCTTCATGGTTATTTTTGGCGTTGCCCTAGAATGGTTCCCCACCTCAGGCGGCTATGGATTTGACTTGATCCCCTCGTTTAGTTGGAACTTCATCAAATCCGTGATTATCCACTATCAACTCCCCTTCTGGTCTATCGTGGTCATTGCCATCGGCGGTCAAGCCATCGGCATGCGCTCAATGGCGATTTACGAGCTAAACGCGGATTATGTGAAGTTTGCCCGATTCATGGGGATCAAGGATCGCAAGATCATCGGCTATGTATTTAGAAACGCCATGCTCCCGCAAATCACCGGTTTGGCGCTATCTATTGGCACTATGTTCGGCGGCGCCCTGATCACGGAGATTGTTTTCAGTTATCCGGGGCTGGGTTACACACTCCTCAACGGTGTCATGGGACAGGATTATCCGCTGATCTCAGCATCTACGTTGCTGATCACGCTAATGGTGTTGCTCGCCAATTTCACCATCGAAATCCTTTACGGCATCATTGACCCGCGCATCAAAGCGGCGCAGGCTGATTAACCGGCTAGGTAAAGGAAGATATCAGCATGAAACATACACTTCGGCAAGTTTTCCATTCAGGTAAGTTTATCATTGGTTTCGCCATTTTTGTGGCGCTTATGTTGATCGTAATCATCTACCCGCTCATCATCACCGATTCGCCCCTGGCCATCATCGCGCAGGGCACCTTCTTCAAACCTGGAATCTACGTAAATGTTTACGATAGCATGAACGCCCCCAAATATACGCTACTTCTGGAGGACGCTGACGCCAAGCGCATTGCCAGCAGGCTCACTCCTGAAGACCGTCAGGCGATGAAGGAATGGCTGATAGCCGTCGGAATTCCGGACGACGTTATTGACACGGAAGACACAGCACAGCTATTGGGTTTGTGGGAGACTCACTTTGACCCCAAGATTCAGATAGCAGGGATGACCAATGCCAAACGTAATTACTACATTCGGCTCAACACATCGCTCGAGGGGCTTTTGGCAACTGAGGGAGCCATCATTGCCGCCAAAAACGCCGATACGGGTGCGCTTGAGGAAAAGGGGAATGTCGGGCAATCCGAGTTCGTGAATGTCACCCAGGTGGCAAATGTGCGGGTTTTGCCGTTAGGGACCGACAACTTTGGCAGAGATGTCCTGACTCAGCTGGTAACAGCCACCCGCGTGTCACTGCAGATTGGTTTTATCGCCGGTCTCATTGCCACCCTCGTCGGACTCACCCTGGGATTGCTGGCAGGTTACGTCGGCGGTTGGGTGGATGATTTCATCATGTTCGTCACCAATCTGTTCACGGTCATTCCCGGTTTTGTGCTGCTGATCCTGATCTCGTTCAGCATTGGGCAGGAACGCCGCGGAGCCACAACTGTTGCGGTGGTGATTGGATTCACCTCTTGGGTGTGGACCACCCGCGCGGTGCGCGCCCAGGTGATCTCGCTGCGGAATCGTGACCACGTCAATCTATCGAAACTTTCCGGGCACTCTCTCGTCCACATCATCCTCAACGACATTCTCCCTTACATCGCTTCCTACGTCGTCATGGCGATGATCCTGCAAATCTCCTCCGGTATTTTGGCGGAAGCTGGACTGTCTATTCTGGGTCTGGGTCCCAGAACGACCGATGTACCCACTCTGGGATTGATGATGAACTGGGCCATGATTTATCAGGCGCACGTTCTGGGGAAATGGTGGGCGTACCTCCCTGTGCTGATCACCATCGCGTTAATTACCTTCTCGATGAACTTGATGAACACAGGTCTCGACCAGGTATTTAATCCTGCCCTGAGGGACTGATTAACATGGGAAAAATACTATTAGACGTCAGACAGTTAACCACCAAGTATGTCACCCGCTTCCAGGAAAACGTCTACGCGGTTGACCACGTCTCCTTGCAGGTTGAAGAAGGAAAAGCCCTGGGCATCGCCGGCGAATCCGGTTGCGGTAAATCCACGCTGGCGCTGAGCCTGATGGGCTATTACTTCCCCCCCCTGCACTATATCAGCGGCGATATCATCGTGGATGGTCGCAATATCACAGGGATGGATCCAGACGACGTACGGAAGATGATCTTAGGCAGAGAGATTGCCTACATTCCCCAAGCCGCGATGAATGCTCTCAACCCCACCCAAAAGGTCATCAATTTCATCGAGGATGTCATCAGAGTTCACGATCTGGGCGCCGATAAAAAAGCCATCTACGAGCGTGCCAGAATTCTGTTCGAGACCGTCGGATTGCCGGAGAGCGTCCTACACAAATATCCCGTTGAACTCTCCGGCGGCATGAAACAACGCACGGTGATTGCCATCGCAGTCTTGCTTTCCCCCAAAGTGCTGATTGCCGACGAGCCTTCCTCGGCGCTGGATGTGACCTCGCAGAAGATGGTCATCAAAATGCTGATGCGGTTGATGGAGGACGGGTTGATTGGCTCACTGATCTTCATCACGCACGAGCTACCCCTGCTCTATAACGTCACAGACGATATCATGGTCATGTATGCCGGGCAGATTGTGGAGAAAGGTACCGCCAGAGAGATTGTGTTCGATCCTCTCCACCCCTACTCCAAAGGGCTGATGGGTTCAATCATTGTGCCCGAAGAGGGTGTGCGCGACGTAAAACTCACGGCGATTCCTGGAGTGCCGCCCAATCTCAAAAAGCCGCCATCTGGATGCCGCTTTGCCGAGCGCTGCAAGTATGTGCAACCGCTATGCAAGGTAACCTCGGTGGGCTTTAAGGAGTTGGATAATGGGCGCACTTACCGGTGTATCTTCTCGGAAGCAGAACTGAGAGAGGCGTATCAAAATGGCTGATGAAAAACAAGTATGCCTAAGCGGGAAGGGATTGACCAAGATCTTTGGCTTTGGCCGCCAAAGAACCTTAGCCGTTGATCATGTGAATTTCAATTTCTATGAAGGCGAGATTGTCTCCATCGTAGGCGAGTCGGGTAGCGGCAAGACAACCTTAGCGAAAATGCTATTGGGATTGATCAACCCCACGGAGGGTGAAATTGCCTTTCAGGGACAAGTGCGAGATATAAGTTCGCAGAAGAAGAGGAAGGAGTATTGGAAAAATACTCAGGCGATTTTCCAAGACCCATTCTCCTCTTACAACATTTTCAACAAGATTGATGCTGTGTTGCTCGATTGCATTCACATGCGCGGCGGGCGTGGGCTGCCGCAAGACAAGAAAGTCGAACTAATGACCGAGGCTTGCGGTTTTGTCAACCTGAAGTTTGAGGAATTGACCAACAAGTACCCCTTCGAGCTATCCGGGGGACAGATGCAGCGTCTGATGATTGCTCGCATCTTCCTGTTGAAACCCAAAGTGCTCTTGGCGGATGAGCCAACTTCCATGATTGATGCTTGCTCACGCGCGACCATCCTGGATATGCTGATGGAGTTGCGCAAAGAAATTGGGATGACGCTAATTTTCATCACCCACGATATCGGGCTGGCCTATTATGTATCGGATAGTGTGTACATCATGGAACACGGGAAAATCGTCGAATTCGGATCTGCCGACGAAGTCATTCTGCGTCCCAAGGAAGCCTACACCCGGCGCCTGATCAATGATGTACCCAAGATTTACGAGGAGTGGGACCTCACAACTGTATAGGGCACGTCACCTGGTTTTCTAGTCAGAGCGACAGAGAATCACTTACAACGTGCGCGCTTCAAGCCACAGTGGCATTGAAGCGCGCACGTTTTTAATAAACTTCCGATCTAGCAGAGCGACCTTGCCATACCCCCCAACCATCGCAGGTGGCGAACTGGGGGGATCCAAGCATCCCGACCAGGAATTTGGCGCATTCAGTCAGATTCGACGAGTCTCTCGCGCAGCGCTTTAATTTCTGCCTCGCTCAGCCTTGCCTCCCCACCCTTGACGCCGTAAAGCAAAACAAACGCACAAATCTCACAGAAAACAATAAAGGGGAACATGAGCAAATACCTATCAGTACCCATCCCCTTGCCAATGACATCAAACACCAGGCCCATCAGAATCGGACCGAAGACATAGGCCGCCTGATTGAATGAGTAGTAAATACCGGTATAGGTGCCTTCATCACTGCGCGGAGACAAACTCCACAGCACCGGGAAGATGTTGACAATGACCGTCATCCAGAAGAAGCCAACGGGCACAAACAGAACCGCGATCCAAAGAGGCTGTTTCAAGGTAACCACAAAAGCCAACAAGGACATGACTACAATCAAGCCCGTTGTTCCTAGCCGAAGCGCTTTTCGACGGCCCAATTTCTGTCCAAGCATGCCAGACGCAAAGGCGGACAAAATCATGGACGCCGTATAAATCAGCAACAGTTGCCCCGCCTGTTGGTCGCCAATACCAAGGTAATTGTTCGCAAAGATGGTAAAGAAAGCCTCGATGGAAGCAAAAGCCGTGTAAGAGAAGTAGGTATAAATCATCAGGAACAACATACTGCGGTCGTGTCCGAATAGTGCATTCCGAAAATAAACCCAATCCCGCTTTTTCTTCTCTGCGATGTCGCCAGAGGCTCGATGCGTGAAATCCACCGGATCAATCTCGATAGGCGTATCACCAATTTTCAAGAAACCATTTCCGGTGGGAGTTTCCTTGATGGTTCTGAACAAGAGCACCAGGATGAGTATCATCACGACGGCGGTGATGGGAAAGCCAAGGTATCTGGACTCAACAGTCAGAATCCCAGGGCGGAGCAGTCCGATTAGTGTGGGAAGCAAAAAGGCGAAAATCGCGCCCGCGTTTGCGATCAATTGCTGTAGACCACTACCTTTGGAGCGTACCGCATCGGGCGTGTAATCCGCCAGCAGTGTAAGCGCCGCGCTCCGGTAGAAGGCCATCGCCACATTGAAACAGAAGAGTATGGCCACAAGTCCCAGCAACGCCTTGAACAGGGGCGTGATGGTGAAGAAAAATGCGGCGGATAGAACACCTATGATGATGAAGGGCATACGCCGCCCAAACTTGCTTCTCGCGCGGTCGCTGAGTGCCGCAAAATAGGGCTGCAATAACAGAGCCAAGACATTGTCGAGGACGAGTATCGCGCCGATAACGGTTTGTTGGCCGAAAACACCGAACAGCAGCATGTCCTGAGGCACCAAACCATATTGCGCATCCCCTAATAACAGGGGGACAGCCAGGTTGTAGTAGCCTAATCCGGCCAACACGGACATGAAAGCCAGGGACAAGGAAATCGTCCTTTTGATGTTGAGTTTATCAGGCTGGTTCGGGGTCATCCGCGGTTGGTATTGCATTTCGGTAGTCGTCATCAATGCTCCTCATCTCAGATAATTGAAGGTGGCGAGTTGGAACCGAATCTTGCGACACATTAGAATTATACACGAGACAACAGCAGGCGACAAGGTGCCGCTTCTTATGGGTGTACCCTTACGGTACATGGTAATCACCAACACAGCCAGAACCAAGTCTTGAATGCATTTCAGCTTTGGGGTAAAAGCAAGACGGCTATCATACAAATGCCTTTCCTTTGGTAACTATACAGGGGTAAGGCGCGGCAAGAGACACTCGCCAGTGAAGACTGAAGCCAAAGCCTGCCAAACGCTTAAGCCTTGCTTACGGAGAGTTGAAGTATAACTGCGGATGGTACAGAAGTCGTCAGCGCCCTGCGCACTGCGAAAACAGCCGGAGATTTTCTGCTGGACCTTCAACATGCGCAGATCGCGTTCGGCTAAGTTGTTATCAAAAGGCACCTTAAAATCGTAGACAAACGCCAGCACTGCCGCTTGTTGTTGGGCAAAGCGTTCGGCCAGGTTGCGGGCTTTGGATTTGCGTACTCGCCCACGGGCGCCTTTGGGCCAACCCCCTGCCGGTGGGACCTCGGCTTGTAATGCTGCCTGCACTAACCGCGCATACAAGCGCTCAATTTGCGCTAGTTTCGGCGGGGGCAACGCGCTCAACCCCGCCGCGCTGGCTTGCGCTACCGCCTGCTTGGCACCTAGCAACAGCACTTTGAAGCGCCATTGCCACGCTTGGGGCATGGTTTCCAGCACGCCGTTGAGGTCTCGCAAATGATGCGCATTGCAGAGACCGTGCTGGCAGTGCTCATAGCCCAGATAAACTGCCAAGAAGTCGTGTATGGCGGTGCCGTAGAACTGTGGTAACACGCCCAGGGCTTCGGTGGCAAGGCGTCCACGACGCCGATGCGCCGCATAATGGGTTAGCGTGGGGGTCCCCGCACTGTGCAGCCAATGCCGTTGCCCCTCAATGTAGAAGCCACTCTCATCAAAATGCACTACGGGGCTGCTGATAAGCGCTTGTTTGATCTGCGCCACTACCGGGCGCAAGCGTTGCGCCGCCTGCCGCACGAAGTTCTCGAGTGTGCCTAGCGAGAGGTGCACGCCACACACGTCGGCCAAGAACTGCTGACTGCGTTCATACGGCACGAGTTGCTCGGTCTTCAAGTACACCGCCAAGCGTTGAATCCCGGGGCCATACTGCGTGGGCTGGCTGACCGCCGTGGGGAATTCCCCACTCACCCAGGCGCCACATTCCGGACAGACCAGGGTCTCAACGCGATGTTCCGTGACGATCAGTTCGATGGGTGGAAGATCAAACACTTGCCGCTTGGTGCTGGCTTGGGCCGCTTGCTCCGCCGCAAACACGGCCTGACAGTGCGGACAGGTCTCCGGCCGATGTACGACCACTTGTTGCGGCGTGGGACTCATTTCCAAGGTGCGCCCTGGGTGCCCAGTCTGACCGCCAGCTTGGCGCTCACTCTTTTGGCGCAGGCTGCGGGTCACGGCTTTGCTGCGCGGCTTATCCCGACTGGACGGCCAATGGGAATTCCGGCTATTCTGACCCAGGCGCGCCTGCAAGTCCGCCAGTTGCTGTTGCACCGCGGCCAACTGCTGCTGCATTTGGGCTAAGGCCTCGCGCAACGCCTGGTTTTCCTGCTTGAGTCGCTGATTCTCCTGCGCCAGCTCGTCCATAAGACTCAGTTATACCACAAGTCCGATACCTGTATAGTTACTTCCTTTGATTGATTTTTGGCGACGGGGCTTTGCCCCGTCGCCAAAAATCAATTTTCTCCTGCACCCGGTAGGGGCGCCCGAGATTTTCACCCCCGTTTTGAAATAGCGCAGAATTGCGGCAAGGTCACCGGGTGCATTTCACTTCTGGGGAAAATAGAAGATAATAGTCTAAGAAAAAGATC
>JAPKMR010000189.1 GCA_026645815.1 Anaerolineae bacterium | reverse complement strand
AGCGTCAGCGTGGCGGTAAGGCCCGCGCCGGTGTGCAGGAACAGGCTGAGCGTGTCATCATCTTGATTCGCTACGACCACATCGCGCCAGCAATCCCGGTTGAAGTCGCCCGTCGCAAGCGCCGTGGGCTGGTTGCCGGTCGGCAGGCGTTGCGCGCGGGTCAAGCCGCCGCCAGAGGTCTGTGCAAAAAGGTGTAAGCGATTATCGTTTTCCGCGTCCCAGTTGAACGAGGTGCTCAAGGCCGCATCGCCGCGCCCGTCGCCGGTGAACTCGCCGGCAACCACCGCCTCCGGCCACGCGCCGCTGGGATAGATCACATACGCCCCCAACTGCCCGCTGTTGGCTGCCGTATGCGCCGCCCGCACATCCGGGGCTGCGCCGTAAGCCGGCGGCATTAGCCCCGCCTGGGATTTGTGATACAGCGCCGGACCATCCATCTGCGGCACGAGAGGCTGGGCTAATGCTGGGCCGATGGGCGAAAAGAGCAAGCCCAACACAAGGCTAAGGCGAACGAGAACACGCATAATGACCTCCTGAAACGCAACAATCTTCCCGATAGTTTCACAGTAAGCAGAACAAACACAAAATCCAATCAAACATCACCAGCAAGCACGTGAGGCCCTGATCGTCGCCGGGTTGAGTTTGCCCGCGCTGCCGGCGGCAGAATACGCCTTGCTCACGGAGGAACGCCGCACAGAACTGGCGCAGCGTTTAGCCAGCGGCAGGCCATTGGCCGAATTGATCCTGGCTGAGCGTAAGGAACGCTGATGGCTGATTATTACGCCAATAGCAGCGCGCCAGCAAACGCTATGTGGATGAAATTGGCGCAACCCGAATTCGCGCACTCTGACCACCGAGAAGCGGTACCACTATCATCACCGCGTGCAATAGCATTGTTGAAGTGTACAGCGCATTCAATCGCCGTCGCTGCGAAGAGCAGTTGTTCCTGGTCGATACCACAGACCTGGAGCGGGATTTTGACACGCGGTGCGCGAACGAATACCAATTGGTTGAAGTAACTGCGTCGGTCATCGCACACGCCAGAGCGCTATCCACTGCGCGTTTACGATGCCGTACACCTGACTGCTGCGCTCTTGATTCACGAGACACTGCCAAAAGCCCGCTTGCCGCTACTCAAGTTCCTGATTGCCAATTACCGGCTGTTAGTCGCCGCGTGTGCTCAAGGATTGCCGATTACTAAATCCAATGTATATCATAGATCTGACTTCAAAAGAACTCACTTGGAAGTACAACTGGTTGAATTTGCATAACAGATAGGGCCAGCTACTGGTGCCGACAGTCCAGGCAAATAGATCAAACCTGTTTTTCCCATTATTGGTGATGTGTAACACTTGACAAAGGAAGCTAGTCTGGTAGTTAACGTAACACTCCCCCCGCTAGATGAAAAAACATTGGACACTTTTCCCTGTGTATCAACAGTATACCCAAACTTCGCTCTGTCGACCTCCATTCTGATACCCAAATCTAAACTACCATCCCCGATAGGTAGGCTAACTCCTAGCGTAAGTTTTGTGCAAATAGTAGCGAAAAGGGCTAAATCGGCGTAAAAACACAACTTTTGAACAAGGGCAACGCCAATTGGTGTGCCCACTGACGGATCACATAGAGTGAGCGACCGACAAACAAGGTGTGCTCACTGAACCTTAACAAGCAACCTTGCTCATGCCATTCCACGTAAGCGGACATGTGCGCTAACACCTGTACCTGGGTCTTGACGCCAGGAAGACTCTCTTCCCGTCCTGCCGCGGATGCTTGCGGGCATTGGGTGGTCAACCACTGAGCCGCCCAGCGGACGAAATTGGCTGCAAACACCGCGAAATGCTCCTGCAAGTACAAGGCGGCTGCGGAGCGGACCTTCAGGTGGTGCATCTGAAAGACCCCTTTGCCTTCTTTAATGCCAGCCTCGATCGTTTGGCGGGCATTGTAGGTCTGAAACCAGCCGGACAGATCCTCGGTAACCGGGTCTTGCCCATAGTGCAGGAGTACTCCATAACGGGCGGTCTCACCAGTATGGAAATATTCCAGCGCCACATCCAGGGGATACGGGAAGTCCTGGAATTTCAACTCTGACCACGCGGTCATTTCCGCATTAGCTCCCACTTGTGTCCAAGTTGTGGCCGCATCCACCTGCTTTTTCAAGCGGTCTTTGAGCCACGTGCCATAGGGCTTGGTGTAGACTTCGTAACCCAGCTCGATCAGCAGGGCGATATTCTCAGGCGTACCGAATCCCGCATCGACGCGGAAATCTGCCCGAATTGGCGTTGGATTCAGGGCGTTCTCCTGCTCAAACTGCTTCAGCCGCGGTTCCAACTGCTGGACCAGGGTCAGACTCGCTTCTAGATGCGCTTGCTGGCGTTGCAGAAAAGCCTGACTGCGTTCCTGGCGTGCCGCGCAGCGTACTTGGCGTTGCTCATAGACCGCAACTTTCTTCCGCGCCTGGGCCAGATAACTGTGGGGCCGTTCCGGGCGCCCGCGGTTTTGATAGTCTGCGGCGCAGTTGGCAACCTGCTCTTGCCAGGCGCACAGCTGGGCTTGCGTTTCTTGTAGTGCCTGTTGGGCTGCCAACTCTTGCTGTTTTGCGCGTGCTACCTGAGCTTCCCAGCGTTGCCGATCAACTTCCGCTTGCGCCAACCGCTCCCGCAGTAACTCAGTCCGCCGCCGCGGTCGTACCCCAGTGGTCGCTTCCGCTGCACGCACCATCGTCTCGGCTTGCGCACACGCCAGGGTATTTCCAGGATGTTGTGCCACGCTGACCCATTGGCGGCCATACGTGGGACTGTGAAAACTGACCAGTGCGGCCTGATACCCCAACTGAATGGCGTTGCTCATATGCCCATATGCGACATCCGGGTAGGTGGTGCTGGTATTCGACACTGGTCGTCCGGTCAGATCTCCGTCATACACGAGCTTACCCTGCGCCCGCAGCGCCAGAAGCACTTCTTGATCGATGAAGGGCTGACTCACTTGAGTTAGGGCCGCGACAAGCTGCTCCGCTTCAGCCTGCGTCAAGGCGGTAAGTGTGCGACTGACGCCACTATGATCCGCCCAGCCCGTTTGCCCCCAGGCTTGCGCTACAGCCTGATCCTGATCCAGTGGGTGTGCCGCATAGCTGAGGTCCTTGAGATGCGCCAAACCGCCCAAAATCGCCACGAAAAACTCAAGCACCTTGCGCTGTGGCGAATGATCCACGGTTTTCTGGCGCAGAGCTACCGCTTCAAGCTTGGCGGTCAACTCAATGCACTGGGCAAACTGCCCCCAGGCCAGCAGCAATGCATGATGGGTCAAGGTTGCTTCTTGGTATTGGCTCATGGCACACCTCCTCAGAGATATGCCATAAGCATAGTTGCGTTATTGTCAGTTGTAAAAGTTCATTTTTCGGGCCGTTTTCGTCATTTCGGCCTCTATTTGCACAAAAGTTACGCTAACGAGCATGTAGGCGATGCAAGAACACAAAGAGGTAGT
>JAPKMR010000188.1 GCA_026645815.1 Anaerolineae bacterium | reverse complement strand
AAAAAAACCGAAAAGGAAGAGGTTTCTGCCGCAAATTGGCGTTATTGGGCGGAACGGCTGTCACGGCTAGGGTCCCGGTGGTATAAGGCGGCTGTAAGCCTACGGCGGACCGGGATTTCGTAGCAGGTCGCTGACCGAAACCGCGTTACGCCCCGCACACTGCCCTTGAAGCGCAAGCAAGGCATTCGTACCGGGGTTGACGAAGCAACTGATTTGCACTGCGAGCCTCATAGGGGACGCAGAAGCCCTTTCATCCGCTACGAATGCCCTTCCCCGCATCCGCTTTCGCGTTTCCTCAAATTGTGCTAGACTAAATGGCATAGATTCCCGCACACGACACGCAGATTCTTTTCTTGCACAAGGGAAAATCAATCAAAAACACTCACCCTGAAACAGTGGCAGTCATCTGTTATTTGGTATCAAAAAGGTGATCACACCATGAACGCAACCGCAATACCTGCGCCTGCCCAATCGGCGCTGGTCATTTTCATCCCGGAAGCCGAAAGCCTGATCCAGGATTTCCGCGACCGCTATGACCCATCCTCCACCGGCATCCCTGCCCACGTGACCCTGCTCTATCCCTTCAAGCCGCCGGCTGAACTGACCGCCGAGGTCCTCGCAACCTTGCAGGAACTGTTCTCACAGCACCCCGGCTTCACCGTCACGTTTCAGGAATTCCAGGAATTCCCCGATGTCCTATACCTCGCGCCTAGCCCCGCCGAGCCTTTCCGGCAGCTCACGGAGCTCCTCGCCAACCGGTATCCCGAAACACCGCCCTATGGTGGCGCATTCACGGAAATCATCCCCCACCTGACCCTCGCGCAAGCCGGTGCAGCACAAGGATTGGCTGCCATCGCCGCCCAATTCCGTGAATTCGCCGCGACCCGCCTTCCCATCCAGGCGAGGGTAGACACAATCTCCTTGCTGGATAATGCCGGCGGTCATTGGAGCCTGCGAGCGCAGTTCCCGTTAGGGCGCATTCAGCCTCCCGGCTAACACCGCCACCCTGAGGAAACAAAAACGAACACCGTCATCGAAACCGATAACCTGGTAAAACGCTACGGCGACGTCACCGCCGTTGACGGTCTATCCTTGCGGGTGACCCAAGGCGCCATCTACGCATTCCTGGGCCTCAATGGCGCGGGCAAGACCACGACCATTCGCCTGCTGCTGGGGATGATCAAGCCGACCGCCGGCAGAGCGCGCGTGCTGGGGACCGACATTCGCGTGGGCAGCAAGAAGCCCTGGGACGCGGTCGGATACCTGGTGGAGACGGCGGACGCCTATCCACAACTGACGGTGCGCCAGAATCTGGAAGCCATGCGGCGGCTTCGACCTGGAACCGCTCCGCAAGCCGTTGACCGCGCCATCGAACGCCTGGGCCTGGGACCCTATGCCGACCGGCGAGCTGGCGTCTTATCACATGGCAACGCGCAACGGCTAGGGCTTGCCAAAGCCCTGCTGCATGCCCCCAAACTTCTCATCCTAGATGAACCGGCTAACGGCTTGGACCCTGCCGGGATTGTCGAAATCCGCAACCTCCTCATCGAATTGGCGCGTGACCAGGGCGTCACCATCTTCATGTCGAGCCATATCCTGGCTGAAGTGTCGCGGCTTGCCCAACGCATCGGTATCCTCCACCAGGGGCGCCTGCTTCAGGAACTGGAGCTGGATGAGCTGGAACGCAATCGGCGGCGCTGGCTCTTGGTCCGCACGCGAGACTGTCAGGCGGCGTGCTCCATGCTGCGCGACGCAGGCTTCTCCGCCGAGACCACCCCCAAAAACACCATCAACATCGCGGACCGTGCCGCCATCGAGCATCCCGAAGCGATTGCGGCGCGACTGGTCCAGGCGGGGCACGCGCTGACCCTGCTCAATGTCGAGGAAGAGGACCTGGAGCAATATTTCCTGCGACTCGTCGGCATGGATGGGGATAACTCAAAATGAACAACCTGGCTCAAGCAATCTGGGTCGAATTTCTCAAAGCTCGCCGCTCCAAAATGCCCCTCTTCACCGCGCTGGGATTTGCGATGGTTCCGCTGGGCGGCGGTTTCTTTATGATTGTCCTGAAAGACCCCGAAATGGCGCGCCGGGTTGGATTGATTAGCGCCAAAGCGCAGCTCGCGATGGGCGCCGCCGATTGGCCCACCTACTTGCGATTTCTGACCCTGGCTGTGGGTGCGGGCGGCATCATCCTCTTCGGACTCATCGCCAGTTGGGTGTTCGGTCGCGAGTACTCCGATCGCACGCTAAAAGATTTGCTCGCCTTGCCAACCTCCCGTTCGGCAATCGTGCTGAGCAAGTGCATCGTGATCGCAGTGTGGTCCGCCGCATTGACCCTGATGACCTGCCTCATCACCCTCGGCGTTGGCGCGGCGCTGTCACTGCCGCCGGTAGCGCCGCAGGTCTTTTGGCGCAGCGGCATCACGATAACCGTAGCAGCCATCCTAACCATCATCCTCACCACCCCGATTGCTTTCGCCGCCAGCGCATGGCACGGCTACCTGCCGCCGATCGGCGTAATGATCCTGGCTATGGGAATAGGGCAACTCACGAACGCCGCCGGATGGGGCGAATACTTCCCCTGGTCCGTGCCGGCGCTGTACGTCCAGGGCGAAGCCCTGGGATCGACCAGCATCATCATCGTCATCCTCACCGGAATACTCGGCTTAGCCGGCACCTTCCTGTGGTGGGAGTTAGCAGACCAGACCCACTAACCCCCTGCCCCGCGCAGACGCGCGGGAGGACAATTGGTCTTTAGAGGTTTTTTGGCGACGCGGCGTACCGCGTCGCCAAAAAACCAAAAAAGAAGAGTTTTCCCCATAACGATCCGAATTTGCCCGCACGACCCCGCTGCCGGGCAATGTAGCGCAAACTTCAGTTTGCGTCGCCACGAAGTGGCGCTGCCGCAGCAGCGGCGCCCCTCCGCTCCCTGCAGCCACCCCCGCCACGGATGTGCCGCTCTCAGCCCCGTTCACGGGGCGTTGTCTTGTAGCCCGGCGGCTTCAGCCCCGGGCGCGCCAGCCGAGCGACCCCTTCCGCCCCAGGCGTTCCGCTTCTAGCCCCCTTGAGGGGGCTTCGTATGTTCAGCCGACGGCTTTAGCCTCGGCGCGCCCAGCGTGGCTTTAACCCTGGATCCCCCCGGCGAGCAATCCCAGAACTCGATTACCGGACTCAACTCTGAAAACGCTTCACCCGTCTCCCCTTTGCGCCTTTGCGCCTTTGCGTGAGCTCTTTGCCTTTGCGTGCGGAACCGCCCAGCGCTCTCCCCCAGATTGTGCCACTCGAACGCACTCACCTGCCATCTCGATTTTTCTGAAAACGCATCAGCCCCCGATTCTCCCCCTCCGAAAATTGACACAAACCCCGAATCGCAGTACACTGAGCTGGAAACGCTCTTCCCACTCCCTAAATCACAGCCCATTCATACCACCTGAGGAGCCATTCGATGGGAAAGTGTACAGTATATGGTGGAACCGGTAGAACGCGTTGCTCCGGCGGCAGCGGCGCCCTCCGCTGCA
>JAPKMR010000187.1 GCA_026645815.1 Anaerolineae bacterium | reverse complement strand
ATATAGACCAGCATCTACTGCAGCTTCAAAAGGACCCGTTGGAAAAGCATATTTAATACGCTTATAAATAGGTTTAGCTTCATTAATGAAGTCTTCATAGGTTGACGCTGTGTCAAGTAGACCCAGAATCCCTTTATACACTTGAATTTCACCTGGAACGGTATCATCGTATGAAGGAGTGGGCGTGGTTACACCAGGTGTCGATGCAGCTTTCCAGAAAGGTCCTTCTAAAGGTTCTTTGTTTTGTGGTACGGGTGATTGTAAACGTTTCTGCCCTCTACCAATTCCGGTGCTATCACAATAATCACCACCTGAGAACTCACCATCACAAGCCACATGCCCGCTTGGGTCAGTAAACCGAATGGGGTTATTGTACGTATAGCTGTACCGATCCCAGGCCTGCGGACTGCCCGGCTGCGGGATGATGCTATCGGGGGAAACGAAGCGGCTAAGCGAGGGTCACTTATATTACACAGACCTCTGGTCTCCAGTTGGTGAAGCGGTCACCTCCTGAGAGTAGAATGAGGATAGCCCATCCAAACATTCTGCACTACAGGAGGTGCTTTTATGCTATCCGAGATCGAGCGTTTCGTCAACTGGGTGCGCAGGCGCAGTCCCGAAGCCCACACCTGGCAGGATTACCGCTGTGACCTGCTCTTCTTCCTGAGTACAGTAGGCGACCGACCGCCCAACGCCATTACTTTTCAGGACGTCGACCGCTTCATCCTGACGCAATCGGAAAAGGGTTTCAAACCCGCAACCATCAATCGACGGTTGGCATCTATCACGGCGTTGTATGCATTCCTCATGCCCGAGGACGATGAGTTGGCCTGCCCGGTGCATCCCCGCCGCCATCATCTGCGTGAACCCGTACGGCTGCCCAGGCCGGTACAAGAAGACGACTTGCAAGAGTTCTTCGCCGTGGTAGACAATCTCCGCGACCTGGCTATTTTTACACTCATGTTAAGGTGCGGGTTGCGGATCAGCGAGGTAGCCAAATTGGAGCTTTCTGACCTGTACCTGAGCGAAGAAATGCCGCGAATGCTGGTACGAGGCAAAGGCACGCGCCAGCGAGTGGCATACCTATCCTCACAGGCTGCGCGCATGCTGCTTGAGTACCTGGCTGCCCGACCTACAGCAACATGCGAGCATGTCTTTCTCAGTTACCAGATGAAAGGGCTCACTACCCATTCGATCCATATGCGCCTGTTGCACTACCGCGAGTTGGCCGGGCTGACCCTCACTGCCCATCGGTTACGCCACTCATTCGCCAATGATTTGCTCAACGCCGAGATGCCCATTACCAGCATTCAAAAACTCATGGGACACCGCTGGATTGAAACAACACAGACTTATGTGCAGGCCAACGACAAGCAGGTGCAGGCGGATTTCCTCTCCGCCAGCCAAAAGCTGCAAGGATGGGCGTGATGCACCCGACATCTACGGTCTCCAACCCTGCCGGAGCCTACGACCGGGCTTTGCGCTATGCGCGGGACAAGCATCTGCCACCCACCGCACCGTGCCCCTGCCCAACCAGCCTGTGGCCACCCGAGAATGTGCGCCTGTTGGAGCGTTATTGCGCCTGGCTCATCGCCGGTGGGGCGGCAGAAGAACCAACCCGGAGGATATATCTGCCGGTCGCCGGGCACGTGCTGGGGCTGAATCCTGTTCCGCATCCTGAGATCAATTTAGCGGGCGACTTCGAGCAGGTCATGGCCTACGTACAAGCCAAAGGCGTGGGCCGACACTGGTTGAAAGCCTGTCGCAATGGGCTGGAGAAGTTCCGCCGCTTCCTGCGCATCGAGCGGGGTTTGGGCGAGGTGAGCAAGATCACGCCTTTTGACGTGGCGAAGTACACCCAGGGCTTTCCCGCCTGGCTGGTCAGCGAGCTGGAACGTTACCAGCGTATCCAGCAGAGGCACTGGCGTACCGCCCGGCTGGATCTCAATCTGCGAGGTTTTTGGAACAAGCACGGCAAAATCTGGCGCTTCTTGTGCCTGCAACGCAGCGTTCAACGCTTGGCCGATCTGAAACGCCCTTTCATCCTGGATTACATCGATTTCAGTTTGAAATCGGGCTTATCCATCGCAACCGTCAATACACAAGTCCATCTGTTACATGGCTTCCTGCTCTTCTTGCAGGAGGAAGGCTACACCATTCCGCAGTCTCTTCTGCGCATCCCCTCGCTCAAGATACCCGACAGCCTGCCCAAATACCTGACCGATGAACAAGTCGGTAAACTACGTCAAACCCTGATTGACAACTTGGAAGCAGCGCAAAATCCCCACCTGCGCCGCCTGGCTAAGCTGGACCTGGCTACGTTCTACCTGCTGTGGCAAGCCGGGATGCGACTGGGTGAGGTGGAGGAGCTGCGTTTGGAGGATTTGGATCTGGGTGGCCAGCGTTTGAGTGTAAGAAATGGCAAAGGGCTGAAAGACCGCACGGTTTACCTCACCGGCACAGCGCTGTTTGCGCTCCAGGAATACCTGGCTGTTCGCGGCGAGGGCAGCGGTGATCATGTCTTTCTGTACCGAAACGCTCCATTGAGCAAAGACTTGATTCGCTCCCGTCTGAAAGCCCAGGGCGTGCGCATTGGGGTGAAAGTCTACCCGCACCGATTAAGGCATACCTGCGCGTCGCAATTGCTGAACGCGGGCTGCCGCATCACGTCCATTCAGGCGTTTCTCGGTCACAAGAAGCTCAACACCACGATGATTTACGCCCGCGCCTACGACCAGACGGTTGCGGACGATTATTTCACCGCCATGAGCCGGGTCGAACAGCGCATGGAAATCGCCCCATTGCAGAATCCGGTGGAAAACGCAAACCAAGAATATGAAGTTGTTAAAGAGCAGGAAAACCCACAACTGGCAATCTGGCTGGAACGGCTGGCACTGCCTGAATTATGCCAGGAGGAGCGGTTGGAAATCGTGGATCAGCTTAAACACGCCCTGTCCTTGACCCTTAATCGCCAAAACGCCCCACCTGTAATGGTTATAGCAACCCTGTAAAAAGATCATTCGTCTGATTGGAACCTTAATAACCGAATATCAGTATTATTTTTTCTCTGCCCTGCCGATGGTCCGAAAAGCGATAAACCTATTCCCTATGCAAAAAGAATTCTTGGTAGAATAGATGTGTTTGTAGGAGGATAGGGCAACGCTGAGGAGCGACCTGAGCGCTTACAGGCGACCGTCGACAGGGCAGAGAGCCGAGCATTGTCGTAGTTATCTCCCTCTCTGCTCTTGGTTTTAAATAACTAATGGACATTATTAAAAGTCGTCATAACTAAATGAAATAAGTACCCCATTGTTGTCGTATCTAAAATCATATGAATCAAAATAATTAAAAAGGTAATCCATGGGTCTTACGCTTAGGTAATATACTTCTCTATAACCATATGTGGTCGTATATTCAGCATGCAGGTATTCTCCCAAAGCGCTTTTCACATCCCTTGATGATACCTCACCTTCTGGAAAGGCCCGTTTAACAATTTCTAGTGCGTTTTCCTGTCGGATACAGTCCGCTTTCGGAAGATATCTTTCTACATCCTGGCAAAGTTTAGCCTTACTTGGCCAAGTAGGCTTTGTCAAGCCAAGAATCAGCAGGGTTAGGCTCACTATTAGTATGGCGAGAATTTTTACCACCTTCTTGATGATGGCCATGTTTATCTC
>JAPKMR010000186.1 GCA_026645815.1 Anaerolineae bacterium | reverse complement strand
CAAATGCCGCCAGATTATCGGCCAGGGTATTGCTGGATTTGTCTACGAAATATGCTGCTTGAAACACATTCGAACCTCCTCTCTATGAATGCTAGATGTCTTGAATTTGTCACAACAAAGCGGTATGCTAGATTTACACAACAGGTTGTTTTATCAATTTCGTGTACGTCCATCAAACTCCGCGCGCGCCGCGGGCGGTGCCCTCTTGATCTGCCCGACGCAAGGCGCGCGCCAGCAGAAGATAAGCCAGCCATCCCCACAAATCATCCGGCCTGATCGTGGCCACTGCCCCGCCAAGCCCCTTCGTCTTTATCCGCGCCAGATTCAATCCCTGCCGCTGTGCCTCTGGCAAGTGCTGCAGAGCTTCTGCCAAATGCTGCCCCGCTTGTGCTTCCAAAACATACCTCTCACCCGAATCTACTGATGGGGTGTGATGCCGTGCGATCGCAGTAAGCGTCGCACACACCAACGGTTCGTTGCGCGCCAGAGCTTCAACAAGCACCGGTCCCACCGCTAGCGCGCTCTCCGCCGCATGATTGGGCCTGCGCGCTTGTAGCGCCCGCCCGACGGCCTGATGTCTGGCATTGCCTGGCTCAGAATCCGTATGCGCTGCCGCGAAATTCGCCGCCACCGGTGCGCCAATCTGTTTCTGATACGCTTGCGCCCATGCCTGCCAGCCCTCGCTCAGTTTGCCCACATCGTGGAAGAGACACGCTAACCAGGCTGCGCGCGTCACAGAACCGGGCGACCAACCGGCAGCGCGCTCTAATGCGGGAGCAACGTACCCTAACTCCGGGAGCGCCAGATCAACGAAAGCCCCCAGGACTTGCCGAATGTGTTCGGCGTAGGACTCCAGGCGGTAGTACGGGCGCTCCCAGGTTTCCACAGCAGCTCCTGGCAACAGCGCAGAACGGAAACTGCCTGCAGCCCGATCAGCAACAAAGCCTGCAGCAGGCAGATAGCCAGCAAGTTCCGGATGCACCACCAGCACGCGCGCCCCCGTGACTTGCCGGGTTTCGGTAACGGGTTGCCAGGTGTATTCCGCGCTGCTCTCTTCAGCAGCAGAACGCTTTTCCACCAGTTGCAGCACCCGCCATGGGAAATCGCCCTCGCGCTCCAACCAGCCCTTTACCATCCCATAGAGCGTCACCCGCTGAATATTGAAGCCAGTCGCACCGTAGGGATTAGAGAGCAGCAGCTCCGGCGCTTCATGAAGCAGCACCAAGCGGCTATCAGCATCGCGCACCAGTAAGCGCGTATCAGGAGGACTGCCGCTCAAGACATTCTGAATGGCTTGCGCCCGTGAAGCCGCGCCCGCATCCAGACCATCCAGCACACGGCGGTCGCGCGGCGCCGCCACAGCATTCACTAAAGCCTGTTCCCCGGCAAAATCCAAAGCCATGCCGGAATGTCCTTCCAGCCATGCCCAGGCAGCCTGCATCTCTCCCACCCAGCTCGCCTCGGGGCCGGGATCATCCTGCCCTTTGCCATAGGGGGCATAACTTTCTACAGGATAAACAACCACCCGACCCTGCTCGCCAGGGAAACGCGCACAGCGACCAGCACGCTGAATGAGAGCGCTCGCTGGAGCCAACTCGGTGTGCAGAGCTTCACAGGTAATGTCCACGCCGACTTCGATAGCCTGCGTTGCCACGGCAATCCAACTGCCGCTGCGATCTGCCTTTTTGCCAAAACGGTCACGCAACTCAGCTTCGATGCGCTGGCGATCCTCTTTCAAAAAACGGCTGTGCAGCAGCACGACATCAATATCTAAACCGTTTTCCTGGATGTGTCGCTGCAATGCCTGGTAGAGCATTTGCGCCCGTTGGACGGTATTACAGAGCGCCAATGAACGTCTCTGGTGCCGGGCCAATACCGTTTCGGCAGTCAAGGCAGATTCCGTTACAAACCACTTGCGCTGGCGGAGCGCAGTTACGCCGTCGCGCTGTTCAATCGCGTGCGCCTCTTCCGGAGATAATACCAATGTTTCCGCGCCCAGCTGGCGCGCCAGCGCATCCAGCATATCACGGCTAAACGTGGCCGTCATCACCAACACGGGCGCCAAATGCCGCAATTGCTTGAGCGCATACAGCGCCGAGGGCAACGTGGAATCCGGGTCGAGCAAGTGAAACTCATCACAAACGATATACGCACCGGCCAATGCACCCGCATTGAGATTGCCAAGCCGGCGCGGAAGGCCATAGGGTATCGTCAGAAAACTACTGAGGAACTGATCAATGGTGCAGAAGATCAAATCTCCCTCAAAGCGCCGGTCTTCGGGGCGTTCGCCCGTCTGAATGGTTACGCGCAACTCCCTTCTAAACTTACGCTGATAGGCCGCGGCGTATTCACGATACTCATGCTCGAATTGATTCGCCAACACGCGCATGGGAACCACATAGACGCACTTGCGGGGAAAGGTTGCATCCGGCAAATCAAAAAAGCCCTCTACAAAAGGCGCCAACGCAGCCCGAGTCTTGCCAGCGCCAGTAGGCGCTTGCAAAACCACCGATTGCCCGGCTTGAATCAAGGTCTTGACCTGCTCTTGATAAGGGTAAAGCACCACTCTCAACCTCCGAAGAAATCATCCAACGTAGAAGATTGGCCTGCCGGTTGAGAGGAGACTGACCACCCGTAACCTTCAGCCAACGCTTTGGCTTCTCCCATCAACATCTCTCGTAACTCTTGCGGCGCAAGCACGACGCAATGCGATCCCCACCCTTTGATCCACGGGAGCATATCCGTTGTATCCGCAACCTGCGCCGACCAGCGCAGGAAACCAGGGCGCTCGGGGTCGTCGCCTTTTTCCTCTGAGGGGTGCCAGCGGGTCTCCTCGACCCGTTGCCTCACGGCAGGGCTAAAGCGCAAAGTGACGGTAGTAAGTGCCTCACCGTAGAAGATGCTCCAGGCGTTGCGCAACACTTGCAGACCGGGGAAATCCTCCGGGATCGTGTATTCTTGCCGGGTCAACTGCGCTGTTTGAATCCGCTCCAGTTTGTAGGTGCGAAGCGCGTTGACGTTGCTGCTGTGCCCGATGGCGTAAGTGGTAAAGCCGATGGCGGAAGGTTCCAGAAGGTAGGGAGCGAAATCGGTTTCGAAGGCTTGCCCACGTGCGGGCATGTAGGTGACGTGCAACACCCGCCGGTAGATGTAGCCCTGCATCACGGTACGGAACACCTGATTGTAGCGCCCATCGTCAGGCCGCTGCGCCAGGTCTTGCGCCGCCTGGTGGATTTCCTGCCCTACTCCAGCCTGAGTGGTAAGTGCCGCCGCGAGTTTCAGCAACGCCATCTCTGCCGGCTCATTGCGCTTGTCGTGCTGCTTGACAAAGAGTCGCGTCGCGAGGTAAAGCGTCATCGCTTCCTCAGGCGTGAGCTGGAAACGACGTAATTCCGCCCGGTCATAGGGCAGCGCGACCCACAGGGTACCTTCTTTGTAAACCTTGCCTTCCACTTCCAGTTCACGGAGGTAGTTATTGATTGTGCGTCGCTCGAAATGAATCTCATCAGCCAGTTCGTTTTCCGTCAAGCCTAATGAATTCCGGCGCAAACACAGGAAAACGCGCTCCTTGCGCCCCTCGCGGGTAGCCTCACTCACCTTTGGCATGATTCCCTCCAGTGCTCTTAAGTTACTTTTAGTATAGCAACCGCCTGGAAAATATTGTTCCAAATCCTGGGGATATTTC
>JAPKMR010000185.1 GCA_026645815.1 Anaerolineae bacterium | reverse complement strand
AGGCGCGCCCACTGGCGGGGAGCGCATCGCCGTCCCAGGCGCCCTCGAAGCCGCAAAACTCAGTCCCGCTCCAGCACAACCGGTAACACCCATGGCGCCGCTTCCCATGGCGCCGCCATCCATGGAGCCGAGACCCCCAAGCGCCCCGGCAATACCTCCCGCCACCCAGAAGACGGCAGAAAGCGACCAGCCCGATTGGCTCCTATGGCTACTTTGGATTGTAGCGGCGGCAGCCGTATTAGGCCTCATTCCGTTGCTGTGGCGCGTCTACCGCACGTACACCACGCCTGCCATATTGCCCGCGCCGGCGATTGCAACCATCACCCCCACAATCGAAGCGACGACACAGATCGTCACCGTGCCCAACCTCATCAACCTGAGCGCGTCTGAAGCACAACGCCTGCTTCAAAGCTACAGCCTATCACTTGCAGTGACCGCGGAGCGCGAAACGACCGAGGCCCTGCCCGGTACCATCCTGGAACAGGACCCACGGGCGGGTACACGCATCCCGGGCGGAAGCACCGTCAATATCACCGTCGCTCAGGGCACCGCCTTCCTGTTGCCGGACCTGATCGGCTACCAGCATGAAGTGATCAGCCGCGACATAGAAGCCCAGGGACTGCTCATCGTCACAGAAGAAATTTGGAGCACAGAACCGCGGGGGAAAATCCTCGCACAGCAACCCGCGCCCAATACCCAAATCCGCGCCGGAGCCACCTTAACGCTCACCCTCAGCGGCGGCGTCGAGCAGCCCATTCCACTGCAGGTCAATTTGAATAACCTGATTATCCTGGAGGAAGCACGTGTTCCCCAAACCACCATGCGTCCCGGTAACACCTTGCCGGTGACCTTGCGCTGGCGAGCGCTGCAACCCATCGGGCAGCGCTACACCGTCTTTGTACACCTGCTTTCTCCGGAAATGAATTTGATCACCCAACACGATAGCGAACCCCTCAATGGGCTTAGCCCCACCAGCAGCTGGCTGACTGGCGAGATCATTGTTGACCCCCATCAACTCACCATCCCCGCAGGCACGCCCGCCGGGACCTACCAGATTCGCGTGGGCCTCTATGCCGGGAATGCGCGCCTGCAGGTCATTGACTCTGGCGCCACCCAGGTCATTGACAACAGCATCCTGGTAACTCAGCTCGAGATTCGCCCGTAAATCAACAACTGCTTGCCCATTTTCCCAAAAAGATGTTGTTGAGCACCCCCCTCGTGCTCAACAACACCTTCTCCGAGAAAAGCTCTATCGAGCACGCCCCGCGCGGTCATATCTTCTCTGAGAAAAGTATTATCGAGCACGCAGCGCGTGCTCGATAATACTATAAGAAAAATCCCTCTTCGCCTCTTTGCACAACCACCTCGGGTTTTCTCCAAAAACCGGGTGCGCTTCAGCACGCCCCGCGCGGCCATAAACACCAAACGCAAAACCCTCTTCACCGCCTTCTCCAGAAAAAGCGCTATCGAGCACGCCCCGCGCGGCCATAAACACCAAACGCAAAACCCCTCTTCGCCGCCTTCTCCGAGAAAAGTAATTTCGAGCACGCTCCGCGTGCTCGAAATTACTATAAGAAAAATCCCTCTTTGCCTCTTGGCACAACCACTTCGGGTTTCCTCCAAAAACCTGTAGCGCAAAGACGCCCCGAGAAGCCTATCGCCTACCCACAGCCTACACCCTTTCTGGTAGGTTCATGGTATAATGCGGCTACAACCTTCCCGTGACGACAAGGGAATATCACAAACACATAACACGACAAAGGCATTGAAACCGCTCTCCATCGGAGAGAGCAACCATCAATGCTTTCGGGAAGAAGAGGAGGAAACGTGAAAAAACAAGGAAACAACAGTACCCTCATCTACGTCATCCTGATTATCGCTGTATTTTTCCTGCTATTCAACTATTTCGGCAACAACAACCCCGGCGAAACCGTATCCATTCAATCGGTCGCCGCGGATATCAACGCCGGAAAAGTCAAAAGCATCGCAGTAGCAGGCAGCAATGTTGAGGTGACGTACACGGATGATAAACAAGCGATTTCGCGCAAAGAGCCGGAATCCACCATCGTCGAGCAGCTCCTGGCTTTGGGAGTGACGTCAGAATCACTACAGAACGTCGCCATCACCATCGAGGAACCTACCGACTGGGCAACCGTGGTGGGCGCCGGCACAACCGTGCTGACCATCATCGCTCTCAGCGTCGTAGCCTTCCTCTTCATTCGACAATTCCAGGGCGTCAATAACCAGGCTATGTCCTTTGGTAAAAGCCGGGCGCGCATGTTCAGCGGGGATCGGCCCACGGTAACCTTCGATGACGTCGCCGGCATAGATGAATCCAAAGGCGAATTGAGCGAGATTGTCGAATTCCTCAAAGACCCGCAGAAATTCATCAACCTGGGAGCGCGCATCCCCAAGGGCGTCCTCCTCATGGGCGCGCCGGGAACCGGGAAGACGCTCTTAGCAAAAGCCGTCGCGGGTGAGGCTGCCGTGCCCTTCTTCAGCATCTCCGGTTCCGAATTTGTCGAGATGTTCGTGGGTGTTGGCGCCAGCCGTGTGCGCGACCTTTTCGACCAGGCCAAGCGTCACAGCCCCTGCATCGTCTTCGTGGACGAAATTGATGCCGTCGGTCGCTATCGTGGCGCGGGCTTAGGTGGCTCCCACGATGAACGCGAACAGACCCTCAACCAAATCCTCGTGGAAATGGATGGCTTTGGGACAGATACCAATGTCATCGTGGTTGCCGCTACCAACCGCCCCGATATCCTCGACCCGGCGCTCTTGCGACCGGGGCGCTTCGACCGCCGCGTCATCCTGGACCAACCGGATATCCGCGGGCGAGAAGCCATCTTCCGCGTGCACATGCGTGGTAAACCCATTGACCAACGGATTGATATCAGCCTGCTGGCGCAATCCACGCCGGGCTTTGTCGGCGCCGATATCGAGAACACCATCAACGAAGCCGCGATTCTGGCAGCCCGCCGGGGCAAGAAACGCATCAGTATGTCGGAATTCCAGGAAGCCATCGAGCGGGTCATTGCCGGACCAGAACGCCGCAGTCGCGTCATCACCGAAGAAGAGCGCCGCATCGTAGCCTATCATGAAGGCGGTCACGCCATCGTCGCCCACGTCCTCCCCAAGTGCGACCCGGTTCGCAAAGTCTCCATCGTGGCGCGCGGCATCGCCGGTGGCTACACCCTCACCCTGCCCGAACAGGATCACTACCTGGTACAGCGGGGCAAGCTCCTCGACAACATGGCGTATGCACTCGGAGGACGCGCGGCTGAAGATGTATGCTTCGACGAAATCAGCACCGGCGCAGCCAACGACCTGGAACGGGTCACCAAAATGGCGCGCGATATGGTCATGCGCTACGGCATGAGCGACGAGCTCGGTCCGCTGGTTTACGGCAAAAAAGAAGAAATGATCTTCTTGGGTCGCGAAATCAGCGAGCAGCGCGATTATAGCGAAGCGATGGCGGAGAAGATTGATGCCGAGGTCCAGAGCTTGGTACACGCAGCTTACGAACGGGCCAAAGACGTCGTCCGCAACTACCGTGAGAATTTGGACCGCATCGTCGAATACTTGCTCGACCGCGAAACGCTCTACACCGACGAATTCGTAGCCGCCTTCGACGGGCGCGAGCTCCCCGAGCGCAAAAAAGACGATGGCGGGCAAACCGTGCAGAGCGAATCCGGCGCACCGGTGCCGTTTGCAGCCGCAGCTTGATAAAAACTGT
>JAPKMR010000184.1 GCA_026645815.1 Anaerolineae bacterium | reverse complement strand
CTACAAAACACAAAAAAGAATCCTCTTTGCCTGTTCGCACAACCCCTCCCGGTTCCCCCCAAAAATCGGTCCCACATCCAAAGCGCAATCAAGGCATTCGTCCCCAGGTTGCACCGCAACCCGGTTGCACCGCAACCCGGTTGCACCGCAACCCTCACCGGGAACGCAGAAGCTCTTTCACCTGCACGAAAGTCCAACCTTCGCTCTTCCACTGGATGACTGTAACTTGTTTTAGCTCGCTCTCGCGTGTTATACTCTTAAGGTTAAAATAGCCTTGTGCATTTCCGAGTCACGTTCCCTAAAGACCGCCGGTCCATGGGGGCGCGACCGGTAGGGTGCAGCGGGAAACGGCTGCGCCTCCCGTGTTTGGAAAGGAAATGCGCCGTTACCGCCAGGTTGCTCAACTCGGGTGGCGTGTTTTGTGCGCTCGAGGTGGGCGAGTAAGGGGGTGTATCACGGCGTCCCTTTCCCGGGACGCCGTTTTTGTTCCACTTATTCAGTTTTCGCGAGGAGCTACAGATGGAAAATCTAGAAGTTGTACGAACGATGTTGGCGCAGGTTGGGGAATTCCACAGCGAACCCCTGACCGATTTTTCGCTGCCCGAAAATGCAGCTGCCTTCGAGGCTGCCTTGGCGCGAGTACGTGCGCAGTTTGGGCATCGCCATCCACTGGTCATCGGCGCGGAGGAGATTCTCACCGAAGACACACTTGTCTCCACCAATCCTGCGCACCCGGATCAGATTGTTGCTATCTTCTCCAAAGCCGGGACCGAGCTGGCGTTACAGGCTATGGCGGCGGCGGAGCAGGCTTTTGAGACCTGGAGCCGCACCCCTGCCACAGAGCGCGCCGCGATTATTCTGCGTGCTGCCGCACTGATGCGCGCGCGCAAGCATGAGATGAGCGCTTGGATGGTCTACGAGGTGGGTAAAAACTGGGTAGAGGCAGACGCGGATACCGCGGAAGCCATTGATTTTCTTGAATATTATGCCCGCCAGATGCTCAAACTGGAGCTCGTTGAGGTCTACCAGACCGCGGGTGAGCGGGATACGCTGCACTACATTCCGCTCGGCGTCGGCGCCGTGATTCCGCCGTGGAATTTCCCACTGGCGATTCCTACCGGCATGAGCAGCGCTGCCATTGTCGCCGGTAACACCATCGTCTTCAAGCCCTCTAGCGATTCTGCCAAAATTGCCTGGGAGTATTTCCAGATTCTGCGCGAGGCCGGGTTGCCGGCGGGAGTGTGCAATTTCTTCACCGGACCCGGCGCTATCGCCGGCGAGACGTTGGTGGACCACCCCAAGACTCGTTTCATTGCCTTCACCGGTTCCAAGGAAGTGGGCTTGCGCATCAATGAGCGGGCAGCGAAGCCTCAGCCCGGTCAAATCTGGATCAAGCGCACCATCCTGGAGATGGGCGGCAAGGATGCGGTTGTAGTGGATGAGACCGCCGATTTGGACGCAGCAGCCAGGGGTATTGTCATTTCCGCCTTTGGCTTCCAGGGGCAAAAATGTTCGGCGGGGTCGCGCGCAATCATTGTGGCTGAAGTCTATGATGCGCTCGTGCAGAAAATCCTGGAGCAGGCGCGCCAAATACTCGTCATTGGTGATCCGGAGCAACGCGAGCATTACACCGGTCCCGTAGTCTCCAAGAGCCAGTACCGCACCGTCCTCAACTACATTGAGATCGGCAAGGGTGAGGGTAAACTCCTTTACGGTGGGAAGGCGCTGGAGCGTGAAGGCTACTTCATCGAACCGGCGATTTTCATTGATGTGCCGCCCGATGCGCGCATTTCCCAGGAGGAGATCTTCGGTCCGGTTCTTACGGTAATCAAGGCCGATGACTGGCAACACGCCATTGCCATTGCCAACGGCACCGAATTCGGGCTGACTGGCGCCTACTACAGCACCGATCCGGAGCGACTTGCCTTTGCCCGGCGCGAGTTCCATGTGGGCAACCTCTACTTCAATCGCAAATGTACCGGCGCGCTGGTGGGCATCCACCCCTTTGGCGGCTTCAACATGAGCGGGACGGACTCCAAAGCGGGCGGCCCCGATTATCTGTTGCTCTTCACGCAAGCCAAGTCCATCGCCGAGAAACTCTGAGCCTGTCTGCTGTATACCGGCTTAGTTTCAATCAACCTGAAGGAGTATTTATGAAAAACTTACTGAAGCAATTGCACATCGAGGCTGTCAACCCTGGCGCCTGCACCGGCGCGGGTGAGTGGTTATCCGACCCCGAAGGTAAACCCCTGGTCTCGCTCAACCCAACCACTGGCGAGCCGCTCGCCGAAGTGATTCAAACGACGGAAGCGATTTATGAACAGGTGATGGGCGCGGCAGTCCGTGCTTTTGAGACCTGGCGCACGGTGCCCGCGCCCAGGCGTGGTTTGCTCATCCGCGACCTGGGCAATGCCTTGCGCGAGTGGCAGGAGCCTTTGGGCGAGCTCGTCACGCTAGAGATGGGGAAGATTCGCGCCGAGGGCATCGGTGAGGTTCAGGAGATGATTGATATCTGCGACTTTGCGGTGGGGCTTTCGCGCCAGCTCTACGGGCTGAGTATGCATTCTGAGCGACCGGCGCACCGCATGTTCGAGCAGTGGCAGCCTTTGGGCGTGGTGGGCTTGATTACCTCTTTCAACTTCCCGGTCGCCGTGTGGGCGTGGAACACCGCCATTGCCGCTGTTGCGGGGGACCCTGTGCTGTGGAAACCTTCTTCCTCCACGCCATTGACAGCAATTGCGGTGCAGCACATCGCTAACCGCGTGGCGGCTGATTACGGTGTCGCCGGCATCTTCAACCTGGCGATTGGTAGCGGGCGCACTGTGGGCGAGCGTATGATCAATGACCCGCGCCTCCCGCTTATCAGTTTCACCGGTTCGGTCGCGATGGGACGGCGCGTGAGCGAGGTTATCGCGCGCCGCTTGGGGCGCTCGATTCTGGAGCTGGGCGGCAACAATGGCATCATCGTCACCGAAAACGCTGACTTGAGCCTGGCGGTGCCCGCGATTCTCTTTGGCGCAGTGGGCACTGCCGGGCAGCGTTGTACCTCGACCCGTCGCATCATCGCTCATCGAGATATTGTGGACGCCTTGCTCGAACGGCTGATAGTTGCTTACAAGCAGGTGCGCATCGGCGACCCACTACTCCCCGAAACTTTGATGGGACCGTTGGTCGAAGAATCGGCGGTGGAGGAGATGCTCGCGGCGCTGGAAGCTGCGCGGCAGCAGGGCGGCGCGGTGGTTTATGGTGGGCGGCGTTTGCTGGAGCAGGGGACTTGCTTCGTGGAGCCTGCCATCGTGCGCATGCCGGAGCAGACCACCATCGTGCAGGAGGAGACCTTCGCCCCCATTCTTTACGTGATGACTTACGAGACCCTGGATGAAGCCATCGCCATCCACAATGGTGTGCCGCAGGGCTTGTCGAGTGCCATCTTCACCACCAACCTGCTGCAGGCGGAGCAATTCCTCGCCGCTGCCGGCTCCGATTGCGGCATTGCCAATGTCAATATCGGCACGAGCGGTGCGGAAATCGGTGGGGCCTTCGGCGGCGAAAAGGAGACGGGTGGCGGGCGCGAATCAGGCTCGGATGCCTGGAAAGCCTATATGCGCCGCCAGACCAGCACCATCAACTGGAGCCGGGAACTGCCTTTGGCGCAGGGCATCAAGTTTGGATAGGCAACCTGCTCATCCTCTTCGTCTGTTTGCACAACCCCTCCCGGTTTTGCCTTTCGAAAAGTGTAATGGACGCGGCGTCGTACTCGATGCCGCGTCCATTACAGAAA
>JAPKMR010000183.1 GCA_026645815.1 Anaerolineae bacterium | reverse complement strand
ATGGTCCCGAGATGGATAAAGTTATAAAGCGCCGAAGTGGCGGAATTGGCAGACGCGCTACGTTCAGGGCGTAGTGAGGGTTCCCTCGTGTGGGTTCGACTCCCACCTTCGGCACAAAACCGGCTTCAGATAATTTTCTGAAGCCGGTTTGCTTTAGTTATCAGGCACGGGAGGTGGCTATGGCTGTTTCATCTTCGACGATGTTTTCCTCTGGTTCCGGGTTGCGCAGTCGCATGGCGGCGATCGAGGCGGTGGAGCTCGGGGTGCTGAGTTTTGGCGTGTTCGCGCTGATGGCGGTGGTGGGGGTGGTGGAAGCCGACATCACGTTGGTGAATGTGCTGGCGACCTCGGTCCTGATTATTGGCGCGCTCTTTATCCTGTGGGGCAGCTACAATCTCTATATTCGCCTGGCGCGGGCGGGCGGCGGGGCGCTGGATGTGGGGCTGTGGGTGATTGCTGCGGCGGCGACGGCGAGCGTGACCTTTTGGGCGTGGAGCGTCTTCGATGTGAATCGCTGGATACTGGCGAAGGTCTTCTATCGCGGCGCGGCGCCGGTCGAATATGCGTGGAGCGCCAAATCCAAGCAGCGGCGGAAATTCTGGGAAGCGGCGCGCAAGGCTGCAGCAACGGCTCAGGTGGACGGCGTTATGAGCAAGGTGGAGGGATGATGGGCAAGGAAAACAGTCTGGAGGCTTTGCACGCTTTCATTGTTGAAGCGAAGGCGCACACCTATGTGGGGAGCGGGCAGCCGAGCCTGGCGCACCGCCCCGGCGCGCACGACCTGGAGTACCATCGCGCGCCCTATGCCTATCTGGATAGCTATTTCGGCGGCGCCGATTTCATCGGCGAGGAAGTGGTCTACTGCGAGGGGCAACCGGTGTGGGCGATGAATTATTACGGGCGGATTCTTAAGCCGGAATCCATCGAGGCGGCTGAAGCCGGGCAGATTATCAAAGCAAGTCTCACCGCGATGTACGGCGAGGGGCGCTTCCTGGGGGGTTTTGTGCATGAGACGCACGGCTGCGTCTATCACGATACGAGCTCGGGGGACTTCACGGCTTTTACCGGGCGGGAATGGATCGAGCGCGACGGCGTGGCTGTGTACGAGCTGCACTATCACGGCGGGTTGATCAAGTAGGCGGGAAAGCGAGAAGGCGAGGGGCCGCAGTCTTGTAAATGGCCTTCATCAGCGATCAAACTAGCTGCATCGCCGTACTCGGCGCTTCTTTCTGCTCGTGTGATTTTCTTAGCCTCACCACGAAAATCACAAAAAAACTACAGTGGCAAAATCGGCTAGATCACTCAAAAACCTTTCTGCGCCTCTCTCCGCGAGCGTGATTTTTGCGGGCTGCCGCCCGCAAAAATCACAAAAAAGCTACCTCTTTGTGTTCTTGCATCGCCCACATACTTGTTAGTCTAGTCACTATTGCCGCTCTAGAAAAAAAGCTACAAAGCGATAAAGCGAACTGGGGAGGGCCTCTCTTGAGAGGCCCTCCCCAGTTTTTGTTGATCAGGGAGCGGGTGGTGGGGCTACAGGGATGGTCTGTGGCGGCCAGACGAAGGGGTCGAAGTCCAACGCGGCGGCATCGAGGATGCGGAATTCGAGGACGAGGATGCTCAAGGTGGTAGTCTCATCGCCGCTGCCCTTGGAGGTGTAGGTGACGCCCACGGGCAGGAAGGTGGATTGGTCCACGTACAGGGTGCGGGTGAGGGCATCCTCATCGGGGCGGGCGGTATTCGCGCTTTCGGTGATGGCGTAGACGGAGCGCTCTTCGAACTGCGCCTGCACGACGTTGAGGGTAGCGGCGCTGCTCTGGAGGTGTTCGATCTGCTCGGGGAGGGACTCTACCAGCGGGATCGCGGCGGCTTCAGGCGCGTCGGGGGCTTCGCGCAGGGCCTGCTGGATGCGCTCGCGTGTGGCAGGGTCTATGGTTTCGGTGTAACCGGGTTCGGCGGAACCAGAACCGGTCTCTACCGGCGCAACGACCTCGGGGGTGATGGTCTGGCAGCCCATATCGTCTCCGAGAGGGTTGCTTTCCCCGAACTGGGCGCGACAAACGCGGGTGGGCGTGCTGTAGATTGCTTCGAGCGCCACCTTGAAGGCGGTGTCGTCTTTCGCGTAGCGAAGCGTCATCACTTCTACGGCGATAGAAGCGCCATCCGGGGCGGTTTCGAGCCGTTGCCATTCGCGATATAGATTTCCACCGCTGGAGTAAACCTGGTAGACGATCTGCCCAGGTTCCGTGGCGGTGGATTTAGCGGCGCGCGCGAGCACCTGTTGTGCGTTGAGGGTGCGGGGCAGCGCCACCCAGACGAGAACCAAAATTACCAGTGCCGCCATACCGACGGCGGCGAAACGTTTCCACATTGCAGAACTCCTTTCTTGGGGGTTATAGGCCGGGGATGTCCCGGCATTCAATAAGCGCCGGCGCAGGCGCTGGGCGAAGGCGGGCGAGGGCGCTGCGGGCGCATTTTCCGCCAACAGGCGGGCGGTCGCCAGGAGCGGGTCGGCATTCTGGGGGTGCTCCCCGGCGAGAAGCGCGTCTACCTGTTGCGACAGATTCTGTGCCTGAATTGGCTCTTTCTTCATGTTTGACCTTCCTTGCTGCAAATTACGGCCTGAGGCTTCTTTCCGTGTTCTCCGTGTGTTCCCTGGTTTCCATCACTGCCTGAACTTTGTGAAGGGCGCGGTGCAGGAGGACGGCGACGTTGCTCTCGCTGAGACCCAGGACCGGCGCGAGCTCCCGGTTGGTCATGCCGCTGCCGAATTTCAGGGCGATGAGGTCCTGCTCGCGGCGGTTGAGTTGTTGCAGGGCTTGCCGGGCGCGGCGACGCTGTTCAGCCTCCAGGAAGCGTTGCTCTGGGTCTTCACCGTCACCGGGCAAGTCGGCAGCAGCTTCAAGTGGCACGAGCTCGCGGCGTCCGTTTTGGCGGTAGTGGGAGAAGACGGTGTTGCGGGCGATGCGAAAGAGCCACGGCATAAGCGCTTCGGGCTTGCGGCGCTGATTCCAGGCGCGTAAGGCGTTTTCAAAGATCGCCGACGTCAGGTCCTCGGCGGTGGCGGTATCCGCGACACGATAAGCCACGTAGCGGTAAACCTGTGGCAGCGTGGCATCGTAGAATGCGGCGAAATCGGTTAATTCATCGGATATGTTTGGACTCATTCAAGGGCACCCTTCTACTATTATAGACGCTGAAGGCGGAAAAGTATTACATGGTGAGGAGTGAAAAGGACGTGGATGAACGCTGACAAACGCTGATTTTTGTGATTTTCGTGAACGGGGCTAAGAAACCCGAAGGGTTTCCCCCGTTCACGAAAATCACACCTGCAGAAAGAAGAAGAGGGTCTTTTTGCGGCGGGGTTAGGGGGCGGGTGAGGTGGAGATGATGAGCACGTCCTCGGGACCGAAGCTGTGTTGGGCGACGAAAGCGAGCCATTGTCCCGAAGGTGAGCGCAGAATGCCCGCTTCCGTGAGAATTTTGTAGGGGATTTTGGATTGGAGCGTCAGCTCATTGGCTGTGGCAGCGATCCGGCTTAGATTGCCGGGGATGGCGCTGGCGCGCGTCCCGCGGCGTGCGGGGGGTGTGAAGCTCCAGGTGCTGGCGGGAGCGTTCTCACAACTTTCTTGATAGACCAGGGTGTCGCTCTCCCAGCCCAGCAGGGTGTAGCGGCAGCGGTGGATTTCCGCGCCTGCCTGAGCGGATTTGACGGGTCCGAGCAGGAAGGGGGGTTGGGTGGCGTTGTAGAGGGTGTATCCGGCACTGGCTTCGACGGCGGGCTGATAGCTCGCGATGAAGGGGTAGAGGAGCACGCCGGC
>JAPKMR010000182.1 GCA_026645815.1 Anaerolineae bacterium | reverse complement strand
AGGGCGCAGAAGAAAATTGATTTTTGGCGGCGGGGCAAAGCCCCGCCGCCAAAAATCAATCAGAGAAAGACATTTGTATGATAGCCGTCTTTCTTTTACCCCGAGGTTAAAACGCACCCACAAACCCTTTCCCCATGAAAAGGGCACTTCAACGGATAAAACCGGCGGCGTCTGCCAATCTCTAAGCGATTTCTCAACTTGCTCTCAGGCTCCTCTCAGGTTGTTGAAGTAGACTACCAATGACGGGGCAAGGGATGCCCATTGAGGAAATGAGGAAAAAAATGTTAAATTCGAAACTACATGATGCGTCATTGCCCCCGCGTTCGTTGCCGGCAATCGCACCCGTGGCGCACAAGACGCTCTCGAACTTGTTGGCGCAAATGGCGCCGGTGAGTTTGGGGGAGATTCAAGATGTCGCGCTCCTACGACGCTTCGACACCAAGATGGTGCTTCGGGAGGATCAACTAACGCGGGTACTGGCCCAGCTGCGCGATGCCTACGACGTGCTGGAGATAACCGGGCAGTGCATCCACCGGTACCATACGCGATATTTCGATACGCCGGCACTGAGCTTCTATCACCAGCACCACAATGGCCAACGCAACCGCTACAAGGTACGCATCCGCACCTATGAAGATAGCGGTTTAGCATTCTTGGAAGTCAAGTGCAAGACAAACCAGGATATCACCATCAAAGAGCGCTTGCGGCTTCCAGAACCCACAGCGACTATCAACGCGGAGGGGCGACGTTTTCTCGATGCGCTTCTGCCCCTGCCCGCCGCTACGCTGCTCCCGGTTCTAGGAAACGCATTTCGCCGGGTGACGCTCGTAAGTAAGCAGCGTGCAGAACGGTTGACCCTCGATCTTGGGCTATCCTTCCGTCTCGGTGGCTCCGGCATCGCGCTTCCGGGGATTGCCATCGTCGAAATCAAACAAGCCGCCTACTCCCTGTGCTCCGAGTTCATCGGTCAGGCGCGCAAACTGGGCCTGCGGACGACCAGCTTCAGCAAATACTGCACGGGCGTCGCTTTGCTCGCGCCTAAGGTCAAACACAATGCTTTCAAACCACAACTCGGTCTTCTCGACCGCATTTTTCAGGGAGAAAACAACTCATGAACGACTTTCTGGTTTTTGGTTTAGGTTTCATCTTCAATGCCAGCATAGCACTACTGATCATACGGTATATCTATAAACCCGTGCGACGCAATAAGGACTACGTGTTGATGTTTTTGATGTTCAATACGCTCGTCTATCTGATCGCAGGCTTGCTCAGCGACCTGAACCTCAGTCTGGGCGTGGGGGTGAGCCTCTTCATCCTCTTTCGCATTCTGCGCTTCCGCACCGACCCAATCCCCGTCCGCGAGATGACGTATCAGATTGTGATGATGGCGCTGCCGATTATCAATGCGCTGTTGATTAAAGAGGAAAGCTACACCACGTTGGTGATTGCCAATGCTGCCGTTGCCGTTATGCTGCTCCTCATTGAACATGGCTGGGGGCTGCAGAACATCAATCAAAAGACGGTCACCTACGAGCGTATCGAATGGATTCGCCCAGAGCACTACGAGAATTTGTTAGCCGACCTGCGCGCACGTACGGGTCTGGAAATCACCCGCGCTGAAATCGGGAAAATTGATTTTCTGCATGATGTCGCACAGATAGAAATCACCTATGTTGAACCCGCGATGACCGCATCCTTAGTGCCGGCATCCGCGCACCACCCGGCAGAGCAACCGCCCGATTACACCGCGCTCTTCTCTCCCGCCGGACAAAAATAGGAATTTTAGCACCCCTAAGTCATCTGAACTGTGATAAGGAGCAAAACATGAAAAAGATAATGGCATACCTGTTGACGGGCTTGTTGATCTTGAGCCTGGTGGGCTGTTCTACTGCAACCGTAGCATTACCGGAATCTACCTCGAGCGCCTCGGTTGCTACGCCCGCTATGGTAGTAGAAACTGCATCTGCCGTCACGGTGACCTATGAGCCGGTCGCCGTGGAATACGAGAATGAGGATTTGGACGCTGGCACCAATACCGCAACCGCTGCTGCCATCACGCTAGAAGGCGACACGATCCACTTTGAAGGCGCCGGCGCCGAGGTGAATGGCAGCACGATCACCATCACCGCAGCGGGCACGTACGCTATCACCGGCATCCTGAACGATGGGCAAATCATCGTCAACACGGAGGACCGGGAGAAAGTCGTGCTCATTTTGAGCGGAGTACACATTAGCAGCGCGAGCAGCGCGCCCATCTACGTGCTGAACGCGGAAAAAACTGTGATCACGCTTGCAGATGGCACGGAGAATAGCGTCACTGACGCCAGCGCCTATGTCCTGGAGGCGGGCGCAACCGAACCCAACGCCGCAGTTTTCAGTAATGATGATCTAACCCTTAATGGCAGCGGTGTGTTGGTCGTCAACGCGAATTACCACAACGGCATCGCTACGGATGATGATCTCAAGATCACCGGTGGGACTATCACCGTCAACGCGGCAAACGATGGTCTCAAGGGCAAGGGTTCCATCGCCATCAAAGACGGTACGCTTACCATCACCGCTGGCTGCGACGGCTTGCGCTCCGATAACGCGGAAGACGCAGAGAAGGGTTTCATCGCCATCGAAGGTGGATCCCTGGACATCACCTCGGAGCTCGACGGCATCCACGCTGAGACTGGCGTGCTGGTGAGCGGCGGCGACATCAGCATCATCACGGGCGGCGGCAGCGCCAACAGCAGCATGCAGGCGGGTTGGGGCAACTGGGGTACGCGCAATCAAAACACAACGGCGAGCAGTGCAACCAGCGCCAAGGGTATCAAGGCTGCCGTAGACGTAACCATCATGGGTGGGAGCGTCCGCATCAACTCCTCTGATGACGCTCTCCATTCCAACGGCAGCTTTACCCTCAACGGCGGCGATGTGCAGGTCGCTTCCGGAGACGATGGGATTCACGCTGACGCTACGCTGGAAATCAACGGGGGAACGCTAAACATCACCCAATCCTATGAGGGCCTTGAGAGCGCTGTCATCACGCTCAATGAGGGCGTCATCCATGTTACTGCGAGTGATGACGGCATTAACACCGCCGGCGGCGCTGATGGTTCAGCTTTCGGTGGACGCCCCGGGCAGAATATGTTTGCGGCGACCGGCGATTATTGGCTCAGCATCAACGGCGGCTATGTTTACGTGGATGCAGCGGGGGATGGGCTGGATGCCAATGGGACGATTGACATGACTGGGGGACTTGTTATTGTCAATGGCCCGACTGAGAACATGAACGGAGCACTGGACTATCTGGGCAGTTTCACAATTACAGGCGGCGCCCTGATTGCTGTGGGCAGTGCGGGCATGGCGCAGGCGCCAAGCGCCACCTCAACCCAGGTCTCCGTGCTCGTGAACTTCCCCTCCATGCTGGCTGCAGGCACACTGATCCATATCGAAAGCGCTGATGGGAGCGAGGTCCTGACCTTTGCACCGACGAAGAATTTCCAATCCGTGGCTTTCTCTTCTGCGGCATTACAAAATGGGGTCACCTACAATGTCCTCGTCGGGGGCCAAGCCACCGGCGTCGCCACCGATGGCTTGTACTCTGGTGGGAACTATAGCGGGGGAACCCAGGCAAGCAGTCTCACCATCTCCAGCATCGTGACAGTCGCCGGCGTAGGAGGTGGTTTCATGGGAGGTCCCGGAGGCGGGATGACCCGCCCTGGCGGTCAACGACCTTAACGGAGGTGACGATGCACAAATGAATTGGGTGTGTTTCAAATGAGTTGAAAGTCAGGTAAACTCCGGTACAGTAAGGTCACCACACCGCTGAACCGGAGG
>JAPKMR010000181.1 GCA_026645815.1 Anaerolineae bacterium | reverse complement strand
TTGTGTTCTTGCATCGCCCACATGCTCGTTAGTCTAGCCACTATTGCCGCTCTAGAAAAAAACCACCCTCTGCGTCGCTTTGGCGCGTCAAAGTCTCTAGACGCATGGTCTCACCAATCTGACCAGTAGGCTATAAAATACCACCAGGGCTAGCGATTAGTCGCTAGCCCTGGTGGTAGTGCCCCCGGCAGGATTTGAACCTGCAACCGTCGGATTCGAAGTCCGCTACGCTGTCCAATTGCGCTACGGGGGCGGATTCATCTATGAAAAAGGCCGGGCACTGTAAGCCCAGCCTTAGGGTGGACGGTGGGACTTGAACCCACAGTTGCCTGAGTCACAGTCAGGAGCCTTAACCATTAGGCCACGCCCACCTCGAACGAGCAAATAGTACCACAAAAGGGAAAAAACACAAGACAGTCTCAGTTACAACTTCTTAAGTTGTGGCATTGGCAAAAGGTTTTCCAATCGGGAGCAGAATGTGCATGGTGGTCCCGTGTAATTCCTGCTCATTGTAACCCGTACTCTCGGCCCAAATCTTTCCCTCGTGAGCTTCGACAATGCCTTTGCTCACCGCTAGACCCAGACCCAGACCGCCGCCCTTGAAGGCGGTTTTGCTCGAGCGGTGATAAGCGACATCCTCCAACACATAGAAGCGTCCAAAAATTCGATTGAGCTCTTCCTGAGGAATACCGACTCCAGTATCTTTTACCCATACGTGAACGGTATCCTCGATAACTTCACCATCAATAGTAATTGAGCCGCCATCAGGAGTATATTTAATGGCATTACTGATAACATTCCAGAATGCCTGGTGCAGTCGCCGGGGGTCGCCTTCCAGGGTGGGGAGCTTACGCAACCCCGCGCCCAATTCGATGGCAACTTCTCTCTTGCCGCCGAAACTGCGCAAGTTGTGGAGCACCGATTGGATGGTCGAGTTGAGAAAGACAGGTTCATGTGCCAAATCGAGACGGTTAGCGTCAATGAGTGAGACATTGAGGATATCTTGGATCACCTGACTCAGACGTTCGACTGCCTCAAAGACCCGTTGCATCAGGTGTTTGGGCGTACCTTCTTGCTCACTGGAACCTGGGATTGAGCGGTCGGTCATGAGGATTTGTAGATAGCCATAGACAACGGTCAGCGGGGTTCGCAATTCATGCCCCGCCAGGATGACAAAGTCGGATTTCATTTTCTCGACACGCTGTAACTCGAGATTGGCTTTTTCCAGTTCCCGTACTTTTTCTTCCAGTCGTTGCACCAGTCGCCGGTTGTATTCCAGGAGATATTCGGCGCGCTCTTCTGCTGAGCCGACTTCCTCATTCATTCCTACCAGATACGATCGCACCTGGTTCGGGAATTCATCTACATCAATCGGCTTGGCGATGTAGCCATTGCAGCCTGCAACGAGTGCGCGCTGGCGGTCCCCGTTTAGCGTTGCAGCTGTTACGGCAACAATGGGGGTCTTCTCCAGACCTTTGATGGTACGTAAGCGGGTAGTTACCTCATAGCCATCCAGGGCGCCAATATTGATATCCATAAGAATCAGGTCGGGCTTTTCGCGGGTTGCGATCTCAATGGCCGCAATACCTGTATCGGCAATGATGACATCGAAGTCTTCTGCCATGAGAATGCGTTGGACCAATATCTGGCTAGCAGGGGTGTCTTCGACATACAGGATCTTGGTCATTCTGGTCCTCCCTTTTCACCTTGCCGCTCAAATCGTTGGCGCCCATCCTCGATTTTGCTTGCACTGCCAGGCATACGCCTAGACCTTGTCGAGCAATGCGTTGATGTCATCGAGCAAATCGTCATCCATGAACGAGCCTTTCTGGAGCAGCATTTTGATCTGTCCTTGCAACCGCTGCCGTTCTTGCTGTGTCAGCTCCTTGGCGGTGATGACGATTACCGGCAGATCGCGCAGCGCCTCATCTGCCTTTAGCGCGTCCAGCACAGCGAACCCGTCCATATCCGGCATCATCATATCCAGAAGAATGAGATCGGGGCGATGGCGACGGATCAGTTCCATGCCTTCGCGACCATTATGCGCTTCCGCAATTTGGAAATCGCCACGGGTTTGGAGAATCCGGCGTAGCAGGCGCGCAGCTTCTGGATTGTCTTCCATGATGATGATCGTCTTTACCCGCTCGTCGAGTTGATCGAGCGCGCCGAGCAGGTCTTCCGTCGGCGGTTTGGGTGTGGGAGCTTGCTCTCCAGCCACGTCTGATTCGGTGACTTCCTTGACCCAATCTGGTCCTAGCAGGAATTTTTCAACGGGGAAGGTGTGCCCAGAGCAATTGACGACGATAACCTCATCGCGCTTGATAATGCCTTTACCGAGCAATTTGAAAAGCCCCGCGAATGTTGCCGCCGCCGCCGTCTCCATCGAAAGCCCTTCCATCTTTGCCAGCACGTGCATCGCGCGGAAGGTCTCGCTATCCGGTACGGACTCAAAAGTCCCGCCCTCTCTCTTGGCGATCTTGTAGAGGTAACTATAAGCCGGACCGGGTACGCCGGTGGCAATGGTGATCACCTGAGTATCGGGGGAAGTTACCGGTTCTGCCTCGGGCAGGTCCTTTCGGAAGGAATTGACCATGGGGGCGCAGCCTTCAGCCTGGATGAGCGCCATCTTTGGTATCCGGTCTACCAGACCCATTCGGTAGAGTTCCTCGAACCCTTTCCAGAAGCCCACCGGTCCCATGCCACCGCTCACGGCTTGCAGATACCAGTCCGGCGCGCGCCACGGAATGCCAGGACGCGGTGGCCCAAGCACTTCAGCCAGTTGCTCTGCCACTTCGAAAGCCAGCGTCTTCATAGCTTCGCGGGTACCAACATTGCGAATGCCACGATCATCCATGATGCCTTTGTGCTGCGAAAACTGCGCCGCGACTTTCTTGGTGATATCATAGGTCGCCGTGACTTTGATAACCTCGCTACCATAAATCGCAATTTCGCGCATTTTCTCTGGCGGGACCAGGCTGGGCAAGAAAGTCCAAAGTTTGATTCCTGCATGCGAGGAGTATGCGGAATAGGAAATCGCCACATTTCCGGTTGAAGCGACGACCAGTTCCGAAACATTGGCCTCTTTCATCATCGAGATTACCAGCGCCGCTTGGCGGTCTTTGAACGAATTCGTGGGGTTCTGGCGTTCATCTTTGATGAAGAGATTGGGTGTGCCCAACATCATGCCCAGGTTGTGCGCTTGTAGTAGCGGTGTTCCCCCCTCGCCCATGCTAATCTGATATTGGTCATCGAATAGCGGTAGCAATTCTCGATAACGCCACATGGTGAAGGGGCGGTCTGCAAGAACCTGGGGCCATTTCGAGCGGATTGCAGAATAGTTATACCGCGCTTCCATGAAGTCGTGTCCGCATTTGGGACAGCGTGGGTGAGGAATTTTGTAAGGTTGCTGATGCCCACACGCATAGCATTCAAGGATGACTTCGGTCTTTATCGCTGCCGGCACAATCATCATCTTCTCTGCTCCCAGTATTATATGCTGCGACCATAGTTATTTGGATGGAGGAAATTCAGTATTAAGGGTAGCACAACTTTCGATAACGACAAGTCAACTTTGGGTATACGGTCATGTGATTTTGGTGGACGGGCTTCGCCCGTCCACCAAAATCAACTTTCTTCTGCGCCCTGTAGGGGCGCCTGAGATTTCCACCCCCGTTTTGAAACGCACCTCCGGTTTGGGTATACGACAGAATATTTGGAAAAATAAGATTAGCATCTTCCAAATGACCCTTGTCAGCGCTCGAACATCTGCGTCGCCGTACTCGGCGCTTCTTTCTGCCGGTGTGATTTTCGTGAACGGGGCGCAGCCCCGTTCACGAA
>JAPKMR010000180.1 GCA_026645815.1 Anaerolineae bacterium | reverse complement strand
TCACGCCGCTTTCGGCACTCCAGCAGCGCATTCTGGCGCTGTTGGACTTCTCAGCAGACATCTACACAAGGCTGTCTGCCCTATCTGAAAACCCACCTTGAGAATGAGCGAAAGGTGAGCATTCATTATGATGATAGCAACCCTGACTCCTCAGGCGTTTGTGGCGAAGTGGCGGAACGCGTCGGTGACGGAGCGCGCGGCGTCACAGTCGCATTTCAATGATCTCTGCGAGCTGATCGGGCATCAGAAGCCGCTGGAAGCTGATCCGCACGGCGAATGGTTTGCCTTCGAGAAGGGGGCGAGCAAGGCGACGGGCGGCGACGGGTGGGCGGATGTCTGGAAGCGCGGGTGTTTTGCCTGGGAGTACAAGGGCAAGCACGCGAACCTCGATAAGGCGTATGGGCAGCTGCTGCTCTACAGCGGGGCGCTGGCGAATCCGCCGCTGTTGATTGTGTCGGACATGGACACGATTCGGATTCACACGCATTTCACCAACACGGTCAAGGTCATGCATGTCCTCACCTTGGATGACCTGCTGCTGCCGGAGAAACTGGATCTGCTGCGCCTGGCGTTCAACGATCCCGAAAAACTGCGCTCGCCGATCACCACGACCCACGTGACGCAGCAGGCGGCCGAGAAGTTCGCGACCATCGCGCGCATCTTGCGGCGCTTCGAGAACCAGCCGCCCCAGGTAGCCCATTTCCTGATCCGCTTGCTGTTCTGTCTGTTTGCCGAGGATGTGGGGATCCTGCCTGACCGGCTGTTCACGCGGTTGGTGACCCGGCCGAAGCAAAACGCCACGATGTTTGCCGAGCAGCTCCAGCAGTTGTTTGCCGCGATGGCGACCGGCGGTTATTTCGGCGTCGAGACGATCATGCACGTGGATGGCGGGCTGTTCAACGACGACGCCACGCTGCTGATGGACAGCCAGAGCCTGGCGGTGCTGGCGGAGGTGAGCCGGCTGGACTGGGCGGCGATTGAGCCGGCGATCTTCGGCACGTTGTTCCAACGCGGGTTGGACCCTGATGAGCGGGCGCAGCTTGGCGCGCACTTCACGTCTGAGGAAGACATCCTGCTGGTGGTGGAGCCGGTGCTGATGGCGCCGCTGCGCCGGCGATGGGCCGTGGTCAAGGCTGAGGCTGAGGCTAAGGCGCAAAAGCGTGACGCGGCGCAGGGCAAGGCCCGGGCTAAACTGGCAGCAGAGTTGTTCGCGCTGCTGCGCGGCTTTCGCGCGGAGCTGGCCGCGGTCCAGGTGTTGGACGCGGCGTGCGGCAGCGGCAACTTCCTCTACGTCAGCCTGCGGCTGCTGCTGGACCTGGAGAAAGAGGTCATCAACCTGGCGGCGGCGCTGGGCGACAGCCTGTCATGGCCCACGGTTTCGCCGGAGCAGTTGCACGGCATCGAGATCAACCCGTACGCGTACGAGCTGGCGCAGGTGACGATCTGGATCGGTTACATCCAATGGTGGCGGGACAACGGTTTCGGGCTGCCGCAGGAGCCGATCCTGAAGCCATTGGAGGCGATCCGGCTGATGGATGCTGTTTTGGCGTATGACGCGGATGGCAAGCCGGTTGAGCCGGTGTGGCCGGAGGCGTACGCGATTATCGGGAATCCGCCGTTTTTGGGCGGAAACAAGATTCGCAAGGAGTTGGGCGATCAGTACGTGGACGCGCTGTTCAAGCTCTACGAGGGCCGCGTGCCGGCATTCGCCGACTTGGTGTGCTATTGGTTCGAGAAGTCGAGAGCGCAGATCGTGGCGGGGAAGGCGAAGCGGGTTGGATTGCTGGCGACGCAGGCGATTCGCGGTGGCGTAAATCGCAGCGTACTGGAACGCATCAAGCAATCGGGCGAGATTTTTTGGGCATACTCAGACCGCAACTGGATTCTCGACGGAGCTACGGTTCACGTCTCAATGGTCGGCTTCGATGGGGGACACGAAAAAAACCGCGAACTAAACGGCAAATCTACGACAAGCATCAACGCCAACTTAACGACAAGTACAGATGTCACACAAGCAGCACAGCTTAACGAGAACCTCGGCGTTTGTTTCATTGGCTCGAAAAAGGCTGGCGCCTTTGACATTGATTGGGAAACTGCAAAACGACTTTTGGAAGCCCCTACAAATCCCAACGGCCGCCCCAACTCAGACGTAGTATTCCGCTGGGTTAACGGAATAATGCTCACGAATAGGGGATCTAGCCGCTGGATTATTTACTTTGGCGACCTTCCTGAAGCTGAAGCTGCTCTCTACGAGGAACCCTTTGAATTCGTAAAGAAGAACGTATACGCTGAACGCCAGCAAAACAACGAAGAACGTGCCAGGCTAAAATGGTGGCAACACCGCAGACCAGCGACAGAGATGTGGACGGCAACAAGAAGATGTGAACGCTACATAGCTACACCCCGCGTTTCCAAACATCGGTTGTTTGTCTGGGTTGAGGCAGGAATGCTCCCAGATGACGGAGTGTATGTCTTTGCACGCGATGACGATTACTTCTTCGGAATGCTTCACTCACGTCTTCATGAATTATGGGCACGCGCAACCGGCACGCAATTGCGGGAGGCCGAGAGCGGCTTCCGCTACACCCCGACCACAACCTTCGAGACCTTCCCCTTTCCCTGGCCGCCCGGGCAGGAGCCGGCGGGCGATCCGCGTGTCGAGGCGATCGCGGAGGCGGCGCGGGAGCTGGTGGCGCTGCGGGATGCGTGGCTGAATCCAGCCGGCGCGAGCGAGGCGGAGCTGAAGAAGCGGACGCTGACGAATCTGTACAATGCGCGGCCAACGTGGCTGGAACTGGCGCATCGGAAGCTGGATGCGGCGGTGCTGACGGCGTATGGGTGGCCGGCTGATCTGAGCGATGAGGAGATCTTGGCGCGGTTGTTGGCGCTGAATTTGGAGCGGGCGGGAGTGGGGTGAGAGGGAGACGCGGCATATCGGGGATTTCCGAGCCTGGAAGGAGCTTGATGCGTATCGGGGGGTCTTTGAGCATCTGCTGCGGGATTTGAAGGCGGAGGCGACGGATGAGACAAGGCAACAGCGAACCAGGTTTGAGAGAGGCGCGTCATGAGCATTGATTCCGCTAACGCCGCAGAACTTGCCGGCATCGCCAGCGAGATCGGCGCCGACGTCTTGCAGGGCGTCCTCCGCTACCCTTCCGTGACCGGCGGCTGGCAGCTTGGCGACCGCGACCTGAGCGAGCACCTGGCCCGCTACCGCGACCAGCGCCTGGTGCTCATCATCGCGCCAATCGGTGCGGCCGAGCCACCAACCTACACCTGCGGCATCTGCGGCTTCGTGTACGACGCCTACGGCGAGTGCCCGCGCTGCAAGCTGATCGTGCAGCAGCAGGCAGCTGAGTTGGCGGATGCCAGCGCGCGCCGCCGCACGCGTGGCCAGCTTGAGGATCTGCTGGCTGGCATCGACATCTGAGGCATACCCTCCGTGAACGACCAGCCGACCGACCGGCTCTTTGCGGCCATGAATGTGATCCTCATCGTGGTGCTCTTCGTGATTGCCTGGCAGGCGTTGGGCTACGAGATCGTGCCGGGGGTCGTCGTCCACGACATCGGGCCATGCGCCCTGGACTGGCACCGTGCGCGGCCGGCGTTGGTGCTGGCGTGTCCGGGACGGGATATGGTCAGGGTGTGGCCGCTGCCGGTGGTGCAGCCGTGGTTCGAGGACGAAGCATCCGCCAGGCCACGGCAGCCGCGGCAAGGGTTCGCAGCACGACCCTAGCGTGCGGGCCGCTCGCTTGGCTGTCCTTCCCGCTGAGACGAAGAGCCAACCGGCGCTCCTGAAACGCTGGCCTGAAGTCTTGCTCAGCGCTGACAAGTCATGGGGGTCATATTCCAGGCCGGGGGGCAGACCCTGACGAGG
>JAPKMR010000017.1 GCA_026645815.1 Anaerolineae bacterium | reverse complement strand
AGGGGCGCAAGAAATGCTGGGCTTTACTTAGTGCCCGCCAGGGAGGCGAAATCTTGACCCTGCAACTGGCTGTGTTATAATGGTGGAGCGCCGACGTAGCTCAATCGGCGGAGCATCCGCCTTGTAAGCGGAGGGTCGTGGGTTCGATTCCCACCGTCGGCTTTAATAAGGGCAGATACCCAAGTGGCCAAAGGGGGCTGACTGTAAATCAGCTGGCTGATGCCTTCGGTGGTTCGAATCCGCCTCTGCCCACCAGAATTATAGGCCCATGTAGCTCAGCAGGTAGAGCACTTTCTTGGTAAGAAAGGGGTCCTCGGTTCGAATCCGAGCATGGGCTCAGAGAAAGTGCTCTTTCTCGATATTGAAAATTTGAGGCAATGCGCAATGGCAAAGAAATCAAAGGCAATACGATTGGTGATTACGCTGGCTTGCACCGAGTGCAAAGAGCAGAATTACACCACGCAGAAGAACCGGCGCAATGATCCGGGACGGATGGAAATCAACAAGTACTGTCCGCGGTGCCGGCATCATACGCAGCATCGTGAGACCAAGTAAGTTCGAAGTAGGCGAGTAGCTCAACTGGCAGAGCAACGGTCTCCAAAACCGTAGGCTGCGGGTTCGATTCCTGCCTCGCCTGCCTGATTTGTACTTCAAGACACCGTCGCCAGTGGGACGGTGTCTTGAAATGTCAGGACAAAGTATGGAGGATCGCATGACGGACCAGGAGAAAAAGGTCAAGAAAGAGATGCCGAAAAAGGAGAACCCCATCGTGGAGTATCTCCGCGATACGCGTTCAGAGTTGAAAAAGGTTCATTGGCCCGATCGTCAGGAAACAGTGAATCTGACCAAGATCGTGCTGGCTTTTACCTTTGGCATGGCGCTCTTCCTGGGTTTGCTGGATCTGGTCTTTGTGCGCATGCTTGGAGGCATCGTGACTCAAAACCTCTGGGCATACATCATTACAGCCGTTGTCTTGGGCGCCATCGCGGCCGCAGCAGTGCTGATCAAGCGGAATGAAGGGGCCTAGCCAGGACCTTTCAGTTGATGCTTTTTAGGGGCATGTGAATGGATCAGGATTTTCCGATTGAAGACGAGCAGCTTTCAAATCTCGAAAGCGAAAATAGCGACGATATTTTCGAGCCTATTGGCGATTTCGAAGATGGTGAACTGCCCACCGAAAGCCTGTTAGCACGATTCGGTCTAGGCTCTGCTGAAGAAGTAGAGAGCCTGGACGATTTTGTGTTGCCGCTACTAGAGGTCGAGAAAGACGAAGATGTGCTCGAACCGTCTGCGGATCAGGTGAGTGAAGTAAGCCCTGAGCCAGAGATCGAAGAAGAGGAAGCCCCCCGCGAGATGTTACCCCCGGCGCCCGGTTCAGGCGAGTTGCTGCCCGATCCTTTCGCCGAACGCGATGATGAACAACCGGTTCCCGATGAACGCGCCTGGTATATCATCCATTGCTACTCCGGCTACGAGCAAAAAGTCAAGTACAACCTCGAGCAACGCATCGAGTCAATGGGGATGCAGGATTTCATCTTCCAGGTAGTGGTGCCAACCGTCGAAGAGATTGAGATCAAGGATGGCAAACGGCGCACCGTGGAACGATGTCTGTATCCCGGTTATATCATGGTCCAAATGGCGCTCAGCGATGATTCCTGGTATGTCGTGCGGAATACGCCCGGAGTAACAGGTTTCGTTGGCATGGGCAATGCCCCAGTACCCTTGCGCACTGAGCAAGTGCAAAATATCCTCCGGCGGATGGAAGCTGCAGCGCCACAAGTGCGGGCGACCTTTAAACCGGGGCAAAAAGTGCGCATCATCGAGGGTCCTTTTGCGGATTTTATCGGTGCCGTGGACGAGATTGATGAAGAGCGCGCCAAAGTGCGGGTGCTCGTCTCTTTCTTTGGTCGCGAGACACCGGTGGAATTGGATTTCTTGCAGGTAGAAAAGGTTTAGGTTAAGCGCCTGGGGATATAAACCCCCAGAAATGTAGGGAGTCAGGTAGATGGCAAAAAAGAAGCAAGTAAAAGCAGTGGTGAAGCTGCAAATCCAGGCCGGTAAGGCCAATCCCGCGCCCCCCATTGGTCCGGCGTTGGCGCAGCACGGTATCAACTTGATGGCGTTCTGCAAAGAGTACAACGCTCGCACCACCAGCATGATGGGAAGCGTGGTTCCGGCTGAAATCACGATCTTCAAAGATGGATCATTCAGCTTTGTGTTGAAGACGCCGCCCACCCCCGACCTGCTGCGCAAAGCAGCTGGAATCCCCCGGGGTTCCGCCGAACCCAATCGCAACAAGGTCGGACGCATCACCAAGAAGCAGTTGCGCGAGATTGCCGAGCAGAAGATGCAGGATCTCAATGCAAACGATGTGGAAGCGGCTGAAATGATGATTGCGGGTACAGCTCGCAGCATGGGTATTGTGATCGAAGGTTAAGATCACATATCCCCCAGTGGAAGGGTAGAATCCCGCTATTACCACGAGGAGTGTCGTAATGACCAGACGAGGAAAGAAATACCTGGACGTAGTACAAAAAGTAGAACTCATGAAGTTCTACAGCCCGGAAGAGGCGCTGCGATTGGCGAAGGAAGTCAGCTACGCCAAGTTCGATGCAACCATCGAGTTGCACTTGCGGATGGGCCTCGACCCCCGGCGTGCGGATCAACAAATCCGTGGCGTGGTGGGTCTTCCCTATGGCTTGGGCAAGCAGGTACGGGTGTTGGTGTTCGTGATGCCCGATATGGTGCAACAAGCCAAGGATGCCGGCGTTGATTTTGTCATCAGCGATGATGATGGTATCAAGCAAATCATGGATGGTTGGACAGAGTTCGATGTCGCCATCGCCGTACCCCAGATGATGCCCAAAGTCGGTAAATTGGGCCGTGTGCTGGGACGCCGTGGCCTCATGCCGAACCCCAAGACCGGGACCGTCGTGCAACCCGAGGACCTTCAACGCGCGGTCAAGGATGCCAAGGCTGGACGTGTAGAATACCGTCTGGACCGCTCTGGCAACATTCACTTGCCCATTGGTAAAGCCAGCTTCACCACGGAACAGCTTTTGGGCAACCTGGCAGCAATCATGGAAACTATCCGGCGCGTCAAGCCATCAGGCGCAAAGGGTACCTATGTACGCCGCATCACTGTCACTCCAACCATGGGCCCTGGCATCAAGATTGATGCAACTACGGCTCTGGCCATGGAGAGTTCACTCTAGCACAAGGTAGTTGGGGGAAAACACCCCCTGTCTTTCCAGACAATAGTGTCTGCCGAAGACAGCAGGTGCGCCCAGGCGCTTAATGTCCTGCCGAGGTAAGACCAGTCGAGTTTCTCGCCTTAAAGTGAGAAGGCTGGGTCCTTACGTCGGCAGACGGAGGACCTAGTTTTTTTTGTGATGGTTTTGGGTGGGCTTTTCAGCCGGTAGTGCTTGTCACTAAAGAATAACCGGCAGATCAGTCCCTGATTAAGACCGGTATATCCGGGTGAGGAGGTGAGAAGGGTTGGCTATTTCACGCACGCGAAAAGAAGAGCTGTACCAAGAGTATACCGAGCAGTATCAAAAGAGCAACGGCATCATGCTGGCGCATTATCGGAATCTAACCGTGGCGCAGATGCAGGCAATGCGCCGTCGTGCTCGGGAACAAGGTGGACAGATCTTCGTGGTCAAGAATACGCTTCTGCGGAATATTCTGGAGGAGCATGGCGTCAAAGTGCTCACGGATATGATGACCGGACCTACCCTGGCAGTCTTCTGCTATCAGGGTATTCAGCCACTTTCCAAGCTGTTCAACGAATTCGCGAAAGATTTCGAAGAGGGACAGTTCACAGTTCGAGGCGCAGTTTTGGAAGGGCACATGTACAACGCCGAACAGGCTGTACGTCTGGCGGATATGCCTAGCCGTGAGCAATTGTTGGCGCAGGTTCTGGGAACTATCAACGCCCCTGCCAGTCAAATGGTGGGAGTGGTTGCCAGTGGTGTGCGCCAGATTCTCAACGTCTTACAGGCGTATGTGGATAAGTTGGAAGGCGGCATGCCCGCCGAAGCGGCAGCTTAGTCTGCCAATCTATATTAAAAACCAAAGATCAATTAATCTAGTAAGAGAGGTGTAAGTTAAAATGGCTAATCTGCAAAATCTGGTCGAGGAAATTAGCGCCCTGTCGTTGATGGAAGCTGCCGAGCTCGTGAAAATGCTCGAGGAAAAGCTGGGTGTCAGCGCCGCCGCGCCCATGGCAATGATGGGTGTCATGCCCACTTCTGCCGCCGCCGCTGAGGTCGAGGAAGTCGAAGAGCAAACCGAGTTCACCGTTGTGCTCAAGGACTTCGGCCCCAAGAAGATTGAGGTCATCAAGGTCATCCGTCAGCTCACCAACCTGGGTCTGAAGGAAGCCAAGGAACTGGTCGAAAGCGCCCCCACCAACGTCATGGAAGCCGTGGCGAAGGAAGTGGCGGAAGACGCCAAGGCGAAACTCGTCGAGGTCGGCGCAGTCGTCGAGCTCAAGTAATTCGCTGTGCGATTTCGCACCCAACAGCCCCACCCAATCCCTGGGTGGGGCTGTGTTGTTATTGGCGTTTGGCTTGCTTCATGTTATACTTGAGAATTATGCAGATAGGTTCCTGGTTTATCCCAGAATACACGCTGCGAGTCCTGGGCGGATTGCTTCCCGGAGTTGCATGGGTCTGGTATACCGGACGGCAACAAAGCCTCCCACACCGGCAGATAGCGCTCCTGTTGTGGGTAACACTAATTGGGGCAGTCCTGGGAGGGCGCCTGGGATACGTGGCACAAAACACTGCGTATTTCGCGCAACAGCCCGGTGATGCCGCCAGCCTTTGGCGCGTCGGAGGATTAGACGGACCAGGGGCATGGGTCGGTGGATTGGCATCTGCGCTGTTATGTGCCTGGCGCATGCACGCCTCTGCACGCCAAATTCTGGAACACTTAGTGCCTCTGGCGCTATGGCTCTCTGCCGGTGCATGGTGGGCGTGTAGCGATGCGGGGTGTGCCTGGGGACGCGAAGTGACCGGCGCAGTCGAGCCATGGCAGCGGTGGTTGATACGTGAGCTACCTGATCTTTACCACACCTTTGCGCCACGCTATGCGGTGCAGCTTCTTGCCGCAGGGGGTGCGTTAGGTCTGGCAGGGATGCTGGCACTCTGGAAAGGACACAACCTTGCAATCATCGCCCTGTATCTTGCTGGAATATCAGCGCTGACTTTGTTACGCGCCGATCCTGTATTTTTAGTTGGGAAGCTGCGCCTGGACACGCTGCTGTATGGGGCACTGGCATTGGGCGTAGGTCTCCTGGCATTGCCTGGCTTTCAGAGAATTCGGAGATAACGTATGAGCGAATCAATTGTGGAACCCCAACAAGCAGAAGAGCCACAGGTCGTCGAACAACTTACAACAGCCATCCAACCGTTGATGCGGCTCACAACTGTGCAGATAGCCCGAGGTAAGGGCAAACCCACCGTGGAATTCGTGGGAGAGGTCTACAATCCTGAAAATGAAGCGGCTTTTCGAAGCCTATTGGCGAGATTTGAAGCTCTGGGATACCTGCCCCTTTTAAGCAAACGAAAAGATGTGCATGTATTGCAAGCGCTGCCCCACGTGGTAGACCGGAGAACCGGCAAGCCATGGGTCAATGCGCTGCTCTTCATCCTTACTGCGCTATCCGTCATGTATATTGGCGCTCTGCAGCAAGGCGCCGATATCAAGGCAGATTGGCGCACTCTGGCGTTGGGACTACCGCACGCGGCAACTCTGCTCAGCATTCTCACCGTCCATGAATTCAGCCACTACCTGGCAGCGCGACGCTATGGGGCGCCCGTAAGCCTTCCGTATTTCGCCCCCATCCCCGTACCGCCCTTGGGAACGATGGGCGCAGTGATTGTACAGAAAAGTCCGCTGCTCAATCGCAAGGCGGTATTTGATTTAGGGGTATCAGGTCCTTTGGGAGGCCTGATAGTCGCCATCCCGTTACTGATTCTGGGATTGCTGCTCTCCAAAGTTGAGCCCTTACCTGTCGGTGTGAGCTACACAATGGAAGGCAACTCCATCTTCTACTACTTCATAAAATGGGTCATCTTTGGGCAATCGCTGCCTTCTGGCGGGGTGGATGTGATGCTGCACCCTATCGCCTTTGCAGCCTGGGCCGGACTTCTGGTAACAGGCCTGAACCTGCTCCCGGTAGGGCAATACGATGGCGGGCATATTGCATACGCAATGTGGGGTCCCAAAGCCTGGTTGGTGGCGCGCGGCGTGGTGGTAGCGATGTTTGTCTGGGCAGCGATATTGCTGTTCACGGGGAACAGTATCGGCACGACCTGGGCACTGTTAGGAGCTTTGGGCTTTACAATGGGAGCACGACATCCAGCGCCGCTCGATGATGTGACGCCACTGGATTCCACCCGCAAATACATCGGGTGGGCTGTGATTGTGCTGCTGATCCTCATTCTGGTGCCTATCCCGCTCACCGTGGTTCCGTAAAGACAATGGCACTTATTGGGATTGACGCCAGTCGTGCTATCAGCACCGCGCCCACAGGCACGGAAAGCTACTCTTACCATCTGATACGTGCGCTGTTGCCGTTATTGAGGGAAGATGAAGGTGTGCGGCTCTACTGTCGTGAACAGCCCGCAGCGGAAGCCTTTCCAGGCGCAGAACTGCGCGTGATCCCCTTTCCCAGATTGTGGACGCATGTGCGCCTTTCCTGGGAGCTATTGCGGCATCCACCGAAGGTGCTGTTTGTACCGGCGCATGTTTTGCCGCCCATCCGCCCCCGTCGCAGCCTCGTCACCATCCACGACCTGGGCTATCGCAGCTTTCCCGAAGCGCACCCGTGGAGCCAACGGCTGTACCTTGAAGCCAGCACCCGTTGGAATGCGCGCGTGGCTTCGCACATTCTGGCGGATTCGATGGCGACGCGCCAGGCGCTCGTGGAGAACTATGATATCTCACCGGATAAGATCACTGTCGTCTATCCGGGATATGAGCCAGATTTGCAGCGTATCGAAGACCCGAAAGCCCTGGCGCAGGTACACAGGCGGTATGGACTGGATCGTCCCTACATCTTATTCCTGGGGCGGATACAACCGCGCAAGAATCTGGCACGTCTGATCACCGCTTTTGGGAATGTGCTCAAACGCCACCCCGAACTCCTACTGGTCCTGGCGGGTCCACCCGGTTGGTTTGCGGAAACAATCCGCGCCAGAGTACAAGAGCTGGGATTGGAAAGCCATGTGATTTTCCCGGGTTATATCGCCATAGAGGACAAAGCAGCGTTGCTTTCTGGCGCACGCCTCTTTGCATTTCCCTCACTGTATGAGGGCTTTGGTTTTCCAGTGCTGGAAGCTCAGGCTTGTGGTGTGCCGGTGCTTGCCGCAGCCACCTCAAGCCTGCCCGAAGTGGCAGGCGCAGGCGCGCTCCTGGTAGACCCACTGGATACGGATGCTATCGAGGCGGGATTATCACGTTTACTCGAAGAGCCGGCTTTACGGCAGACTTTGATTGCGCGAGGCACGTTAAACCTGGCACGTTTCTCGTGGGAACAAACTGCACAACAAACAGCGGCGATTCTACGACAACTGGCAACCTGAAATTACCCATTGAGGGTATCCCAATCCCATTATCCCAAAATTATCCCAAATATTTGGGATAATTTTGATAAAGCGACGTAGCTTGGGTGATTGTCTTTCCTATCAGGTCCAGATGATATTGTGGCAGCGCTACACTCCAAAGCCAGTATCGGACTGAACAGCTCAGCGCAGAATATAGTACGTGCCGCGTTTGGCGCCGACCTTCAACAATACGCTGCGCTCGACTAAATCTGCCAGGTCCAACCGTAAAGTCTCCGGCGTGACATCCGGGCAGAGTTCCTGATAATCACGATTAGTAATCCGTCCCTGGCGCTGAATGAAAGCTAATGCTTTAGCCTGGCGTTCATTGGTCGAAAGCCGTGGCCCGGATTGCGGCGCATGATCCACCACATTTTTGAAAACCACGGTAAATGAGGAGAGTTTCGCACTAAAAACAGGTGGTGGATGTCCGGCATTGATCATTTCCTCTATCATCAAATCCACTCCCAGACCCAGTTCTTCGATGAAGCGCCACTGAAACAAGCCGGTCACAATCCGCGGATTGCGAGAGAAATGCTCGTCCACAATATTGTCCACGGTAATGAAACCGGGCAAACCACCGGGACTCATTATCTCCAGCCGATCAGAGAAAATGCGGACTTCGACACCCAGACCGTGAAGCCGGTAATCCCGGTGCGCAATGGCATTGACCAAAGCCTCGCGAATAGCGGCAGGTGGGTACAGCCATTTCTCCTCACGCTGCAGGGAACGCACAACTGCACCACGCCGCATTTCCTCTTGTAGAATATCCCAGGTGCGTTGAATAATCTGCGGCAGCGCTCCGTTGATCTCTTCACGACGTCCATATCCCACTTCGCCGTTCTCGGCACGCAAACCAATTCCCTCAAAACGCACAAAGGTAAGGCCGCTTCGGGGAATAAAGCTCTGCGGATTGCGCCCAAAAAGCAACAAACCGGCAATAGTAGGCAAGCGTTCCGCTGTAAGCCAGCCCATCTCAATTAGCAGGTCGTCCAGGGGGCGAGTCAGTGGGCGCCCCTGACGTTCTTCCCACTTTCCGAGGAATTCCTCGAGTAACTTGTCTTCAAAATCGGCCCGGGTAGCGCCTGCCACAGGTTCGGCTTCGTAATCCCCTATCGAGCGCGTGCTGGCGAGTTGGCTTAGCTTTTCACCGTGAAGGGGGCGATTTTCGGCGCTCGCCCGCACCAATACCCGCCCATCGCGCAGCGTATGCAAGTCCGGACTCCGCCGAATTCGCCCCACAAAGACAAATTCGCCACTCCACTCGCTCTGCTGCCACTCCACACGTACCGGAGGGTTGCATAATGCCTCAGCCTGTTGGAACAGCCCGTTGATTTCCTCGGGATAGATATCACCTGTTGGATGCCCGTCTTCGGTCAAACCGATATATACGGTGCCGCCATCGGCATTGGCAAAAGCGACCAATGTCTCCGCAAGTTGTTCCGGGTCAGCAGCAGGCAGCAGCGCTACCAACTGACTGGAACTCAGCTTCTCGGTCAAGGGCATCGGTCATCCTCCTTAATAAGAATACAAATGCCCGCAATGATGATAACGAACCGGCACAGCAACGGCTCTAGCCCATAAACAACGGGCAAGGAGTTCATCAGTCAACAGTTTCCTCGGCGTCAACAGGTGCGCCAGAGAGCGATGCGCCGTTAGCCGGCGTGCCATTGTTATCAGATACACCTTCCGGCAGACGTGCAATCGAGGCAACCTGATCTCCTTCTTTGAGATCAATCAACTGCACGCCACGGGAATAGCGCCCCATTTGCGGGATATCCGCCACGCGAGTGCGAATGACAAGACCGTTCTGGGAGATTAGCGTTATTTCATCCCTTGCCTGCACCACCCGAGCCGCGGTCACCGGACCGGTTTTAGCATTGATGCTGTAAGCGCGCACGCCTTTGCCACCACGTCCTTGGGCGGAGAACTCCTCCAGCGCAGTGCGACGTCCATGGCCATTCTCGGAGACGATGAAGAGGTCTCCGCCAGGTTCAACAACCTCGATGCTCGTGATGCTATCCCCGGCGCTCAGTCGCATACTCTTCACACCCCGGGCATTGCGACCCATCGGGCGAACCTCGGTTTCACTGAAACGGATGCCCTGCCCCTGCTCTGTGATCAAGATAACATCATCTTGCCCACGAGTGAGTCGCACCCAACCGAGGACATCATTATCCTCCAGGTTGATGGCGATAAGCCCACTCGGACGAACTGCGACAAATTCACTCAGTGAAACACGTTTAATCCAGCCCTTACGCGTGACCATCATAAGGAAATGCCGCTCATCAAACTCACTAACGGCGACCACAGCCGTAACCCGCTCGGAAGCATTAAGCGCCAAAATGCCGGCGATAAGCGAGCCTTTCGCTGTGCGGTCTGCCTGAGGAATCTGATACACACGCTCCTGGTAGACTTTGCCATGGTCGGTAAAGAAGAGCAGCGTGTCAAGCGTATCAGCAGAAAGCATATAGACGATAGCATCCTCATCACGCGTTGTCATTCCAATGACGCCGCGCCCGCCTCGGCCTTGAGCCTTGTAAACCTTCGTCGGCACACGCTTGATATAGCCGCGCTGGGTAATAGGAATCAACACCTGCTCTTCAGTAACGAAATCCTCTTCATCGAAATCTGCGCCCGCCTGGAATTCAATAGTCGTGCGACGCGCATCGCCGTAATTCTCCTGGATGGCGAGTAATTCCTCGCGGATGACACTGCGCTGCCGCAGAGGGGAGTTTAACAAATCCTCCAGGTAGGCAATCTGCTTGAGCAATTCCGCATATTCATCCAACAGCTTCTGGCGTTCAAGCCCGGTAAGCCGGCGCAAGGGCATATCGAGGATTGCCTGTGCCTGCACCTCAGAAAGATCAAATCGCTCGATGAGACGTGTACGAGCGGTTTCCACATCGGGGGATTCTCGAATCGTGCGGATCACATCATCGAGATGATCCAGGGCGATCAGTAGCCCCTCCAGAATATGCGCGCGGGCGCGAGCCTGGCGCAATTCGAACTCTGCGCGGCGCACGATAATCTCGATGCGGTGCTCAAGGAAGATCAGCAGCATACGTTTGAGCGGGAGGATGCGTGGCTCACTATTGACCAGCGCTAACAGTTGGATGCCAAAAGTGGATTGCAGCGGCGTGAACTTGAACAGGCGATTCAACGCCTTCTGCGGCTGCGAATCACGCTTGAGCTCCACAATGATCCGCATGCCACGCTTGTCAGATTCATCGCGCAGATCACTGATCTCTTCCAACCTGCCACTGCGCACCAGCTCTGCAATTCTTTCGATCAAGCCAGACTTATTGACCTGATACGGAATCTCACTAATCACGATGCGGAAACGATCTCCGCGCATTTCCTCAACCTCGGCCCTGGCGCGGACAACGACTTTGCCTCGACCGGTGGCATAAGCCTGGACAATTGCCTCGCGGCCCATGATGATGCCGCCTGTTGGGAAGTCCGGTCCCTTGATGAACTCCATGAGCTCCTCGACACCGACTTCATCCCGGCGGTCCCAGTTATCCAGCAGATGAATGAGCGCGGCAATGGTTTCCGTCAGGTTATGGGGGGGGATACTTGTGGCCATACCCACGGCAATACCCGAGGAGCCGTTGATCAACAGATTGGGTAATTTAGACGGCAATACCTGCGGCTCTTTGAGCGTGCTGTCAAAATTATCAGTCCAGTCCACCGTTTCCTTGTCAATATCCGTAAGGATATCCAAGGCCAGTTTGCCCAAGCGCGCCTCGGTATAACGCATGGCAGCAGGGGAATCCCCATCAATCGAGCCGAAGTTACCCTGCCCATCCACCAACAAATAGCGCATGGAAAAATCCTGCGCCATACGCGCCATAGCTTCGTAGACGGCAGAATCACCATGGGGGTGGTACTTACCCAATACCTCACCGACGATGCGGGCAGATTTCTTATAGGGGGTGCCCGGGCGCATGCCCATATCATACATGGCGTAGAGAATGCGCCGTTGTACGGGTTTCAAGCCGTCACGGGCATCCGGCAAGGCACGCGCCACGATGACGCTCATCGCGTAATCGAGATACGCAGAGCGCATCTCGTGATTAATATCTACTGTGCGGATGGTCCCGGCAGTATTCGGCACTGCGATGGAGTTCTGTTCTTCCAAGGTACATTTTCCTCCGACGGGGGCTGCAAGTTCAGAGCTCATATTATACCCCAAAGAGCCGGAAGAGCGAATTCAGACCGGGTATACGATAAATTATTGGAAAGAACCAAAAGAGGTTGTGCAAACAGACGAAGAGGGTGTTTTTTGTATTTTGGGGACGCGCTTCGCGCGTCCCCGAAATACTCTTTATCAGGCTGAGCCAGACGTTATCATTTAGCTCAAATTTGCCTATTGACGAGGTACACCCGGTGTGTTAAAATACAGTTCGTCCGAGCATGGGAACATGCGCATGGCGTCGGACTGTAAACAAGGTGATTTTATGGGTGAGATTATTCTTTATGTATCCTGATAGTGAAATTCTTTTTCCCCCGCGGTGCATTTCTCAGCTGCGCGACCTGCGTGGGCCTAAATGGCAACATCTGGTTGAACGCGTGCTATACCTTCCCCTAAATCATGAAGAAGTGCTGGGCTTTGGTCTGCTGATGATCAAACTAGGCAGTTGCCTTACGTGTGACCTTGACAGCTATCGCGCATCATTAGGCTGTTGCACCTGCGCGCGCCGCACCATCAGTGGCTTCAAGGGCGACGATGAGGAACTCCTCGACCGGTATGAGAAAGCGCTCGCAGAAGTACGCGCCTACCTGGCGAAAGGGGGCTTGCCTCAGCCGGTGGAATTGATGCTAGCGGAGCAAGTTCCCAGCGCACCGAAAGGATAATGACCCATGCGCCGTTATGGGCGTTGGCTGGTTGGCCTTTTTGTGATCGCCGCACTGCTGGGTGCGGCGGTTATGTTCCTGCCATGGCGCACCTGGCTGTATACAGTTACCGGCGAAGAGGCAGTACTCGCGCAACTGCGTGGTGGTGCGCAATGGGCCTTCAACTGGACACGCCCCCTGCCACGCACCGCAGATAGCACGCCTGTTTCACACACAGAGATAGCCCCCTTTGGCATCAACACCTTTTTGAATCTTGAGGTTGAACCAGAGAAACGCGAGCGTTCACTTCAGATGATCTCTGAGGCGGGTTTTCGGTGGATTCGACAGGAATTCACCTGGGAAGATATAGAGATTCACGGCAAGGGAGATTTCGAGGATCGCCGCCATGAGCCTTATCGCTCGGCGTGGGAAAAATACGACCAGATTGTGGACCTGGCAGAAGCTTATGATCTGAGCATCATCGCACGGTTAAGCAATCCTCCGGCATGGTCACGTGCAGCTGGGGATGAAGCCGGCACATATGCCCCGCCCGATAATTTCGACGACTACGCCGACTTCGTCGAAACGGTAGTAAGACGCTACAAGGGCCGTATCCGCTACTACCAGCTGTGGAATGAGCCGAACATCTATCCGGAATGGGGCAATCAGCCCGTGGACCCGGTAGCCTACACCCACCTGCTCTGCAGCGCATACGCTCGTGTAAAAGCTGTAGACCCTGAAGCCGTGGTCATCAGCGGCGCCCTGGCGCCCACCGACCAGCTGGGCACATTGACCGCCAATGGCAGCAACAATCTCATGGACAGCATCTTTCTGCAACGGATGTACGATGCCGGCGCAAAGGATTGCTTCGATGTGATGGCGATCAACGATTACATGCTATGGTCGGGACCTGGTGACCGCCGTATGCGCCCACAGGTGATCAACTTCTCACGTCCCCAATGGATTCGGGATGTGATGGTGAGCAACGGGGACGCTGCCAAACCCATCTGGCTCACGGAGATGAACAGCAATACGGTCCCTGAAGGCTTGCCCACCAATTACGGGCGTGTGACAGAGGAGCAACAAGCCCGCTATGCGGTCCAGGCTTTCGAGCGCATTCAACGTGAATGGCCCTGGTTGGGCATGGTCAATGTATGGTTCTTCAAACGCCCAAGCGACCTGGAACGGGATCAAGCATGGTATTATTTCCGGCTTGTGGAGCCAGACTTCACGCCACTGCCGGTTTACTCGGCACTCAAAGAGTATCTCACGACGCTGGAGCCTACCCTCTATCAGGGCTGGCACCAGGCAAATACGTGGCAGGTCACTTACACAGGCGCCTGGCAATCCGCCGAAGAAGCCGGAATTGGCGCCCGGCGCGGCACCCCTGGCGCAGCTCTCACGCTGGCGTGGGAAGGGCGCGCGCTGGAATTGCACACTCTGGGCAATAGCGTGGCGCACATAGAACTAGATGGCAACACAATGGCCGATGACGTAATGCTCACAGCAGAGCCGCTCACTTTAGGGGCTGGTCTGCTGCCAAGACGTCACACGCTTACGCTCACCGTCATCGAGGGAGAGCTTACCCTCACTGCCTTGCACGTGCGCTAACGCGAGGCGTCCCACAAATGCAAGCGGCACCTGAGGGCTTCTCAGGTGCCGCGCCACAACCACCGGACGGAATTAAGCGACAGGGCGCGCGTAGAAGCAGAGCATGACACTGCCGTACTGGCGCTGGTCGAACAAGGTCAGATGCTCCAGAGAAAGTGCTTCAAACTCCACGGGGTGAATCTGTACGATGATCCAACCGTCTTCGGCCAACCACTCCATCTGCCGGTCGAGCAGCGTCAGCGTTTGTTTCCACAGGCCACGATATTGCGGCGGCGCCACGTAGATGAAGTCAAACTCGGAAGTGGGGCGATTGAGATACTGAAACACATCCGCCTTGCGCACATCGGCGCCAGTCTGCAACCCGGTCAGGGTCAGGTTTTGGTGAATGGTGCGCAAGGCAGCCTCTCCCTGCTCCACAAAAATCGCGCGCACTGCGCCACGGCTCAATGCTTCGATGCCCACCTGTCCTGTTCCTGCAAAGAGGTCGAGAAAAGCCGCGCCTTGCACGTCCTCTCCCAGGATACTAAAAAGCGCGGATTTAGCGCGATCCGTGATAGGACGAGTGCCCGGTCCCGGAACTGAGCGTAATTTACGGCTTTTAGCTTTGCCAGCAATAACACGCATGGCGGAATCCTTTCTATGCCTCAGTGGATGCGAGAGGCTCAGCAGGCAAGAGCTCTTCGATTGATGTTGAGTCCGGCGTGGGTTCTAAGCCCAACAGCGAATCCAGTTCCTCGGATGTGACCTCTGCCGCTTCGGGCATAGCAGCTAATTCCTCGACGGGTGCGGCTTCGCTCACGGGCTGCGCCTGCTCTAACCGGTGAACACGCGGCAGGCTCAAGCGGTTGATCCCGCCCAACACCAATCCCCATAACAACCCCCACAACCCAAACGCCAGCAAACCGAGCAATTGCGCCACAAATTGAGACTCGCCCTGCGTCAGCAACCCGGCCACACCCCGCGCGCCGGTCATGCCATTCCAGCCAATTCCAGCGCGCGCATCGGCAAAGAGACCCACACTCAACAACCCCCACAGCCCTCCGGTCAACCCTAAGGCTACCGTTGCAGCGCTATCCCTGAGGCGTAGCAGAACCTCGGTCACATAAAGCAGGAAGGGAAATACCAGGCCCGCGACCAGACCCACAACCAACGCCGCCCACGGCGGCAAAAAAGCCGCGCCTGCCAGGATGGCCCCACACCCGGCTGTAAGCCCACGCGCCGCGAAAAGCGGCTCGATATCGCCGGTAGCAAGCCAGGCATAGAGCTGCGAAGTGAGTGCGGCGCCCGCCATCCCTAGGAACATGTTAATCGCCGCACGGTTCCAATCAAAGGTCGCGCCGTAGAAGTGGAATGGGCCAGACAAGGTCCAACCGATCCAACCGATGCCGACGAAGAGTGCGCCAAGATTTGCTAACAGGGGATAATAGGCTGGCGGTGGCGCCGAAACTTCTGAGGCGGGGCGGCGAGGTTGCAGGATAAGGATACCGAAACTGAGGCTCGCAGGCAACCAAAATAGCAAGGCGCTGCCGCCGAAATCCACGAAACCGCTGCCCAATTCCATGGTGCGCCACAACTGAGAAAGCCAGCCTCCGCCCCAGGCCCAACATGCAGCTACCGGGGCGACCAATGCCCCCGTGAGCGCAGCCGCAAGGACGATCAGCCAACGGCGCGCTTCTGCCAGGCTCAAAGTGACCAGCAAGACGGCCCCCACCATGATGGGTAGGTAGTTAAGAAACAACGCCAGGGCGGTAGGGGAAACAATCTCGCCGGCGTCCCAGGTAAGGGCGAAGCCGGTCATGCCAAAAATGCCGAAGTGCACGTTGTCCCCGTAGAGCAAGTCCAAGCCCTGGAGCGCCGGGTCGGGGTTAACGACATAAGCGCCGCCAAGGTGTAGGCCGTAACCCAACGCCCAATAGCCAATTACGGCAAGCGCCAATGCCAGCGCAGCCAGTGGCGTGATGCGACGCGCCTTCGGTGGCTCCAATCCGCCCCATGCCAAAAGCAATAATCCAATGGGGATGAGATATCCCCAAAGCCAGTTGGTTTGCATAAGTCACTCCAGAGAATGGGATGAATGCCTGTTCTTAGTTTACCAGACTCCGGAGAATCCGCCAATGCGAATGCACCGGGTATAGGACAAATTATTGGGAAGTTCAGAGGTCAGATTGGTGAGACCATGCGTTTAGACACTTTGACGCGCCAAAGAGACGCAGAGGGTGGTTCTTTTGTGATTTTCGTGGACGGGCGAAGCCCCGTCCACGAAAATCACGCTTGCAGAAAGAAGCGCCGAGTACGGCGGCGCAGAGAGTTGATCGCTGATGCGGGTTATTTACAAGATGACGGTCTTATTGTTCTCCAATTTTCTGTCGTATATCCGAATGCACCGGGTACGTTTCAGGATGGGAGTGAAAATCTCAAGCGCCCCTACAAGGCATGTTGGAAACTGCCTTCGAAGACGTTGCAGACGAGGTGATACCGGGGCAAAGAGCCCGGGGCAGAGAGCCCGGGGCAAAAAAAGCCCCTCAAACCGTGGTCTCTTGGCGGATTCCCCGCCTGGCTTCGCTTAAGTCGCTCTTGGCGACTGCGCCTTTTGGACCGGTGTTGAGGAGCTTTTCTACCCTCATTATAGGCAAGGTCGGGGGCTTTGTCAATGGCATGAACGTGACCATACCCGACATACGCACTGGCGCTTTAGGATTTTTGCCGGAAATTCAGCTTGATGCGGGATTTGCGCCTAAAGCAGCGGCTTTGAAGGTGGTCTCCAATGGTGAGCTGTGCCCGCTAGGGGATAGATACCTTCCGAAAAGCCAACTCCACCACAAGACTCTGCGAAACGCCGCATCGTGCTATAATTCTGGGATAGGTTCTTGGAGTTTCAACATGAATTCGCACTGCACTGATCCGATTCTCACATGATGGAGGTGCGCTATGGGAAAAAACGAGACGCTGATCCAGGCATTACGCGCAGCAGTAGCGGCAACACCCGAAAATGCCGCCCTGCGCAAGCATCTGGGCGACTTGCTCCTGGAAGCAGGGGATTTCACAGCCGCAACACAGGAATACCGGCAAGCGCTCGATGCAGCGCCAGAGGATGGCGAAATCAAGCATGCGCTGGCAGAAGGCTACTTCCATCAGGGTAAGGTTGAGGTCGCATTGGTCATTTTGGAGGAATTGCTCCATGCGCCGGCCCCAACGGCCGAAACGCTGTTGCTGGCAGCCCGCATCTATCTGCAGACCGGCGCTGAAGTTCAAGCCGCGCAAACATACCAACAAGTCGTGGCACTGAATCCAAGTCTTGCCGATCCCGCACTTGAAACGCAATTACGGGCGCCTGCACCGGCAACCGCCGCTACCACCCCAGTCACGGAGGCTGCGGCGGCACTCTTCGCTATGCCGGCAGAACCTGCAACGCCGCCGGGCAGTGCGGTGGAACGCCCCAATATCACCTTTGCCAATGTGGGCGGAATGGAGGAGCTCAAGGAGGAAATCCGCATGAAGATCCTCTATCCGCTCACCAATCCAGAGCTTTACAAAGCCTATGGCAAGCAGGCAGGTGGTGGAATTCTCATGTACGGTCCCCCCGGCTGCGGAAAGACCTTTCTGGCACGGGCAACGGCGGGTGAGGTACGCGCCAATTTCATCTCGGTGGGCTTGCACGAGATTCTCGATATGTGGCTGGGCAATAGCGAAAAGAATCTGCATGAGACTTTCGTGCTGGCGCGCAAAGTCGCCCCTTGCGTGTTGTTCTTCGACGAGGTAGATGCACTGGGCGCCAGCCGTACAGATTTGCGCCACAGCGCAGGACGGCACGTCATCAATCAATTCCTTTCAGAGCTGGATGGTGTGGACACCTCAAATGAAGGCGTGCTCATCCTGGCAGCGACCAATGCGCCCTGGCACCTCGATCCGGCATTCCGGCGCCCTGGACGCTTCGACCGCGTGCTCTTCGTCCCGCCGCCAGACGCGCCCGCACGCGCAGCGATTCTACAGCTGCACCTCGCCAGCAAACCCATAGAGCGGCTTGACTTTGGCAGGTTGGCACGGATGACCGAAGGATTTTCCGGTGCGGACCTGATGGGCGTAGTGGATCAAGCGGTAGAACGGCGGCTGCGTGAAGCCCTGCGCTCCGGCAAGCCCACCCCGGTTACAATGGGGGATTTGCAGGAAGCCATCAAACAGGCAAACCCAACCGTACAGGAGTGGTTTTCCACAGCCAAAAACTACGCGATCTACGCTAACGAGGGCGGCGCGTATGATGATATCCTGGAACATCTGAAGCGTTTGCGCATGTGAGCATTTCCTAACCAACAGCAATGACGACGAGTCAGGCCTACATCCAACAGCTTATTGACTTGCGGCGCTACCAGCAAGCCGAGGAATTGCTGCGCAAGGCGCTTGCAGCAGACCCTAACGATAGCGAGCTGCACGCGAGGCTCGCCTTCGTTCTCTACCGGCAGGACCATGATGCAGAGGCGTTGCAAGAAATCCAGATCGCCATCAGCCTTGCTCCCAGCGATCCCCAGAACCACTACCTCCTGGCACACATTCAGCTCAGCCTGGAGCATGAAGAAGCGGCACTGACAGCCATCCGCGATGCGTTACGACTTTATCCTACGGAAGCGCGCTTTCACGCCACACTGGGACGCATTTACGCACGCCGCAAAGAGTGGTATCGCGCACTAGAAGCGGCAGAGAAGGGTCTGGCGCTCGATCCTACACACGTGGATTGCCTCAATCTGCGGGCGACGGCGCAGGCACGGGTGGGACGCAGAACCGAAGCCCGGCAGACGCGGCAAGAGGCACTCCGGCAAGCACCGGATGACGCCAGTACGCACGCACAGCAAGGATGGGCACTCTTGGAGGAGGGGCAAGCCCAGGAGGCTTTTGCGCATTTCCGAGAAGCGCTCAGGCTCGATCCTCTCTCACTGTGGGCACGCGAGGGCATCGTGGAAGCGCTGCGAGCACGCAACCCGCTTTATCGCCTGTTGCTGCGCTATTTCCTGTGGATGGGTGGGTTAACCTGGGGTGAACGTTGGGCTGTGTGGACTTCGGTCTCTGTAGGGATGCAAAGCCTGCGCGCACTGGCACGCTCCTTCTTCCCTCTGTGGTTACTGGTGCTGCCGCTCGAGTTCGCACACGACCTTTTCTTGGGGCTAACGTGGACAGCGCGACCGCTCTTTGCGCTGTTGGTGCGAATGGATAAATTAGGGCGACACGCGTTGCCCCACGAGGAGGTTGTCGCTTCCAACTGGGTGCTGGTCTGCCTGCTTGGCGGATTGGCGGGGTTGGTTGCCGCGCCACTCACGAGCAACCTGGGCTTCTTGCTGTTGCCGCTGACTGCGCTCGGATTACTGATTCCCATTTCCGGGGTGTTTATCGCGCCGCGCGGTTGGGTACGCTGGATTCTGACGGGCTATACCATACTGTTAGCACTGGCAGCTCTTGGGATGACGATTGCAGCGGTCACGCAAACGGCGGTGGGGGCGGGAATCGCTATCGCGCTAGGCATTGCCTTTGTGGTGGGCACGCCAGCCTATCCCACAACGGCGGTGCTACTGATGCTGGTGGGCGGGTTTGCGAAGCAGCTCAAACAGGCGATGACGGCACAACCGTGACCTGGTCCCCATCAATGGTGACACAATCCCCCGTGTGAATCTGCTCGATGGGAATTCGATCCACCATGGGAATCTCGCCGATGATCGCGCCCACCGCCACAATCGGCTCACTCTCGGCGTTCAAAATGGCAACCGGCGCCAGGGCATTCACTGCAAGCTGGTAGAGCACATACGAGCCTACCGTACTGCCCTTACCCGTGGGGAAGACGAGCACCTTCCCCGCTACGCACTGCCCCTCCAGGGGATGTCCCTTCTCCGTGACGATGCCGGTGTCCGCATCCACACCACCGAGGAAACCAACCGGTTCTGGAGAGACCAAAGCCTCTCCCTTCGCACGCCCCTCCTTGATGATACGACCCTGGAAGGACAAAATTCGAGTCATACTTCGTCCGATGTAACAAGAAAGTGATCCAAATCAAGATTGCCGCTGTTATGCTCGACGAGCCGCAGCCAATCAATTGATCCATCGGGGTTGCAAAAACGGGAGATAAACTGTCCATTTAGCCGATTAACAGCATTTGCCTTCTCGCTTTTGAAAGCCTCATTATGCTCTCTAGCTCGATACCCGATGGGTTCAATGATTTCAGTGTAAAGAGAGGGGTTTTCACTAATCAAATACCAAAAATTCTGCCCGACCACTTTCAAATAACCTCGAACGTAGCTGGTCTTAGTTTTACCATAACAAATGCCCAAAACAGCCTGGACATTGGCACTGCGTCTTGCTTGCTTGACACGTGCCACCGCAGTTTTAAGATCTTGCTCCAGTTTAGTCTGTTGTGAGCTATTGCCCCAATTAGAACCCGATTTGATTGAGACCACATAGTGAGTGCGCTTATTGAAGAATTCCAAGTCAACTCCAGGAGCTGTGGACTTATGCCCATCACAAGTCATCTCTGCAACAAACACCGCTAGAGATTCCAGAAAATCACCAAACAATTTCTCTTCTGATGAAGATAGAAAAGCTTCAAGAAAACCCGATACCAATTCAGGCGCAGTGTTGATGTTCTTTGCCCTGAACAAATAGGGATTTTTGCGCAGTAGTTGGCCAAGTTCTAGGGTCTCGATGGATTTCAGGCGTCGCTGATGAAAATCAACGATGTTTTCATTAACATATTCACAAACCCGGTCCAGATCTAGCGGTTTCACTCTTCTTGTTCCTTTCGGCATTCATCAGCCTTGTACTCTTGCTCTGGTTCTGCCACAATGGGTAGGCTAATCTGTGCTCCAGTAAGTCGTTCGAGAGATAAACTGACATACTCGTTGTTGAGGTCAATTCCGATGTAGTGTCGTCCTAGCTGAGCAGCTGCTAATGCTGTAGTACCCGAACCAACAAAAGGATCTAAAACGGTATCCCCGAATTGGGTGAATAATCTGATAAACCATTTTGGCAAGTCTATTGGAAAAGCTGCGCTGTGGTTGCGGTTGGAACATTCCGTCGCCAGATGGATGACGTTGTTAGGGTAAACTTTGTCACGGCCAACCCAATTAGAGACATTCTTACCAAAGCCACTACCTACACTAGATTCATCTCGAACACGATCTGTATCACTTAGACTAGCTAATCGCGTTTTCGCCCACTCCCCAACTGGTACCATCACGGCTTCCTGGTACATGCTAAACTTTCGATCTTTGTTAAATTGAATCAAGCGCTCCCAGTTATCTCTGAACCGGTTGGGCCATTTTCCTGGATAAGAGTTCTTTTTGTGCCAGATGAATTCTTCCGTCCACAACCATCCTTCCCGACGCATTTCCAGAATCAGCTCCATGACGTATGTGTGCCGTTCGCCGCCCACCACACGCTCCTTGATATTCAGGACAAACGTGCCAGTTGGCTTAAGAACCCGATAGAATTGGCGCGCTTTGGGCAGAAACCAGTCCACATAGTTATCGGGATGTATACCACCATAAGTGTTCTTGCGTTGATCGGCATATGGTGGTGACGTGAAGATTAGATCTACACAGTTGTCTGGCAACTGCGCCAATACCGTCTCACAGTCTCCATGCAGAATTTGGTCAAGATACTCCATCCTACTCATTCCTCGTACAGCGATCATTTGTAGCTGCATACTGCGTTTATTATAATACAAGTAATCCAAAACCCGCTCTGTTTCGATTCTGGCTCAACCTCTCTCTGCAGCTACTACGCATTCCTCCAGCGTTCCAAAGCGCGCGGGTACGCCCGCGAGGTTACGCAGGTAATAGGCGCCTTTGGCAGAAGAGGTCATCACCGCCGCAAAGCCCAGGTCACGCACAGGCGCGATGGCCATGCAGGCATCGGCATAGAGGCGTCCGCCAGCGGCTTCGATTTCTGCAGCCAAGCCCTGCACGATAGCGGCTTCTTTCACCGGGCGGGCGCAGGTAATCCACAAGGGCAAACGCAGGCGCTTCCCCTGGACCAAACCGGCAACCATGGCAATCTCTGCCAGCGAAGCATGCGGGCAACCGATCCAGATCAATGCGGGGCACGCAGTCGCATCGGTCAACATGGCGTAACCCGGGGCAAGGTCGGTCACAACCAGGGTCTCGTGCTCTGGCGCGAGCATCTGCCCCGCGAGCGCTTCCGGCGTTAGCCCTGCCACATGGAACAGCCCCACTGCGCCCGTGGCTGCGAGTGCAGCTCCCAGGGCTTTGAGTTTCTCTTCCCACAGCGGCGCGCCACGCTCAAGGGGCAAATCCTCAAAATAGGGGACGCGCGCACCGGCAGCCTTGCCCACCACCGCCCCTAACGCACTGTAATCGCTGATGGTCTGCGGAGCCACACGCACCTCGACACGCAATGTGGCGCGACGGTTTGCCTCAAGGTGCAAGCCATAGGCGCCTGTACGCCCCACAAGAGCAGCGGCAATCGCGCCCGGACCGCCTTCGCGATTGCTGCGCGCACCGATGACGCTGTTGGCATAAGCAACGGCGGAGGATTCAGCCCAGGCAAGGGATTCGCCATAGTGCGGGGCATTCCCCAAAAGATAGGGCGTGCAGGTAGGGATAGGGCTGCCCTCACCGACACCCATTCGCGAGAAGGCAGCGATAACGGCCTGTTGCTGTGCCGCAAAAGCCGGATCGAAACCCTGTTCGAGCCAGGCCTCCAGGTCCATAGCAGCGGGATTGAGTGTGGTAGGGACGCGCACGCGTGCGCCCTCATCAGCCCATTTACGGAGAAAATCCAATCCCGCCGGACCGATGTTACGGTAGGAAACACCAGAAATCTGCACACTCGCTACAGGAATCAGGCGTTCGGCGCCATAGATTTGGGCAAGCGCCACGACAATCTCCATGGCGCGGCGCACTGCAGGTCCCGCCTCACCGGCAAGTGCTGCCTGTTCATCGGCAGAGAGCGCTATAGGAGTTTGGGAATGGGATTTTCTACTCTGAATCATGCGTATAAGCCTCCCACAATGACAACTGCTCAGCGTCCTAACAGCAATTTGATACCAAAGCCCACGATGAATGCGCCCGAGATACGATTGATCCACACCAGGACGGTTGGAGTGACCCGGTTACGAAACAGACTTACACCGGCGCTGAGCACCGTCCACCACAGCGCTGATCCGCTGAAAACCCCCAGCACCAAAACAAATGCATTAGCGCTATGAAAACCGGCGCTCGTCACGCCGGCATAGATAGCAGCAAAGGCGAAAATGGTCAGGGGATTGGTGAGCGTGAGGAAGAAGGTGGTGATATAGGCAGATAGCAGCCCTTTCTTGCCAGGTGACGAGAAATCCAGGGCAACCGGTGGCGCTAGAAAAGCGCGCACGCCCAGATAACAGAGAAAGAACCCGCCCAGCAGGCGTAACCAGACCTGTTGTGCGGTAAGGAAGTCGGCAAGCAGCGTTAGACCTAGGGCAGCGATGATTCCGTAGAGCGCATCGGCGGAGGCGGCGCCTAATCCTGATATCAAGCCTGCAACGCGCCCCTCGACCAGCGTTCGGCGGATACAGAGTACGCCGATGGGACCCACCGGCGCAGCAATGGCGAAGCCTATGAGAATCCCGCGGATGAAAAGCGCTATCTCAGACAATGAGCCGGTCTCCTTGTGTCGCATATAGATCAAGGGCAACAACAATCCTGATTATAACGCCGAATTCCCAAGAAAGAGAAAAAAGCCCCACAACATTCATCCAGCTCTTTTGCCGCTATTTTCCGAATATAGCTTGACAAACGGTATATCGCATGGTAATATATTGATACACGATATATCGAATAACGATATAAAGGAGGTGTAATGTGAACAAAAATGACAGCATAGAAAAATACCTCCCTCTGAGTGAGGCGACATTCTACATCATGCTCATGCTCGTAGAACCCAAGCATGGCTATAGCGTGATGCAAGAGGTCGAGGCGATAACAGGGGGAGAAGTAAAGATTGGGCCTGGAACTCTCTATGGGGCGTTTTCCACACTGGAAAAGGAGGGATTGCTCGAAATGGTCGGTGAGGAGGCGCGACGCAAAATCTACATTTTGACCGGGAAAGGGCATAGCGTGCTCCGACGTCAATTAGAACGTCTGGAATTGATGGTCAACAATGGACATGAAGTGCTGGAGCGAAAGAATTGCATAGAGAAGGAGAAGGAATGAACGAGCAAAAGCGGTTCTTCAAGATATTTGGGGCGTGGAATGATGAAGGTGAAGAAGCCTGGCTTTCCCAAATGGCACAGCGGGGTTGGTATCTGGTTCGACCGGCATTGGGCTTCTACCCATTTGTACAGGGCGAACCGAAGAACATCGTGTATCGGCTAGATTACAAATCCAGCGACAAAGATATGGCTGAATATGTGCAGCTCTTTGCCGATGCTGGTTGGCAACATGTCGGAGCAATGGGCGGGTGGCAGTATTTCCGAAAGGAAGCTGCTGAAGGAGAAAGCCCTGAAATCTACACCGATAACACGTCAAAGGTGCAGAAGTACCAGCGAGTCATGATGCTATTGGTCATCTTTTTGCCCATCTTCCTCATCACGCTCAGCAGATCGCAGGAGCACGCGTCGGTTTTTATGGATGTAGTGAAAGTTATCCACGCTGGTTTGCTGGTGGTCTACGTATATGCCATGGTGCGGCTCATGCTGCGGATTCAGCAGCTCAAGAAGCACTCTTGAGCTGCCGCTCGATAAGAGATCGGTTTGCACATCCAAAGTGAGGATTTCTCCTGAGGTTGCCCTTCAGCCGCTTCTCGACGTGGCAGACAGGAAAACACCGGGCAACACCGGGATAAAACCCTGGTCTGCAAATGGAGGGTTGGGAAATCAATAGCGCGTCCCGTGTGAGCAGCAGGCGGGGTGCGGAAGAAAGTTCATTTTCCTGCGGCGAGGCTGCGCCTCGCCGCAGGAAAATCGCTTAAGGGATTTTAACTGGAGGCGCTGGCGTAACGCCGCAGCCCGGTACGGAAGATCGCCGTAGCCCCTACAAGAAAGAGCAGCGCCACCAACAGGCTACTCAAGAGCGAGAGGGGCGAGAGGTCACCGGCAAGCGCTTGTGCCGGAACTGTGGTCATCAATCCCACAGGAATCACCCAGGTCAACACCAGACGCAGCCAACCAGGGTAAAGGCCCACCGGGTAGCGCGCCATCTGAAAAAAGGCATCGAAGAGCCAGGTGAAGAGGAATCCAGGGCTCCAAAAGACCAATCCGGCAAAGGCGAGCAGGATGGCGTAGAGGATGAGCAATCCTGCGGCAAGTGCAATGATGAAAGATAGACCATCGGCGAAGGTCAGGCTATGTTCTAGCTGCACGACAGCTATAAACAATACGCCTAAACCCAGCACCAGGTCGAGCAGCTTCAGGGGGCGCCAGGTGCGGAAACTGGCGAGAAACTGCACATCTACCGGACGCACAAGTGTGAAATCGAGCTTTCCGGACCAGACTTCGCCATCCATGCCCGCCAGAGCTTCCAGGCTTGGACCGATGAAGAGCGCCCGCAATGCGCCAAGCGTGAGATAAACGCCTAACAACGCCAACACGCCGGGCAGAGTCCAACCATTGAAGGTCTCTACCTGTTCGAAGAGAATTACCAGGGCAAGTACCCCCGCGCCCAATTCCAGTAGCGCATTGAGCGCGCTGATCCAGAAATTCGACCGATATGCTGCCATCTCATGGATGGAGACGATAATGAAACGCCGGATAAGTCTCAGGTAAAGCATCAATCCCTCCTCAGCCCCCAACAGCGGCATACTGGCGCACACCAGCACGCCAGACAAGGGCAAACAGAATCACCGCAGCCGCGAGCCATCCTGCTTGCCAAATGAAGCCCTGCCACAAAGCCACGCCCTGAACCTGCCCCATGAGCACTTCAACAGGAAAACTAATCATGTAACGGAAAGGGAGCATGGTCGCCGCTGTACGAATAGCACCAGGCAACAATATCACTGGCGCAACCTGCCCTGCCAGCAGAAAGGTCAGCGTATCTTGCAGCGCCAACAACGCATCGGCGCGAGCCGACCAAAATGCCAGTAAAGCCAGCCAATAGCCCCAGAAGAAACGCAACGCCCAGGCCATGCCCAACGCCGGGATGAAAGCCAGCGCTGCCCCCGGGGTGATGTGCAGCTCGGGACGCAGTAACAGAGCCAGTAACACCGTCACGGGGATGACAAAGAGCATATACACGACCTTCCCGGCAATCTCGCTGGAAAGCGTGTCGAAAATCGGCGCAAGAGGGCGGAGCAATTGCGTATTCATCCCGCCATAACGGATGGTGTCACCCACAGTCCAATTTGTTTGCGCGTAAGTGAGCTGGTTCACCAGGATAAGCAGCAGGTAGTAGGCAACAAAACCGCCTCGCGTCAACCCGCCGATGCTACCCACCCCCGCTGCCGTGCTCCAAACAAATAGATAGATCAACGGCGGGATCATCCAGCCAAAGGCAAGCAGAAAAAAGAAACTGCGATATTGCAGCCACGAGAGCCATGTTGCTCTGATCAAAGCCCAACCGCCGCGGAAATTCATGTTCTACCTCCTGTAGAGAGCCAGGGAGCATACGCCAGGTCATTTGGGAAAGCCAGCATAGATTTGCAGACAGGCGAGAATATCTCCTTGGGACGCGGCGCCGCGTCCCAAGGGGCACTTTCTTGCCAGACAGACGTGCCGTGCACCTATGCCTGGCGTATCGCGTAACGCAACCAGATGACGTCACCCTCGATGTTGCTAACTTCCAGCAGGCGGAGGGGAATCACGCCCTCTTGTGATAACAGGTCCGGTGCAACAAAGGTCGAACGCGGTGAGGTGCCACCCACCAGGCAAGGGTTGAGCAACACGCTCACTTCATCCACCAATCCGGCACGAAGTAGCGCCCCGTGCAACGTCCCGCCGCTATCGGTGCGGATAACGGCGACGCCATAGCGGGCATTGACTTCTTCCAAGGCTGCACGCAAATCCACATGGTCAGCGCCCGCAACGATGACATCCACACCCAGGGATTTGACGTGAGCCACATAGTCGGGCGGCGTAGCGGTTGAGCAGAGCAACGTCACCTCGCCCCACCACTCGCTTTGCTGCATTTGCCGCCAACAACGCAAACGCCCCTGACTGTCCACCACCAACATACGCTGCAAGCCCGGCGCTTTTTCCGGTGCAGGGGTTGCCAGCATTTCAGGCGTATCGGCTTCCGAATAAGCTGCCAACATCGTGTTGCTTCCGGAAATGATGGCATCTACCTGCCAATCGGCAATAGCGCGGTAGTAGAGAAAGCCATCATCGAGCATCCAATCCAGACGCCCATCAACGCTAACCTCGGTGTGCAGAATAACTTTAGGTAACATAATTTCTCCTCTCTTTGAATGTTACGAACTATACCGGGAATGCCAGGAACCAGAGACCGCCACCCCAATCGAAGATGGAATCTATTCAACGCCGACTTCGCCCTCCTGATAAATTTGATCAATCACCGCTTCGATAGGGGGATCTTCCACGGCAAGATCAGCGACAGGCAGTGCCTGGAGCAATTGTGCCGTTAACGCCGGCGCTTCGGCGCGAGGGACGCGCAAGCTAAGGGCGCCGTTCTCACGCTCAATAATCTCGACACCCACAGGTAGTTGCAGCTCAGTATCCGTGTGCCGCAAAGCCATACGAATCAGCTTAAAGGGTGCGAGTTGCTGTGCCAGTCCTTGCAACATGCCATCGTAGAGCAATTGCCCGTGGTGGATCAGGATAACCCGCGGACAAAGGGCGGTTACATCTGCCATGTAGTGACTGGTCAGAAGCACCGTCACACCGCTGTGCCGGTTGTACTCCGCCAGAAAGCGCCGCAGCCGCCCTTGCATCGAAACATCCAGCCCGAGCGTTGGCTCATCCAGGAAGAGGACTTCAGGGCGGTGCAGTAGCCCAGCAACCAGTTCGCACTTCATCCGCTCGCCTAGAGAGAAGTTACGCACAGGTTTGGTGAGTAAATCTTCCATTTCGAGCAGAGCGACCAGTTCATCCAGCGTTTGTTGATATTGCGCAGGCGGCACGCGATAAATCTCACTGAGGACGCGGAAGCTGTCCAGCGGGGGAATGTCCCAGAGCATCTGACTCTTATTCCCCAGTACCATGCTAATCCGTCGGAGATACGCAGGTTTGCGTTCCCAGGGCACATAACCCAGGACATGGGCTTCTCCGCCGGTGGGATAAAGGAGACCACAGAGCATCTTGAGCGTGGTGGTTTTGCCGGCGCCATTAGGCCCGATGAAACCGACCATCTCTCCGGCTTCCACGCTGAAGGTGATGCCCCGTACGGCTTCCACATCACGGGCAGTGCGGCGAAAGAGACTGCCTAACGCGGCTTTCAAGCCTGGTTCGCGCTCCGGCACGCGGTACGTCTTCATCAGATTTGCAACAGTGATTCGTGAAACTTTCATCCCGCCTCCTTGTCGTGAAAATCTCATCCCGATCTTTCTGTCCGGAAGATGAACGGCGCACTTTCACCCTCCAGAGAGGAAAAGTGAAAACAGGTCCGAAGAGCCGCGTCATGCGCCGCTCGCACCGGCAGTGAGATGAGTCTACTTTTATTCTACAACCCTGGTGTATAAATGGAGGGTTTGGGGATAGCGTTATGGCTTACGGGGTTTCTGATAGGGGTGCTGAATCATCCGCTCCAACAAAGTGAGCGCTTCGAGGACACGTCGTTCAACTTGCGCCAGGGTAGTACACCACTGATCCGTGATAGCGGCGGCATCTTCATTGGGACCTGGAGTATCAAGAGTGTGACGCAAGTCAGGGGCAGCGCCACGGTCTACTTGCAGGAGGGTCCGCAGCAGAGCCATCTGACTGTAACCGGCGCGACTGAGCGTGCGAATCACGCGCAATCGCCCAATCTCGGCAGAGCCGTAACGGCGATAGCCATTGCGAGGATTCCGAGGGATCGTAACCAGTCCATTGCGCTCCCAGTTGCGGAGCATGTCCACGGTAATGCCCAACAGTTTGGCCGTTGCGCCAATGGTCAGCGGTTCCTTGAAAGGCTCAGCTGCTACCCCCTGCGCCCAACGCTCGAGGAGTTTGGCTGCCGCCTCAGCATGCGCCTGCTCGGCATGGACTTGCGCGAGATACGTGTACGCAAGTTCCAGCGCTCCGCCTAAATCACCGCCGGCGGAATGCGTCACGATTTCCTCGACGAGCGCCTTGCCGCCAGGATAGGGCCATTGGAGCAACAAGCGCGCCAGAATCATCTGGTCGCGATGAAACTCAGTGAACATGCGATAGCCGCTAGCGGTGCGTGGCACGGGCGGAAGGTAACCCGCAGCCTCAAAGAGCCGCACCGTGTTGGGATGTACCCCAGCGGCTTTGGCAATCTCGGATGTAAGCAGGAATTCACGCACCATAAGGCATACGACGTGATGTAGCAGTCTGAGCTTACACAGGCAGCAATGAAGCGCTCTTCGAATCAGGAAGCGCAGCAGGGAATTTTCGCCCACGCCACAAGTACCTGAGCGCGGGTTTCGGATTTTGCGCCACCGGTGTCAATGATAACATCGGCGCGAGCCAATTTCTCGGTTTGCGGCGGTTGAGCGTGAATACGACGTAACGCTTCGGTGCGAGTGAGTCCCCGGCTATTCTCAAGCCGGTACACCTGTTCTGCTTCAGTACACGTGGTGACCCAGATAGCATCGTAAGTCTCTGCCATACCGCTTTCCAGCAACTTGATCGCTTCGACCACCACTACAGCTGTGCCGCTGGCGCGAATACGTTGCTCAACCTCGGCGATGGTCGCCGGGTGCACCAACTGCTCGAGGCGCCGCAACGCTTCTGGGTCGCTGAAGACGATAGCGCCCAAAGCACGACGGTCAATACTCCCATCGGCAGCAAGAATACTATCGCCAAAATATGCTACCACAGCCTTATAGGCTGCCGCGCCAGGCAGCATCATCTCATGGGCCACTTTATCAGCATCAATGTAGGCAGCGCCCAATTCCCTGAGCAGCTGCCCCACATTGGACTTACCGGTCGCGATGTTGCCGGTCAGACCAATGCGATAGGGCAGACAATCACCAGAAGCCGCAGGTGAATCAGCTGCAGCAGACGGATGATAAGTGTCAAGTCCTATTGCTGGCAGCTGTTCCGCAATCATAGCCTCATCCTTTGGTCTTCGTCTCCGATTCATAATCCATCACCGCGCCGGCAACTGTAGCCCACTCCTCTAGCAGAGCATTCAAATGCGCCTCGATCTGGCGATATTCCGCACCAAGTTTGGTCACCCGGCTGATATCTTGCGCGCGTCCTGCCAAATCCAAGGCAGTCGTCAGTTGCTGCAGATGCTGCTCCTGCTCATGAATGACCGCCTCAAGTGCTTCCAGGCGTTGCTGCTGACGCGCTTGAGCACGCTGTTGTTCGCGTTCAGCCTGGCGCGCAGATTCGCGTTGCACACGCTCTTTGTCCTCCATCTGACGCACGGCTGGAGCACCCTCGCGCCGCAGCTGGTGCCACTCGGCATATGCCTGATAGCCCTCAAAGACGTGCAAAGCCCCATCTGCAATAGCCCATACGTGCGTCGCGAGTTGTCGGATCAGATAACGGTCGTGGCTGACTAACAACACGGTGCCGGGGAAATGTGCGATCACATCCTGCAGTGTCTCCTGCGAAGGCAGGTCCAAGTGATTGGTCGGCTCATCCAAAAGCAAGACATTCGCGCGCTCCAGCGCAAGCAGCGCCAAAGCCACCCGCGCGCGCTCACCGCCGGAAAGCACACCGACTTCCTTGAAAACGTCATCACCACGGAAACCGTAACGCGCCAGGAACGCGCGCCCCTCGCTGAGCAAATCAACGCCCGCATCCGCAAGAGTTTCCAATACCGTGAGGTGAGGGTCCAAATCTGCCTGCACCTGGGCGAAATAACCCAAGCGCACCGCCGCACCGATGCGCACTCGCCCGGCAAGAGGCGGCAACGTTTGCAGAACGGTCCTCAGCAAGGTTGTTTTGCCAGAGCCATTGGGACCGACCAAAGCCACCCGCTCACCACGATGAATCTCAGCCTCTTCCACCGTCACTAAAGGCACACCAGGTTCGTAGCCAGAGTGTAGGCCATAAAGCCCTAGCACCAGGTTGCCACTGCGGATATTCGTGTGCAAATCGAGCCGAATCTGTTGAGCGTCCTGAGGACGTTCGAGACGCTCCACGCGCCCCAAACGCCGAAGTCGTCCCTTAGCCTGTGTACTGCGCTGCCCCGCCATGTAACGACGGATATAATCCTCAGTCTTGGCGATGTTCTCTTGCTGCGCCTCGAAAGCCGACTGCTGTTGCTGGCGGCGCGCATGGCGTTGCCCGGTATAGGCGGTGTAATTGCCCCGGTAGGCCTCTACTTGTGCAGCAGTGAGATCCCACACACGCGTCGCCACGGCATCGAGGAATTCCCGATCGTGGGCAACTACTATCAAAGCCCCCTTCCAGCTGCGCAGCTGCTCCTCCAGCCATTCAATCCCCTCGATATCAAGGTGATTGGTCGGCTCATCGAGCAACAGGAGGTCCGGTTCTTCCAACAGCAGGCGCGCCAATAATGCGCGCGTCTTCTGCCCACCGCTGAGATGCGCCACCGGTATCTCAAACTCGGATTTTGGGAAGCCCAGTCCGCCCAGCACCTGCCCGATGCGGGCTTCATAAGTAAAACCGCCGGCAACATCAAAAGCTTCTAGCAGCACCCCATAGCGCGCCAATGCCGCTTCATCACCCAGCGCCATGTCATGCTCCAGCAAGCGCAATTCTCGAGCCTGCTCCAACAAGCCCTCAAAGACGGCTTCCATCGCCTCCCACAGCGTTCCGGCGTCATCGAAGTCGGGATTTTGGGGCAAATAGCCCAGGCGTGTATGGCGCGCGCGCGCCACCGCGCCGGCGTCGGATTCCAACCGTCCGGCGATAATTTCCAGCAGCGTGCTTTTGCCGCAACCGTTGAGACCAACCAGCGCGATACGGTCGCCAGGATGGACCTCGAAGGCGACGTTCGACAGAATCAGGTCTGCCCCGTAGAATTTGCTCAGGTTTGATGCAGTTAAAAGCGCCATAATGAATGTACCAGAATCAGGTAACAACGCGAGTTATTATACCAGAAAGCGCCCACAACAGGATGATAGAAAGACATGGGGGGAGAGGTTGTGCCAACAGATCCTTTGATTGATTTTTGGCGGCGGGGCAAAGCCCCGCCGCCAAAAATCAATTTTCTCCTGCGCCCTGTAGGGGCGCTTGAGATTTTTACCCCCGTTTTGAAACTCACTCCAATGCTCATGCGGTTTTTACAAAACCGGGCAAATAGAGTATAACACGGTCTATCCGCGAGAGCGGGATTTTGAAACTCACCCGTCATACCTATCAACCATGAGCGCGAATTGATTGGCCAGTGCCACTGTCGCATCCAAGGAGCTCGCATGAAGACAAGATTCCTCTTGAGTCTGCTCGCCGGCATCGGATTGCTGATGATGTTCCTCTCTATTGGCGGTCATTCTGGAACAGCTGCCCCTTTGTTGACAACCTACGTCTTTGGCCGCCCGCAGGTTGTGGCGGAGCAACCTGCGGCGATAAGCATTGCCGGGTGGCTTTCTGATGGATTGCTCATGCTGGTTGATGGGCAGTCTTCCCAGGCGACATATTTCAACCCCGAGACAGGGAACCTCGCCCTGGCGGAAAATCCCATTTCCTGGTCAGCGGCGCTGCAAGCCGTGGGGCGTACGTCTGTGCTGCCTCCCCCCGTTGCCGCCTCACCGGAAACCCGGTTTCTTGAAGCGCAATGGAGCCCCGACGGACGCATCCGCGCCGCGATTCTGGCGCCCGGTGCACAGGTGGGCGCGCCGCTTCCTGCTAGCAGCTTGCAGCTCTTCGATTCAAGCACGGGTCAGGTAACCACCTGGGAGAACGCACCTCGCTTCATCACTGACCTCGCCTGGGCGCCGGATAGCCGCTGGCTTGCCGTACTGGGCATTGCCGGGGTAGGGGGCGATGGGGTTGAGCGCGCGCAGCTCTTCCTGGTGGATGTCTGGAGCGGGGAAGCCTATCCGGCGCGGGAGGAGACCTTCGGCGGTGGGATGTGGGGGCGCCAGTTGGCCTGGTCGCCAGATGGGACCTGGCTAGCGGTTGCCTGTCCTACAGCCACCGAGGGGCGCGTGTGCCTTCTTCCCGCTCGTTATGGTGAGTTTCGGCCAACCCCTGCCGCTACCCTCACGGATACCGAACCCTCGATGCCGGCCCCAAACCCGCCGCCGGTTCGCTCAACCCTCGTCTATACGCCCCCCGCGGAGATTACTCTCCACGTCTACCAGCTCACGCTCGGCGGCGCGCGCCGCCAACCCTACACGCTTTGCGAACCGGGCAGCACCGCCTGGGGCTGTACCGTCTTCTGCGACGAGCTTGATTTTCCCTGTGTGCGCACAACCACTCTGCCTTACCCCTACGCTTCCAACCCCATCACTATTCCCATCGAAAGCGATTACCTGCTGGATGTGGTACCACTGGAGATGGGGACCTATTATCATGCTACGGCGCTGATTGCACAGGCAGCTGCTGCCCGCAGCTACGCCTATCGCGCCATCTATGACGGGCGCAGCATCAACAACTCCACTGCCTTTCAAGCCTTCATCCCTTACAAGTTCGAGAGTCTGCCCACAGCGAGCTTCCCCGACAATCCGGAGAATCCCTGCGCCGCCGGCAATCTCAACGCTCGCCAGCACACCATCTGCGACGCGGTCGCCCCAGGATATTACATTGCCTATGATCAATCTCCTGAGGAATACACACCCGCCTTTGCGGAATTCTCCGCTGACGCCTGGTTGCGGACGGTGAATGGTGGGCGAGTGTATCTGCGCGGCGTCGAAGACCCCATCAGCAGCGGTTGTGATGCCAACGATTACGGGCACCAACGGGGAATGAGCCAGGAAGGGGCAAGCCGCTGGGCGCGCGGAAACCGCTGCTCTTATTCCGGGGCAGGCAACGACCCCTGGAGCGTTCGCTGGGATGATGCGCGCCAGATTCTGACACACTATTACACCGGTATCCAGCTGCGGGATAGCGCCGGCGCACGGCTCACCCCGGATTATCGCTGGGCGCCGTTGGAAATTGACTGGCGCAGCGGCAGTGTTAGCCCACCGCTGCTGCAGCCGGCGGAAACGCGCCTCGTGACGTTTACAGTGCAAAACACCGGAGTTCTCACGTGGACTGGGCAGGTAGCGCTGGCATACCACGGTTGGGAGACCCAAAGCGGCGCGCCGGTCATCACCACCACCACGCGCGTGACCATTGCGCAGACGGTGGCGCCGGGTGCGAGCATTCGTGTGAGCGTACCCCTCACCGCCCCATTACAGACCGAGGCGCTCCAACGCTATCGCCTGCGCTTCGATATGCAACTTGATGAGGGGGGGCGTGGCGCCGGTGAACTTTAGCACCAGAGAACCGGAACGCCCCTGGCCCATTTACGAGACGGAGATCACCGTGATGCTCCTGCCACACAAGATGTTCATACCGCTCATCCTGCGGGAGGCAATCGGCTAGGTTATAGTGTTTTTGGGATTTCGTAGCGGGTCGCCGACCGAAAAACACTATCAACTCATCAGAAATCGGTGAGGCAAATGGGCTTGGGCGCCGCGAAGAGCCGGCTTACTTGCGGAACATATGCCGGATCGGAAATCTCCGCCAGATTGTAATCATAGAGCTGCTGGAAATCCACTGCCCCCATCAGCAGTGAGGAGAACTCCGCCACATCCAACACAATCTCCGCATCGTGAGGCCCGCTCTCCGGCAGGGTTGCCCGCCCGTGTTGGAAGGCGATGAGTACGCTACCGTCATTCTCGGGCAGGAAAGAATCGCGTATGGTGAGCCGCAATCGCAGGTTCTGACCGTTGAAGTCGTGCGACGCCAGGGCGCGGAACATACCCGGCACATCGAGCACGCGTGCCATCAACCCCACTCCCTGCACATTGCTCTCGTGGTACACGGAGGGGATCAGCGTTTCTGCCTCATTGCGCGGGTCGGAGAGCAGGTGGTGGAAAGTCTCGTTGGTGGTGGTCAACACAATTCGGTCCACCTGATCCGCCTGCGAACTGAGAAAGGCGAGCAACCCGCCAAGCGCCTCTCTGCCAGTGACGACGAATTCCCGAATAACAAGATCGTTGCGCAAAGGGCTTTCTGCGGCATTCATGCCGACAGGCCGCGCCTTGAAGCCGAAGAGAATGTAGCCCTCCACTCGTCCATCGTTTACATAGCCTACCAGGCGCCTTTCCAGGCCCAGATTGGTGAACCAACCATCCCACTCCGGAGGATAACGCACAATCATGCCGTGCGTTGCAGCTTGATAGCGGTTATAACAGTCCATGAGCGCATCCTTGTCCTCGGCAGTGAGGAAACGGACGTGTGCCTTCGACCCACCCTTGCGTAAGGCTGCCGGGCGGAAGCGATATTGGCTGATCTTCGTGCTGTAACCAAAGCCCATAGCGTAATAGAAATCGGGCCTGAAGGGATAGAGCAACGCCAAAGGGGCGCCCTGTTGCCGGTAATGCTGCAAGAAGAACGCAATCAGCTCTTTGGCCACATGCTCCTTCTTGTGCAACAAGTCCACAGCCACCATGCCGACGCCGCCGGCGCCGACTTCCACTCCCAGCATGTTCATGCGGAAATCGTGCAGGCGCATACCCCCCACCAGCTGCTCCTCGCGATACAGCCCGACTAGATGTTGCACCGGGATATGCTCTTGAGCCTCTATCAACCGGTCAATCAGCCGCTGCCGTCCCTCCTCGGTATTGATCTTGAAACCGGGGTAGGCGTTAATCGCGATATTGGCAAAATCCCGAATACCTTCAGCGGTCAGGTGACGAATGTCGCTCATGTTTGGCTCCTTTGGAAATGCGCTGTACGCTAACGGAAGCATTCTAGCACTGATAACGCAGTGGAAAAGTTGTTGTTTCTCGGATGAACTTTGCCTTGCGGGCAAACATCACCTTTGCGCTGTAACACAGCCGGTTGGAAACCTGCTTCCAACCGGCTGTGTTTGGCTTCGCGAGCGAGACTCAGCGCCGGTGTTTTACAACCAGGGCAAAAACGAGAAGCAATAGCATGCCCAGGCCCAATCCAGGAGCGCTTTGAGCCGCAAGACTGCGAACTCTTACCACAGCGGGCGCAGACAAGGTGATAGAAATAGGCCCGTGAAAGGTGCTCGCGCCGTGAATGTCCACATCCTCGAGGTGGTAGAAAGTGAGCCTATCGGGCATCACTGCTGTATCGAGCACCTCGTAGACCGCGCCGAAGACCGAACCAGGATTCTGCGCCGGGATCAGTTCTGCATTGACCTGCGACCAGGGACCGGCGGGCGTCGCGCTTCGGTAGAGATTGAAACCCAGATTGTCGAGCTCTGTCGCGGTTTCCCAGATGACGAGCGCCGCCTCCCCCGACTGCCACGCTTCGAAACGCGCCAGCTCAACTGCCGTAATGTTGCCGCCAGTAATAACCCAGTCGGAAAACTCCGTCACATCCTCGGCGCAAGCGAGATTCAGCGCTGTATTGCTGGACGCGCTGCGTGGCAGACAGGCATAGGTTGTTCCGGTCCAACGGCACAGCTGCAGGTCATTCTCATCCAATCCGGCAGTCTCGGCGTCGTCATAGTTGAGGCACAACGTCAGGTCGTAATCCGATGCACCGGTATTCGGAGTGAGCGTGAAATAACGGTCGAGCATTTGCGTTCCCAATCCTCCATCGTTTTCGTGTGGGTGGGCTGTCTGCGGGTAGCCTTGCATGGTGAGCTCCGATAGCGTGCCCTGTGTGGTGACCTCAACGTAGGAGGCCTGGTCGAGCAGATAAACCCGTCCTGTGCTGCCAATACTCTGCTTACCGCTAAGAGCGGTGAATAACGTGGAGCCATAAAACCAGCGGCTGCGGTATGTGATGGCGCTGCTGCTTGCTGCATTTGCCGGACGCCCCATGATGCGCGCCCGCCAGTGATAGCGCGTCTCGAATGTGAGGCTGCCGACCAACTCGTCGAAGGCATAGCCAGCTGTTCCACTATCCTGCCAGGTGGATTGACCCAATCCTGTGCCATCGAAGGCCACGCCCTCCGGCTTTATCTCCCATTGAAAGCGCACCTGACCCCGTCCCAAGGGCATGCGCGCCAGCGCTGCCAGCCGAACTCCGGTAGGATTGGTGCTCTGACCTCCCGGAGCCACCGGCGCACTATCATCAGCCCGGCGTTGGCGCGGAATGACCTCCAGTCCATCGCCGCCGTTGCCGTAGAAGAGATACGCGCGCCCCTCACGCGTCTGTCCATTGGTGACCTGCTGCGCCCCGATAATGACATCGGCATAGCCGTCACCGTTTACGTCGCCGGCAGTGCCCACTGCATTGCCCAATTGGGCATAGTTCTGATTGCCCTCAGTTTTCCAGGCTGCATTAATAGGGTCGCCGTCCATGGCCCCGTTGATGCCATTCACCGAGCCATGCCATACAAAGGCCATACCCTCATCTGTTTGCCCGTTGTTGTAGGCATAGGCGCCCACGCCGACATCATCGTAACCATCACCATTGACATCCCCAGCCGTGCCGGCTGAATAACCAAAATATGCAGAGATCTGGTTGCTCTCGGCTGACCAGCTGGCGTTAGCCGGTGTGCCGTGCGTGCCGTTGTTGATGCCATTCGACGAGCCGTGCCACACAAATGCTGCGCCCTCGTCGGCCTGACCGTTATCGAATTGATAGGCTCCAATGATGACATCTGCATAGCCATCGCCGTTTACATCCCCGGCAGTGCCTACTGCGACACCGAAATCGGCGTTAGCTTGGTTACTCTCCGCTGTCCAATTGGCGGTTACGCTCAAGCCTGTGGCCGAGCCATGGTAGACGAAGGCGCGTCCCTCACTGCCTTCCACATTGCTATAATGCCATGCGCCAACGATAACGTCCGCATAGCCATCGCCGTTGACATCGCCCGCCGTGCCTACTGCAATGCCAAACTGGGCGTTGATCTGGTCCCCCTCGGCCATCCAGGCGGCATTGGCGGGCTGACCGGGAATGCCGTGGTTCAATCCGCTAGCCGAACCGAGCCAAACGAAAGCCCGCCCTTCATCTGTTTGGTCGTTATCATAGCCGTATGCGCCGATGATCACATCGCTGTAACCATCGCCATTGACGTCCCCGGCAGCGCCGGCAGAGGCGCCAAAGTAAGATAGGCTTTGATCACTATCAGCTTTCCAGTCAGCGTTATCCGGTGTGCCGTAACCGCCCAGACCGCTCGCGCTGCCATGATAGACAAAGACGGCTCCTTTGCCATCGTAGCTGGGCGCTCCAATGACGATATCTCCATAGCCATCGCCATTTACATCCCCCGCCGTACTCACCAGGCGACCGAACCAGGCGTTGACCTGGTTCCCTTCAGCCGTCCAGTCGGCTGTGGCGCTGGGACCTGTCGCCGAGCCATAGTAGACAAAGGCGCGCCCTTCATTCGTCTCGCTGCTGTCATAGTCGCGCGCCCCAACGATGACGTCGGCGTAGCCATCGCCATTCACGTCGCCCGCTGTGCCCACCGAAACGCCAAAGTAAGCATCCGTCTGGTTGCCCTCGGCTGTCCACCCGGCAGTTGCACTTAAACCGGCTGGCGCGCCGTGATAAACATAAGCGCGCCCCTCATCGGACTGACCGCCATCATACAGGCGCGCCCCAATAAGGACATCGGCGTAACCGTCGCCGTTGACGTCGCCTGCTGTACTCACCGCACAGCCAAATTGCGCCTCGGCTTGGTCACTCTCGGCGGTCCAGTTGGCAGTGGCGCTCAAACCCAAAGCCGATCCGTGATAGACGAAAGCCCGTCCCTCGGCTGTTTGGCCATTGGAATACAAACATGCTCCCACAATGACATCAGCGTAGCCATCGCCGTTCACGTCGCCCGCAACGCCGACCGAGCTACCAAAGTGGCTGCTCGATTGGCTGCCTCTGGCTGACCAATCGGCATTGGTGGGCGTTCCAGAAAGCCCCAAACCGGATGGCGACCCATACCATGCAAAAGCCGCGCCCTCTTGAGCACCAGTCACGGTGCTATAGGTATCCGCCCCGCCGATGATGTCAGTGTAACCGTCGCCATTCACGTCCCCCGCTGTGGCCACATAAAAACCCAGCATGGCGCTTGCTTGCTCGCCTTCGGCGGTCCAGTCAGCATTCGTGCTCAATCCAGTACCAGAACCATGATAGACGAAGATGCGGCCCTCTTTGTCTTGTCCGTTATTGTAGTACGGCGCCCCCACGATGACGTCCGCGTATCCATCGCCGTTTACATCACCCGCTGTGCCCACAGACCAACCAAACTGGGCTAAATTCTGATCACTCTCGGCGCTCCAGCTGAGGGTTGTGCTCAGGCCTGAGGAAGAGCCACAATACATAAAAGCGCGACCCGCCTTTGTAGAAGACGGATAGTAGCGTGCGCCGACGATGACATCCGCATAACCGTCACCGTTCACGTCGCCTGCGGTGCCCACAGACCAGCCATATTGCGCCTTCGTTTGATCGCTTTCAGTAAACCAGTTGTGAGTGGCGCCTATACCGCTCGCCGAGCCGTAGTAGACGAAGGCGCGTCCCTTGGTATCGTAATTGTGCGCGCCGGCGATAACATCGCTGTAACCATCGCCATTGACATCGCCAGCCGTGCCCACAGAGATGCCCAGGTAGGCATCTACCTTAGCGCTCACCACTATTTTGTTGTGGCTTGTGCTCAAGCCGTTGGGCGAGCCGTGATAAACAAAAACAGCTCCTGCATCACCCGAACCAGCATCGTAGTAATAGGCTCCAACGATGACATCGCTGTAACCATCACCGTTCACATCTCCTGCCGTGCCGACTGCATGGCCAAAATAAGCGCCTGGATCATTGCTCTCAGCCGTCCAGGCATGTGTAGAGAGCAACGGGTCCACGGTGATGGGGAAGCCTGCGCCCGTGGCATCCAGGTGAATCTGGATACCCGCTTCGCTCAGCGCAAGCCATGCGGGCACGGCATTGCCCGCACTATCCCAGACAGCCAGGTCCGCATAACGCAGCACGGTCACGCCGCCGGCGGTGGTAAATTCGACCGCGCGCCCATCGTCAACGAGGCGGGGTGTCAGATTCCCAGAGAGCGCCAGGTCGAGTACAATTTGCTCGCCGGTGGCGGGCTGCGACGGTTTTAATAGTGTAAAACCCTGTTCCAGCCCGCGCTCATCATTGATGTACCATTCGATAAGCGCATCGCGTTGGTACTCCATCCGGTTGTCTACGGCAGCGAGCTCAGCCGCAGCAAGCGGCACCACGTGCTCCCCTGCGGTATACCGGCTTAGCGTCAGCCCAAATTCCCAGGGAGGCGCCTCACCCTCGAATTGGCGTGGGATCAGGCGCAGGCCGTTGGGGTCAAAATAGGACCGCAGATTTTGGGCGCGGTTGGGCGCCTGATAGGCGGAGGGGAGGTCCGAAAGGGCGGTAGTATCCTGCCATGTGACTTCGTACTCCGACTGGCGGATATTCTCCTGCACAGTAGCCCACCAATCGCCGGAAACGCCGGACGGCAAAATGGGCTTTAGTTCATCCGAGGTCGGAGCCGGGTTTTCCCCTATGGGGGCCGCGATAGAGGTCTTTGGGTGAGGGGTTGCTTCCAGCGAGGCAACAACTAACACCAACGCTACCAGAGTTTTCCACAGCTGTGACATCTTCATCTTCCCTCCGTTGTGAGCTAAGGTTGAAAAGATGTGGGTTTGTAGTTTTTTGTGCTGTTAGTGACTCTAGTATAACCTTGTTTTCTGAGATTGTAAATTCAAATGACGCGTGGGGTACGTTTCGAATCTGTGCCTTTGGAGCGCGCTAACGTCGTATGCGGCGCTGCGCCCCGCCCCGAAAACACTTTTCAACTGTTCAATCGTCCGTCGCTGGGCGCCAATTACGTATTCAAACTCCAGACCGGCGGCTACCCTATCCGCCACGGTCCTCCGCCTGATTTGCCTCTAGTGTTGCCACAAGTGTGGGTACAACCTCAGCCGCCTTGCCCTGCAACACCACATCGGCAATGCTGCTGACCAACGTGGGTTCCGGATTGACCTCTACGAGCGATTTCCGCCGGTTTTTGGCGCGCCACAGTAGCGAGGCTGCCGGTTCAACCACCCCCGATGTGCCCACCACCAGCACCGCATCGCAGACGGCGATTTCCACCACTGCACTTTCCCAGACATCTGCCGGCAGCATCTCGCCAAACCAGACCACATCCGGGCGCGTCAGGGCGCCGCAATAGGGGCAGAGCAGTGGTTCCTCTTGCGTGAGCTCGGGCACAGGCGTGAGGGTGGGGAGCCCCCGGCAGTTCTTGGAGCATTTATAGCGGTGTACGCTGCCGTGCAGCTCCAGCACGCGCTGGTTGCCCGCTCGCTGGTGCAGTCCATCAATGTTTTGGGTGATTACAGTAACGTGGGGCAGGAGCGTATCTAATTTGGCGATGGCCCTGTGCCCTGCATTGGGGTTCGCCTCGAGCATCTGCCGCCGTCGCTGGGTATACCACTGCCATACGGTGCGTGGATTACGGCGAAAGCCTTCGGGTGAGGCATAATCCTGCGGCGCGTTGTTGGCCCACACCCCATCCGCGTCGCGAAAGGTATCCAACCCGCTATCCTTTGACATCCCCGCCCCGGTGAAAACAACCAACCGTTGAACATCGAGCAAACGGGCAGCCTGTGATAGGTAATCTTTTATTGGATTCCCCCTGTTTTTGGGCTATCGTGGTCATCCCAGCTGGATGGTTTGCGCTTGCGGCAGTAATGAGACGTTGAGGCAGTCTGTGTTGAGTAGCATCAAATGAGCCGGGCAACGGCAATCTGAGGCGCCAAATCGCGGCGCTACAATGCAAGCCTCTGGAAGCGTCAGCAACTGCATCGCCCAGGCGCATTCGTTGCTCGCTTCTGGCGCCACCCACAGAGCGTATGGTGTAGCAATCGCGCGCAGGTAGTCAATGTGCCAACGCCGGGTGGGTCCACCCCGCAGATGCCGCCCTACGCGCGCCCTCAACCCTCCCGGTCCCCAGGCGCTTCCTACATAAAGATAATGTCCCGCCGGGAATTGGAATTCCCCTAAGGCGCCAATGCGTAGCCGCTGCGCATGGTCGAGGCGTAAGGCTAGCACGTAAATGCCTGGGCTGGCGCTTATCTGTGCATTTGCCGCTGCCACAGCCTCCCTCCCAACCACGTTAAAACGATGCCCAGGCCAACGGCAAAAGCGCCTGCGACATCCATCACACGCAGTGAGTGATTGGGCGTGAGCAAGACCAACAGCTCCCCCTCATAGGTTGCGGGGAGGGCAAACGCGACCAGTCCCAGGATAATGAAACACACTCCCGCCGCACTGAGTGCCGGGACGGTCCAGTCTCCTTGGAAACGGGCTTTTAGTCCTCCGCGGGGGGCGGGACCGGCAGCGCCTCGACCGCCGTCGTTTGCCATTTGCTACCTACCTCGATGAGCATCACTGGAATATCTTCTCGGATGGGATATTTGCGATCACAATCTCCGCAGACGAGCCAAACGCTGTCGCGTACCAGCGTCAATTGACCGGGGTCTTCTTTGTCCTTGCGGCGCGTCTCGCCGCTCACGCAGTAAGGACAACGCAGAATATCCAGAAGCTCTTTTGCTACCATACCTGCCTCCTTGGGCTGGATTGTGATGCTCAAAGTATACCACGCCACAAGGCTCCTGCAACCACGAGTTGGGGTAGGGTGCGTTCCAAAACGGGGGTGAAAATCTTAGGCGCCCCTACAGGGCGCAAAAGAGAAAGGCATTTGTACGATATTGGTGAGACGATGCGTTTAGACACTTTGACGCGCCAATGAGACGCGGAGGGTAGTTTTTTGTGATTTTCGTGGACGGGCGAAGCCTCACCACGAAAATCACATGCAGAAAGAAGCGCCGAGTACGGGCGCCGGGTACGGGCGCCGAGTACGGCGGGGCGCAGAGAGTTGAGCGCTGATGAAGGGTGTATGCAAGTTTGCCTTTCAATAAGGTGTAAATTGAGAGCGGCGCCGTACCCGGCGCCGCTCTCAATTTACATAAAAAAAGATCCTCTTCATCTGTTTGCAGGACCTCTTCTGATTACCACCAACAACCTGTTGTGTATCCCCGGGTGCGTTTCAACTTCGGGGAAAAAGTAAAACGACTATCATGCAAATACCTTTTCTTTGGGTGATTTTGTGCGGCGTGGCAGCGCCACGCCGCACAAAATCACCTTTCTAACACGCCCTATAGGGGCGTTTGAGATTGCCGCCCCCGGCGTGAAATGCGCCCGTATCCCATCTTGGCTTGTAAGCTTTCCAAATCCGCTATACAATGACATTGAAGTGTGGTATTCAAGAACACGGCTTCATCACAGAGACTTTCAGCGATTTCCGGTTATTTCCCTGTGATTTCCCACTGGCTTTGTAGTTACTGCTAAAGGAGGGTATATGGAAATCCCAATCATTGTCCCCGAGACTGAGGAGGCGCCATCTACCGCGCCCCCTTCCCGGGTTGACCTCAACACCGCCGGTGCTGCTACACTCACGCGCATTCCCAGCATTGGCCCTGTACTTGCAGAGCGCATTCTCGCCTATCGTGAGGAGCGTGGCCCTTTTCTTGCCGTTGAGGAGCTGATGGCAGTGCCGGGTATTGGCCAAAAAGTCTTCGCGGGACTCTCTGAGCATGTGATGGTATCTTTCCCGCCGCCCGAGCCTCTCGCTGGCGCACCGGAACTTGTAGACCCTGCGCTGGCTCTTCCGCCTTTGGAAGAGGCCCCGCCTCCGGTTGACGAAGCCGCGCTGCCGTTGGCGGAGGCTGAAACTGTACCTCCCATTCCCGATGCTGATGGTGAGGCGCCGTCTGAGCCACTGCCTGCTGTACTGGCAGCTGCCCTGGAACCCGCACCTTCGGCCTCACGACCGTTGCCCTCTGCCCCGACACCCGAACCGCCGCCTGCCGCCCCTCGTTCGAGGCCTAGTCCCGAGGCGCCTCCCGCGTCTGCATCCACCGCCGCCCGTGAGCCGCGTGCTGCCAAAAAATCGGCTTGGGGCTGGTTGGCTTGGGTCGCTGCCGTCTTTGCCGGCAGTATCTTGGGGATGATTTTCTCCCTCCTGGTGCTGAACAGCATCAACGGCACCTTGAACATGGATTACCATCCTGCCATCATTGACTTGCGGAACCAAACAACCGATCTTGGGGCGCGCCAGGAAACGTTGCAGACCGAAGTGAGCGGTTTGCGCCAGCGCCTTGACCGCCTTGAAGGGCTGACGGCGCGGATGGACCAGGCTGAAGCGGCGGTAGAAGGACTGCGCAGCGAAGTTGAAACGCTGGATGAGGAGACCGCCGCTTTGCAGGAAGCAACGGAGACCCTTACGCAGCAGGTTGCCGATGTAGAGACGCGCACAGCAAAGGCAGAGACTTTCTTCCAGCGCTTGCAAGCCTTGCTCTCGGAACTTTTCGGCGGTGAAGAGCTAACACCGCAGACTCCTATCGAACCGGAGGTGCAGCCATGACTGAAACCCCAGCTTCATCAGGGAGCGCCTTTTGGCGCGCAGTAGGCGTATTCTTCAAATTCATGTTGCGCTTGATTTTCGTCATCGTTCTGGGCTTGCTCATCGGTGCGGGCTTGTACTTCGGCGTGCCCTGGGTCTATCGCACCTTTGTCCGTCCCGTGCAGGAAAATACTGCCCGCATCACGGCATTGGAACAGCGTGTAACGCAGGAACAGGCGCGGGCCAAGACCGATTTGCAGAATTTCGAGGAGCGCTTGACGACGCTGGAAACGGCATTGCAGGAGGCTCGCGAGGAAACCGCCGGTCGCGACGAGGCGTTCGCCTCTCAAACCGCAGCATTGGACGAGACAACCGCGCATGTCGCAACGCTGGAGGCAGATTTGCTTGACGTTGAGGCAGATGTAAAAGCGCAGGGTGAGCTGCTGGTGGATTTGAAAGCGGAGCTTGCATTATTGCAAGAGTTGGTGGAAGGCAAAGACGAGACGGTCAATCAGCAAGTAGGCGTGCTGGAAGGACGTGTGGCATTACTCCAGACCGCGCAGGACTTGCTACGGGTGCGCCTGTTGCTCCTGGAGGAAGACCCGCGCGCCGCAGCTGAGGCGACCACCCTTGCCATCGCCCACTTGGAACAGGCGCGCGCCCTGTTACCTGATTTGGAGCCAACACTTGCGGCGCTAAAGCTACGGCTACAGGAGCTCCAGACATTGATCAACGAGCGTTCGTTCCGCGTGGGTCTGGAACTGGAAGCGTTGTGGGCAGAGGTGATGGAACTGGTATTGCCCGCCGCAACTGTTGAGACAACGCTCCCAGAGACGCCGCTAGAGGTCACGCCTGGGCTTTCGCCCTTGCCTACGCCCCCCGCGCCCTGATACCTTTGGGGGCCTGCGATTGGGGTTAGCCCTGTCATTTTTGGGTGCAGCGGCGCCGTACTCGGTGCCGCTGCACCCAAAAACTGTTATAATCTACCCCTGATCAGGCTGGTCTTGTAACCATATCAAATTCACGGGAGAGGCGCATGACCGATCAAACCGATTTGTTCCGCTTTGAGTTGCTGGCGACGGAAGGTGAGTCCCGCGCCGGTTGCTTCACCACCGCTCACGGACCGCTGCACACCCCGGTTTATGCCCCGGTAGGCACGCAGGCAAGCGTGAAAGCGGTCACGCCGCGGCAGCTCGAAGAGGTCGGTGCGACACTGGTCCTGGCAAACACCTATCACCTCTATCTGCGTCCGGGCGATGAGCTGGTCGCACGCCTGGGGGGTGTTCACACATTCATGAATTGGCATGGCCCCATGCTCACCGATTCTGGCGGTTTCCAGGTCTTCAGTCTGGCGGGCGCGCGCGGTCAGAAGGGGTTGCGCACCCTGGATGACGATGGCGTCACCTTTCGCTCGCACATTGATGGCTCCACGCACCGCTTTACACCGGAGCGGGTGATGGAGATTGAGCAGAATCTGGGCGCCGATATTGCGATGGTGCTGGATGAGTGCGCCGCGCCCGATAATTACGACTACAGCATGCAAGCCATGCGTCGCACTCACGCCTGGGCTGAGCGCTGCAAAGCTGTGCACTCCCGTCGCGACCAGGCGCTTTTCGGCATCGTCCAGGGTGGCATCTTCCCCGACTTGCGCGAGCAGAGCGTGCACTATCTCACGGAACTGGACTTCCCCGGTTATGCGATTGGCGGGCTTTCGGTGGGCGAAACTAAGGCGCAAATGCTGGATACCCTGACCGTCACTGCGCCCTTGCTGCCGGCGGATAAACCGCGTTATCTGATGGGCGTTGGGACGCCTGAAGACCTGGTGGAAGGGGTTGCGCGGGGCGTGGATATCTTCGACTGCGTGCTGCCCACACGGGTGGCGCGGAACGGGCAGGCGTTGCTGCGTACCGGTAAGGCCAACCTGCGCAACGCGCGCTTTTCCGAAGACCCTGCGCCACTCGATGCGACCTGTGCCTGCTATACCTGTCAAAACTTCAGCCGCGCCTATCTGCGGCATCTCATCATTGCGGGGGAGATTCTAGGCGCCACATTGCTCACGATTCACAATCTCCACACGATGCTCACCATCATGCGGGAGATTCGGGAGGCCATCCTCACCGGACGTTTTGCGGATTATCGCGAGGCTTTCTGGGAGGCGCGGCGTTGATGGTGGCTATAATTCCAGTTCCCGCAGTCGGGCAACGTCATCCCGCCACTTCGGTTTGACCTTGACCCACAGTTCGAGGTAGACCTGCCCGCCGATGAAGCGCTCCAGCTCGGCGCGTGCGGCTGATCCGATACGCTTGAGTTTTTCCCCGCCCTTGCCGATGAGAATGGGCTTCTGTGAATCTCGCTCCACCCATAGCGTGGCGGAGATGTAGGTGATGCCATTCTCACGCTCCTCGAAATCCTCTACCAGCACCGCGCTGGCGTGGGGCACTTCCTGCCGCGTGAGGTTGAGCACTGCTTCACGGATCAGCTCCGCAGCGATATGATGTTCAGTCTGGTCGGTGATTTGGGCATTCGGATAGTAGCGGGGTCCTTCGGGCAGGCGCGTGATAATGGCTTCCAACAGGCTATCGAGCGCGGTCCCTTCCAGAGCGCTAATCGCGGGAATGCGGGTGCTATTCGGTAACAGCGCATGGTAGGCTTCCAGGTGTGCTTCCGCCAGTTCTTGCGGAATGCGATCAATCTTATTGCCCACGATCAGAACCGGTCGCTGTGCAGCTTTCTGGCGCAGCAGCGTGGCGATGTGTATATCCTCATCGCGCGGGGTCGTGGTAAGGTCCACGAGAAAGAGAATGACATCCGCGTCGGGAATCGCTGCCACAGCCTGCTCGATCATTCGGCGGTTCAGGCGAAATACCGGGTCCTTGTGGATGCCCGGGGTATCCACAAGCATGATTTGCGCTTCGGCGCGGGTGACAATGCCGAGAATGCGGTTGCGCGTCGTTTGTGGCTTGGACGAAACGATGGCGATTTTCTGCCCGACCAGGGCATTCACCAGCGTGGACTTCCCGGCATTGGGACGCCCAATCAACGCCACAAAGCCTGAGCGGTACCCTTCAGGCGGCGTTTCATCTTCCAGAGTAACCGCCTCTGAACTTGCGAGCGCACCATGCTGGCTGAGGAAAGCCTCAATCAGCGCCAGGCTTTTATCCTCTGGCGCCGTGTTTTCTATCGGTTCATCATCTTGTTGCAATTTTATCTCGTCTATCACAGGTCTCTTTTCGCAAAGCGAGTAAATAATGGCTGGTGTCAGGCTATTCCCCCTTGACCAGATAAATAGCTGGCAGACTGATCAGCGTGGTAAGCCCTTTGACCAACACATTCGCCCAGAAGATGGACCAGACAATGGCTGGCGGCAAAACCCCACCAAACGCGCCCCAACAGAAAATCAGGCTATCCACAGGGATACTGAACGCGTTGCTGAGCAGTACCCGCGCCCATTGATACCGGCGCGTGATGCGGGTAACCCACAAATGGTAGACCTCGGTATCCAGTAGCTCGCTGAAGACTTCCGCAGCGATGCTGGCAATGACAATGCGCCATACTGGGGTGAGAACCCCGGCGAACGCTTCTTGCAGCGTCCAGCTGGGATCGGGTGGGAGTGCGCTGAGAAATGCAAAGTAGCCCGCCATGAGCAGATTGATACCCGCGGTCGCGACGATGATGGTTCTGGCGCTGCGACGCCCCAGGAGCTTGTGTACCATATCCCGCAGAGTAAAGGTGAGCGGGTAGATGAAGGTGCCGCCATCAATGCTAAATCCACCCACCAGGGCGATTTTCAGGCTTCCGATATCCGCCAGAACCTGCGCGGCAACATAGGCGGCGATAACCACTACGCCTGCCTGTGAGAATCTCGAAACCGTTTGGCGCAGGTCACGGTCTACAACTTGATCCATTCTTGTGAGCGCTCCTTGTCATTGGCTGCAACAGCCTAAACATACCACGTCCAGGCTATACGACAAGGCGCGAGATGCGCGGCGCGAGATGCGCGGCGCGAGGTGCACGTCCCGTAAAGACCGTGTTGCGGGGCGCACCTTGCGCCCCGCAACACGAAGACTACAACAGCTAGCAGCCCTTTGACTCAGAAATCCATCATGGTCGAGTGCAATAGCTTTAGGTCGGCCAGTTCTGGCGTGCGCAGGATCAGCGCGGTTTGCGGAAGAGGGATCTGACCCGCATTGACGCTGACGGATGCGCCAGTCAACATATCGGTGTAGACGCCATCGGGCAATTGCACTGCAACGCTGCCACTATTGCCCGAGACATTGAAGACGCCATGCAGTCCGGCGTCGGGCGCGCTCCAGGCGGCTTGAATCGCAGGTTCGCCTGCCAGCAGCGTGAATTTCCCTTGCGTCTGCGCGATATCCTTCTTCAACCCTGCCAGAGCGGCGAGGAAAGGCTCAAGTGCATAATCACCCCAGGCTATTTTGTCCACGTCGAAGAGCGAGGGAGTGTGCGTCGCGCCGGATTCCTGCCCGGCGTAGATGAGGAAAGCGCCCTTGTTGAAAGCCTCGAAAGCGCTCCATGCCAGCGCCCGTTCGCGCTGGGGCACATAACCCATGATGCGAGGTTGATCATGGTTTTCCACGCAGCGCAATTTGACGTAGTTCGCCGGGTAGATGGCGTCCTGGAGGCGTAGCAGCTCCAGGTAACGTGAAGGCAGCGCCACGCCCTTGAAAGCCGCTTGCGCCATCGCCCATATATCGTAGGCATAGGTGATGTCGAACGCGCCGTAGAGTTCGCCGTCCGAAAGCCCGCTCAACCCGACGCTCCGGCGGTACTCCACGAAACGTGCATGCACCGATTCTGCCATCCAAATCACCCCCGGTTTCACCCGCGCCACGGCTTCTCGCGCCTCTAGCCAGAACTCCAGGGGCAGCAGCGAGGCGACATCGCAGCGAAAGCCATCCACGCCAAATTGCGCCCAGCCTTGCAGCGTCTCGATGAGATAAGCAGTCAACCCGGGGTCGGGGTGTTTCAGGTCAATCACATCGCTCCACTCCGGCACGGTGGTCACCGGTACACCGTTGGCATCCTGGTGGAACCATTCCGGGTGTTCGCGCACCAGCACGGAATCGTGGGCCGTGTGATTGTAAACCACGTCAATCATTACTTTGAGGTCCAGCGCGTGCGCGGTCTGGATTAGCCGCGCAAAATCCTCGCGGGTGCCGTATTCGGGATTGACGCCGCGATAATCGGCGATGGAATAGGGACAGCCCAGGTCCCCCTTCTTGTTCTGTTGCCCGATGGGGTGGATGGGCATGAACCAGATGACATCTACTCCCAGGCGCTTGATGCGGGGCAAATCCGCTTCCACCTCAGCAAACGTGCCGTTTGGACCGTGGTTACGGACGTAGATTTCGTAGATTACCAGATTCCGATACGCGAGCGGTGTGTCTTGTGCCATTTTCCCTCCTGAAAAAGTAACGAATAAGCAGAGACCCCGTCATACCGGTGCGATGCACTCTGGAACATCGTTAGCCGGGTTGTTGACCAATGTCGAGACGGGATAGGCGAACATCTCCTCAGCCGGATAGGGCGTCAGCAGGTGCTGCAAGTCGTGTGGGCTACGTTCGGCGGGATCGAGCCAGGTGGCATACGCGCTCCGTGGCAGGATGACCGGCATACGATCATGGATGGGCGCCATCAGTGCGTTCGGCTCTGTGGTGATGATGGTACAGGTGAGCAGCGGGGTGTCATCCGGACGCCACACTTCCCATAAACCGGCAAACGCAAACGGCGCTTCCGAGCGCAGCCGTATGGCTAAAGGCGTCTTGGCGCGCTGCCCAGGTTCGGCGCGCCACTCGTAAAAGCCATCTGCCAGTATCAAGCAGCGCCTTCGCCGGTATGCCGCACGAAAGGAAGGCTTTTCTGCCAGTGTCTCCGCCCGCGCGTTGATCATCCGGTTGCCAATCGAGGGGTCTTTTGCCCATGAGGGGACCAATCCCCATTGGAAAAAGGTGATATAGGGTTGTCCGTCGTTGACAACCACCGGCACGGGTTGTGTGGGAGCGATATTGTAACGTGCTTGCCATTCTCGAGGCGCTTCGAACTCCGGAAACGCGGCTTCGAGGTCATCATACTTCAGGGCGATAAAGAATCTACCACACATCGCAATTTCCTTTACCCGGTGCTTTTACGGATTACCTTGACTGTGGCAGGGTTTTAACTCGCCGTACTCGCAGTACACTGCGCACTTCTTCCAGACGGTGAGCAATGCGGGCTACCATGCGCGTATTCTCCGTTTTGATGACAAGGTACAGCACGGCAAGTCCTTCTGCTTCGATCTGATGCGCAATCGCATCTGCCACACCCAAACCCTCATCCACGACGATGCGCAGAGTGTCGAACATCAACCCCGGACGATCCATTGCATAGATTTCCAGGATGATGGTATGTCGTTGCCCTGAGTCATCTCCCAGCGCTTCATCGAGCACAGAAGCGCTAAGCGATCCGGGAAGGATATCGCCTTTGCCCACCCGCAGACAGAAATCTTCACTTGTTAAGCCTCGGTGTCGGGCAAGCCGGTGCAGTTGATCCGGCGTCCACCCCTCACACTCTCCCCAACACGCAATTTCCTTTTCGATAAGCTCACGACCCTGCTGCTGCAACTCGACTTCTGATAGCCGCGCGAACCACCGGCGAATGGAACGCAAGGTTTCAGGGTGTCGTGCATAACCCAGGTCCGTATCGAGCCATTTGCGTTCCGGTCCCCCCTCTAGTCTGGTGATGATTTCTACCTGCGCGCCATTGCTTAGCTGGATATTGAGGGGCACGGATTGCCGGTTGACCAGCGCACGCTGGCATTTATGCCCAATTTCGGTATGGATGGCGTAGGCGAAATCTAACGGCGTCGCCCCTGCCGGCATATTGATCACATCGCCGTCCGGCGTGAACAAGCGAATACGCTGCGGCGCCACCTCGTATTTGAGCTGGTTGATGAAAGACTGGGGGTCTTCTTCAAGCAGGGAGGTAATCTCTTTGATCAGCGACAATTCCGGCAGCGGTTGTGTCTTCCCGTGTTGCAAGTAGAGGGCAATGCCGTATTGCGCCAGCTGTTGCATCTGCTCGGTGTAGATACGAATCTCTACATGATGGCCCTCCGGGCCTACGACCGTGGTGTGCAGGGCGCGATAGAGATCGTGCTCCGGCGCCCCAATATAGTCTCGAAACTCACCCTGTAGCGGGGGCCATAGTTCATGGGCACATCCCAAAGCGAGATAGCATTCCATAGGCGTATCCATCACAATGTAGAGCCGCAATGTTTCGTAGATTTGGGTGGGATCGCTGCCATTCTCTTGAATTTTGCGATAGTAGGTGGATACCGGGTTATCCAACGGCGTCACTGTGGGGTTTAGCCCGGCTGCCAGTAGCTGTTCGTGTAGTTGCTCCACGGTGGTATTTAAGGTTTCCGTGAGCAACTGTGTCCGCGCGGCAAGCGTCTCCTTGATCTCCGCGTAAATTTCGGGTTGCAGCTCTTTCAGGCACAGGTCACTGAGCTGTTGTTTGAGGAACCAGATTCCTAAACGACTGGCGGTGGGGACAAAGAGCTCATCGGTCTCCACCGCCATGCGATGCCGCTTATCCGCTCTTAGCGCCTCGAGGGTCTGCATGTTGTGCAGCCGGTCTGCCAGTTTGATCACGATGACCCGCAGGTCGGCGGTCATGGCGAGAAAGAGATTTCCCAGGCTGGCAGCATTGCGTTGTTCGGGGGAGAGTTGTCCCAGGTTTTCGAGTCGTTGCGTGCGTAGCGCCTCCACGCGCTCGTCAAACTTGGTCAACCCCAATACCAATTGGGCAATCTCGACACCGAACTTCTGGTTCAAATCTTCGTAGCTAATCGTTGTATCTTCCAGCACATCGTGGAGCAATGCGGTGGAGATGCTGGCGGCATCCATATGCATGTGGGCCAGGGTTTCGGCGATGGCGATGGGATGGCAAATATAAGGCTCGCCGGATTTGCGCTTCTGACCATTGTGGGCATCGCGCGCGGTCCGAAAAGCTTCCTGAATCAGCTGCAGATCCGTTTCCGGAAGATAGGCGAGCGCATCGGTCAATCGGCGGTAAGCGCTTTCGACCTGATTCTCGGAGCATCCGGTTTCGGCTGGAGTGACCATCTGATTTTCCTCTACATCTCTCTGTTCATTGGGAAAACAAAACCCCGCGCTTGTCTCAAGAAAAGCGCGGGGTTTTAGAATTGATTATGCAGCAGCGTAGAATAAGGCTGCATTCGCCAGCAGTCACGTGCAATAAACATAGCCTGGCAATGATGGGGCTTTGCCATGGGAATTACCTCGCCTGCAATCTTTGAGAATCAGGTGTGCCCTCGAACTCATGTTGGGTCTATTTTAGCCGAAATCAGAAAAATTGCAAAAACACATCTTCCGGCGAGTTTCAGCACGGCATGACCACTTTGTGTAACTCTTACAGTCTGGGTTTAATCGCAGTGATCAGAAAAAAGGGCAGATGGGCTACCTGCGCCCAGGGTCCTTCGAGAGCCTGCGCCTGGCGCTCCACCCGCGATAGCCGTTCACGTTCCTCTGGCATAAGGGGCAAGCCGCGCAAGAACCCAAAACGCTCCGAAGCAGGGGGGACCAGGCTATCGAAGAGCGCCACACGCACCTGGAACCCTTGCGCTGCGAGCAGACCTGGCAACCGGCGTCCCACCGTTGGATTGGCGCCGGCGCGGGATAGCGCCGCCAGCCATAACGTGCGCGTTTCAATGCTGGGGGGATCTTCCATCAGCCCGTCGTAGTCCGGCTCGAGCGCCAGGAGTGCGCCGCCCGGTTGCAATACCCGCGTTACTTCTTGGATGGTGCTTTCGAGAGGTGTAGTCCAGAGCAAGGTACACTGGCTCAAGACAAGATCGAAGCTTGCCGTGGCAAACGGTAAGGCTCGCGCATCCCCGCCAGCGCGCAGAGCGCCCGCAAACGTCCCTTGCGGATGCATGAGCGCCGTGAACTCTCGATCCAGCGCGATGACCCTGCCTCCGGCGCGGCGCACCAGTTCTGCTGTGACTGTGCCATAGGCAGCTCCCAGGTCCAACACGCACTGCCGGCGCGCGATACCGCGCTCACGTAACATCCGTGAGCGCGCTGGGGCCAGCCATTGGGCTTGCAACGCGAGTTGTTCCGGTAGCGGCAGTGCAGCCGAGTCGTGCATGTCTCGCTATCTGCCACCGCCCGCGCAGGCACAGGCGCAGGCACACCCCGCGCAGGCGCAGGCGCAACTACGCCCTCCTCCGCCGCCGCCACCACCGCCGCCGGAGGAGCTCTTGGACAGGGCTTCGAAGACATCGCCGGTGACCTTATCCACACCGCTCAGGTCAACGACCCCGCCTTTGACGCCCGGGACTTTGAGCGACCCCGGCATGATGGCGCCTGCCAGCCCACCGGCGGTGGCTTGCGCCCAACCGGCGAAGGACGACCCCACATCACCCAGGGTTGTGCGTCCTCCTGCCACAGGCCTACCGCTGCCGCTCGGAATAGGCGCTTGCATTCCGCCGCCGCCAGTGCTGATGGGGCGAGAGTGCCGAATCCAGCGGGGCCAATAGCTGTAGCCGCCTGTGGTCAGCACGGTTGGATAGTTGTCATTCATCATCACCCAGGGCAGATACTTATCGAGATATTCCTCGCGCTGTGGAATCTCGCCGATAGTTTGGGCTTGCTGCCAGGCGCGTTCCATGATGCGCTGATAATATTCTTTGGTATCTGAAAGGTCGAAGCCCTTCATCTTCTCGGCAGTGTCAGTAATGAGAATCTGCATTGCCGGGGCGAAATCAATATCTTTGACGGCTTTACCCGGATGTTTCTCCAACAGCTGCAGGAATCCATCCTCGTATTTGTGGATGATGGTCTTCAAATCTTGAGCTGCCTGACGGCGGGCTTCCAGTCGGGCCTTTGTCGTCTTGAGGTTGGGGTTAGCGAGCGTGCGGAAGGGTTCGGCGACTTCTACCTTGAGCGGGTCATCTTCGACTTGTTGCAGAATACCTTTCGCGAGTAAACCGAAGATGACGAGGGTGAGGATTTTGTTGAGCGGCATCTCAAGCAGCGTGGCAGCTTCGGGCGCCGTCAACCCGCGCTTGATGCCGCCGCCTTCGACTTGCGCGATAGGGGGCAGGTATGTCTTCTTGCGCCGGCTCAGCTGCCACTCGTTGATAATGACCAGCAGCACGAGCAGCGGCAGGGCGACGAGTTGTGCGAGCGGGCTGATGATGATCAGTACCCCCAGGCCCACCATCAACATGCCGAAGAGCGCGCATCCGGTCCCACCGGTAAAGCGGAAGAACAGCACGCCAAAGAGCAGCGCTTGAATCAAGCCCATGATCATGCGCGTGTTGGGATTGTCCTCCATCCACTTGACCATCAAATCTATGAGGGTCATCGTGATGACCCGATCCATGCCCACTTGAGGGAAGGACACCCCCACCAGGTACTCCTGTGTGGCGCGACCTTCTTCCCAGTTCCAAACGGCGACCGCCCGCCCCTGAAAGAGCGCTTTCTGCGTGAACTCCACCTTTTGGTACAGCATATCGTCTGCCGATACCCCTTCGGGCATGTGGATGGCGACCCAGATTGCCGTTGAGCCACTTACCGAGCTGCTATCGAACCACGTCGGCGTGATTTGGAGTGAGGCGTAGTCTTTACGCGTCGTATCTTGATAGACCATGTCCGGCATGGTGAACTCGAAGTGTAAGGTGCTGGCGCCTCCCATCGGAATGGCTTGACTGCCCAGATGGATTTCGACCCCGGTATCAATATACGTGGATTTTCGAATATCGTTCAAGCCCACGCCGTTCATCGAGGCGCTCATGTTGCCGATATTGTAGTTCTTGTGCGGCGTACCGATATCAATGACCTCAATCGTCGCGCCCAGGTTCTTGAAGGTGATGTCGTATTCGATCTTGACAGATGCATCGGGCTGCACGTAGACCTGCATGCGCAGTTCGGGGACCTCGAAGCGATAGCTCTGTGCCACGGCGGGTTCGCGCATCCCTAGCAGCAGCGCTAGCAGCATGACCAACACGAGACCATAGAGAATCCGATAATTGCGTTTCATTTCCACCTCCCTAAATGTAGTCGTTGTTCCGTAGAGGGGAGTTTCACGGTTTTTGTGCCCATCCCGTCCGTTCCCGCGGGCAATCTGCGGCGCAGATAACGAGTCCGGGACAAATCTCACAACGGGTGAGCGCCTCGACGCGTTCGCGATAACGCCGGAAAGCCTCATGGTTCCAGATGACATCCCAACTGTCTTGTAGCAAATTGCCGGCGCTCTGATAGGGACCTCGTGGCGGAATCACCCGCCCATCGCTCTCCACACGGATGGCGACGTCGCCGGCGCAGCGCGGTCCTTGCTGCAACTGTTCGGCAAGCGTTTGCCCAGGGTCACGTTCCACCGGAGGTTCCCAGAGGAAACGCGCCTGCACTTCGTGGGCGCCTTCCTCGACGATGGCAGCGATTTGTGGCATCGCATCAGCATCCAGAGCGCCGTGGTGCTTCCCTGCGAGCGCCGGGTCCTTGGTGACGTAGGTTACAAAGGAGAAGTTGTCGGCGCCGCGGTCTAGCAGACTATGAATCATGGTTTCGAGTCCTGGCAGGGTAGTCTCGACTAGCGGAATTTCGATGTTGGCACAGAGCTGGTTTTCTTCCAGCCATGCCAATACCGTATCAGCTGCCTGGTGATCGCCCGCGCCGAACAAGGCGTCGTGTAGGTCCGCATCGAGCGCCGCATAGGGGAACGTGACGTGATCCAGCCCTGCGACCATCAGGTCGTTGAGCAAGCCTTCCTGCAGCAGGTCGGAGGCGCGGGCGCGCACCCCTGCGATCATACCGAGGTCTTCGGCGCGTTCCACAGCTCGCACCAGGTCTGTGGCATTGGGGGTTTTCGGGGCGAAGAAAATCACGTGTGGAATGCCCACCTCCCAGAGGCGTTCTAACAAAGGCCGTAGCGTGTCCGGGGACGCCAGGGGCAGTGCCGCCTGCAATGGGGCGATCAGTTCTGCTGCATCGGTAGCGAGCGCTGCATCATCGAGGTTGAAGACCGGATAGGCATCGCCCGGAGCGGTGAGCTGTTGCAGGAGCTGGTTGATACTGGCGATATCGTTGGCCATGGTCTCTGGCGCAGCGCCGCGAAATGTCGCCTTGAGGGTGCTAAGGACTTCAACCTCAGATCGTCCTTCCAGCAGCGCTTTGGCGATGATGACGCCAGAGGGTGAAAGCCGCGCTAAGGCTGTGGCGTTGGTGACCAACAAGCCGCTGCCATCACGCTCGACGCGGAGATGGAAGCGTGTGATGCCGGTCTCGGTTTCTCTCAGGTAGTGGGTCATGCCGGGTGGAATGCTCACCGGTTCTTTTGGACGGATGCGGGAGATTAATTGTTGCAGCCAGTCGGTAAACTTCATCTCGCCTCCTCCTTCGGAGAATTCAGAGCGTCGTGAGGGCTTAAAACCCTCATCCATACTCGCGCTTATTTTTCGATGCGCCACACCATCAAATCATCCAGACAGATGTTCACGGGAGCGTCTTCATAGGTGGCGCCCCCAATACCGACGCGCCCGGTGGGAAACAAATCTGTATCCACCCAGTTGATAAGCATGCCATTCGCGTAAACATAGAGCGTGCCTTCGATGCGTGCCAGTGCCAGATAATTCGCGCCGCTCGGGTTGATGTGCAGGTCTTCCGTCCAGCCAATCAACGACTCTTGCCAGGCATCATCCTGAAGCAAGTGCACAGCATAGGATTGCGTTTCGGCATCCAGTTCGTACCAGAAGAGGTTGTCGCCATCGGGACCGAAGCCTAGCCCGCAGCTGGCATCGGTGCCTGCGTCCAGCGAGCATTGCACCTCAGTCAGAAACTCGTCGGTGCGAAACGGTTCGTACCATTCCCAGGCGGTCATTTCGCTCACCTTGATATTGATGCAGTACTGACCGTCACCGGGGGCGGGATAATCTACCTCATCGCTGAAGCTATTCCCCCAGTTGTTGCGGTTATCCGTGAAATCTTCCTCGAAGCGCAGGACGGCATTGTCGGGTAGGCCTTCCATGCCGAATACCGTCCAGGAGTTTTCCCCGCTGAGCAAGACGCTGTACATAATTTCAGCGGTGCTGCCATCGGCAAACGCGGTTTTCAGATCATAGGTTCCTTCTTCCAGCGCCTGGATGGTGATACTTCCACCAGGAACGATACTCTCGCTGAGCTGGTTCGCACCCCAGGAGGAATCCTCGACCCCCGAGATATACAACTCCGCCAGCTCGACGCCACTCTCGTTGATGACCTCCAGCGAGGCGCCCGCAACCACTGTGGGGGCTTCTGTCACTTTGGGCTTAGGTTCCGCTGTACTCGGTGCTGTTGTAGGTTGGGCCGTGGGCTGCGCAGGGGTATGTGTGGGACGTAGGGTCGGAGCCTCCTGCGTAGCTGTCTCGATAGCGGGCGTTTCCGGTGCCGGTGTGACAGACTTGCCGCCCGTACATGCCAGCACACCCATTAGCAAGGTGGCAATAATCAACCATATCCAGTGATTGCGTTTCATAGGGCTTCTCCTGTGGGGTGATGATATGCTTCTACAACATCGCCGGTGTGAACTTCACCCGGCTCTAGCACTTTGACGAAAATGCCCTCTCGTGGCATGACACAATCTCCCGCAGCATAGTAGATAGCGCAGTGACTGTGACAGACCTTGCCAATCTGTGTGACTTCGACCAGCGCCGTACCCAACCTCATCTGTGTGCCCACGGCTAACGTGTGCAGTTCTAATCCCTCGGTCGTGATATTCTCGGCGAAACTCCCCTCTTTTACCTTGAGCCCTTTTGCGCGCATGGTTTCGATGGATTCCCAAGCCAGTAATGAAACCTGGCGGTGCCAGTCCCCGGCATGGGCGTCCCCTTCCAGACCCCAATTCACGCGCAGAACCCCGCTGCCAACATTTTTCTTGACTACACCTTTTTTGTCGCTGACACAAACAGCGACCACTTTGCCTTTCAACCTTTGACCTCCAAATACAGAAGTGAATGCGCGGGATACATCACGCCTCAGCTTTCAGAGATTATCTCCACGTACCCAATCCCCGCTCTTCCCGCCGTGTTTTTCGAGCAGGCGGATGTTTTGAATGGCCATACTGCGGTCCACAGCCTTCGCCATATCATAGATTGTCAGTGCTGCGACGCTCACCGCAGTGAGCGCCTCCATTTCCACGCCGGTGATGCCCGTACACCGCACGCAGGAAGTGATGGCGATGACGGAGCGTTCCGTATCGAATTCGAAATCTACGGTGACGCTGGTGATGGGTAGGGGATGGCACAGCGGAATCAACTCCGGTGTGCGTTTGGTCGCCATGATGCCGGCGACCCGTGCGACCGCAAGTACATCCCCCTTGGCAACGTCGCCTGCCTGAATCAACGCGAGCGTTGTGGGCTGCATCCGCACTTCACCTGCGGCAAGTGCTTCCCGCTGCGTGGGTTGTTTTGCGCTCACATCCACCATCCGGGCGGCGCCGTGTTCATCAATGTGTGTCAGTTGTGGCTCAGACATGCAGCATCCTTTTCGATTGCGGCTCAGGCTGTGCTGGTCCGCGTGTGTTATGCCCTTTCACCCGCCTATGGTTGACATGGGCAGCAAGCATTCCGGAAGTTGGTGCTCTGCCAGATGGTGACCTCTAGGTTTTGCCAGGATCGCTCTCTCGAATATGATTTGCAATTCCGCGTCGCTGGCGCCGGCGCGCAGCGGCGTGCGTAGATCAATCGAATGATTGGACATCAAGCAAGGCAGCAAGTGCCCATCTGAGGTGAGTCGAAGGCGATTGCAGGCATGGCAGAAGTGCTCACTCACGGGGCTGATGAAGCCCAGGGTTCCTGCCGCACCTGGTAATTGATAATAACGTGCCGGTCCGACGCCGGTCTCGTTGGGCACAGAGACCAGTGACCCCAACCCCGCTTCCACGCGCGCACGGATTTCCGCAACTGTCACGACGCCATTCTCCGTCCAGTGCTCGCCGGTTCCCAACGGCATGATCTCAATGAAACGCACGTGCCAATCCGGCAACAGCGTTAGCCTTGCCAAATCCACAATTTCATCATCGTTCATGCCGCGCACCACGACGGTATTGACCTTGACCGGACGCAATCCGGCTTTGAGCGCAGCTTCACGCCCGCGTAACACCTGCTCCAAATTCCCGAGGCGGGTGATGTCGTGAAAGCGCTCTGATCGCAGGGTATCCAGACTTAGATTGATACGCCCTAACCCCGCCTGTGCCAATTCGCCCGCATAACGCTCTAGCCACATGCCGTTGGTGGTCATGGAAAGGTCTTCCAGACCGGGGATAGCGGCGAGTTGCGCCACCAGGTCCACGATGCCCCGGCGAACCAGAGGTTCGCCGCCGGTAAGGCGCACATGGATGAGACCCATTGAGACTGCTACGCGTACGATGCGCACGATTTCTTCATAGCGGAGCACGGTATCGTGGGCTATCGGTTGGATGCCCTCTTCGGGCATGCAGTAGCGACAGCGTAGGTTGCAGCGGTCAGTGACGGAAACGCGCAGGTACTCGATGGGGCGGGCGTAAGAGTCTGAAAACGGCATGTTGGTGATCCTCTAATGCTGGTTTCGCGATTTCATCCTAAGCGTAAGTTTACTCGATTGTGCTGGCAGGTCAACGTACAGACATAGGGCATTCGTAGCAGTTCAGCGGGCTTCTGCGTCCCCTGTAGAATCCGCTATGCAGATTGGCTACTTCGTCAACCCCGGGCGAATGCCTTGCTCGCGCTTCAGGTGCAGTGTAAGGGGCGTGGTGCGGTTTCGGTCAGCGACCTGCTACGAAATCCCACATATCAAGCAGGCGCCGGGGAATTAGAGATCACCTCCCGGTTCCAGGTGATGCTCCTGCGTGATGCTACTGCATCGAGCGCCTGAAAGCGCATCTGGTCTCCGGGTAGCAGCTGCGCCAACAACGGCAAGTCAGCCCGCAACACCACGGCAATCTTGGGATAGCCCCCTGTGCTCTGATGATCCGCCAGCATGATGATGGGCTGTCCATCCGGCGGAACTTGTATGCATCCGGCAATCACCCCATCGGAGATGCTGCTCCCTGTGCCGGCATGCCCGGCATGCCCGGCATGCGCGATGGCAGGCCCGTGCAGGCGCGCTCCCATGCGATCTGAGGCGGCAGAAAGACTATAGGCATTGCTCAGGAAAGCGGCTATCCCTTCTTGGGTGAATGCTTCGGCCTGCGGCCCCAGAATCACTCTCAGAACCGGCTTGGCGCTGTAAGCGGGTCGCCGCGATAGGGACCAGCACTTGCCTGCTGCTGCAAAGGGATCGAGCTGGCTTCGGTGCAGGGGCAGGTGATCCCCCGCCCGCAAGGCGCGACCCTCCATGCCGCCAAAGCCGCCGGGCAGATAGGTCGCCTGTGACTCAAGATATGGGGGTAAGGCGATACCGCCATCTACTGCCAGATAAGCCCGGGCGCCGCTGCGGCGCGTTCCAAAGCGCAGTACCTCTCCCGCGCGCAGGACCACGCTGTGCCAGGTCGGCACTGGGCGCCGGCCTGCCCACAGTTCGAAGTCCGCACCGCAGACGGCGATGAGTGCATCCCGTGTGATACGCAGCGCCGGTCCGGTCCAGGTAATTTCCATTCCGGCAGCAGCTGGCGCATTCTCGACGAGGGCATTGGCGGCTTGAAATGCCGCCGCGTCCAGTGGTCCGGAAGGGGGCACGCCGTAGCGCAGCCATCCATAACGCCCGGCATCCTGCACCGTGCTCAGAAAGCCCGGATCGAGAATCTCCATCAGGTCTGAACTTACCATCCTCGCCTCATGCTTGCACGAAGCGCACGGAATCCCCCGCGCGGACTAGAAAAGGCTCCGGGCGCGTCGGGTCGAAGAGCACCAATGGCGTGCGCCCGATGATGCGCCAACCGCCGGGGGTGCTGAGCGCATACACGCCCGTCTGATTGCCCGCGATACCAACGCTGCCGGGCGCGACATGGGTGCGTGGCGTTGCCAACCGGGATGTAGCCAGCCGTGGATCTAGCCCCAGTAGATAAGCAAATCCGGGCGCGAATCCCAACATCGCCACGCGATAGGTCGGGGCGGTGTGGAGAGCGATGACCTCTTCGGAAGATAACTGGTGAAAGCCGGCAACATCCTGCAAGTCAGGACCGTCAACGGCGCCGTAATGCACAGGAATCTCAATCAATCGCCCTGCCGCATGAACGCCGCCTGTCATTAGGGTCAACGCTTGCTCCAGTGCCCTTCGCATCACTGCCGCGGGGCAATTTTGCGGATCGTAGACGACCAATAGGGCGCAATAGCTGGGTACTGTTTCGCGAATCCCCGGGATAGGGTGCGCGCCCAACACGGCTTCGAAGTCCTGCACCTGCGCCACAAGCCGTTCTTCGATGACGGCTCCAAATTCAACCGTGAAGGCACTATCACCGACGGGCAGAATGCGGGGATAACGACTCACCCTTCCAGTACCTTATTCAGTGACATGAGTGTGACCTGCGCTCTTTCGAGCGCCTCGCGCAGGTGTGCGGCAATCTGCGCCGCGCCGGGTGTGTCGCCGTGAACGCAAATAGTATTCACCCGCAAGGGAATCACCGCGCCTTCGAGCGTTTCAACCTCCCCTTGCACAATCATGCGGATGGCGCGAGCAGCAGCCACATCTGGATCATGGATGACCGCCCCGCGGAGGTTGCGGGGCGCCAATGTGCCATTTGCCAGATAGGCACGATCGGCAAAGCCTTCCAGCGCGACCCGCAGCCCGCTGCCGAGCGCAGCAAGTCGCAGCGCGGATTCGGGCAAGGTAACGACAATGAGCGCCGGATCGAAGGCCATTACTGCTCGCGCGATAGCTGCGGCGATATCAGGGTCGCTGACAGCTTGATTGTACAGCGCCCCGTGCGGTTTAACGTGCTCGAGTCGCGTCCCCGCAGCCCGCGCGAAGCCCGCCAGCGCCCCCAGTTGGTAGATGAGAAAGGCTTCCAGTTCTGCCGGCGACATCTGCATCTTGCGCCGTCCAAAGCCCTGCAAGTCGGGATAAGCGGGATGCGCTCCGATGGCGACGCCTCGACGGGCAGCGTTAGTCACAGTCTCCCGCATCACCAGTGGGTCGCCCGCATGCAAGCCACACGCAATGTTAGCGGAGGTGATGATATCGAGCATGGCGGCATCATCGCCAAGATGATACTGTCCAAAGCTCTCACCCATATCGCAATTGAGGTCAATTTTCACTGTGGTCCCCTTTCCATGCAGGCTGCGCTACACCTGGTCGAAGGCTTCTGGTTGGTGCACCGTCTGCACACGTATGGCCTATCGTCACCTATTTTCACCCAAACGAGCATGAGTGCAAGTCGAACCGGTGCAGGGCAGATAATTGACCACCAAATACCTTTCCTTTGATTGATTTTTGACGGCGGAGCAAAGCTCCGCCGTCAAAAATCAACTTTCTCCTGCGCCCTGTAGGAGCGCCTGAGATTTTCACCCCCATTTTGAAACGCCCCATTGTTTTACTTATTGACATTTTTCGGGGTGGGCGTATAATAATTACTGTTCAAAGCTAATCAGGAGTAAGCACTGTGACCAACAATTTTACCTTCTTCATGACACGGGTGAGCCGCGTTTTCGGTAGCGCAGCTGTCTCACCTTGTCGCAGTGCGCCTGTCGGAAGGTTGACATAATCTGAATGTCAAAAGGCCGTGGGTCACTGCAAAACCCACGGCCTTTTTTTTGTTTCTGATTCCTCTTTGAGGCCGTGGGGGTCCAATCCACGGCCTTTTTGTTCGGTGGAGCAGTTAGATGGAGGGGAATTATGAAAACGAGTGAGCGTGAAAGTGAATTTATGGATATTTCAGCGTCTTTCAGCGTGCGACCGGCAACTTTTGGGGATGTGGCTAGCGCCGCAGACTTGTTCAACCGCTGTGCTTTGGAGCAGCTTGGGCACACTGAATTCAAGGCCGAGGATCTCGATCACGAATGGCAATCCCCGGGCTTTGATCTGGCTCAGGACACCCGGTTGGTCTTCGCCTCCGATGGGACCCTGGTGGGCTACGTTGAGTTTTGGGCGACCGCGCCTTATGTGCGCCTGTACTGCTGGGGGCGGGTAGACCCACAGTATCGCGGACAGGGTATTGGGAGCTCTTTACTGCGCTGGGTTGAAAACACCGCGCGCCAACGGATTTCACGGGCGCCGGAGGGAACCCAGGTTGTCTTGACGCAAGGGACTCTGAGCACCGATTTGCTGGCGCAGGAGTTGTTCGAAATCCAGGGTTTCTCCATGGCGCGCTACTTCTCGCGGATGGTAATTGAGCTGGATGGTCCCGTGCCGGATCCTGTGTTGCCGGAGGGGATTGTGATTCGCCCCTTTGTGCGCGGCGTGGAGGAACGGGCGCTCATTCGAGCGATTTCGGTTGCCTTCAAGGATCATTGGGGCTATGTGCAGCGTCCTGAGGAGGAAGACTTCCGTCAGTGGATGCACCACATTGACCATGATCCGGAGTTTGATCCTTCGCTCTGGTTTGTGGCAATGGCTGGCTCGGAAATTGCCGGGATGTCATTGTGCCATAGCTATCTTCCGGAGGACCCTGAGATGGGTTGGGTCGGCACATTGGGTGTGCTGCGCCCCTGGCGACATCAAGGGCTGGGATTGGCGCTGCTGCACCACAGTTTCCGCGAGTTTCAGCGTCGAGGACGCCAGCGGGTCGGCTTGGGTGTGGATGCCCAAAGCCTCACTGGGGCGACCCGGCTCTACGAGCGGGCTGGCATGAAGGTGGTCCGGCAATATGTCAATTTTGAGAAGGAATTGCGTCCGGGGGAGAGCCTGGCAACGCTCGACCTGGGCGCGTGAGTTCTGCAGCGCGGAAAGGGGCTTCCTATGTCGTAAGCCCCTTTCCGGAAATCGTTACACACTTTGAGGGTGCGAACATGTTAGAGACATTAGCAGTACAAACTGATACGATTGCGGTGGCGGATACGCCAGCGATTGCAGGGTTGGTCTTTCGCGGTTTTCGTGGCGAGAGTGATTATCCAGCGATGGTGGAAGTCTTCCGCCAGGCGCGGGAGTGCGATAACCTTGAATGGGTAGAATCGGAAGACGATATCGCCCGCCAGTATCGTTACCTGAGCAACTGCGACCCCTACCGGGATATGCTCTTTGCTCAAATTGACGGGTACGTCGTTGGCTACGGGCGAATGTGGTGGATGCAATTTGATGACGGAACGCGGACCTATGCGCACTTTGCGCAGGTGGTTCCGGACTGGCGTGAATCCGGCATCCGGCAAGCGATGCTTCGCTATAACGAGGCACATTTGCGCCGAATTGCCCTGGCACAGAGAGCCGAGGCGCCCATTCAGATGTTCGAATCTTGGGCTAGTAACACGGAACGGGATTGGACGCGCTTGTTGTTGGCAGAGTGTTACCAACCGGTGCGTTATGGCTATTCCATGGTGCGCGCGAATCTGGAGGATATTCCCCAGATTCCTCTGCCGCCAGGATTGGAGGTGCGTCCGGTGCAACCAGAGCAAATCGAGACGATCTGGGCAGCGGCGCAGGAAGCCTTTCGCGATCACTGGGGCTATAACGATGAGGAATGGGGCCTCAAGCACTTGCGCGAGTGGCAGGAAATGCCCATCTTCACACCGGAGTTGTGGCAGGTAGCCTGGGCTGGGGATGAAGTAGCCGGTATGATTCTCAACTTCATTGATGATAGGGAGAATACAGTATTCGGGCGACTGCGGGGCTACACGGAAACCATCTGTGTACGTCGTCCCTGGCGCAGACTGGGGCTTGCACGGGCATTGATCGCGCGCAGCTTTGAGGTGCTCAAAGCACAGGGAATGGCCGAGGCGGCATTGGGCGTAGATGCCCAGAACCCCAACGGCGCCCGACAGCTGTATGAGAGCATGGGCTTTGTCACGGTCAAAGAGTTTGTGACCTATCGCAAACCTGTATGGGAAAGTCCTCAGGGATTGCTCCCTGGGAAGGAGAAGAACAACGGCAATGGCACAGGACACACTACAACTGAAACTAACGAGTGATAAACTGGAACAACGAACCATGAAAGAGCTGGCTTTTGACCTGAAGCAGACTGTCAACAAGAATCGCGCGGTGGGCTTGTGGCGCATGATGACGGGCTATCACTGGGTTTACCTGGGCGCGTTGATCAGCGTGGCGCTAGGGGCGGCAGCACGAACTGCTACCTACATGCTCTTGCAGGTTGTCGTAGATGACGTGCTGACCGAAGGTATGCACCTGGAGTGGTTGCCCTGGTTGGCATTCGGCTTCGTCGGCTTAGCCGGCGCAGAAGGGTTGTTTTCGTACCTGCGGGGCGTCTGGTCAGCCAGAGCCTCCGAGGGTATCACGTTGCGTTTGCGCAACTATCTCTATGATCACATTCAACGGCTGTCGTTTACCTATCACGATCATGCCAAGACTGGCGAGCTGATCTCGCGGGCGACTTCGGACGTGGACGCCGTGCGGCGCTTCTATGCCGATCAAGCCATCGGCATCGGTCGAATCGTGGCGCTCTTTGCGATCAACTTCAGCATGATGATGCGGTTGAGCAGCAACCTGGCCTGGCTTTCAATCATCGTTATGCCCGCCGTGATCATCATGTCGTATCTCTTCTTCGGGCGTGTATCAAAGGCGTATGAAGCTTATCAGGAACAGGAAGCCACACTTTCGACGACGCTTCAGGAAAACCTGATGGGGGTGCGCGTGGTGAAGGCTTTCGCCCGCCAGCGCTATGAGATTGACAAGTTCGAGGAGCAAAACTACGAGAAGTACAAGCGCGGCAAGAAGCTGACCATGATGCACTCGCTCTACTGGCCCCTTTCTGATATTCTGTGCTCGGCGCAGACTCTGATCGTGATCGGAACGGGGGCGGTGATGGCGGCAAGGGGCGAGCTCACGTTGGGCACATACCTGGCAATCACCGGCATGATCATCTGGATCGTCTGGCCCTTGCGCAACCTGGGACGCTTGATCGTGGATGTATCCCGAGGTCTGGTCTCCTTTGGACGTGTGGCGGATATCATCGCCGAGGACCGTGAGGATATCGAAGGTGGACTTGCCCCCACAGGGGAAAGCTTGATGCAAGGAAATCTGGTCTTCGACCATGTAAGTTTCGCCTATCAGCCCGTAGTACCCCAAGAGGACACCTCCAAGGGTAATGGCAAGGGTCCGTCGGCAGAGCCTAAGCTGGTTGAGGTGCTTCACGATATCTCCTTCAGCGTTGAGCCGGGTCAGACCATCGCGTTGCTCGGTTCGACCGGTTCGGGCAAGACCAGTATCGTCAACCTGTTGCTGCGTTTCTATGATTATCAGAGTGGGCACATCACCCTGGATGGTAAGGAACTCACTGAGTACTCGCGTGTGCTGTTGCGGCAGCAGATCGGCATTGTAGAGCAGGAACCGTTCCTGTTCTCACGCTCGATTCGTGACAACATTGCCTATGGCACCGGGCGCGAGGTGACGGAAGCCGAAGTGATTGCGGCGGCACAAGCAGCGGCGATTCACGATGTGATTCTCTCCTTCCCGCAGGGCTATGACACCCTCGTTGGGGAGAAAGGCGTCACCCTTTCCGGCGGGCAGCGGCAGCGTGTGGCGATTGCCCGGACGTTGCTCAAGAACCCGCGCATCCTGGTGATGGACGACGCTACATCTTCGGTGGATACCGATACCGAAATGCAGATCGAGGCAGCCCTGGAGCGGTTGATGGAGAACCGGACCACCTTCGTGATTGCACACCGCATTCAGACGGTGATGCGAGCGGATTGGATTCTGGTGCTCGACCGCGGGCGCATCGTCCAGCAGGGCGTGCACGATGATCTCATCCAGGAGGATGGTCTCTACCGGGAGATTTACCAGATTCAGGCGCGGATCGAAGAAGAAGTGGAGAAAGAAGTAGCGCTGGCAGCATGAGCCACGCTTACTGGTGCACATCAGGGTTGATTGACGGAAGACCGGAGACTGACGACTGCAATGGCCTTAAACGCTACGGTTTCCGGTCGCCGGTCTTCGGTCGAGCCAGAAGTGGCGAGGCTGTTTAAACAGCCGCTATCAACCGAAGGGTGCTATGGAGTTTCCAATTTTGACACTGGAGTTACACAATGTCTGACTACGATGAATTTCAAGAACAAGATTTCACGGCGCAGCTCAACGGCAAAGTGATGCTGCGCATTCTCGAACAGGTGAAGCCCTACTGGCACTGGGTGGTGGGCTTTGTGGTGATGATTGCCGGCACCTCGATCATGGATTCGTACTTCACCTACCTGAGCAAGCGCATCATTGACGAAGGCATCGCCGTGGGTAACGTGCCCCATCTGCTTCAGCTGCTGACGATGTATGGCGGGATGGCGCTGTTGCAGGCGATAACGGTGTTTGTCTTCATCTACTTGGCGGGCGTCTTGGGCGAGCGAGTGCAGTATGATATGCGTCGCAAAGCCTTCAATCACTTACAGGAACTGTCGTTCTCGTACTTTGACCGAACGCCGGTGGGTTGGATCATGTCGCGCGTAACCTCCGACTCTGAGCGCATTGCGCAGCTGGTGACCTGGGGGATCGTGGATTCGACGTGGGCGGTGTTGAACATCATCACCTCCATGATTTTCATGGCGATCATCAACTGGAAACTGGCGCTTGTCGTTGCCGTGATTCTGCCCATCATGGGTGTGATCACCTTCTACTTCAAAAAGCGCATTCTCACGGAATACCGTCAGATGCGTAAGTTGAACTCGATTATCACGGGAGCATACAACGAGAATATCTCCGGGGTTCGCGTGGTGAAGGCGCTGGTTCGCGAGAAGCAGAACCTGAACGAGTTTGGGGAGAAGACATCGAACATGTACCGCGCCGCTTACCGCGTCGCATGGCTCTCGGCGCTGTTTCTGCCGTTGGTGCAGCTGGTCGGCGCATTGGGAGTCGGCGCCATCATCTGGTACGGTGGTTTCCAGGTACGGATCGCAGGCCTGACCATCGGTGGGATTCAGGCTTTCCTTTCCTACCTGACGTTCATGATGTGGCCCCTGCAAGACCTGGCGCGGGTGTATGCTGAGATGCAACACAGCGTGGCTTCTGCGGAGCGGGTGTTCTCGCTCATTGACTCGAAGCCTGATGTGCTGGACCGTGAGGGGGCGGGAGAACCGGGCAACATTCGCGGCAGCATTGCCTTTGAGAATGTGAGCTTTCACTACGAGGCTGGCAAGGCGGTGTTGGAGCACTTCAACCTGCACATCGCGCCGGGTGAGCACATCGCCATTGTCGGACCGACGGGCGGCGGCAAATCTACTATCGTCAACCTGCTGTGCCGTTTCTACGAACCGACTGCTGGGAGAATTCTGATTGATGGTAAAGACTATACGGAGCTGACCCAGCATGGGATTCAGTCGCACATTGGAATGGTGCTGCAGACTCCGCACCTGTTCTCCGGCACGTTGCGGGAGAACATCCGCTACGGACGGCTTGATGCAACGGATGCTGAGGTGGAAGAGGCGGCGCGCATCGCGCGTGCGCACGATTTCATTTCTGAGATGGAGCATGGCTATGAGGAGCAGGTGGGCGAGGGCGGTGTATTGCTCTCTGTCGGACAGAAGCAGCTCATCAGCCTGGCGCGAGCGGTGCTGGCAGACCCGGATGTGCTCATCATGGATGAGGCGACGAGTTCGGTGGACACACTGACCGAGGCGCACATTCAGCAAGGAATGGCAGCGGTGATGGCGGGTCGCACGAGTGTGGTGATTGCGCATCGTCTCTCGACTATCAAGAGCGCGGACCGCATTCTGGTGATCCAGAACGGGCATATCATGGAAGTGGGCACGCATCGTGAACTGATTCAGCAGCGCGGCGCTTACTATGATCTGTACACGCGGCAATTCCGCCGGTCGCTGGAGCAGCAATATGGCGTTTACCAGGCGGTCGGTACGGCATAGCGGCACACTCACGCCACATAGAAGGAGTTGAAGATGAGTCGTAAAAAACGAGAGCACACGACCTTTGATCGTGTGCAGAAGCAAGATCGCAATCTGAATGACAAGGCACATCCCCCTCGCAATAAGGGACAAAAGCCGCAAGTGCGAATTCCTCGCAGCGGCAAATAAGGGCATTTGCAGGAGCGCGTCCGACGACCGTAGCACATTTGCCTGGCTTAGTCTGAAGAGTAATATTCGAACGCGGCGCCGTACTCGGCGCCGCGTTCGAATAACCATTATGATACAAATACCTTTCTTTGAGTGATTTTTT